>JAZKBB010000042.1:0-4406 GCA_040388865.1 Pseudomonadota bacterium | reverse complement strand
TGTAGCCGAGCTGGTGCATCACCTCGGCGATGCCCGACATGCCGATGCCGCCGATCCCGACGAAGTGGATCGTCCCGATGTCAGTGCCCATCGCCTTCATCATGCGGGCATGGCTCCGCCAGGCGCTTTGGCAGTGACTCGCGGCGAAAGGCTGGACCCAACCAGGACTGGAGCAACGCCCTCACCGATCCGCTCAACCAGGTCGGCGAGATCGCGAGCGGCGTGCGGGCGGCCGACCGACAGAGCGCGCGCCGCGGCATTGTTGAGAGCGACGGGGTCCATGGCCAGCGCCTCGATCTGCCGCGCCAGCACGTCGGGCGTGAAATTGCCTTGGGCAATCGCGCGCGCGCCGCCGGCCTTGACCAGCTCGCGCGCGTTGGCTGTCTGATGATCGTCAGTTGCCGCGGCGAACGGAATCAGAATGGCGGGACGGCCGGCGGCGCTGAGTTCGGCGACGGTCGATGCCCCCGCCCTACCGATCACTAGATGCGCGTCGGCGAGCTTCTCGGCCATGTCCTCGATATAGGTCGTGAGCTCGGCGGGAATTCCGAGCTCGGCATAGAGCCCGCGAACCCTCTCGATGTCGTCTGGACGGCATTGCTGCACCACCTGGAGGCGGCGTCGAAGCGACGGCTCGAGCATCCCGAGGCCTTCCGGCACCACCGCGCTCAGCACGCTCGCGCCCTGACTGCCGCCAGTGACGAGGATCTTGAGCGGTGCATATTCATCGAAGGCCGGGAACGGCATCTCGCCCAGGCGGGCGATCTCCTCGCGCACCGGATTGCCGATCAGGACCGCCTTGTCCCGATATTTCGGCTTCAGCCGATCGACCTCCTCATAGGCCGTCCCGAGGGCCGCCGCTTCGCCGGCGAGCAGCCGGTTGACGCGGCCCATGACCGCATTCTGCTCGTGAATGACCGTCGAGATCTTAAGGGCGCTTGCCGCGAGCAGAGCCGGGAAGGCCGGATAGCCGCCGAAACCGACCACCGCGTCGGGCGTGTGCTCACGATAGAGGCGCTTGGCTTCTCCTCTGCCCTTCAGCACCGATCCGGCAGCCTTCAGCCAGCCGATCGGCCCGCCCCCGAGCCGCCCGGCGGGCAGGATGTGAACCGGCACGCCCTCGAACAAGCCGGGAAAGCGCGCGCCGCGATCATCGGTGATCAGCAGCACCCCGTGCTTGCGGCTGCGAAGCTCCGCTGCGAGGGCGTGGGCGGGGATCATGTGCCCACCGGTCCCGCCGGCGGCGAGGACGAAGTTCATGCGCTCAGCGACTCCCCGCTCCATTTCACAGCATAGGGCGAGCGCGTGAGATAGGGGTTTCGGCGGGTGAAGGCGAGCAGCAAGCCCATCCCGACCGACAGGGCCAGCATCGACGAGCCGCCATAGCTGATGAATGGCAGGGTCATTCCCTTGGAGGGCGCGAGTTGGACGTTGACCATCATGTTGATCAGCGCCTGGAGCCCGAACTCGACCGCCAGCCCCGCGGCGGCGAGGATCGAAAAGCTGTTGTCCTCGTCGAGCAGCTTCACCAGCACCCGCGCGACGATGCCGAGATAGAGCAACGCGATCGCGATACAGGCGATCAGGCCGAACTCCTCGCCGATCACCGAAAAGATGTAGTCGGTGTGCGGCTCGGGCAGGCCGAATTTGCGCGTGCCGCCGCCCGGCCCCATGCCGAACAGCCCGCCCGCCGTCAGCGTCCGCAGCGCATTTTCGACCTGAAAGTTATCGCCGGTTTTGAACAGGAATTCGTCGATCCGCGTCGTCGCGACGGGATAAAACAAATAAGCGAGGATCACGCCAGCGACTCCCACGGCGCCTAGAATGCCGAGGATGCGAAGACTGACGCCCGCCAGCGCCAGCATCGCCACCCACACCGCGCAGAAGATGATCGTGCTGCCGAAGTCCGGCTGCTTCATCAGCAGGAATGCGATGGCGCCGGTCAGCACCGCCGAGATGGGAAAGACCGGCAGGGACTTGTCGCTCTCGCGAAGGCTCAGCAGCCACGCGAGCGAAACAACGAAGAAAGGTTTGAGGAACTCCGACGGCTGCACCTGGCCGAGCCCGAACTCGATCCACCGGCGCGCGCCGTTATGCTCCGGGCCGATCAGCGGCACGAAGATCAGCAGCACGAAGAAGAAGGCCCCCCCGAACAGGCTCAAGCGCCGCACGCGCTCCCGCTGCATCATCGAGATCGCGATCATCACCGGAATCCCGAGCGCGATCCAGGCGAGCTGGCGCCAGAAGTAATAAAGCTCGGAGAAGTGGACGTTGCCGCCGGAGTAACGCTGGCCCGCAGCGGGCGAGGCAGCGGCAACCGCGATCAGCCCGATCGCAATCAGCACGGTAATCAGGAGCAGCAGGACCTTGTCGATCTCCCAGAACCAGCGACCGATGGCCGACGTATCCGAGCGACCGTAGCGATCGGGGTCGATCAGCGCGGCTTTGGCCTTGATCTGGCCCGAGATGGTCTTGATCATAATGCCCCCACCAAAGCCGTGAACTGGTCGCCGCGGTCCTCGAAGTCCTTGAACTGGTCGAAGCTCGCGCACGCCGGCGACAGCAGCACCGTATCACCCGGTTGCGCATCCGCAGCGGCCTGCCGCACGGCGGCGTCGAGTTTTCCACAATTTTTCACGGGAATGTGAGGACTTAACAATCGCTCGAACAGCTCGGCGGCGTCGCCGATCGTGTAGGCCGAGGCCACATGGCCGAAATGCGGCGCACATTCGTCGAGATTGTCGCTCTTGGGCTGCCCGCCGCAGATCCAGCGGATGCGGTCGAATGCAGCGAGCGCGGGAGCGGTCGCGGTCGGGTTGGTCGCCTTGCTGTCGTTGACGAAGAGAACGCCATCCTTCTCGCGGACGCGCTCCATACGATGGGCAAGGCCGGGATAAGTGCGGAGACCTCTTTCGATATCATTCGGATCGAGATCGAGCCAAGTGGCGACATCCCATGCCGCTGCCGCATTCTGCGCATTGTGAGGACCTTGCAGCGTCGGCCAATTGTTCTGCGCGTTCCGCTCGGGCAGGTTGATGCCGAAGTAGCCTGATCGGCCGCCGGTCTGTGGATCCGGGACCAATCCTGCCATCACGGCTTCCCAGCCCACGAAAGCGAGATGTCCCTTCGACTGCATCTCGAACAGCCGCGCCTTCGACGCCGCATACGCTTCGAAGCTCTCGTACCGGTCGAGATGATCAGGGGTGATGTTGAGCAGTACCGCGACGTCGCAATCGAGGCTCTGCGTCAGGTCGATCTGATAGCTCGACAGCTCGAGCACATAGACTCCGCCATGAGGCAGCGGGTCCTGCGCGAGGATCGGCAAGCCGATATTGCCGCCCATCTCGGTCGGCACGCCCGCGGTCTCGAGGATGTGATGGACGAGCGCGGTCGTGGTCGACTTGCCGTTGGTGCCGGTGATCCCGATCACCTTGTGCGGCGGAAGCTCGAGCCGGGCGCGGGCAAACAGCTCGATGTCTCCGATGATTTCGACGCCCGCCTCGCGAGCCCGCCCGGCGATTGGGTGGCGATTGAGCGGCAGGCCTGGAGTGACGACGAGGCTGTCGAACTGGGCGAGATCGATTTCGTCGAGGTTGGCGATGCTAAGAACATCCTCCCCTGCATTTGCAGGGGAGGTGGCAGCCCGGAGGGCTGACGGAGGGGCCCCTCCACCATGTTTCACATGGTCCCCCTCCCCTCGAAAACGAGGGGAGGATGAGAGTGCCGCCCTCGCCTCTTCTTTGGCGTCCCACGCGGTAACGCGCGCGCCGCTGGCGAGCAGCGCCTCGACCGTCGCCAGCCCGGAGCGCGCCAGACCGTAGACCGCATAATGCTTGTCGGCGAAGGCGCGAGCCGTGATCACCTGATCTTGAGGGTCGAGAGGCCGGCGAGCGCGAGCACGAAGCTGATGATCCAGAAGCGGATCACGACTGTCGGCTCGGACCAGCCCAAATGCTCGAAATGGTGATGGATCGGCGCCATCAGGAAGACGCGCTTGCCCGTGCGCTTGTAAACCGCAACCTGAATGACGACGGAGAGCGCCTCGACGACGAAAATACCGCCGACGATGACCAGCGCGAACTCATGGTGAGTGGCGACCGCCACCGCGCCGAGCGCGCCGCCGAGTGCGAGGCTGCCGGTGTCGCCCATGAAGACCGCCGCCGGGGGTGCATTGAACCACAGGAAGGCGAGCCCCGCGCCGATGATCGCCAGCAGGAGGACGGTCAAATCGCCCGCGCCGGGCACGTGCGGGATGCCGAGGTACGCGGCGAACTTGGCGTTACCGACGAGGTAGGCGAACAACACGAACGCAAGGCTGGCGATGATCACCGGCATGGTCGCGAGGCCGTCAAGCCCGTCGGTCAGGTTCACCGCATTGCCGAAGGCGACGATCACGAACGCGCCGA
>JAZKBB010000041.1:9473-14456 GCA_040388865.1 Pseudomonadota bacterium | reverse complement strand
GGTCAAATCGGGCGACATCCTCGCCGAGATCGAGACCGACAAGGCGACGATGGAGTTCGAAGCCGTCGACGAGGGCAAGATCGCCAAGATCCTCGTTCCCGAGGGTACCGATGGCGTGAAAGTCGGCGCGCCGATCGCTATCATGGCGGGCGAGGGCGAGGACGCGTCCGCCGCGGCAAAGACTAGTCCCTCTCCCCCAGCGGCGGGAGAGGGAAAGCCCGGTGCAACTGGGCAGGGAGAGGGGGCTGCGCCAAAGCCAGACGTACCGGTGAGCTCGGCACCGGCCAAAGCGCCAGTCGAAACTCCTCCGGCACCGGCGGCGCCGGCTCCGCCCTCTCCCCAACCCCTCTCCCGCCAAGGGGGAGAGGGGAAGGACCGCGTGAAGGCCTCGCCCTTGGCGCGAAAGCTCGCTCAGGCGCAGAACATCGACCTCTCCAACATTCAAGGCAGCGGCCCCGGAGGCAGGATCGTCCGTGCCGATGTGGATGCCGCTGCGGGTAAGGCCCCTGCGGCGGCCCCAGCCGCGGCGCCGGCGCCCGCAATGGCGACGCATGCCGTTCTGCCGGGCGTGATCGAGCAGGCGATCCCCCACGAAGCGATCAAGCTCTCGAACATCCGCAAGACGATCGCCCGTCGCCTGACCGAGTCGAAGCAACAGGTCCCGCACATTTATTTGACGGTCGACATCAATCTCGATCCGCTGCTCAAGCTGCGCGCCGATCTCAACAAGGGCCTCGAAGCTCGCGGCGTGAAGCTCAGCGTCAATGATCTGATGATCAAGGCGCTGGCCCAGGCGCTGATCGAAGTGCCCGAGTGCAATGTCGCCTTCGCAGGGGACCAGCTGTTCAAATACAGCCGCGCCGACATTTCCGTCGCGGTGTCGATCCCCGCCGGCCTGATCACCCCCATCATCGTCGGTGCCGAGACCAAGAGCGTCTCGGCGATCTCGACCGAGATGAAGGACCTCGCGGCACGCGCCAAGGAGGGCAAGCTCCAGCCCCAGGAATATCAGGGCGGCACCGCGAGCCTCTCGAACATGGGCATGTATGGCATCAAGAATTTCGAGGCGGTGATCAACCCGCCGCAAGGCATGATCATGGCCATCGGTGCGGGCGAGAAGCGGCCCTATGTCATCAATGACAGCCTGCAGATCGCGACGGTGATGTCGGCAACCGGAAGTTTCGATCATCGCGCGATCGACGGCGCGGACGGCGCGAAGCTGATGCAGGCGTTCAAGCGGCTGGTCGAGAACCCGCTGGGGATGCTGGCTTGATCAGGCATCTGCGGCCATTTTTCCTATGCGTGCTGATTGCTGCTCTCGTGGGAACAGCAGCGGCGACTGTCTGGTGGCTGATCAATTTCAGATCCCTCGGCGTGAGCGTCCAAAGCGTTATTTTCTTTTTCGTCGTGGCTCTGATCGTCTCCCTTCTTGCGTGCACGATTGTGGGCCTGCCAGTCGCATGGCTGTTAATCGAAAGGCGGCTTGAAAGTTGGTGGATTTACAGCGTCACCGGATTTCTAGTTGGTGGCGCCATCTCCATGTTCTTGCTTGTTGGTCCGCCCGAATGGGCCATTGCCTCGACCAAATCCGTACTCTCGGACTGGCTCTTGGGCGGTATTCCAGGTGCAGTTAGCGGCCTAAGTTGGTGGGTGCTTGATCGAAGACGAGCGTCACCAGTGGATGTCTAAGTGACTCGCACACCCCTCATCCGCGTCACCGCCATGCCTGCCGATACCAATCCCTATGGCGGGGTGTTCGGCGGCTGGCTGATGGGCCAGATGGGCCTCGCCTGCGGCTCATTCGTGTCGCGGCGCACCCGCGGCAAGGCGCTGCTGGTCGCGGCGGACGCGATTAAATTTCCCGGTCAGATGGCGGTGGGCGATGAGCTCAGCATCTATGTCGAGCTGCTGAAGCAGGGCCGCACTTCGCTGCGCCTGAAGGCCGAGGCGGTCGGGCGCCAGCGCGACAGCGATACCGAAACCGCCGTGGCGGAGGGCGAGTTCACCTTCGTCGCGCTCGACGAAGCAGGAAAGCCGCGGGAGATCGGGAATGACTAGCCCCTCTCCCCGCTCGCGCTTCGCGCGAGTCGACCCTCCCCCGCTAAAGGGGGGAGGGGCTATCGAGAGCAATACCCTTGTAGCCCCTCTCACCCCGAAGGGCGGGAGAGGGGTTGGGGAGAGGGGGACAAAAGACATCCTCCGCAAGCACGCAAAGCGAATGCGAAGCGACCAAACGCCCACCGAACATAGGCTGTGGCAAATCCTCCGCGGCAAACGTCTTGCCGGTTACAAGTTCAAGCGCCAGTTGCCGATCGATCGCTACATCGTCCATTTCGCCTGTCCCAAGCAGCGTTTGATCATCGAGGCAGACGGGGGTCAGCACGCGGAAAGCATGAGGGATGTGCGCCGGGATGCCTATCTTAGGTCGCACGGTTTTCGTGTCTTGCGCTTCTGGAACAGCGATATTTTTGACAATGAAGAGGGCGTGCTGACGAGCATCTTGAGTGCTCTCGAAGAACCCCTCTCCCCAACCCCTCTCCCGCGAGGGGAGAGGGGCTAGTTGGAGACCCCAATGGCTGACACTTACGATCTCATCGTCCTCGGATCAGGACCCGGCGGCTATGTCGCGGCGATCCGCGCGGCGCAGCTCGGCCTCAAGACGGCGATTATCGAGCGCGAACTGCTCGGCGGAATCTGCCTCAACTGGGGCTGCATCCCGACCAAGGCACTGCTGCGCTCGGCGGAAGTGTTCCATTACATGACCCACGCCGACGCCTACGGCCTCAGCAACGACAAGCCGTCGTTCGACATCGTCAAGGTCGTCGCGCGTAGCCGCGCGGTTGCCAAGCAATTGAACCAGGGCGTCGGGCACCTGATGAAGAAGAACAAGATCACCGTGGTGATGGGCGAGGGCAAGCTCACCGGGAAGGGCAAGCTGTCGGTCGCGGGCGTGGATGGGAAAACAACGGAGCTGGGCGCCAAACACATCATCGTCGCGACCGGCGCGCGGGCGCGCGACCTGCCGTTCGCCAAGACCGACGGCAAGCGCATCTGGACCTACCGCCACGCGATGACTCCGCCGGAAATGCCGACCGAGCTGCTGGTCATCGGCTCGGGCGCGATCGGGATCGAGTTCGCGAGCTTCTACGCCGACCTCGGCGCCAAGGTGACCGTGGTCGAAATGCTCGACCGCGTGGTGCCCGTCGAGGACGCGGAGGTCTCCGCGCAGCTGCAGAAGAGCCTGACCAAGCAGGGTCTTGCGATCCTGACCAGCGCCGGGGTCGAGAGCCTCACCGCCGACGCCAAGGGCGTGGCCGCCAAGATCAAGACCAGCGACGGCAAGACGACGGAGCAGCGCTTCAGCCATTGCATCGTCGCTGTCGGCATCGTTCCCAATACCGAGAACATCGGGATCGAGCCGCTCGGCGTCAAAACCACCAAGGGCCACATCGACACCGATCCTTATGGGCGGACGAATGTCGCGGGCATCTGGGCGATCGGCGACGTCACCGCGCCGCCGTGGCTCGCGCACAAGGCGATGCATGAAGGCGTGACCACAGCCGAGGCTATTGCTCAGGAGCTGGGAAACAAGGATGTGCATCCGCATGCGACCGATCCGAAGAACATTCCCGGCTGCACTTACTGCCGTCCGCAGGTGGCGAGCGTTGGTCTGACCGAAGCCGCGGCGAAGGAAAAAGGCTATGAGGTCAAGGTCGGCAAGTTCCCGGCGATCGGCAACGGCAAGGCGATCGCGCTCGGCGAGGTCGAGGGGTTCGTCAAAACCGTGTTCGACGCCAAGACCGGTGAATTGCTGGGCGCGCACATGATCGGCGCCGAAGTCACCGAGCTCATCCAGGGCTACACGGTCGGCAAGACCGCCGAGCTGATCGACGAGGACTTCGTCCAGACCGTCTTCCCGCACCCGACCTTGAGCGAGATGATGCACGAGGCCGTTCTCGCCGCCGACGGGCGGGTGCTTCACATTTGAGCACGCCGACCACCAGCACGCGGACTTTGATCGTCGCTCTGCTTGCGAACCTCGGCATCGCCGTGTCCAAGTTCGTCGCGGCGGCGATCACCGGGTCGTCCGCGATGCTGACCGAGGGCGTGCACAGCGTCGTCGACTCCGCCAACCAGCTGTTGTTGATGTGGGGTCGGCACGCATCGAAGCGGCCGCCGGACAAGCTCCATCCCTTCGGCTACGGCCGCGAGCTCTACTTCTGGAGCTTCGTCGTCGCGGTGATGGTCTTCGCGCTCGGCGCCGGAGTTTCGATTTACGAAGGGCTCCTACACATCGCCCATCCGGAGCCGGCGGTGTCGCCCGTAATCGCTTATGCGGTGCTCCTGATCGCCTTCCTTCTCGAGGGCTGGTCGACGATCGAAGCCTACCGCGACTTCAGCAAGTCGAAGGCGTCGCTGGGCTGGTTCCAGGCGATCCGCAGCTCCAAGGACCCGCCTGCCTTCATCGTTCTCCTCGAAAATGGAGCGGCGATGGCCGGAATCATCGCCGCCGCATTGGGTCTCGCGCTGTCGCAGCTGACTCGCGACCCATTCTACGATGGCGCCGCGTCGGTGATCATTGGTCTCATTCTCGCGGTCACCTCATGCCTGCTCGCCTTTGAATCCAAGGCGCTGCTGATTGGCGAGGCGGCCGATCCCGAGCTGGTCGCGGCGCTCCACGAGATGGTTGAATCCCGGAAAGGCGTGACCGCGGTCGGGCAGATTCTGACCGTGCACGCCGCGCCGGACCAGATCACCGCGATGCTCTCGGTCGACTTCGACGACGACATCACCGCGCGCGACGTCGAGGCCCTGGTTTGGGGCATTGAGATCGAGGCGGCGAAGCGCTTCCCGATGGTGCGGCGTTTGTACATCAGGCCGCGCAGTCCCGTCGATCTCGAGTTGACGCCGTCCTAAAGCCTCGGTGGGTCAGCGCCGCTCGTAGGTGCCGATGAGCTCGCCCGTGGCGATCGCGTGCTTTTT
>JAZKBB010000041.1:0-9463 GCA_040388865.1 Pseudomonadota bacterium | reverse complement strand
CGACATCCGCCACCTTCGAGTTCGGCTGGAGGTTGAGGCGATCGACGTCAAGCGCGAACAGCTTGAAATGATAATGGTGCGGACCGTGGCCCTTGGGCGGGCAGGGGCCGCCGTAGCCTGGCTTGCCGAAGTCGTTGCTCACCTCCGTGCCGATCCGTTGCCCGCCGCCGATCGAGCGCGCAGAAGCGGGAATGTCGTACACGCCCCAATGGCGGAAAGTGCCGCTCGGAGCATCGGGATCGTCGATGACGAGCGCGAAGCTCTTGGCGCCGGCCGGAGGTTCGGCCCAGTGCAGCGAGGGCGTTTGATCGGCGCCATCGCAAGTATATTGGACAGGAATCGGCTGCCCGTTCTTGAAGGCATCGCTGCTGAGATTCAATTGGGTGAGAATGGCGCTGTCCATAGCTGCTCCTCCTGATTCGACATTGTGCGTCGCAATCGTCTTCGAGCCGCAGCTAGCGAGCACAATGAGCGCAAGCGCGGGTGCGAAGAGGATCGGTGCGCGGTAGGTCATGATGGGCCTCCTTTAGGGAAGCGGTTGAGCGAACGAGCCGCCGTGATTATCCGTTCCGCCGTTCGTCGCGAGCGGTTGACCCTTAGCCGCCCCGCCGCTATGTGCCCGCCCGTCCCAGCGAGAGGAAATCTTCGCTCGCGCCGGACAAGAGCTGAACATTGCTCAACATGCGCGTCGCCAGGCGGCCGTGAAGGCTGTCTCGGTTCCGCGCTTTTTCTGTTGAGCAAAGTAACCGCGGGGTTTTCCCGCAACGAAAGGTGAAGGGCTTCATGCCAACGATTAACCAGCTGATCCGCAAGGGTCGCGACCCGCAGAAGGCCAAGTCGAAGGTCCCTGCGATGGAGCAGAACCCGCAGAAGCGCGGCGTCTGCACCCGCGTCTACACGACGACCCCGAAGAAGCCGAACTCGGCGCTGCGCAAGGTGGCCAAGGTCCGCCTGACCAACCAGCGCGAAGTGATCAGCTACATTCCGGGTGAGGGCCACAACCTCCAGGAGCACAGCGTCGTCCTGATCCGAGGCGGCCGTGTGCGCGACCTTCCCGGTGTCCGCTATCACGTGCTTCGCGGCGTTCTCGACACGCAGGGTGTCAAGGACCGCCGGCAGTCGCGCTCCAAGTACGGCGCCAAGCGTCCCAAGTAATCCACGAGAGTAAGCCCCGGGCAGTGTGAAGTCCCGGAACAGGCTGAAGAGAAAGGAAATATCCAATGTCTCGTCGTCGTCGCCCAGAGAAGCGCGAAATCCTTCCCGATCCACGGTTCGGGGACATCACCCTGTCGAAATTTATGAACAGCGTCATGCTCGACGGCAAGAAGTCCGTCGCGGAGGGCATCGTCTATGGCGCCCTTGAGAGCGTGGAGACGCGCCTGAAGCGCGAGCCGATCGGCGTGTTCCATGACGCGCTCAACAATGTGAAGCCGGGCATCGAGGTCCGCAGCCGCCGCGTCGGCGGCGCCACCTACCAGGTCCCGGTCGAGGTCCGGCCCGAGCGTGCCCAGGCACTGGCCATCCGCTGGCTGATCACGGCCGCGCGCGCTCGCTCGGAGAAGACGATGTCCGGTCGCCTGTCGGGCGAGCTGATGGACGCGTCGCAGAACCGTGGAAACGCGGTGAAGAAGCGTGAAGACACGCACCGCATGGCCGAAGCGAACCGCGCCTTCAGCCACTATCGTTGGTAGTCATCCCGGCGGTTAGTGCAGCCGGGTGGCGCTGGTAATTTTCGTACCTATATTCGGGGAAGCCGGGTCCGCCGGCTCCCCACATCGCTAAGGAAGCTCAAGAAATGGCCCGCAGCCATCCGCTCGACCGTTATCGCAACATCGGCATCATGGCGCACATCGACGCCGGCAAGACGACGACGACCGAGCGCATCCTCTATTACACCGGCAAGTCCTACAAGATCGGCGAGGTCCATGAGGGCACCGCGACCATGGACTGGATGGAGCAGGAGCAGGAGCGCGGGATCACCATCACCTCGGCGGCGACGACCTGCTTCTGGTCGGCCGGCGATGGGCCCGAGCACCGCATCAACATCATCGACACGCCAGGCCACGTCGACTTCACGATCGAAGTCGAGCGCTCGCTTCGCGTTCTCGACGGCGCGGTCGCCTGTTTTGACGGCGTTGCCGGCGTCGAGCCGCAGTCGGAGACGGTTTGGCGGCAGGCGGAGAAGTACAAGGTTCCGCGGATGTGCTTCGTCAACAAGCTCGACCGCACGGGCGCGAACTTCGACATGTGCGTCGGCATGATCAAGGACCGCCTCGGCGCGCGCCCGGCGGTGCTGTATCTGCCGATCGGCATCGAAGGCAGCTTCAAGGGCCTGGTCGACCTGGTCGAGAACCGCGCGATCATCTGGCTCGACGAGAGCCTCGGCGCGAAGTTCGAATATCATGCGATCCCCGACGATCTGAAGGATGCCGCGGCGGAAGCGCGCATGCATCTCATCGAGATGGCGGTCGAGCAGGACGACGACGTGATGGAAGCGTACCTGGAGGGCAATGAGCCTGACACGGCGACGCTCAAGAAGCTGATCCGCAAGGGCACGCTCAACTTCTCGTTCGTGCCGGTGCTGTGCGGCTCGGCGTTCAAGAACAAGGGCGTCCAGCCCTTGCTCGACGCTGTGGTCGACTATTTGCCGAGCCCGCTCGACATCCCGCCGGTCGACGGCATCAATCCTGACAATGATCAGCCGGAAGCCCGCGAAGCGTCCGACACGGCGCCATTCTCGGCGCTGGCGTTCAAGATCATGAACGACCCGTTCGTCGGGACGCTGACCTTCGCGCGCATCTATTCGGGCAAGCTCGAGACCGCGTCCCAGGTCATGAACTCGGTCAAGGACAAGAAGGAAAAGGTCGGGCGCATGCTGTTGATGCACGCCAATGACCGCGAGGACATCCAGGTGGCCTACGCCGGCGACATCGTCGCTCTTGCTGGCCTCAAGGATACCACGACCGGCGACACTTTGTGCGCCTCCAATGCGCCGATCATCCTCGAGCGGATGGAGTTCCCCGATCCAGTGATCGAGGTCGCGGTGGAACCCAAGACCAAGGCCGACCAGGAGAAGATGGGTGTCGCGCTCAACCGCCTGGCGCGCGAGGACCCGTCATTCCGCGTCACCACCGACCATGAGTCGGGGCAGACGATCATCAAGGGGATGGGCGAGCTCCACCTCGAGATCCTCGTCGACCGCATGAAGCGTGAGTTCAAGGTCGAAGCCAATGTCGGCGCGCCGCAGGTCGCCTATCGCGAGTATCTCGCGAAGCCGGTCGACCTTACCTACACCCACAAGAAGCAGTCGGGCGGTTCCGGCCAGTTCGCCGAAATCAAGATCAGCGTCAGCCCGGCCGAGCGGGGATCGGGCTTCCAGTTCTTCGACGAAATCAAGGGCGGCAACGTTCCCAAGGAATATATTCCTTCGGTCGAGAAGGGACTGCGCGAGACTGCCGAAACCGGGTCGCTGATCGGCTTTCCGATCATCGACTTCTCGGTGCACCTGACAGACGGCAAGTATCACGACGTCGACTCCTCGGCGCTGGCCTTCGAGATCTGCGCGCGTGGCGCGATGCGCGAAGCCGCCCACAAGGCGGGCATCAAGCTGCTCGAGCCGATCATGAAGGTCGAGGTCGTCACGCCGGAGCAGTATATCGGCGACGTGATCGGTGATTTGAACAGCCGTCGCGGCCAGGTTCAAAGCCAGGACACCCGCGGCAATGCGATGGTGGTCGAGGCAATCGTACCGCTCGCCAACATGTTCGGCTACGTCAATCAGCTGCGCTCGTTCACACAGGGCCGGGCGCAGTACACGATGCAATTCTCGCACTATGACGAAGTGCCGCAGAACGTCGCCGAAGAGGTGAAGGCGAAACTGGCGTAAGCAAAAAATACTAGCTATGGGCGCGCTCGCGATCAGGGCGGGCCGCCCGATTTCCTACAGAAGAAGAGGCGTAAAATGGCGAAGGCGAAATTCCAGCGGACGAAGCCGCACTGCAACATCGGCACCATCGGTCACGTCGATCATGGCAAGACGTCGCTGACGGCGGCGATCACCAAGGTGCTGGCCGAGACCGGCGGCGCGACCTATGTCGATTATGCGAATATCGACAAGGCGCCCGAGGAGCGCGAGCGCGGGATCACCATTTCGACGGCGCACGTCGAATATGAAACCCCCAAGCGCCACTATGCCCACGTCGATTGTCCGGGCCACGCCGACTATGTGAAGAACATGATCACCGGCGCCGCTCAGATGGACGGCGCGATCCTGGTTGTGTCGGCCGCCGACGGCCCGATGCCGCAGACCAAGGAGCACATCCTGCTCGCCAAGCAGGTCGGCGTTCCGACGATGGTTGTGTTCCTGAACAAGGTCGACCAGGTCGACGATCCAGAGCTTCTGGAACTCGTTGAGCTCGAAATCCGCGAAGAGCTCTCCAAGCGCGACTTCGACGGCGACAACATTCCGATCGTCACGGGCTCCGCGCTCGCCGCGCTCGAGGACAAGAACCCGGAAATCGGCAAGGAAGCGATCCTCAAGCTGATGGATGCGGTCGATGACTGGATTCCGCAGCCCGAGCGTCCGCTCGACCGTCCGTTCCTGATGCCCATCGAGGACGTGTTCTCGATCTCCGGCCGCGGCACCGTCGTCACAGGCCGTGTCGAGCAGGGCATCGTCAAGGTTGGCGAGGAAGTGGAGATCGTCGGCATCCGCGACACCCAGAAGACGGTCGTCACCGGCGTCGAAATGTTCCGCAAGCTGCTGGACCAGGGCCAGGCGGGCGACAACATCGGCGCGCTCCTCCGCGGCGTCGGCCGTGAGGACGTCGAGCGTGGTCAGGTGCTGTGCAAGCCGGGCTCGATCAAGCCGCACACCGACTTCTCCGCCGAAGTCTACGTCCTGTCGAAGGACGAGGGCGGCCGTCACACGCCGTTCTTCGCCAACTATCGTCCGCAATTCTACTTCCGGACGACGGACGTCACCGGCGAGGTCGTGCTCCCCGAGGGCACCGAGATGGTGATGCCTGGCGACAACGTGAATCTGGGTGTTAAGCTGATCGCTCCGATCGCCATGGACCAGGGTCTGCGCTTCGCAATTCGCGAAGGCGGCCGGACCGTTGGCGCAGGGGTTGTCGCGAACATCTCGAAGTAATATAGGGCGCCAACCGCGCGATTCTGGTTCAGGGTCGCGCGGTTCGCTTTTTAGTTTTGTGTACCCCGGCGAAGGCCGGGGTCCAGTCTGGGCTCCGGCCTTCGTCGGAGCACAGAGGGCTCTTTCGTATCGGTAGGGAAATGGAAACGCAGAATATCCGGATTCGCCTGAAGGCGTTCGATCATCGGGTGCTCGACCAGGCGACTGGCGACATCGCTGATACGGCGCGCCGTACGGGTGCTCTTATTCGCGGTCCAATTCCCTTGCCGACGCGCATTGAGAAGTTCACCGTCAACCGTTCGCCGCACGTCGACAAAAAGTCGCGCGAGCAGTTCGAGGTGAGGACCTACAAGAGGCTGCTCGATATCGTGCAGCCGACGCCGCAGACGGTCGATGCGCTGATGAAGCTCGATCTCGCCGCCGGCGTCGACGTGGAGATCAAACTGGCTTAACCGGCCAGCGCGGGCCCAAAAGCTCGCGAAGATAGGGTGATACCGCCGGAGATTAGCTCCGGGCTGCGTCCCCGCCGCTCCTGCAAAGGAGCACTAGCCCAGGCGGGGCACGCAAAAATTTGGGGCTGCAAGCACTCGGGAATGGTCCCGTGTGCCTCTGTTTGAGGAGTTGGATCATGCGCACCGGCGTGATCGCGAAAAAGGTCGGAATGACCCGCCTCTTCCAGGCGGACGGACGGCACGTGCCGGTTACCGTCCTGCAGCTGGAAGAGTTGCAGGTCGTCGGCCGCCGCGAAGCCGACCGGGACGGCTACACCGCCGTTCAGCTCGGCGCGGGCAAGGCCAAGGCGAAGAATGTCGCCAAGCCGCAGCGCGCCGCCTTCGGCAAGGCCGAGGTCGAGCCCAAGGCTAAGGTCGCCGAGTTCCGCGTCGCCGATGACGCGCTGCTCGACGTTGGCGCCACCATCAGCGCCGATCATTTCATTCCGGGCCAGCTCGTCGACGTGGCGGGCGTGACCCAGGGCAAGGGCTTTGCCGGCGCCATGAAGCGCTGGGGCTTCGGCGGTCTCCGTGCGACCCACGGCGTGTCGGTGTCGCACCGCTCGCACGGTTCGACCGGACAGCGTCAGGATCCGGGCAAGGTCTTCAAGAACAAGAAGATGGCCGGGCACATGGGCGCCCGCAATCGCACGCAGCAGAATCTCGAAGTCGTCCGCACCGACCCGATCCGCGGCCTGCTGTTCATCAAGGGCTCGGTCCCGGGTCACAAGGGCAGCTGGCTGACCGTCAGCGACGCCATCAAGCTGCCGCGCAACGAGAACGCCCCGTATCCGGCGGGCATCCTCGACGGGCGCAAGGTCGACGACCTCGAGGTTCCCGAAGCCGGCCTGGTCGACGACGCCGCGGTCCACGAAATGCCGGCGCTGCCGAGCGATGCGGAAGTCGCAGCGATCGCCGCCGAGCAGGAAGCCGGCGCGGCTGCCGAGGCTGCCGCCGAGGAGGCTGCCGGAGCTGAAGCCGCCGACGCGGCTCAGACCGCAGAAAATGAAAAGGCCAGCGCGGCCGAGGACAGCATCAAGCCTGCTCCCGATGCCGACGAAGGCAAGGAAGGCTAAGATGAAGGTCAAGGTTCAAAGCCTCGACGCCAAAGCGGGTGGCGACATCGAGCTCAACGACGAGATTTTCGCCGTCGAGCCGCGCGCCGACATCCTGCACCGCGTCGTCACCTGGCAGCTCGAAAAGCGTCGCGGCACCGCCCGCGCCGCTCGTGAACGCTCGGATGTCGCCCGCACGGGCAAGAAGTTCGGGCGGCAAAAGGGCGGCGGCACCGCTCGTCACGGCGATCGGCGCGCGCCGATCTTTGTCGGCGGCGGCAAAGCGCATGGCCCGCGGGTCCGCGACTTCAATCCGTCGCTCAACAAGAAGGTTCGTCAGCTGGGTCTGAGGATGGCGCTGTCGGCAAAGGCGAAGGACGGCAACCTCATCATCGTCGATAATCTCGACGTGTCGGAGGCCAAGACCAAGACGCTAAAGGCGCAGCTCGGCAAGCTCGGCTTCGGCAAGACGGCTTTGGTGATCGATGGCGACGCGCTCAACGTCGGCTTCGCCCGCGCGAGCTCGAACCTCGAGAGCATCAACCTGATGCCGGCCCTCGGCGCCAACGTGTACGACATCATGCGCCACGAGACGCTGGTTCTGACCCGCGCCGCGGTCGAAAAACTGGAGGCCCGCTTCAATGGCTAAGAAGCAGCAGGCGGCGCCCGACGCGCGCCACTACGACATCGTGCTCGCGCCTCACATCACCGAGAAGTCGACGATGCTGTCGGAGACCAATTCGGTAGTGTTCAGGGTCGCATCCGACGCGACCAAGCCCGAGATCAAGGCGGCAGTCGAGGCGCTGTTCAACCGCAAGGTGGCCAGCGTGAACACGCTTGTCGCCAAGGGAAAGACGAAGCGCTGGAAGGGTGCGCCCTACCGCCGCTCCGATGTGAAGAAAGCGATCGTGAGGCTGGTAGAAGGCCAGGATCCGATCGACGTGACGAGCGGGATCTAAGCCATGGCTCTCAAGCAATATAAGCCGACTTCGCCCGCGCGCCGCGGCCTCATTCTCGTCGACAAGTCGGCGCTGTGGAAGGGCAAGCCCGTCAAGGCGCTGACCGAAGGCAAGCGCAAAACCGGCGGCCGCAACAACAAGGGCCACGTGACCTCGCGCGGCATCGCAGGTGGTCACAAGCAGAAGTACCGCACCATCGATTTCAAGCGCCGGACCTGGGACGTCTCAGCGACCGTCGAGCGGCTCGAATATGACCCCAACCGGTCGGCCTTCATCGCGCTCGTTACCTACGAGGGCGGCGAACAGTCCTACATCATCGCTCCGCAGCGTCTCGCTCCGGGCGACCAGGTGATCGCCGGCAAGAAGGTCGACGTGAAGCCCGGCAACGCGATGGAGGTCGGCCAGATGCCGATTGGAACCATCGTTCACAACGTAGAGCTGAAGCCCGGCAAGGGCGGCCAGATCGCTCGCGCCGCCGGCACTTACGTCCAGGTCGTCGGCCGCGACCGCGGCATGGTCATCGTCAGGCTGAATTCAGGCGAGCAGCGTTATGTCCGTTCGGACTGCATGGCGACGGTTGGCGCCGTGTCGAACCCCGACAACGGCAACCAGACGTTCGCCAAGGCCGGCCGCACCCGCTGGATGGGCAAGCGTCCGCTCACCCGCGGCGTCGCCAAGAACCCGGTCGACCACCCTCACGGCGGCGGCGAAGGCCGGACTTCGGGCGGCCGCCATCCAGTCACTCCGTGGGGCAAGCCGACCAAGGGCGCCCGCACTCGTCACAACAAGGCAACGGATAAGTTCATCATCCGTAGCCGTCACGCCAAGAAGAAGGGTTAAGTCATGGCCCGTTCCGTCTGGAAAGGTCCGTTCGTCGAGCTTTCGCTGCTGAAGAAAGCCGAAGGCGCTCAGGACAAGGGAGGCCGCGCGCCGATCAAGACCTGGTCGCGCCGCTCGACGATCCTGCCGCAGTTCGTCGGCCTGACCTTCAACGTCTACAACGGACGCAAGTTCGTGCCGGTGTCCGTCAATGAGGAAATGGTCGGAATGAAACTCGGCGAGTTTGCGCCGACGCGGACTTTCCACGGCCACGCCTCCGACAAGAAGGGCAAGCGCTAATGAGCAAGCCAGTCGCACCCCGTAAGGTCGGTGAGAAGGAAGCGCTCGCCGTCGGCAACACCATCCGTGGTTCGGCGCGCAAGCTCAATCTTGTCGCGACGATGATCCGCGGCAAGAAGGTCGAGCAGGCGCTCAACATCCTGAAATTCTCGCCCAAGGGCATGGCCGATGACGTCCGCAAGGTCCTCGCATCAGCCGTGGCCAATGCCGAGAACAACCATAATCTCGACGTTGACGCGCTGGTCGTCGCCGAGGCGAGCGTCGGCAAGTCGATTTCGATGAAGCGTTTCGCGACGCGCGCTCGCGGCCGATCCTCGCGGATCGTCAAGCCGTTCAGCCGCATCCGGGTTGTCGTTCGCGAGCAGGAAGAAGCTTAAGATATGGGTCAGAAATCCTCACCGGTCGGGCTTCGCCTGCAGATCAACCGGACCTGGGACAGCCGCTGGTATGCGGAAGGCCAGGACTACGGACGGCTGCTGCTCGAGGACGCGGTCCCGGAGGACCTGCGTTCCAAGATCGGCACGCTCGACTCCAAGGGTGTCAAGTCGCTGGCCGTCGCCCTGGCTGAAAACCATCCCGAGCAGTACCGCGAGTCGATGAAGAGGATCTCCAAGGTCGCCAACGACGCCGGCTACGAATCGGGCGGATTCTCGTTCGGCCCCGAGGACATGGCGATCGGCCCTGCGG
>JAZKBB010000040.1:0-27722 GCA_040388865.1 Pseudomonadota bacterium | reverse complement strand
ATCTGCGGGTTCGCCGGCTGGCCGTTCCACCCCGACGTGCTGAGCACGCTGCTGGGCTGAACACTGGCGCACCCGGCAGGATTCGAACCCCCGCGGCGGGCGGCCGCTAAGACAAATAGCTCAGCAGGTTCGATTGCGCGGCGTGGACTGGTTTGGCGCGCCCGGCAGGATTCGAACCTGCGACCTCAAGCTTAGAAGGCTCGTGCTCTATCCAGCTGAGCTACGGGCGCGTGTCGCGGTCAGTAACGAAATTCCGCTCATAGCGGAACGGCAGGATTGTCCTCGGCCTGCGGCCTCGGTCATCTCCGCTTCGCTCCGATTCCAAACCTGCGACCTCAAGCTTAGAAGGCTCGTGCTCTATCCAGCTGAGCTACGGGCGCGTCGGATGAACCCTAACCGCAATCGGCCCGCAACCGCTACCCCATTGCCCCGGCGCCAATTGCTCTCAACCCGCCCGATCCAGCCAGCTTTCGACCCATTGCGGACATTAGCGGGGCGCCGCCTTTCGAGTCATTGCAGACAATACCTCTTCTGTTACGCTCCTTCAGGTCGGGGGGCCATTTGCCATGCATATCCATCTGCCCAAACCGTTACACGGTTGGCGAGCCTTAGTCGGCGAAATCGGAATTATCGTCGTCGGCGTTTTGATTGCGCTCAGCGCGGAGCAGTTTGCCGAGTTTGTGCACGATCGAGCGCAGGTTCGACACGGCGAGGAAGCCCTGAGAGACAACTTCCGACGGTTCGTTACTTACACGGCCGAGCTCGACGCCTACGCGCCTTGCATCACTGCCAGATCGGCTGAGCTCCGCCAGCTGATTGATCGCTCCTCCGTCGCCCACCAGCTGCCGAATGTCGGCCCTATTCCGCAGGTCGAAGCTCGTCCCTGGCAGATCGACACATATGACGCGATGGTCGCTTCGCAGGCGATCACGCATGTCGCTCATGGGCAGGCCATTTTGTATTCGCGCATCGCGATGTCGGCGATCGACATTTATGACGATGCAAAGGTCGAATGGGCGGACTGGGGAATCCTCGCGAGCCTCAGCGGACCGTCACGCCCCTATGATGATGCGGAAGAAGCGCAGGATCGGCTCGTCCTTGCCCGCGCAGTTCACCAGGACGCCCTCATGCGCCTGATCGCCACAAACACATTGGACCGGATCAAACGCACTGGTTTGCTGAACGATTCCGCCTTCAATTCAGCCACGGCCGACGGGCGAACAATGGCATCGAGAATGGCGATGTGCAGGCCGATCCAAGTGGGGGGGCCGCCCGCTGTCTAATGTCTGCTTTCCACCCATTCCAGCCATAAGCGACCCGCACGTCTGAGGAAGCTCCGGCTTTCCCTTGTTTGCCGATTGTTGACCCCTAGCGGAACCGCGCTACGCCTTCGCTGATGAGCGGGGCGGGTGTGAAGAAGGTCGAGGCGCGGGCGCTTCACGGCGCCCATTTCCGCTATTTCGATTTCATCCTGGTCGCGTTCGTCGTCGTCCTCCTCCTTTCGAACGTGATCGGCGCGGAGAAGCGCTCGTTCGTCACGCTCCCGGGGATCGGCGCTTGGCCGTTCGGCGCCGGCATCCTGTTCTTCCCCATCTCGTACCTGATCGACGACGTGCTGACGGAGGTTTACGGCTATGCCCGCGCCCGCCGCGCGATCTGGGCCGGGTTCGCCGCGCTCGCCTTCATGGCGGTGATGGAATGGACGGTGGTCCATCTGCCGGTGGCGCCGGGCTGGAGCGGGCAGGACGCTTACGAGCGCGTGTTCGGCTCGGGCTGGCGGATCATCCTCGCCTCGATGTGCGCCTTCTTCGTCGGCGACTTCGTCGAATCCGCGACCATGGCCAAGATGAAGATCTGGACCAATGGCCGCCGGCTGTGGCTGCGCTTCTGGGGCAGCACTATCGTCGGCGAAGGCGTCGACAGCCTCATCTTCTACCCGCTCGCTTTCTGGGGAATGACCGATTGGCCGCTAAGCGCGCTTGGCGAAGTGATGCTGAGCCAGTTCATCCTCAAGGTCAGCTGGGAAGTGCTCCTGACCCCCGTCACCTATGCGGTGGTCGGCTGGCTCAAGCGCAAGGAAGGCCTCGACGTGTACGACGTCGGTACCAACTTTACCCCGTTCACCGCGAAGGTCTGATTCCAGACCCGCTCATGTTGAGTAGCCATTGAGCCCGTCGAAATGGCGTATCGAAGCACGTCCTTCGATACGGGCTTTCGACTTCGCTCAGTCCCTACTCAGGATGAGCGGGGCACACTTACGCGTTGACCGTCTCCAGCAGCCCCTCGAACAGGCGCCGCCCGTCGGTGCCACCGTGTGCCGGCTCGATCACCCGCTCGGGGTGCGGCATCAGGCCGAGCACATTGCCGCTGTCGTTGAGAATTCCGGCGATCCGCCGCGCCGAGCCGTTGACCTCGTCGACATAGCGGAAGGCGACGCGGCCTTCGCCCTCGAGCCGGTCGAGCGTCGCTTCGTCCGCCTGGAAATTGCCGTCGTGGTGCGCGACCGGGAAGACGATCTCCTCGCCCGCGTCATAATTGGCGGTGAACAGGCTCTGGCTGTTCTCGACCCGAAGCGGCACCTCGCGGCAGACGAAGCTCAGCCGGGCGTTGCGCATCAGTGCGCCGGGCAGCATCCCGGCCTCGGTCAGCACCTGGAAGCCGTTGCAGATGCCGATCACCGGAACGCCGCACGCCGCCGCGTCCTTGACCGCGCGCATCACCGGCGAGCGCGCCGCCATTGCGCCCGAGCGCAGATAGTCGCCGTAAGAGAAGCCGCCCGGCACGCCGATGAAGTCGAGGCCCTCGGGCAGCTCGGCTTCCTTGTGCCAGACCATTGCCGGCTTGCGCCCGGTCACCTGCTCCAGCGCAACGGCGAGGTCTCGGTCGCAGTTCGATCCGGGGAAGACGATGACGGCGCTGTTCATGCGGCGGCTGGCTCCAGCCGCTCGATCCGGAAATTCTCTATGACCGTGTTGGCGAGCAGCTTGCGGCACATGTCCTCGATCTCGGGATCGCTGGTGCCATCGGCAAGGTCGAGCTCGATCAATTTGCCGGCGCGGACGTCGTTCACGCCGCTAAAGCCGAGGCCTTCGAGCGCATGGTGAATCGCCTTGCCCTGGGGGTCGAGCACCCCGTTCTTGAGGGTGATGAACACGCGCGCTTTCATGAAATGACCCGGTTCCTCTGTGCTGTTCCGCCCCTATGGCCAGCGCCATTCCCGGGGGCAAGTTCCGCTGTTCGTTTACCGCGTTCGCGGAATATCGGCCACGCGCCGGTCAGTTCTTCACCTGAGCTTCTACCTCGCCCAAATGCCGACCAGAGCGGCGACGGCGACCAGCAGCAGGAAGACGTTCATCGGCACCAGCAACGTGCGCGGGATCGGTTTGACGTCCGGTGCGGGGTCGCGCGGCACGCCCTGAAGCTCGCGCCACACCGCCGCGATCAGGCAGAAGCCGGCGAAAACGATCAGCACCGTTCCGGTCAGCTTCCCGACCAATGAGGGAAGCACCCCCTTGGCCAGCGCCTTCGCGCCGATCCCGCCGGCGAGCGCCGCCAGCGCGGTCCGGACCCATGCGGCATAGGTCCGCTCGGCGGCAAGCAAGGTGCGATCGCTGGCGAGGATGGTGCGACGGTTCACGCGATTTCGCTGCTGGTCCATGGCCGGCCTTAATAACCGCTCAGCCGGGCGACTTGCTCCCGGTGGAAGTAAATGTCGCCGAACAGCTCGCCGAGCACCGCTTCGCGCTTCATGAACAGGCCGATGTCGTGCTCGTCGGTCATGCCGATTCCGCCGTGCATCTGGACGCCCTCGCGGACCGCGAGCGAAGCGACGTCGGCGGCCTTGGCCTTCGCCACCGAGACGTACAGCTCGGGCTTGGTATCGCAGCTGTCGAGCGTGTGGGCGGCCTTGAACGCGGCTGCCCGCGCGATCTCGATCTCGGCGTAAAGGTGAGCGGCGCGGTGCTGGAGCGCCTGGAACTCGCCGATCAGCCGCCCGAACTGCTTGCGCTGCTTGAGATAGTCGAGGGTGATTGCCGACGCGCCCGAAGCGACGCCGACCAGCTCGGCAGCGGCGCCGGCGTTCCCCGTGGCCAGCGCACGGGACAGCGGCTGCCAACCGCCGTCGACCTCGCCGATGACCGCGTCGGCATCGAGCGCGACATTCTCGAAGGTCAGGCGCGCCGCCTTCGAACTATCGACCAGCGCCAGATTTTCGGTTGTCAGGCCCGCCGCATCCTTCGGCACGGCGAACAGCGTGATGCCCTCGCGTTCGCCCGGGCTTCCGGCGGTCCGCGCCGCGGTGACGATCATGTCCGCCGATCCGCCCTGGACGACGAACTGCTTGGCGCCGCTGAGGACAAAGCCGTTGCCTTGCCGTTTCGCCTCCAGCGCCGTCGCTTTCGGGTTGTGCCGCGGACCCTCGTCGACTGCGAGGGCGAGCACCGCGTCGCCGGTGAGGATCGCCGGAAACCAGCGGTCTGCATGAGCCGTGCCGTCGATCGCCCGCGCGCCCGCCACGGCGGTGGTCAGGAACGGCGAAGGCGTCAGGTTGCGCCCGATCTCCTCCAGCACCAGCGCCGCCTCCGTTGCGCCGAGGCCAAGCCCGCCGTGGCTCTGGGGGACACATATGCCGGTGAGCCCCAGCTCGGCGAACTGCTTCCACAGATCATGGCCGAACCCGTCCTTGCAACCGATGTCGCGCCAGTGGCGGAGCTGCTTGGCGATGCTCCCTTCCTCGCCAAGGAAGCTCGCCGCCGTCTCCTGCAGCATCTTCTGGTCGTCGGTCAGCAGGCTCATATCACCCTCTCCCCCTCGGGGGAGAGGGAGGGGAGAGGGGCTGCCAACGCGTGTTCAATGAATTGCAGCTCGCCCTCCAGATTCTCGCCTATGTCTGCATTCGTAAACCGAAGTACCTCATATCCCCTTGCGTTCAAATCGGCGGTACGGCGCTCATCGTAGTCTTCCTGCAGCCCGTGCGTATCGCCGTCTATTTCGACCACGAGTTGGCGCGGCATCCGGCACGAGAAGTCCACGATGTACCCTCCGATAACCGTCTGCCTCCGGAATTTCGCCGCGCCCCATCGTTTCGCGCGCAACGCGAACCATAGCTTGCGCTCGAACGGCGTTGGCTCACGCCGCATCTGTCGAGCTCGTTCGAGAAGAACTGGGTCTCTCAACTTGCCCCTCTCCCTAGCCCTCTCCCCTGGAGGGGAGAGGGGATTCTCCTACGTCCCCGGCAACCGCAGGATGTGCTTGGCGACGATATTGAGCTGAATCTCGCTCGTCCCGCCTTCGATCGAATTGCCCTTCGACCGCAGCCAGTCGCGCGGCGTCTTGCCCTTCCTGCCGCGCTCGCTGTCCCATTCGAGCGCGTCGCTGCCGCCGGCAGCCATCGCCAGCTCGTTGCGGCGCTTGTTGAGCTCGGTCCCAGCGTATTTCATCATGCTCGGCGAGGCCGGGTGCGCTTCTCCCGCTTTCCACATCGCCGCGAACCGTTCGCTCATCGCCGCGAAGGCAAGCGCGTCCACGTCGAACGCGGCGATCTCGGCGCGGAGCAAGGGGTCGGCCGGTCTGGTCGCGGCGCCCAGCGACCCGCCGCCACCGAGACCCATGCCGCTGATCATCTCGCGCTCATGGCCCAAGAGATACTTAGCGACGTCCCAGCCCTTGTTGACCTCGCCGACGATCTGCTCCTTCGGCACCTTCACATCATCGAAGAACGTCTCGCAAAAGGGCGACGAGCCGCTGATCAGCAGGATCGGCCTGGTCGAAACGCCCGGCGTCTCCATGTCGAACAGCAGGAAGCTGATCCCGCCTTGCTTGGACTCGGTCGAGGTGCGCACCAGGCAGAAGATCCAGTCGGCTTTGTCGGCGTAACTGGTCCAGACCTTCTGGCCGTTGACCAGCCAGTGATCGCCGCGATCTTCTGCCTTGGTCTGCAATCCGGCGAGGTCGGACCCGGCCCCCGGCTCGGAATAGCCCTGGCACCAGCGGATTTCGCCCCGCGCGATCTGCCCGAGATAATGTTTCTTCTGCTCCTCCGTCCCGAACTTGAGCAACGCCGGCCCGAGCATCGAAATGCCGAAACTGGTGAGCGGGGGTCTCGCGCCGATCCGCTGGATCTCCTCCTTGAGCACCAGTGCTTCGTCCGCGGACAGGCCGCCGCCGCCATAATCCTTGGGCCAGTCGGGCACGGTCCAGCCGCGCTCCGCCATCGCTTCGAGCCATTGGCGCTGGGCGTCCGACTGGAAGGTCCAGTTGCGGCCGCCCCAGCAGGCGTCGGCTTCGGAGCGCATCGGCTGGCGCATCTCGGGCGGGCAATTGGCATCGAGCCACGCGCGGGTGTCGGAGCGGAAGGCGTCGAGGTCGGTCATCATCGCTCCCAATTCAGGCGAAACGCAGCAATTGCAGCGATCCCACACGTGCGCGCGGGCGCGCCCGCGCATGAGATCCACCTGCTAGCAGCCACCGAGCGGTGTGGGGATACGGCCATAGCGCCGTGCCAAGCACTTGCGGCCGGAATAGGAAAGGAAAAAGGGGGCAAAGCCAATGTCTGCTTTCGACCCATTGCAGACATTCAACTGCGTTGTATCCTGACCTCCATCATGCAGGAGGATCAGGCGCGCTCATACAAAGATATCTCCGGCGCAGCGTTGCTTGTCATTCTCCTGATTTGCAGCCCGCTCTATTTCTATTTCTCAAATTACAATGAGGACTCTAGAGGTTTCGCGGCTGCGCTGAGTGCTTGCGTTGTCGTAGCCCTGGCTTGGCTTCTACGGCCCTTGCGGCGGAATCCTCTTTACTGGACAACGCTGGCTGCCCTCGCCCTAGCGCATGTCGTGCTTGTCGCCTTCCTACCGTCCACAGATCGCACATACTTCGGCTTTGCCTTCGCCCCTCTTGTCATCGCCGACATGTATCTCTCAGCTCGACTGATAATCTTTGCATGCGGCGCTAAAGCAGACTGAGGCGAAGCCCGCTTTCCGCCCATTGCGGACGTTCGACGATCAGCCCAATGCGGTTTCCATGAAGACCATCCTCCTGATCGTCGGCGTCCTCGCTTTGCTCATGGGCCTGTTGTGGATCGGGCAGGGCGCCGGCTTCGTCCATTGGCCGGCGTCGAGCTTCATGATCGACCAGCGGCCGTGGGTGCTTCGTGGCGCGATCCTGGCAGCGGTCGGCCTCGTGCTGATCCTGTTCGCGCGGCGGCGCTAGGCCAGCGTCAACCCTTCCTCGATCGGCCGGAAGCGCATCGACGCGAGATCGCGCAGATAATGCTGCGGCACGCGCCACGGCTGGCGGTCGCCCTGGCCGGGCAGGATCGCGGCGGAGCGCTGCACATAGCCTGAACTGAGCTCCATGATCGAGCGGCGCTCCAGGTTTGCCGGCGGATGGGCAATGCAGGTCTTCAAGCCCTTGCGATCCATGAGGTTCAGCAGTCGGCAGACCGAGCGCGCGGTGAGGTCGGCACGAAGCGTCCACGACGCGTTGGTGTAGCCGAACGCGACGAACAAATTGGGCACGCCGCTCAGCATCATGCCCTTGTAGATCATCTGGTCGGCGGGACGGACGGCCTGGCCATCGACGGCAAGCTCAATCCCGCCGAGCAGCCGCATATTCAGCCCGGTCGCGGTGACGACCACGTCAGCCACGACCGTCTCGCCGCTCTTGAGCTTGACGCCTTCCGGCACGAAGCGCTCGATCTCGCCCGTCGCGACCGCCACTTTCCGGCCGGAGATCGCTTCGAACAGGTCGCCGTCCGGAATCAGGCATAGCCGCTGGTCCCACGGCGCGTAGCTCGGGCTGAAGTCGCGCTCGACCGGATAGCCGGCGGGGAGCGCCTCGCGCGCCTGCTCGCGGATGAACTGAGCCACGCGCTCGGGCTGGTGGCGGGCGCGGCCGAACAGGAAGATCGTCAGCAGAATATGCTTCCAACGGACCAGCGCCGCCGGGAGCCATTTCGCCATGTTGTCGCGGCCGGGACGAGCGACAATGTAGCCCGGCGAGCGCTGGACCATCGTCACGCTCGCGGCTTCTTTCGCCTCGCCGGAACCAGCGTCACCGCGGTCGCGCCGCTGCCGATCACCGCGACCTTCTTGCCGGTGAAATCGAGGTCCTCGGGCCAGAATTGCGGGTGGACGATCCGGCCGTTGAACGCGGCCTCTCCGGGCCACTCGGGCCGGTGTCCCGACGCATAATCATAATAGCCGCTGGCGAGGTAGAGGAAGTGGCAGGTAAAGACGCCGCTGCTCGTTTCCACCGTCCAGCGCCGGGCGGCCGACGACCAGCTCGCGGCGGTGACCTTCGTGTCGAAGCGGATCTTTTCGAACACGTCGAGCTCACGCGCCGTGTCCTCGACATATTGGCGGATCGCCTCGCCGCCGACGATTGCCTGGTCCGAGGTCCACGGGCGGAACGGAAAGCCGAGTGTGTACATGTCGGAGTCCGAGCGAACGCCGGGGTAACGGAACAGGTCCCAAGTGCCGCCGATCCGCTCGCGCGATTCGATGATCGCGAAGCTCTTGCCCGGGCAGCGCTGCTTGAGGCGGCACGCCGCGTCGACGCCCGAAATCCCGGCGCCGACGATCAGCACATCGACCTGGTTATTTACCTCCATGTCAGGAACGTGGCACAGCAGGCTTGTTTCGCGCAATGCCGCGGCTTAGCGCGCCTCCCCGGAGGAATGGCATGACCGTGCTTCGATACGCCGCTTCCCCCGGATCAAGTCCGGGGTCAGCGGCTACTCAGCACGAGCGGTCATGTGATTTCTTATCCGCTCATCCTGAGTAGGGACTGAGTAAGCGAAGCGCATCGAAGGCCCGTATCGAAGGACCGACCTAATGACCGACATTCTCGACAAAGCCACGACCAGCCCGATTTCGACCCGCAAGCATGGCGACGTGTTGATCGTCCTGTCGAACAACCCGCCCGTGAACGCGCTCGGGGCTGCGGTGCGGCAGGGGCTGGTCGCGGCGATCGAGCAGGCCGAGGCCGACGACAGCGTCCACGCGGTGGTGATCGCGTGCGAGGGCCAGACCTTCTTTGCCGGCGCCGACATCACCGAGTTCGGCAAGCCGCCGGTGATGCCGTGGCTGCCGCAGGTCGTCGATCGGATCGAGGATTGCACCAAGCCGGTGGTCGCCGCGATCCACGGCACTGCGCTCGGCGGCGGTCTCGAGGTCGCGCTGGCGTGCCACTACCGCGTCGCGGCGCCGTCGGCGAAGCTCGGAACACCGGAAGTGAAGCTAGGCCTGCTGCCGGGCGCTGGCGGGACGCAGCGGCTGCCCCGCGTGGCCGGGGTCAAGAAGGCGCTGGCGATGTGCGCGACCGGCAATCCGATCGGCGCCAAGGAGGGCTTCGATTGCGGCCTTATCGACCGGCTGATCGAGGGCGAGCTGATCCCGCACGCGGTTGCGTATGCCGAGGAGGTTCGCGACGTCCGTCCGCTGCCCAGGAGCAGCGAGCGGCAGGACCGCCTCACCGAGTGCGATCCGGCGGTGTTCGACGAGTTCCTCAAGGAAAACGGGCGCAAGTTCCGTGGCTTTGAAGCGCCGCTGAAGAACGTCGAAGCGGTCAGGGTCGCTTGCGAAAAGCCGTACAGCGAGGGCGTGATCGAAGAGCGCAAGCTGTTCATGGAGCTGATGAGCGGCACGCAGGCCAAGGCGCAGCAATATTTCTTTTTCGCCGAGCGCAAGGCGGCCAAGATCGAAGGGCTCGCCAAGGACGTTCGCCCGCGCGACATCAAGCGCGTCGGGGTCATCGGCGCCGGCACCATGGGCGGCGGCATTTCGATGAACTTCCTGTCCGCGGGCATTCCCGTGACCATCGTCGAGATGGGCGAGGAGGCGCTCGACCGCGGCACCGGCGTGATGCGCAAGAATTACGAGGCGAGCGCGGCCAAGGGTCGGCTCACGACCGAGCAGGTCGAAAAAGCGATGGGGCTGCTCAATCCCACGCTGAATTTCAATTCGCTGGCCGACTGCGACCTCATCATCGAGGCCGTCTACGAGAATATGGACGTGAAGAAGGAGGTGTTCGGGCGCCTGGACAAGGTCGCGAAGCCAGGCGCGATCCTCGCCTCCAACACCTCCTACCTCGACATCAACGAGATTGCGGCGTCGATCTCGCGGCCGGGCGACGTTGTCGGCATGCACTTCTTCTCGCCGGCCAACGTGATGAAGCTGCTCGAGGTGGTGCGCGGCGACAAGACCGCGCCCGACGTGCTGCTGACCGCGATGCAGATCGGAAAGCGCGTCAAGAAGGTCGCGGTCGTCGCCGGCGTCTGCCACGGCTTCATCGGCAACCGCATGCTGATGCCGCGCCAGGTCGAAGCGACCAAGCTGCTGCTCGAAGGCGCTTCGCCCGAACAGGTCGACCGCGTCCATGTCGAGTTCGGAATGCCGATGGGCCCGTTCCAGATGGCCGACCTCGCCGGCGTCGACATCGGCTGGCACCGCGACCCGAAGCGCATCGAGAACATCCGCGACGCTTTGTGCGCGATCGACCGCTGGGGTCAGAAGAAGGGCGCCGGCTTCTACGATTATGACGAGAAGCGCCGGCCGAGCCCGTCGTCCGTGGTGCAGCAGATCATCAAGGACTTCGCGGCGAAGCAGGGCGTCACCCGTCGCGAGATCAGCGACCAGGAAATCATCGAGCGCACGCTCTACTCCATGGTCAACGAGGGCGCGAAAATCCTCGAGGAAGGCATCGCGCAGCGCGCGTCCGACGTGGATGTCGTGTGGGTCTATGGATACGGCTGGCCGGTCTATCGCGGCGGGCCGATGTTCTGGGCCGACACCGAAGGCGCGGCCAAGATCGTCGAGGGGCTGAAGCGCCAGGAAGAGCGGATGAAGCCCGAGTTCAGTTTCTCGAAGCTGCTGCTCGACAAGGCAGCGAGCGGCGAGCGCTTCACACGATAGAATCGGGAACGAAATGAGCCGGCGCGCATCTAACTCCTGAATGACAGGAGGAGAGCCCATGGCATCCGTTCCCGAAGCCGTTCCGCAGGATCCCATTCTCCGCTATTCCAATGCTGCGGTGACTTTTCACTGGGTCACCGTCGCGCTGGTGCTGACGCAAGTGGTGCTCGGCTTTTCGTTCGCCGAATTCATGGCGAGAGGGCCCGCGCAAGCCGAAGTCTTTGCGTGGCACAAGACGCTAGGCGCGCTGATCCTCCTCCTCGCCCTGATCCGCTTGGGCTATCGCCTCAAGAACCCGCCGCCGCCGTTTCCTCCGGAACTGCCGCGCTGGCGGCGCATCGCCGCAGTGTGGAATCACCGCGCATTCTATTTCCTGCTGATCGTGCTCCCGCTGACGGGCCTGATCGCCGTTTCGGGCATGTCTCCAAACGGAACCACGCAGTTGGCCGGCGGGATCACCATTCCGATCATTCCTGGCATCGCCAGGGAAACAGGCGAGACTTCGGCCGACCTTCACGTGGTGCTCGTGTTCACGACGATCGCGCTGCTGTTGCTGCACGTGGCGGCGGCGATCCAGCAACAGTTTCTCGAACATGACCGGACGGCCGGACGGATGCCGCCTTTCCAGGCGCCGGGCGGAGAGCAAGCGGTTATCGGACAGGGTTAGAGCGCTTTTCCTCGAGCAAGCTCAGCATCGCCAGCGCGGCCGCCGCCACCGCTGCGCTGGTCAGGAAGGTCGCGCTGCTGCCTTGCCGGTCCCACAGCCAACCCGCGCCGAGGCTCGCCAGCAGCCCGGCGATGCCGGTCACGAACCAGAAGGCGCCAAAGCTCGTCGCGCGAAGCTCCTCGGGCGCGCCGTCGGCGATCATGCGCGCGAATATGCCTTGCGTCAGCGCCATGTGCGCCCCCCATAAAGTCGTGCCGATCACGAGCCCCGCAAAGCCTGCCGTTTCGCCCAGCACGAGGTTGCCTGCGATCAGCAGCGCCATGCCAGCCATCAGGATCGTGCGCGGGCTCATCCGGTCGCTGAGCGCTCCCGCCGGGTAGGCGAGGGCGACATAGGAGAGATTGAAGATCGCGAGAGTCAGCGGCGACACCGCCGCGCTGAGGCCGATGTCGATCCCCTTGAGGATCAGGAACCCCTCGGAGAAGCGCGCGAGAGAAAACAGGAACCCTACCTGAAGCAGCCGCTTGGTCTCTTTGTCGAGGTGACGGAAACCCTCGAAGAACGGCGACTTCTTGATCGGCGCGAGATGCTGCTCGGGTTCCCTGAGAGCTAGCCAGGCGAGGAGGAAGGAGAGGCCGGCCGGGATCACCGCGATCCAGAACACCGCGCGGATGTTGCTCGCCAGCCACCACATCAGGCCGATCGCAACCAGCGGGGCCAGCAGTGCCCCAGCCGTATCGAGCGCCTGCCTCAGGCCGAATGCGCGGCCGCGGATTTCCGGTGGCGTCTCGTCGGCGATCATCGCATCGCGGGGCGAGCCGCGGATGCCCTTGCCGATGCGGTCGGCAAAGCGCGCGAGAAGCAGATGCGGCGCATTGCTCGCCAGCGGGAACAACGGCTTGGACAAAGCCGCGAGGCCGTAGCCCGCCATCACCCACCGCTTGCGCCTGAGGCTTCGGTCGGAAAGCCGGCCCGAGAACAGCTTGGCGAGATTGGCGGTCGCTTCGGCCACTCCGTCGATTGCGCCCAGCGCCGTTGCCGGCAAGCCCAGCACTATGGTGATGAAGGCCGGCAGCAGCGCGTGATAGATTTCGCTCGACAGGTCCATGAACAGGCTGACGAAGCCGAGGACCCAAACATTGCGGGGGAGGGGCGGGCGCGTGCTCATGCGCCGTCATTGCGACAGAGTGACGCGAACGCAAGTCCATCAACCTCAAGCAACGTTGCACTGTTGAAAACATTTGTTAGACTGCAATCATGATTGGGGGCTCATCACCCGATGCGGTTGCCGCGCGGTTCGCCGCGGTCGCTCATCAATGGGTCGCGGAAGGCCCCGGCGAGCGCATGCAGCGCGCCCGGAAGAAGCTTCTCCAGTCGATCGCGGCGAAGGAACCAGCGACTCTCAACGACGTCGCCAAGGCGCTCGGGCGCGGCGCCCCGGCGGTTAGTCGCTCGGTCGACGCGTTGGTCCGATCCGGCCTGGTCGAGCGCACCCAGGATCCCGACAACCGCCGTCGCCTCGCGCTGCGGCTGACCCAGCAGGGGCGCGAAAGCCTGAATATGCGTGTCGCCGCCGGCGCTGCGCTCAGGAACAAGCTCGAGCGTCTCGCTCACAGCGAGTTGCGCGCGCTCGAACGCGCGATCGAAATCCTGGAGCGCGGGAGCTAGGCTTGACCGGCGCGCCATGCTGCATTGCAACATCGGAGCGGATTCACTATGTGCGGCGCGACTTCTTTTTCCGGAAAACCTGAATCATGAACCTCCGCAACGTGGCGATCATCGCCCACGTCGATCACGGCAAGACCACGCTTGTCGACCAGCTCTTCCGCCAGTCCGGCACCTTCCGCGACAACCAGCGGATCGAGGAGCGGGCAATGGACTCGAACGACCTCGAGAAAGAGCGGGGGATCACCATCCTCGCCAAGTGCACGTCGGTCGAGTGGCACGGCACCCACATCAACATCGTCGACACGCCCGGCCACGCCGATTTCGGCGCCGAGGTCGAGCGCATCCTCAGCATGGTCGACGGCGTGATCCTGCTGGTCGACGCCGCCGAAGGGCCGATGCCGCAGACCAAGTTCGTCACCGGCAAGGCGCTCGCCCTCGGCCTGAAGCCGATCGTCGTCGTCAACAAGATCGACCGCCCCGACGCGCGCCCCGCCGAGGTCCTCGACGAGGTGTTCGAGCTGTTCCTCAACCTCGAAGCCAATGACGAGCAGCTCGACTTCCCGACGCTCTACGCCAGCGGCCGCGCCGGTTACGCCGGCACCACCGATGACGTCCGCTCGGGTGACCTCACGCCCTTGTTCGAGACCATCGTCAGCCACGTCCCCCCGCCGCGGGTCGATGCGGGTCCATTCCGCATGCTCGCTACCCTGCTCGACCGCGACCCGTTCCTCGGCCGCATCCTCACCGGCCGCATCGAGAGCGGCAGGCTCACCACCAACATGGCGATCAAGGCGCTCGACGTGAACGGCAACCTCGTCGAGGAAGGCCGCGCGACCAAGGTCTTCGCCTTCCGCGGGCTTGAGCGCGTCCCCGTCGACAGCGCCGAAGCCGGCGAGATCGTTGCCATCGCCGGCCTCATCAAGGCGACCGTCTCCAACACCTTCGCCGATCCTTTGGTCCAGGCGCCGCTTCACGCCCGGCCGATCGACCCGCCGACGCTGGCGATGAGCTTCAGCGTCAACGACAGCCCCTTCGCCGGCCGCGACGGCGACAAGGTCCAGAGCCGCGTCATCCGCGAGCGCCTCGAGCGCGAGGCCGAGGGCAATGTCGCGATCCGCGTCACCATGGCTGCCGACAACGACAGCTTCGAAGTCGCCGGCCGCGGCGAGCTTCAGCTCGGCGTGCTCATCGAGACCCTCCGCCGCGAAGGCTTCGAGCTCGGCATCAGCCGCCCGCGCGTCCTGTTCCGCGACGGCCCCTCGGGCCGCGAGGAGCCGTACGAGACGGTCGTGATCGACGTCGACGATGAATTCTCCGGCACCGTCATCGACAAGATGGCGCTGCGCAAGGCGGAGATGACCGACATGCGCCCCAGTGGCGGCGGCAAGACTCGCCTGACCTTCAGCGCGCCCAGCCGCGGCCTTATCGGCTATCACGGCGAGTTCCTGTCCGACACGCGCGGCACCGGCATCATGAACCGCCTGTTCGAGCGCTACGGTCCCTACAAGGGCCCGATCTCCGGCCGCCAGAACGGCGTCCTCATCTCGATGGAGCAGGGCCCCGCGGTCGCCTACGCGCTGAACATGCTCGAGGAGCGCGGCGTGCTGTTCATCTCGCCGGGCGAGATGCTCTACGAAGGCATGGTCATCGGCGAGAACGCCAAGGTCCAGGACCTCGAGGTCAACCCGCTCAAATCCAAGCAGCTGACCAACTTCCGCGCCAGCGGTCCCAAGGACGAAGGCATCCGCCTGACCCCGCCGCGGCGCATGAGCCTGGAACAGGCGATCGCCTACATCCAGGACGACGAGCTGGTCGAGGTCACCCCCAAGGCGATCCGCATCCGCAAGCGGCACCTCGACCCGCATGAAAGGAAGCGCGCGTCGAGGAAGCTCGAAGCGGCCTGATCCGTACCCCGGCGGAGGCCGGGGCCCAGGACCAGCGCAGCTGGTGGAACCACCCCTTTCGTCCTTCCCGCGAAGGCGGGAATCCCGCTATTTGGAGCGCTCGTCCTGAGCGAAGTCCGAAGGGCGGCTGCGCCTCACGCCGACGTGGGCCTGCTCTACGGCCCCTGCGCTACCTGCAGGGCGCCGGTAGACCGGCCCCTTGCGGCAAGAATGGGTGGAAAGCGGACCTAAACCTTGGCTCTGGTTTCGCTTTCTAGTGCGTCCGCTTCATCGAAGCATTTGGCGAAGTTGAACGCTGCGCTGGTTGGCCCGTAATCGGCAAGCGCCTCAAGTTTATGGGCGCCCTCTGCCCATGTGGGCACCTTCTCATCTCCCGCCCACCAGAGCACGTAACCCGGCCACTCAGGTTTGTGGAACCAATCGGAGCGACGTCTTAGAGCTGTGCGATGCAATCCACCGTACGCAAACTGTCGGGCCACCTCGATATCCCGCCAGAGTGACAGAGTGGTAATCATCGTCTCCTCGCCCGGCTTCGAGAAGCCATCATAGAAGCGGGGAGCAACAGCAATGCCCCAAGGGCCAAAGTCTTCACGGAACTTCGATTTGCCCGCGAGATCAGGGCGGGCAGCGGACGCATGTCCGAAGAACCCTTCGATTGCTTCGGCCTCGGCGAACACTGAGGGGGCCATAGCAACAAAGTCCGCCAGACTCTCGGACCCTGCAGGTGCTTTCAACACGCCGAACGTATAGAGCGCTAAGCGCGGCATTGGCGCGTTCCTCAAAGCTTATATGAATTGCGCTTGGGGGTCTTGATCACAGATGTTTCTAATGTCTGCAATGGGCCGAAAGCTGCCCACTGGTGGGTGGTCGACCAAAACCATTTTCCTACAGCACCCCAGTTCAGCCATAGACTGGTCGATGCCTGTCCTGAGCGAATCGAAGCGGCGGCCGCTGCGCCTCTCTTCGCAGCACTCAAAGCCGACACACCCACCCGCTCTCTCGCTCACGCATACGCGCGCGCCTGCGCGCCACATGTCGCTGCCAACTTTGCCAACTTCCGCCATTCGGAGCACCCCGCCAAAACGTCTCCGTCACTGCGAACATTCGCGAACATTCGCGCGAAGTCCCCTCTCCCCGACCCCTCTCCCGCGGAGGGGAGAGGGGCGATTTTGTTAGTTGCCGCGTTGGGGCGCCGTGCGTCGAGAGAAGCTTCTGCACATCGGCCTCGGCGGAGGCCTCGCGCTGGCGGTGCTGGTCCCGCTGGGCACCTTCGCCTTCGTCAAGTCGGGCATGTTCAATGTCGGCGCGTCGAGCCCGCACTCCAGGTTCACCACCTGGCTGACGCACGAGACCATGATCCACTCGGTCCGCAGCCACGCCAAGGCGATCGTTGCTCCGGCAAGCGTCAGCGCGGCGCAGGTTCGCCGCGGCTTCTGCGAATATGAGACGCATTGCGTCGCCTGCCACGGCGCGTCGGCGGTGGCGCGTCAGTCATGGGTCAGCGGGATGGAGCCGGCGCCGCCTTACCTTGTCGACGCTACCCAGAAGTGGCGCCCGCGCGAGCTGTTCTGGATCGCCAGGAACGGAATCAGGATGACGGGCATGCCGTCGTGGCGAAACGCAATGTCGGGCGGGCAGATCTGGGATGTGGTCGCATGGCTGGAGGCGAGCCGCGATTTGCCCCCGCAGACCTTCGTGCGATGGCGGTCGGCGGGCTTCTGTGGGTCCCTCAGCGGCGGGCCATCTCCAGGATTTTCGCCCATTCCTCCTCGCGCACCGGCGCGACCGACAGGCGCGACTGGCGGATGAGCTCCATCTTCGCGAGGCTCGGCTCGGCCTTGATCTCGGCGAGCGTCACGGGGCGGGGAAGGGCGCGCACCGGCTCGACCCGGACCCTGACCCATTCGGGGGCTTTCGGATCGGGCTCGGCGCCGCGAGTCACGCGCATGATCCCGACCACCGCCTTGTCGGACATGCTGTGGTAGAAGAACGCCTCGTCGCCGCGCTTCATCGCTTTCAGGTGCAGCCGTGCCGCATTGTTGCGGACGCCGTCCCATTCGGTGCCGCCGTCGCGAATGAGGTCGCTCCAGCCGTAGCTCTCGGGTTCCGATTTCATCAGCCAATGTGCCATGTTTGGGGCTGTTAGCGGGGCAGGGGCGCGGGGGGAACCGGTCCGCCTGCGCAATGAGCTGCGGTGAACCGTGCTTTAGCAACGCCCAAACTGGGATTCTGCAATAAGTTCCGTCGCTTAACCCGTCACGGGCTCCATTCACCGGAACGTCGGTTGGATTCGCCAGAGTGTTCTCATATCTGGGTTTCAGCGATTGAGAGCGAGTGAGCCGAAGGCGTTTTTAAAACGCCGGGCTCCGGGCAAGACGGGCGATCCTCCGCTGGAGTTTAAAGCGCTGACTAGCGTCTCCAGCGGGTTCCCCGCCAAGATGGGCAAAAACAAATAGTGGTCAAACTTTTCGGCGGGCGCGCTGCGTCCGCAATCATTGGATTATTCATGCTTGCGATCGGCTCCAGCGCCAACGCGCAGGGCGTCGCGCCGCTGGCGCAGCCGGCGGTGGCCGTGATGCAGGTTCAGGCAGTCCCTAGCGTGGCCGCCAGGGTTCCCGGCGCGATGGCGACCGAGGCGGCGTGGCTCTACAGGGGCGGTTGGCCGCTCTCCGCGCTGGTCGACAAATACGCGACCAATGCACCGCTCGACGCGCAGACCAACTGCCTTGCGACAGCGGTCTATTTTGAGGCCCGCGGCGAGAGCGTCGAAGGCCAGCTTGCCGTCGCCCACGTGGTCATGAACCGCGCAGCTTCGGGCCGCTATCCGCCCGACTGGTGCAGCGTGGTCAAGCAGCACGCGCAATTCTCCTTCGTCCGCCACGGCGAATTCCCGTTCGTCGATACCAATTCCTATGCCTGGCAGAAGGCCGAGGCGATCGCCGAGCTCGCCGCCGCGAACATCGTGCCCAGCGTCAGCAGCGACGTGCTGTGGTACCATGCCGATTACGTGGCTCCGACCTGGCGCCGCAGCATGCAGGAAGTGCAACAGATCGGCGCGCACATCTTCTACCGCGCCTGAGTTGAGTTAATCTGGCGGGGCAAAGGCGCTTCGGACCCATGGGTCCGGGGCGCTTTTTCGTTCCGGCGCGGCAGCAACCCGCCTCGGCGATAACAATGTTCACGAGGGATACGCAGGCGAATCATTCTCGTGCGAGCATCAAGTCACGGATTTTCCGGGGGGAATTTCCGGACTGCATTTCCCTTTGGCCTGTGGGGAGAACGTGCCGGTGCTGAAGATCCTGATCGTCGAGGATGACAGTCAGCTTGCGGTGACGCTGAAATATCTGGTCGAGGACAATCCTCGCTACCGCGTCGTCGCCATCGCCGACGATGCCGACAGCGCGATTGCCGCGGCCGAGGCGCATGACCCCGATCTCGTGCTGCTCGACCTCCACCTGGCGCGGGCGACGACCGGATTTTCCGTCGCCGTGCGGCTCACCGAGCTTGGCGTGCCGTGCCTGTTCGTCAGCGGCAAGGCGCCGCGTTTCCCGATGCCCGACCTCGCCCTTGGCTGCCTGATGAAGCCGTTCACCGCCGAGGACGTCCACCGCTCGATTGCCGCCGCCGAGGACTTGCTGCGCGGCCGCGAGGCGCTGCGGCCCAAGATGCCGGAGAATTTGACTTTGTATGAGCCGTTGGAGGCGCCGTCGGTGCCGGAGCCCGGTTACATCCCGTCGCGGCGGTCGTTGAGGACGCGGCTCGAGCACTGGATCTCGAGCCACCAGCACTAAAGCCGCATCACACCTTTTCGCGGTCCGCGAACGCCCATGGTTGCGTCCGTCAGGCGAACGCCGGCATCGAGCAATGCCTGGCGGCGGCCCTTGATGTCCGTGCTCCGCTGGATGTCCTCATACTTCAGCAGTACCGCGATGCACGGATGGGCGAGCGTGCGCTTGACGAAGGAGGCGGTGCGCGGCCAGCGTGTGCTGTCGACGTGGAAATCGGCATAAGCGGCGTTCTGAAAAAAGCTGGCGATCGCGATGTCGGCGAGGCCTATCTCGCTGAACAGGAAACCTTCGGCGGGCAGCTCGCCCTCGAGATAGTCGAGCGCGGCCGGGATGTCCTCGCTGAGCGATCGCTCGATCCGCGCCAAGTCCCCCGGTTCGCCCCACACCAGCGGATGGACGACCTTCTGGTAGAACAACCCCCAGATGAAGATATCGCCGAGGCGGCTGTCGGCATATTCCTCGAACCAGCGGGCGCGGGCGCGGTCCTTTGGATCGCTCGGCAGCAGCGGACGAGCGGGATAAGCCTCGTCGAGATAGGCGCAGATCACGCTCGAATCGCAGACCGAGAAGTCGCCGTCGATCAGCACGGGGATTCGCCGCAGCGGGCTGAGCCGCTGATATTCGTCATTACCGAAGAAGGGCGTGATCGGGTCGACCTGATAGTCGAGGCCCTTGAGGTTCATGCACGCCAGCACCTTGCGGACATAGGGGCTGACGAAGCTGCCGATGACGCTGAGCGGTGCGGCCATGCGTCGTACGATGCAGCTTGAGAGCGCTCGCGACAAGAAGGACTAGACACGCTGCAATTGTAGCGCTACAGATGTAGCGAAACATCGAGGAAGGATTTGCAATGCGTATGCTGCTTCCATTCGTTATCGGCCTGCTGGCGCTTCCTGCGCAGATTCATGCCCAAAGCATTTCCGTTTCGCCCTTTCGGTCGGTCGAGCTCCGTGGTGGCGGTGATGTTGAGATCGTCCCCGGACCTTTCCAGCGCGTGACCCTGCTGAACGGCAGCACGGCCTATACGAGCTTCAGGGTCGACAATGATGGCAAGCTGCGGATCGATGCTTGCAATTCGCGTTGCCCGCGCAATTATCCGCTGCACATCCGCATCGAAAGCCCGACCGTCCCGTCCGTCGGCGTCGCAGCCGGCGGCACGATTGCCGCTGCGCGTGGCTTTGCTCCGCAGGCGCATCTTGCCGCTGCGGTCCATGCCGGCGGCACGATCGATCTGCGCGCCGTGGACGCCACCGACGTCTCGGCGGCAGTGAATGCCGGTGGCGACATCTACGTCCGGCCGCGCTCAACTCTGTCCGCAGCCGTCAATGCGGGCGGCGACGTTCATTATAGCGGCAACCCGCGGGTCTCTATGGCGATCGCCAATGGCGGGAACGTCAGCCGCTCCAACTAGGCGGCGCGACCAGCCCCTTCCGAGGCGCGTGACCTGATCCTATGGTCAGCGCGTGGGGCGAGCCGATCATGTGCTGGCGATCGATCAGGGCACGACCTCGACGCGCGCCATCCTGTTCGACGCCGAAGCCCGCGCGGTGGCGACGGCCCAACGCGAGCTTGAGCAGCATTATCCCGCTCGCGGCTGGGTCGAGCACGACCCGGAGCAGATCTGGCGCGATACCGTGGAGGTGGTCGGCGAGGTTCTCGGCCAAATCGATCCCCGGCGCGTCGCCGGCATCGGCATCACTAACCAGCGCGAGACCATCATTATCTGGGACCGCGCGACCGGCGAGCCGATCCACAAGTCGATCGTCTGGCAGGATCGCCGCACCGCCGACGAATGCGCCCGGCTCAAGAACCAAGGCGCCGAACCGCTGGTTCGAGCCAAGACCGGTCTGCTGCTAGATCCCTATTTCTCGGCGACCAAGCTCGCCTGGATCGTCGACCATGTTGCCGGCGCGCGCGAGCGGGCGGAGCGGGGCGAACTCGTCGCCGGCACAATCGACTGCTTCCTGCTGTGGCGGCTGACCGGCGGGGCGGTCCACGCGACCGATGTCACCAACGCCAGCCGCACGTCGCTGTTCGATATCCGGAGGCAGGGCTGGGACTCCGAATTGTGCCGCCTCTTTCGCGTGCCCGAGCCGCTGCTCCCCGACGTGCGCGACAACAGCGGCATCTTCGGAACTACAGCGCCCGGATTGCTCAGCGCCGAGCTGCCGATCGCCGGAATGGCGGGCGACCAGCAGGCGGCGCTGTTCGGCCAAGCCTGCTTCCACGAGGGGATGATCAAATCGACCTACGGGACAGGCTGCTTCATGCTGGTCAACACCGGAAGCGAACCGGTTATCTCGCAACAGCGACTGCTGACGACGCCCGCCTACCGGTTAGCCGGACAGACGAGCTACGCGCTCGAAGGCTCGATCTTCGTCGCCGGAGCCGCGGTCAAATGGCTGCGCGACGGGCTCGGGGTCATTGCCGACCCCGCCGAGACCGACGGCATGGCGACGGACGTGCCCGACAGCCATGGCGTGATCATGGTTCCGGCCTTCATCGGGCTGGGGGCGCCGCATTGGGATCCGGACGCACGCGGTGCGATCTTCGGTCTCACACTCGACGCCACGGGGGCGCACCTGGCCCGGGCGGCGCTTGAGGCGGTCGCCTACCAAACGCTCGACCTGATCGAAGCCATGGCGAAGGATTTTGGCTCGCCAGTCGCATCGGTTCGCATCGACGGCGGCATGGCGGCAAACGATTGGCTCGGTCAGTTTCTCTCCGATATGCTTCAGCTGCCCGTTGAGCGGCCGCAGAACCTGGAGACAACGGCGCTGGGTGCGGCGTTTCTCGCCGGGCTGGCGACTGGCGTATGGGACGACTTGCCAGCGATCGAGCGGACCTGGAAGCAGCGCGACTGCTTCAGTCCGACCATGGTCCCGGAGCGGCGCGAACGACTGATCGCCGGCTGGCGCGACGCGGTCGCAAGGACGCTGTCGAGGCGTTGAACGCGGTGGATGCCCCGCGAGGATTCGAACCTCGATTGACGGAGTCAGAGTCCGTAGTCTTACCATTAGACGACGGGGCAGCGTGGGAGCGGGCGGGATAGAAAGCGCCTTTCTCCCTGTCAACGCTGCGCCACCCGGACCCCTCTGGCCTTGCCCTCGACCATCAACTTGTGATTAAACCCTGACCAAGTCAGCCGCCGGATCGGGCGGTGAAGGATAGGAAATGGGCGTAACCATGGCGCAGGGAGCCGCCAATGCGCCGGCTCTGCAGCAGGGGTATGGCAAGCAGAGCGGGCCATCGGATCAGGGGTTTTCGCCAAAGCGAGAGCCTCACCGCCATACGTATGGCGCGATCGATCTCGGTACTAACAATTGTCGCCTGCTGATCGCGAGGCCGAGCGCAGGCGCGTTCACCGTTATCGATGCCTTTTCGCGCATCGTCCGCCTCGGCGAAGGCCTCTCCCGAACTGGCGAATTGTCTCAGGACGCGATGGACCGCGCCGTCACCGCGCTTTCCGTTTGCGCCGAGAAACTCAGGCGCCGAAACGTTTCACTCTCCCGCTCGGTAGCCACGGAGGCTTGCCGCCGGGCCAAGAACGGGCGTGAATTCGCCGAACGGGTCCGCAGCGAAACGGGCATCGCGCTCGAAATCATCGAACCTCACGAGGAAGCTCGGCTTGCGGTCCTCGGCTGCCATAAGTTGCTCGAGCCGGGCGACGGTCCCGCGCTGATCTTCGACATTGGCGGCGGATCGACCGAGTTGGTCCTCGTCGACCAGGAGGAGGGCACGCCGCGCATTCGGGCATGGTGGAGCGCGCCGTGGGGCGTCGTCTCGCTGACCGAGAGCGAAGGCAAGGAGGCGCTCGAGGGGCCGGACCGGCTCAAGGCCTATCGCCGGATGCGCGAACGCGCGCGGCGCGCCTTTGCCAATTTCGTGACGATGCTCCCTGAAACCCGCGACGGCATTCGTCTTCTCGGCACCAGCGGGACGGTCACCACGCTGGCCAGCGTCCATCTTGCGCTGCCGGCCTACGACCGGCGTGCCGTGGACGGCCTCCACGTGCCGACCGAGTCCATGCAGAAGATCAGCGCGATGATCGCCGGTATGAATTATGACGAACGCTCCGCGCTGCCGTGCATCGGCAACGAGCGGGCGGAACTTGTCGTTGCCGGCTGCGCGATCCTCGAGGCCATCATCGAAATCTGGCCCGCCGAAAATCTCGGAGTAGCCGACCGCGGCATCCGTGAAGGCATTTTGCGCTCGCTGATGGCTCGCGACGGCTGGGAGCTGTGAAGCGGGTCAAGACTGCCAAGGGCCGCAAAATCTCTTCCACGCGATGGCTCGAACGGCAGCTCAACGACCCTTACGTCAAGCGCGCCAAGGCCGAGAATTACCGCAGCCGCGCGGCGTACAAGCTGATCGAGCTCGATGAGCGGTTCGGCTTCCTCAAGGGCGTTAAGTCGGTCGTCGATCTCGGTATCGCGCCTGGCGGCTGGAGCCAGGTGGTGCGCCGCAAGATTCCGGGCGCGAAGGTGGTCGGCATCGACCTGTTGCCAACTGATCCCATCGACGGCGTGACGATCCTCGAGATGGACTTGATGGATGATGCGGCGCCAGAGCGGCTGAGGGAGGCACTCGGCGGTCCCGCCGATCTTGTCCTGTCTGACATGGCGGCAAATACCGTCGGCCACCAGCAGACCGATCATTTGCGCACGATGGCGCTGGTCGAGGCCGCGCTGGAGTTCGCGCGCGAAGTGCTTCGGCCGGGCGGCGCTTTTGTCGCAAAGGTACTCGCCGGCGGCGCGGATCACGGCCTGGTTGCGGAGCTCAAGCGCAGCTTCACGAGTGTCAAGCACGCCAAGCCGCCCGCCAGCCGCAAGGGTTCGAGCGAATGGTACGTCGTCGCACAGGGGTTCAAGGGAGCGCCGGAACAGGATAGCTAAACAGCCGTAGCGACTTGCAGGGTGGACCTCACGTGACCGAACGACGCCGCAAGTCCTTTCTCGCAAAGCTTGGTCCGGGCCTGATCACCGGAGCGGCAGACGACGATCCGAGCGGCATCGGCACCTACAGCCAGGTTGGCGCCCAATTCGGCTACGGCCTGTCCTGGAGCCTGCTCTACAGCCTGCCTCTCATGACCGTTATCCAGGTGGTGTCGGCGCAGATCGGATCGGTGACGGGCCGTGGAATCGCCGCCAATCTGCGGCGACATTACCCTCGGCCTATCCTGCTCGCCGCCGTCGTTCTGCTTCTCTTTGCCAATGTGATCAATCTCGGCGCCGATCTTAGCGCCATGGGCGCGGTGATGCAGTTGCTGCTCGGGGGCGAAAACGTCGCTTACACCATCGGCTTCGGGCTGGTGTGCATCCTGCTCGAGACGTTCCTGAGCTACCGCCGTTATGCCGCCGTCCTCAAGTTCGCGACCCTGAGCCTGTTCGCCTACGTCGCTGTGGTCTTTGCCGTGCACGTCCCGTGGGGGCAGGCGATCAAAGCGGTTCTCATCCCCCACGTCGAGTGGAGCGCGGCATTCGCCACCGGGTTCGTTGCGATCCTGGGGACGACTATCAGTCCGTACCTGTTCTTCTGGCAGGCCGCGCAGGAAATCGAGGAGGAGAAAAGGACGCATACCAAGCCGCTCTATGTCGCTCCGCGGAACGCCGGAGCGGAAATGGCACGGATCCACCAGGACACGTTCATCGGCATGAGCTTCAGCAATGTGGTCGCGATCTTCATCGTCTTCGCGGCCGCTGCGACTCTCAACGTGCATGGGGTGAAAACGATCGAGACGGCGGCTCAGGCCGCCGAGGCACTTCGCCCGGTCGCAGGTCGGTTCGCTTTCCTGCTATTCGCCTTTGGAATCATCGGAACCGGATTGCTCGCCGTGCCCGTCCTGGCCGGGTCGGCTGCCTATGCCGTTTCGGAGGCGCTCGGACGGCCGGCCAGCCTGGATTCCAAGCCGAACCGGGCGCGGCTCTTTTATGGAACGATCGCAGCGACAACGCTCGCCGGAGCGCTGCTCCAATATGCCGGAATTAATCCCGTACGCGCGCTATATTGGAGCGCGGTGATCAACGGCGTGCTTGCGGCCCCGTTGATGGCGCTGATGATGCTGATCGTCACCAACCCACGCGCAATGGGGCATTTAACCCTGTCACGGCGAGGCGCGGTGCTAGGCTGGGCGGCAACAGCGGTCATGGCTGTCGCAACGGCGCTCTTCTTCGCATCACTATTTTGAGCGTCAGGCTTTCGCGCGAGCCTTGGCAATCGCGTCCTTGAGCATGTCGTAACCCACCGCGCCGTTCATCACCCGATCGCCGATCACGAACAGCGGCGTGCCGGTCGCGCCGAGCTGGCCTGCAAGCTTCATGTTGCTGTTGAGTTCGGCTTCGATCGCCGGGTCGGACACGGGTTGGGGCGCGAGGCCGGCCGCGGCGGCTGCCTGGGCATTCGTTTCCGGCGCGGGACGGCCAGCCGCCCACAATGTGTCGTGGAACTGCGCGAAACGGCCAAGCTTCGACGCTTCAAGCGACAGTCGCGCTGCCGCCAGGCTGTCCGGACCGAGGATCGGCAACTCGCGATAGACAACCCGCAGGTCCTTGTCTTCCTGCAGCAGCCGATCGACGGCGGGGTTGCTCGCCTTGCAGTAAGGGCAGGCGTAATCGAAGAATTCGACCATCGTCACCTGGGGTTTGGCCGCTCCCTTCCAGGAACTTCCAAACGGCGTCTCGATCGCCGCTCGGTTGGCAGCGAGCACCGGGGCATATTGTGCGTCTCGAAGCGCCTCGACGGTGTCGGAGAGGATCTTCGGGTCGGCGAGCAGCCCTGACCGGACGATCCTGCTGCCGAGCACGTCCGGCGCTGCGATGAGCAGCAAGGCGGCCGTCAGGAGCGACCCAACGACCCCGCCGATGACGGCTGTCGCGAACGTGCCTTGCTTGCCGGCGGGCGCCGGATCGCTCCCGTTCACTTGTCTTTCGGGTCCCGGTATTTCTTGTCTTTCTTGGCAAGCTCGGCGCGCGACACCATGGCGATGTCCTGCGCGCGAAGATAGTCCGGACTTCCCGGCGGAATGCCTTTCAAGGCGAATTGCGCGCTGGCCAGCGCCATTTTCGGCTGGTTTTCGAGATTGCTTCGTTCAGCTGTCGCAAGCGCCGCCCGGGCCGTGTCACCTTCGCGGTCGTAGATGATCCCGAGTTGGTACCAGGCAAACGGGTCCTCATTGTCCTTGTTGACCGCGACCTTGAGGATTTGCTTGGCCTCGACGAAATTCTTCGGCTCCTCCGTCTCGACGAGCGCGTGACCCAGCATCGCGGCGATCATCGGTGCGTTGTTGGACCGCTCAACCGCCTCACGAAGCGGGCCGAGCGCATCGCGCGGCTTGCCATCCTCGAGCAGGATCTGGCCCTTGAGCTCGAGGAAATACGGGTCATGCGGGTCGATCGCGAGCAATGCTTCGGCCTCTGATTGGGCTTTCTGCGGGTAGCCGCCGAGATGATAAGCATAAGCCCGCGCATAATGAGCCGGCACGCTGTGGTCGCTCTCGGGATACTTCGTGATCGCAAGTTTCGGATCGACATAGCCCATGAGCTTGGCCTTGACCCGCTGGAAGCGGGCCTCGAGTGCGGGATCGGTCGGCTTGCCATACGCCGGATCGGTGCGAAGCGCCTGCCCGAGCGCCGTAATCCGCTCCGAATTAAGCGGGTGGTCGCGGTCGAAACTGTCCTTGGAATAAATGCCGAGCCGATATTCCTGATTCTGAAGCTTTCCGAAGAAATCGAGGATGCCCTTGCCGCTAATGCCGGCTTTGGAGAGGAAGCGGGCGGCCGAGGCATCGGCGGTCGCCTCCTGGCCGCGGGTAAAAGCCATGAACTCGCCTTCGGCGGCGCGCTGGCCGGCCATCATGATACCCATGCCGGCGTCGCCCGCGCCCGCGGCCATTGCGGCGGCGCCGAGTACTAGCGACAGGATGCTGATGCTGGTCGCCTGTTTGACACCCTGCCCGGAGCGGATTGAATCTCCCGCGACGACATGCCCGAGCTCGTGCGCGACGACGCCCTGAAGCTGGTTCACATTGTCGCACGCTTCGAGCAGTCCCGATTGGACATAGACGGTCTGGCCGGTCGCGACGAAGGCATTGATCTCCGGATCGTTGAGCAACACGACCTGCGCGCTATTCGGATCGAGCCCGGCAGCGACCATCAGCGGCCGCGACATGTCCTTGAACAGCGCCTCCGTCTCGGTGTCGCGGAGAACCGAGGGGCCCGAGTCGTTCCCCTGCGCAAATACAGGCCGGACCGCGGCCATGCTCAGGATCACCGAGAGCATCACCAGGCGCACAAAACGGGCGAGCGGCGAGTTCATCGCCACCGCTTAGCATTTCTGGCGCTGAACGAGCGATGAAAAGCCGTTCTCCGCCCGTTTAGCCGAAGGTGCGTTGCCACCAGCCGGAGCGCCGGGGCTCATCGGCGCTGTCTTCTGTGGTATCGTTGTTTGCCGCGGGCGGGGGGACCGGTTCCGCGGCGGGCTCTGCATCCGACGTCGCCGCCTTCTTGCCACGCCCACGACGCGGCTTTGGAGCGGGTTGCTCCTCCTCGGCGGTCTCGGCCGGCGGTGCCTCTGGCGGTGCCGGCTCGGGCACAGCCACTTCGGCCTCTGCTGCAGCCGCCTTGCGCGAGCGGCGGCGCTTCGGTGCCGGCTCTTCGGCGGGAGCGGTCTCCGCAATTGCCGGTTCTTCGTCGATCGGCCGCTCGACCATCGGCGAGCTGTCGGGCTCGACGACGGCTTCGGCGACTTCCGCCGAAGCTCCGCCGCGCCCGCGCCGCCT
>JAZKBB010000039.1:0-15515 GCA_040388865.1 Pseudomonadota bacterium | reverse complement strand
TGTGGTGGCGGTACAACTACTACCGATACTTCACCCGCGCCGCCTACGACGACGCTTGCCGCCTTCACGGGGCTCATCCGAACTCTGTTGTTCGGACGGCGCAACTGGCTGTTCCGGCTGGTCGGCCGCTTCAATGACGACTGCTTCTCCGGCCTCCGTCGGCTCGCCGCCCTCTCGCCTGTTGCGGCCACGGCCGCCGCGGCGGCGGCGACGACGACCGTGCCGTTCGCCTTCGGCTTCGCGAGGGACACGTGGCTCGCGTGACTCGCGTGGCTCGACGTCTTCGTCCTCGGCCTCCTCGTCGATCTCGATCGCCTCGTCTTCGAACTCTTCCTCTTCCTCGACAGGGGGAGCTTCGGCCCGCGGCACAGCGACTGGGCGCGGACCCGAGCTCTCGACGCTCATCCGCGCACCTTCGAGGCTCTCGTCGATCTGGACGTCGATCATGACGCCGTAGCGCTGCTCGATATCGGCAAGCTCCGAGCGCTTCTTGTTGAGGACGTAAACCGCGGCTTCCTTGCCGGCGCGCAGACAGATGCGCTCGCCGCGCCCGCGCGTCGCCTCATCCTCGAGCATGCGCAAGGCTGACAACCCCGCCGACGCCGCGGTGCGCATAAGGCCGGTGCCTTCGCAATGCGGGCACGGCTTGGTCGAGGCTTCGAGAACGCCTGTGCGGAGTCGCTGGCGGCTCATCTCCATCAAACCGAAGCTCGAAATGCGACCGACCTGAATGCGGGCGCGGTCGTTCTTCAGCGCCTCCTTCATCGCTTTCTCGACTTTGCGGACATGGCTGTTCTGTTCCATGTCGATGAAGTCGATGACGATGAGCCCGGCCATGTCGCGCAGGCGGAGCTGCCGCGCGATCTCCTGTGCCGCTTCGAGATTGGTGACGTAGGCCGTCTGTTCGATGTTGTGCTCGCGGGTCGAACGGCCCGAGTTGATGTCGATCGAGACCAGAGCCTCGGTCGGATTGATGACGAGATAGCCGCCGGACTTCAGCTGAACGACCGGCTGGTACATGGCGCTCAGCTGGTCCTCGACGCCATAGCGCTGAAACGACGGCGTGCTTTCGCTGTGCAGTTTCACGCGGCGAACATGGCTCGGCATCAGGAGCTTCATGAAGCCCTTGGCTGCCTTGTAGCCCTCTTCGCCCTCGACGATCACCTCGTCGATCTCGCGGTGGTAGAGGTCGCGGATCGCGCGCTTGATGAGATCGCTGTCGCGGTAGATCAGCGCCGGCGCAGTGCTCGACAGCGTACGCTCGCGAATCTCGTCCCACAGTCTCGCGAGATAGTCGAAGTCGCGCTTGATCTCGACCTTGGTGCGGGACAAGCCGGCGGTGCGGACGATGAGCCCCATGGTCGAGGGCAGGTTGAGGTCCGACATGATCGACTTCAACCGCTTGCGGTCGGTGCCGTTGGAAATCTTGCGCGAGATGCCGCCGCCGTGGCTGGTGTTGGGCATCAGCACGCAATAGCGGCCGGCGAGCGATAGATAAGTGGTTAGCGCCGCGCCCTTGTTACCGCGCTCCTCCTTGACGACCTGGACCAGCAGCACTTGACGGCGCTGGATGACGTCCTGGATCTTGTAGCGGCGGCGCAGGTTCTGGCGCTTTCGGCGCAGTTCGTCGGCGGCTGATTCATCGACGGGCGAGCGGGCGGAGCCGGTGCCGGTCTCCGCGGCTTCATCCCCACCGTTGCCGTTCTCGCCGTTATCGTGATCGTCGCCAATGTCGTGGCCGTCGTCTTCGTCGCTCTCGATAACTTCGGCATAATCATCAGCATCGTACTCGGCGGCGCGCAGCCGCTCTTCCTCGACCGCGTGTTCGGCCTCCTCACGCAGCAGGGCCTCGCGGTCAGCCTTGGGGATTTGATAATAGTCGGGGTGGATTTCGCTGAAGGCGAGAAATCCGTGGCGATTGCCGCCATAATCGATGAACGCCGCCTGGAGCGACGGTTCGACCCTAGTGACCTTGGCTAGATAGATATTGCCTTTGAGCTGTTTGTGCTCAGCGGATTCGAAGTCAAACTCCTCGATCCGGTTTCCCTTGACGACCGCTACCCGGGTCTCTTCCGGGTGGCGCGCATCGATCAGCATGCGCATTGACATTGAAATTTCTCCGGACGCGCGTGGGCAGCGAAACGGCGCTGCGGCGCGCAATAATGATGACCTCGCTCCTTGCGAGGGCAGGATGAATGGAAAGTGCCTCTGCTCGATGAGCCATCCCGCGAGAGTTCGCGGGGAACGCGCTCGCCGCTTCGTATCGGAGCGGGCGATGGGCGTTCTGTGGCGTCATTCGAACGTCAACCTCGTGGAGCCGCGGTCCATCGCACTGGCCGCGGCGGTTTCTCCGGCGAAAGCCGAAGATCACAAAGGCGGTTAGCATCACCGGTACGGCACCGCAACCGGCGCAACTTGCCGGCGGCGGTGCGGGGGTGAAGCAAGTTCACACTTACCGGCTTTGCCTGATACAAGGCTTTTGGGTTCAATCACTTGGCGGAACAATGACCGGTATTGCGGTGAAGTGGGCGACGGGTGGAATTGCGGTGGCCATCATTGCCACCGTTGCAGCCGTGCTCGCCCTGGGAAGCCGCAGCAGCGACGCCGCCCAATCGGGCTTGACCGTAAATCTCCCGCCTGCGGCAACCGATCAAATCTATGCGTCACCCGCGGCGCGGGGGCGGCCGATCGTCGTGATCGACGCTGGCCATGGTGGCCGGGACCCCGGCGCGACGGGCGTCTCAGGCAAGGTGCGAGAAAAGGAGCTGACCCTGGTCCTCGCTCAGGCGCTGCGCGACGAACTGGTGAAGCGCGGCCGAGTGCGGGTTGCCATGACTCGCGACGATGACCGCTATCTGACCCTCGATGATCGCGCAGCGGTTGCGCGGCGACTCAGTGCCGCGATGTTCGTGTCGATCCATATCGACAGCGCCGCCAACCCGCTCGCCCGCGGCGCCAGCGTTTATTCGCTGTCCGACGTCGCCTCCGACGCCGAGGCGGCTGGTCTGGCCGCGCGCGAGAATGCCGGCGAAGACGGGAATGTCCGCGGCGGAGCGGTCGAGATGATGCTCGCCGACCTCGCCATGCGGTCGCAAATGAGCGCTTCGGCGGATCTAGCCTCGCGGCTTGTGAACAAGGCCGCCGGCCGGGTTGAGCTGAGGCCCAATCCGCACCGTTTCGCCGCCTTCCACGTCCTGCGGCGCGCAGATACGCCTGCGGTACTGTTCGAAGCGGGGTATCTCAGCAATGCCGATGACGAGGAGTTGCTGCGCAATCCCGCCGAGCGCGCGAAGATCGTGCTTGCGCTGGCGCAGGCAATCGAGGCCGATGTTGCGGCGCACGCGCGACATTAACCGGCTTTCCGCGCCGAAAACGACAGGCTAGACGCTTCGCATACATGAAGTTCGAGCGCTTGAACGTACCCGCTTTGCCGCTGCCCGACCTCGTCGCCTTCAACGAGAGGGTGCACGCGGTCGTCGACCCGTGGTGGGATCGCGTTTGGGTTCGGCGGATCGCCTGGGTCGGCGTCGCGCTGTTTGCCCTAATGGCGGCGGTGTGGATCTACTTCGCCAGCGGTCTGCCTTCGTCTCAGACCTTGCTTGCATATCAGGCGCCGCTGCCGACCAACGTCCGCGGCTATGACGGTTCACCGGTCCAGACCTTCGCCCGCGAGAGGCGAGTTGAGCTTTCTTACGACGAATTTCCACCGCTCGTCATTCACGCGTTCATCTCGGCCGAGGACAAGAACTTCTTCACCCATTCGGGCATCGACGTGCCCGGTGCGATCAAGGCCGTGTTCAATTATACGACGCACGTCGGACGACCGGGGCGGGTGCCCGGCGGCTCGACGATCACGCAGCAGGTCGCCAAATACCTGCTCAAGGACTCGAGCTACAACGTCGGGCGCAAGATCCGCGAGGCGATTCTCGCCTTCCGCCTCGAATCGACTCTGTCCAAGCAGCAGATCCTCGAAATCTACCTCAATTCGATCTTTCTCGGCCGCAATGCATACGGCATTCAGGCAGCCTCTCGTGCTTATTTCGACAAGGACTTGAATGAACTGACGCTGCCCGAGGCCGCATATCTGGCGGTGCTTCCGCGCGCCCCGGCTAATTACGACCCCGAGCGGGCGACCCAGAAGGCGCTTGATCGCCGCAGCTATGTGCTGCGGGAAATGTACAAGAACGGCTACATCACAGAGGACCAGCTTCGTTCCGCCGACACGACCCCGCTCGGCACCATCCGCTACGGCAGCAACGAGAAATTCCACCAGCAGGGCGGCTATTTCATGGAAGAGGTCCGCCGCGAGCTCATCAAGAAGTTCGGACAGGACCCGAAGGATGGCCCAAACAGCCTCTACGGCGGCGGCTTGTGGGTGCGCAGCTCGATGGACCCGGTGACGCAGGACGCCGCCGCGCAGGCGATGCGTGATGGGCTGACCCGATTTGACGGCGGCCGCGGCTGGTCCGATCTTAAAATGAAGATCGACCTCGCGAAAAACTGGCCGGCGCGGCTTGACGCAGCCCCGGTCGGTACCGGCTATCCGGACTGGCGCAAGGCGGTCGTGCTCAACAAGGGAGATGCGCAGGCTACGGTCGGCTTTACGGACGGCACTACAGGCGTCTTGAACGCAGGGGACGCCGCCCAGCCCAAGCGCAACGTTGGCGGCCGGGCATTCGACTTCCTCGAGCCCGGCATGGTCATCATCGTCAAGCAGATCGGGGGCAGTAATTATGCGCTGCGCTCGATCCCAGAGGTCTCAGGCGGGATGTTGGTGGAGGAAGTCCATACCGGCCGAGTGATGGCGATGCAGGGCGGGTTCGACGTTGTCGGCTCAAGCTACAACCGCGCCATCCAGGCACTTCGCCAGCCCGGTTCGGCGTTCAAGCCGATCGTCTACGTGACCGCGCTGCAGAACGGCTTCACCCCGGCGACAATCGAACTGGATGCGCCCTTCTGCGTCTGGCAGGGCGCCGGGCTCGGTCAGAAGTGCTTCGTCAATTTCGACCGTCGCTCGGCGGGGCCACATACCCTGCGCTGGGGCGTCGAGCAGTCGCGCAACCTGATGACGGTCCGGGCCGCCTCGGCAATCGGAATGCCCAAGATAACGGCGGTCGCGCACATCCTCGGCGTCGGCGATTACGGGAATTATCTGTCCTTTGCTCTCGGCGCGGGCGACACCACGGTCCTCCGGCTGACGAACGCCTATGCGATCCTTGCCAACCAGGGCCGCTCGGTGAAGCCGAGCATCATCGACTTCGTCCAGGATCGCAGCGGCAAGGTCATCTACCGCACCGATAACCGCTGCGAAGTGATGGGTAATTGCAACGCGCCCGACTGGGATGGCCGAGCGATGCCGCGGCCGCCGAGCCGCACCCGCCAGCTGGTCGATGCTATGGCCGCCTTCCAGATGGTCCACATCATGGAAGGCGTGATCCAGCGCGGCACCGCGACCGTGCTGCGCGACCTCAATCGGCCGCTGTTCGGCAAGACGGGCACGACCAATGGCCCGACCAACGTCTGGTTCGTGGGCGGCACGCCCGACATCGTTGCTGGCGTTTACCTTGGCTACGATCAGCCGCGTTCGCTCGGCGGCGCAGCTCAGGGCGGCCGCATCTCCGCGCCGATTTGGAAGCAATGGGCGCTAACCGCCCTCAAGGACCAGCCGAAGGTGCCGTTCGTCGCTCCGCCCGGGATCCGCTGGGTGCGGATCGACCGCGCCAGCGGCAAGCCCGTGTTCGGCGCGTTTCCGACCAGCGAGGAAGCGCAATCGGACGTGATCTGGGAGGCATTCCAGCCGCAGACCGAGGAGCAACGCGCCACCCGCGGTTCGATCGGCGACCCCTACAATACGGCCACGCAACAGCAGGCGATTGCCGCGTGGCAGCAACAGCAATTGCAGCTTCAGCAGCAGCGCCAGAATGCGAATTCGGACGCCGCCGAGCCCGCCGCGACGCCGCCGCCCGCGGCCGCTCCGCCGGCCGTGCCGCGCGCCGCTGGCTTGCCAACCCAGAACGCGCTCTAAATAGTGCCGTTGAACGCCGCCTTTTCAGAGAGAGCCTGACCATGCGCGCCGAAGCGCAGGCCCATATCGACCAGATCAACGCCGCGACGGCGCTGCTGCGCCGGTTCCTCGACTGGGACCGTGCGCAAAAGCGGCTGCAGGAGCTGAATGCCCAGGTCGAGGATCCGGCCTTGTGGGATGACCCCAAGGCGGCGCAGGTCGTGATGCGCGAGCGACGGCGCCTGGAGGAGGCGATCGGCGCGACGCGCACCCTGGAGCGCGAGCTTGCCGATACGTCAGAGCTAATCGAGCTGGCAGAGGCAGAAGGCGACGTTGCCCTGGTCGACGACGCGGTCCGCAGCCTGGCCGAGCTCGCCGAGCGCGCCGATCGCGACAAGGTTGCCGCTCTGCTTGCTGGAGAGGCCGACGCCAACAACGCCTATGTCGAGATCAATGCCGGCGCGGGTGGCACCGAGAGCCAGGACTGGGCCGAGATGCTGATGCGGATGTACACCCGCTGGGGCGAGCGCAAGGGCATGAAGGTCGAGCTCATCGACCACCATTCGGGCGAGCAGGCCGGCATCAAGTCGGCAACGATCCTGGTCCGTGGTGAAAACGCCTATGGCAATTTGAAGACCGAGAGCGGGGTCCATCGGCTCGTTCGAATCAGCCCGTATGACGCCAACGCGCGCCGCCACACGAGTTTCTCGAGCATCTGGGTCTATCCCGAGGTCGACGACGACATCGACATCCAGATCAATGAGGCGGAGCTGCGCATCGACACCTACCGTGCCTCGGGCGCGGGGGGACAGCATGTCAACACGACCGACAGCGCGGTGCGCATCACCCATGTCCCGACCGGCATCGTGGTTGCCTGCCAGAACGAGCGTTCGCAGCATAAGAACCGCGCATCGGCGATGAAGCAGCTAAAGGCACGGCTATACGAAGCCGAGCTGCAGAGGCGCGAGGCCGAGAGCGATGCAGCAAATGCCGCCAAGACCGACATCGGCTGGGGTCATCAGATCCGGTCTTACGTCCTGCAGCCCTATCAGCTGGTCAAGGACCTGCGTACCGGCGTGACGTCGACATCACCCGGCGACGTGCTCGACGGCGATCTCGACCGCTTCATGGCCGCGGCATTGTCGCAGCGGGTGACCGGCGAAGCGATCGAGGTCGAAGATGTGGAATAAGGCCGCCGCCGCTGCCGGTTGCCTTCTCGTCGCCGCGTGCCGCGCGCAGCCGAGCGAGCCGCAGTTCCCGGCTGCGCACCGCGACGTGGCGCCGACCGTCAGCGACACGCTCTCCACCGAGGACGCGCGCGACCGCTTGGGGGAGGCGGAGCAGGCGATGGAGCTCGCGGGGGTGAAGCCCGGCATGTCGGTCGCCGACGTCGGCGCGGGCGAGGGCTATTACACCGTGCGCCTGGCGCGGGTCGTCGGTCCGAAGGGCCGCGTTCTCGCCGAGGACATCGTTCCGGAAGTGCGCGACCAGCTCAGCGACCGCGTCCAGCGCGAGCGTCTCGACAATGTAGCAGTCAAGCTGGGGACCGCCGACAATCCGATGCTGCCGGCGGGGTCATTCGACCGGGTGTTCCTGGTGCACATGTATCATGAGGTGCAGTCGCCCTACGCGTTCCTGTGGCATATGCGCGAAGGCGTGAAGCCAGGGGGCTTGGTCGTTGTTGTTGATGCCAACAGACCGGTGAGGCAGCATGGGATGCCGCCTGCATCTCTCAAATGCGAGTTTGCAGCGCTCGGGATGCAACCCGTCAAAGCCGCGGTGCTGGCGAGCCGCGAAGATTATCTGATGGCGTTCAAAGTGACCGCTCCCCGGCCGGAGCCTGAAAAGATCAAGCCCTGTAGCGGTTAGCGCCTAGAGATAGCCGAGCCGCCTGAGGCTCGTGCATTCCGCACCACCGAACACGAGATGATCAACAATTGCGCAGTCCAGCGCTTCGGCCGCCGCGGCAAGCCGGCGCGTCGCTCGGCAGTCGCTGTCGCTCGGGCGGGGATCGCCGCTCGGGTGGTTGTGGGCGAGGACTATCCCGGCGCTGCCATGCGCCGCGGCATCGGCGATGATAGTGCGCAGCGGGAATTCGGCGCCCCATTGATTGCCTTCGTGGCGCGAGACGTGGATGCAGCGAGCTTCGTCGTCGACATGCGCCACCCACAGATTCTCCCGTGACGGATTCGAGTCGGCGATGCAGCCGGCGAAAAAGGCACGGGCCGCTGCCAGGCCGTCGAGCTTCAGCGGGAGTTCGGCACGCTGATGGCGCATGCCGACTACCTATGGAACTCTTGTCCTTCCGCCCACTTGAACCGTCTCCGAAACGGCAGTCCATTGTGGATCAGTCATGGCCTCTTGGACGCCGCCGAAGGTTCGGGTTAGGGTTCCGCCATGCGCCAATATCTCGATCTGATGCAGCTCATCCTCGACCGCGGAGTCGAGCAGCAGGACCGCACCGGCACCGGCACCCTGTCATGGTTCGGGGCGCAGATGCGCTTCGACCTCGCCGACGGTTTCCCGCTGCTGACGACCAAGAAGCTTCACTTGCGTTCTATCATCGTCGAATTGCTGTGGTTCCTGCGCGGCGACACCAACATTCGCTGGCTTCAGGAACGAAAGGTCGGAATCTGGAATGAATGGGCCGACGAGAATGGCGATCTCGGACCTGTCTACGGCAAGCAATGGCGGGACTGGGAGACTGCGGACGGGGACCACATCGACCAGATCGCGAACCTCATCGAGCTCATTCGCAAGGACCCCTATTCGCGCCGGCAGATCATCACTGCGTGGAACCCCGGCGAAATTGGCCGGATGGCGTTGGCGCCGTGCCATTGCCTGTTCCAGACGCAGGTCGCGACGGGGCGGCTTAACCTGCAACTTTATCAGCGCAGCGCGGATATCTTCCTCGGCGTTCCATTCAACATCGCCTCCTATGCGCTGCTGACGCATATGCTGGCGCGCGAATGCGGGCTGGAGCCCGGCGTGTTCGTTTGGACGGGTGGCGATTGCCACCTCTACTCCAACCATCTCGAGCAGGCGCGGCTGCAGCTGACGCGCGAACCGCGTCCGCTCCCGCAGCTCGTGATCAAGGATCGCGGGCAGGGCCTATTCGGCTACGAAGCCGAAGACTTCGCCTTCGAAAACTATGACCCGCACCCGCACATCTCAGCTCCCGTCGCGGTTTGAGCATCCTTAATCCGGGCTGATGGAGCCGTTTCCGCAACGCCGCGTTACTTTGTGCCATCAGACGAGGAGAGGAACATGCTTCAGAAAATTACGGCCGTTGTTCTGATTGGCGCCGCCCTTGGAGTGGCCGCCTGCAACACGGTTCGCGGCGCCGCCAAGGACGTTAATTCGGTGGCGAATTGCACCGAGAATACGATGAACGGCCAGAACTGCCACTAAGTCAGTGGACATTCAGCCGCTTCAGTGATTCATTGTCGTTCCGGAATATGAATGGAGAGCGACAATGGTTCAGAAATTGGTTGCAGTAGTGATCGTGGCAGCGTCGCTGACGATCGTGGCGTGCAACACGGTTCGGGGCGCTGCGACCGATGTGAACTCGGCCGCGACCTGTACCGAAAATGCCATGCACGGCGGTAAGTGCTGAGCGCCGACGTTCGGTAAGTCGCAAAAAAAGACCCCGCCGGATTGCTCCGGCGGGGCTTTTTTGTGTCCGTCCGCATTACCGGCTGCTGTTAGCCCTGCAGGTAATCGCCCGCATCGGCATCTAGTCCGTGACCGCTCGGAACGACGTTCCCGAGCGGATCGTCACCGGTCCCGGCGTCGTCGCGAGCACTGCGCGCCAGTTCGGCAGCGCGAAGCTCCTCAGCCGAATCCGGCGCAATCAAGGCTTCGGCCATCCGGCGCTGGGCCGCGCGAAGCGCGGTGTCGCGCGACGTGGCAGCGACACGCAGGCGGTTCATGCCCGCGCCCGTGCCGGCCGGGATCAGCCGTCCGACGATGACGTTCTCCTTGAGACCGGTCAGCGTATCGACCTTGCCCTGCACCGCGGCCTCGGTCAGCACGCGCGTCGTTTCCTGGAACGACGCGGCCGAGATGAAGCTGCGGGTTTGCAGCGACGCCTTGGTGATACCGAGCAGAACAGGCTTGCCGACGGCGGGCTTCTGGCCCTTGGTCAGGCGAGAGTTGTTCTCGTCCATCTCGTCACGGTCGACCTGCTCACCGGCAAGCAACGTCGTGTCGCCTCCGTCGGTGATCTCAACCTTCTGCAACATCTGGCGAACGATCACCTCGATGTGCTTGTCGTTGATCTTCACGCCCTGGAGCCGGTAGACCTCCTGGATCTCGCTGACGAGATACTCAGCGAGGGCAACCACGCCGAGCACTTCCAGAATGTCATGCGGATCGGGTGAGCCGCCGACGAGATTGTCGCCGCGCTTGACGAAATCGCCTTCCTGGACCTCGATCATCTTCGACTTGGGCACCAGATACTCGACCGGCTCCGACCCATCGTCGGGTACGATCGCGATCTTACGCTTGGCCTTGTAGTCGCGCATGAAGGTGACCTTGCCGGACACCTTGGCAATGATCGCGTTCTCCTTGGGCTTGCGCGCCTCGAACAGCTCGGCAACCCGCGGCAGACCGCCGGTGATGTCGCGCGTCCGCGCGGCTTCCCGCGGCATGCGCGCCAGCACCTCGCCGGCCTCGACCTGCTGCCCGTCTTCGATCGCAACGATCGCACCGGCTGCGAGCCGGTAGACGCCCGCTTCCTGCGCTTTGGCGCCGGTTAGCGTCAGGCGCGGGTGGAGCGTGTCCTTCTTCGACTTGGCATTGTCGTCGGTGACCACGCGCTGGGTGATTCCGGTCGATTCGTCGACGATCTCCGTCATCGTCCGGTTCTCGATCAGGTCCTGGTACTTAACCGTGCCGCCCTTCTCGGTAATGACCGGGCTGAACGACGGGTCCCATTCGGCGATGCGATCGCCGCGGCTGACGATGTGTCCGGTCTCGCACAGCAGATGCGCGCCATAAGGCACGCGGTGCGTCGAAAGCTCGCGCCCGTCCATGTCGAGGATCGCGATCTCGCCCGAGCGTGACAGCGACAGGTGCCGTCCACGCGGGTCGGCGATGCTCGGCATGTCGCGGAACTCGATGGTGCCATCGACCGGCGCCTCGAGGTTCGACTGCTCGTTGAGCTGCGCGGCGCCGCCGATGTGGAAGGTCCGCATGGTCAGCTGGGTACCGGGCTCACCGATCGACTGGGCGGCGATAACGCCGACCGCCTCACCGATGTTGACCGGCGTACCGCGCGCGAGATCACGGCCGTAGCACTTGGCGCAGACGCCCTGCTTGGACGCGCACACCAAAGGCGAGCGAATCTTGACGCCCTGCAGCCCGATCTCCTCGATCCGGGCGACCATCGCCTCGTCGAGCAGCGCTCCCTCTTCGATGATCACGTCGCCCGACTTGGCGTCGACGATATCCTCGGCCGTGGTGCGGCCAAGGACGCGGTCGCCGAGCGAGGCGATAACCGCGCCGCCCTGGACGATAGCGCGCATCTCGAGCGCCTGGTCGGTCCCGCAATCCTCCTCAATGATCACCGCATCCTGGCTCACGTCGACCAAACGGCGGGTCAAATAACCCGAGTTCGCCGTCTTGAGCGCCGTGTCCGCGAGACCCTTGCGGGCGCCGTGGGTCGAGTTGAAATATTCAAGGACGGTCAGGCCTTCCTTGAAGTTCGAGATGATCGGCGTCTCGATGATCTCGCCCGATGGCTTGGCCATGAGGCCGCGCATGCCGGCGAGCTGCTTGATCTGTGCCTGCGAACCACGGGCGCCGGAGTGCGCCATCATGTAGATCGAGTTCAGGTCGGCCTGGCGCCCGTTGTCGAGCTTCGGAGTCGCTGAAATCTCCTTCATCATGGCGCTGGCGACCTGGTCGCCGCAACGCGACCAGGCGTCGATCACCTTGTTGTACTTTTCCTGCTGGGTGATCAGGCCGTCTTGGTATTGCTGCTCATAGTCCTTCACGAGCGCGCGGGTTTCCTCAACCAGGGTTTCCTTGGCCTGGGGAATGACCATGTCGTCCTTGCCGAACGAGATGCCGGCGGCGAACGCATGGCGGAAGCCGAGCTGCATGATCGCGTCGGCGAACAGAACCGTCTCCTTCTGGCCGGTGTGGCGATAGACGATGTCGATGACGTCGCCGATCTCCTTCTTGGTCAGCACCTTGTTGATCGTCTCGAAGGGCACCTTGTGGCTCTTCGGGAGCGTCTCGCCGAGAAGCATGCGCCCCGGCGTAGTCTCGAAGCGCTTCATGTAGCTGTTGCCCTGCTCGTCGGTCTGCGGGACGCGGCTGATGATCTTCGAATGCAGGGTGACCGCACCGGCGGCGAGCGCCTGGTGGACCTCCGGCATGTCGCTCAGCATCATGCCCTGACCCGGCTCATCATCCTTCTCGAGGCTCAGGTAATAAAGCCCGAGAACCATGTCCTGCGACGGCACGATGATCGGCTTCCCGTTCGCCGGCGACAGGATGTTGTTGGTGCTCATCATCAGGACGCGCGCTTCCAACTGCGCCTCGAGGCTCAGCGGGACGTGAACGGCCATCTGGTCGCCGTCGAAGTCGGCGTTGAACGCGGCGCAGACCAGCGGGTGAAGCTGGATCGCCTTGCCTTCGATCAGCACCGGCTCGAACGCCTGGATGCCGAGGCGGTGGAGCGTCGGCGCCCGGTTGAGCAGCACCGGATGCTCGCGGATCACCTCATCGAGGATGTCCCAGACTTCCTTGCGCTCCTTCTCGACCCACTTCTTCGCTTGCTTGAGGGTCATCGACAGGCCCTTGGCGTCGAGGCGCGAGTAGATGAACGGCTTGAACAGCTCCAACGCCATCTTCTTGGGCAGACCGCACTGATGGAGCTTGAGCTCCGGGCCGGTGACGATGACAGAGCGTCCCGAATAGTCGACGCGCTTGCCGAGCAGATTCTGGCGGAAGCGACCCTGCTTGCCCTTGAGCATGTCAGACAGCGACTTCAGCGGACGCTTGTTGGCCCCCGTGATCGTGCGACCGCGACGGCCGTTGTCGAACAGCGCGTCGACCGCTTCCTGAAGCATGCGCTTCTCGTTGCGGACGATGATGTCCGGCGCGCGAAGCTCCATCAGCCGCTTGAGGCGGTTGTTGCGGTTGATCACGCGGCGATAGAGATCGTTGAGGTCGGACGTCGCAAAGCGGCCGCCATCGAGCGGCACCAGCGGGCGAAGTTCGGGCGGGATGACGGGAATGACTTCCAGGATCATCCACTCGGGACGGTTGCCGGACTCGAGGAAGCTTTCGACGACCTTCAGGCGCTTGATGATCTTCTTCGGTTTCAGCTCCGACTTGGTCTCGGCGAGCTCCTTGAGAAGGATTTCCTTCTCGCCCTCGAGGTCGAGGTCGATAAGCATGGTGCGGACAGCTTCGGCGCCGATTCCGGCCGAGAACGCGTCTTCGCCATATTCATCCTGGGCCGAGAGGAGCTCGTCCTCGGTCAGCAGCTGGTACTTTTCGAGCGCGGTCAGGCCCGGCTCGATCACGACATAGCTCTCGAAATAGAGGATGCGCTCGAGCTGCTTGAGCTGCATGTCGAGCAGCAGGCCGATGCGGCTCGGAAGCGACTTCAGGAACCAGATGTGCGCAACCGGCGCGGCCAGCTCGATGTGGCCCATGCGCTCACGGCGGACCTTCGAGACGGTGACCTCGACGCCGCACTTTTCGCAGACGATTCCCTTGTATTTCATGCGCTTGTACTTGCCGCACAAGCATTCATAATCCTTGATCGGACCGAAGATGCGTGCGCAGAACAGCCCGTCACGCTCGGGCTTGAACGTGCGGTAGTTGATCGTCTCCGGCTTCTTGATCTCGCCGAATGACCAGCTGCGGATCTTGTCGGGCGACGCGATGCCGATGCGGATCTCGTCGAAAGTCTCGGGCTTGGCGATGGGGTTCGCGAAGTTCGTCAGTTCGTTCATCTGTTAAGCTCCTGACCCTTCCCCGCGGGGAAGGGTTGGGTTGTTCCTTGATTATTCGGCGGCGATGGCGGCAGGCTCGGCGTCAGGATCGACGACGCTTTCCAGCTCGACGTTGAGGCCGAGACTGCGCATTTCCTTGACGAGCACGTTGAAGCTCTCCGGAATACCGGCTTCGAACGTGTCGTCACCCTTGACGATCGCCTCGTAGACCTTGGTGCGGCCGATCACGTCGTCCGACTTCACGGTCAGCATTTCCTGAAGCGTATAGGCAGCGCCGTAAGCCTGCAGCGCCCACACCTCCATTTCGCCGAACCGCTGACCGCCGAACTGCGCCTTACCGCCCAGCGGCTGCTGGGTGACGAGGCTGTAGGGGCCGATCGACCGCGCGTGGATCTTGTCGTCGACGAGGTGGTGGAGCTTCAGCATGTAGATGTAGCCCACCGTCACCTTGCGGTCGAACGGGTTGCCCGTACGGCCGTCAAACAAGGTCACCTGGCCCGACGGGTTAAGCCCGGCCTTCACCAGCATTGCGCTGACATCCGGTTCCCGCGCGCCGTCGAACACCGGAGTGCCCATCGGAACGCCGGCGGTCAGGTTCGATGCGAGCTCGAGCAACTGCTCGTCGTCGCGCGCGTCGATGTCCTTGGTGTAACCGTCACCGTAGATGTCCTTGAGCTTGGCGCGGATCGCCTTCACGTCCTTGCCGGCGATGTCCTTGCCGCGCTCGTGCATACCATCGAGCATTTCCTGGATCTGCCCACCCAAGCCGCGCGAAGCCCAGCCGAGGTGCGTCTCGAAGATCTGACCAACGTTCATCCGGCTCGGCACGCCTAGTGGATTGAGGACGATGTCGGCATGCGTCCCGTCCTCGAGGAATGGCATGTCCTCGATCGGCAGAATGCGGCTGATCACGCCCTTGTTGCCGTGGCGGCCGGCCATCTTGTCGCCCGGCTGTAGCTTGCGCTTCACCGCCACGAACACCTTGACCATCTTGAGCACGCCCGGGGCCAGCTCGTCGCCGCGCTCCAGCTTCTCGCGGCGGTCCTCGAACTTAGCGTCGATGACCTTCACGGCCTCGTCGTACTGCGACTTGATCGCCTCGAGCTGGGCCTGGCGATTGTCGTCCGCGACCGCGAACTTGAACCACTCGTGCCGCTCGACGCCTTCGAGCAGGGCGTCGTCGATGACCGCGCCCCTCTTCACGCCCTTGGGCGCGGCCGAGGCGGTCTGGCCGCTCAGCATGTCCTTGAGGCGGTTGTAGGTGGCGCGGTTGAGGATCGCGCGCTCGTCCTTGCTGTCCTTGCGGAGGCGTTCGATTTCCTCGTTCTGGATGGCGCGAGTACGGTCGTCGACCTCGATGCCGTGGCGGTTGAAGACCCGCACCTCAACGATCGTGCCCGACACGCCCGGGGGCAGGCGCAGCGAGGTGTCGCGCACATCGCTCGCCTTCTCGCCGAAGATCGCGCGCAGGAGCTTCTCCTCCGGTGTCATCGGGCTTTCGCCCTTGGGCGTGATCTTGCCGACCAGGATGTCCC
>JAZKBB010000038.1:0-21864 GCA_040388865.1 Pseudomonadota bacterium | reverse complement strand
GCGCGCTCGCGGCGCTTGTCGACGATCGCCAGCGGCGCGTTGTTGAGCCGCTTGGCGAGGCCGCGCGCCCTGACCACGCCGCCGACGTCGGGAGAAACGACGATCAGCTCGCGGTTGCCGAAGCGCGCGTGGATGTCGGTCGCGATCACCGGCGAGGCGAACAGATTGTCGGTCGGGATATCGAAGAAGCCCTGGATCTGCCCGGCGTGGAGATCGATCGACAGGACTCGGTTCGCGCCCGCCGTAGTGATCAGGTTCGCAACCAGCTTGGCCGAGATTGGGGTGCGCGGACCGGGCTTTCGGTCCTGCCGGGCGTAGCCGAAATAAGGCAGCACCGCGGTGATCCGCTTGGCCGACGCGCGGCGCAGCGCATCGATGCAGATCAGCAGCTCCATAAGATTGTCGTTGGCCGGGTAGCTCGTCGACTGGAGCACGAACACGTCCTCGCCGCGGACGTTCTCGTTGACCTCGACGAAGATTTCTTCGTCGGCAAAGCGGCGGACGCTGGCGTCGGTCAGCGGCATTTCGAGATAATCGGCAATCGACCGCGCGAGCGGCAGGTTGCTGTTCCCGGCAAGCAATTTCATGTGCGTTTCCCCAGCGGCCGACTCGCCATTACCGGTGCGGACCGCCGGCGCAAAGGCATGTCCTGAGTGAGTCGAAGGATTGCCCGCTTCAGGATCGTCGCTAAATCGCCCGCATGATTGACCGCCTTCGCATTGCGCTCGCGCAGATGAACCAGCGCGTCGGCGACCTCGAGGGCAACGCCAAAGCGATGCTCGAGATGCGGCGGAAGGCGGCGGCGCAAGGCGCGGACCTGCTTGTCTGCCCCGAGCTGCAGCTGGTCGGCTATCCTCCGGAGGACCTGGTGCTCAAGCCCGAGTTCGTCCGCCGAGTGCACGAATGCACCGACGATCTGGTCGCGGCCACTGTGGAGCCGGGACCGGCGCTGGTGATCGGCACCATCACCAATGAAGGCGGCCAGAACTTCAACACCCTGCTGCTGGCCGAGGGTGGCAAGGTCGTCGGCCGCACCTTCAAGCATGAGCTGCCCAATTACGGCACCTTCGACGAGAAGCGCGTCTTCACGCCGGGACCCTTGCCCAGTCCCATCGAATGGCGCGGCATCAAGCTCGGCTTGCCGGTGTGCGAGGACATGTGGCTGGAGCCGGTCTGCGCCCACCTCGCCGAGCTCGGCGCCGAGCTGTTCATCGTGCCCCACGGAAGCCCTTATGAGCTCGACAAGAACCAGACGCGCGAGCGGCTGGCGCGGGCGCGGACGACCAGCACTGGCCTGCCTTTGGTATTCCTGAACCGCGTCGGCGGCCAGGACGAGATCGTGTTCGACGGATCGTCCTTCATCATGCATCCCGATGGCGAGATCGTCGTCCAGATGGCGGACTGGGACGAGGACTTACTGCTGACCGACTGGGTGCGCGGCCCCGACGGCTGGCGCTGCGAGACGCGTGTCGCACACGAGCTCGATCAGTTTCCCGCCGACGTCTACCGGGCGATGATGGTAGCATTGGGCGACTATGTGGGCCGCAACGGCTTCCCCGGCGTGATCCTCGGCCTGTCGGGCGGGATCGACAGCGCGCTATCGGCGGCGGTAGCGGTCGACGCGCTGGGGCCGGACAAGGTGTGGGGCGTGATGCTCCCGTCGAAACACACCAGCGACGAAAGCCTCGACGACGCGCGCGCAAGCGCCCGGCTGCTCGGTTGCCGCCATGACGTCATCTCGATCGCTCCCGGCGTTGATGCGCTGGACGAGATGCTGCCGCAGATGAGTGGCCTTGCTGCCGAGAACGTCCAGGCGCGGTTGAGGATGGTCGCCCTGATGGCGCTTTCGAACTCGGGCGGGCTGATGCTGCTTACGACCGGCAACAAGAGCGAGATGAGTGTCGGATATGCGACCCTCTACGGAGACATGGCGGGCGGCTATTCGGTGCTGAAGGACGCCTACAAAACGACGTGCTTCGCCTTGGCGCGCTGGCGCAACGAGAACAAGCCGGAGGGCGCGCTCGGCCCCGATGGTCCGGTGATGCCGGCCCGCGTGATCACCAAGCCGCCGACCGCCGAGCTTCGCCCGGGCCAGAAGGACGAGGACAGCCTCCCGCCCTATTCGGTCCTCGACCGCATTCTCGAAGGGCTGGTCGACAAGGAAATGTCGGTGGGCGAGGTCGCCAATGCGACCGGCGAAGACGTGGCGCTGGTCGCCGACGTGGAATCCAAGCTGCTCAAGGCCGAGTACAAGCGCCGCCAGGCCCCGCCGGGCGTCAAGATCGGCACCCGCAATTTCGGCCGTGATCGCCGCTACCCGATCAGCAATTTCTTCCACAGCGGCCCGTCCGTGAAGGTCCCGCGATGAGTGTCGTCACCCGCTTCGCGCCGTCGCCAACGGGGCGGCTCCACGTCGGCAACATCCGCACCGCGCTGCACAATTATCTGTTCGCGCGGAAGAACGGCGGCAAATTCATCCTCAGGATCGACGACACCGACGCCGAACGCTCGACGGCCGAGTTCGACCAGGCGATCCGCGACGACCTCGAGTGGATGGGTCTGAAGCCCGAACTCATCGTCCGCCAATCCGAGCGGTTCGACCTCTATGAGCGCGAGTTCCAGCGGCTGAAGGACGCAGGTCGGGTCTATGCTTGCTACGAGACGTCCGAGGAGCTGGAGCTGCGCCGCAAGGTGCTGCTCGGGCGCGGCCTTCCCCCGGTCTATGAACGGCAGTCCGCTGATGCGCCGATCCCCGAAGGGCGGGCGCCGCATTGGCGCTTCAGGCTCGACCATGATGCGCCGATCGTCTTCAGCGATCTCATCCGCGGCGAGCAGCGCTTCGAGCCTAAGCTGCTCAGCGACCCCGTGGTCCGGCGTGAGGACGGCAGCTGGCTCTATCTGCTGCCTAGCGTCATCGACGACGTTGAGCTCGGCGTGACTCACATTGTGCGCGGCGAGGACCATGTGTCGAACAGCGCCACGCAGACGCAGATGTTCGAAGCGCTGGGCGCGAAACCGCCGCATTTCGCGCACGAGGCCTTGCTGGTCGCCGCCGAAGGCAAATTGTCGAAGCGACTCGGCTCCTACGGCGCCGAGCATCTTCGCGCCGAGGGTGTCGAGCCGATGGCGATGCTCTCGGTACTGGCGCGGATCGGCACGTCGCAGCCCGTCGAACCCGTTGCTTCGCTTGGCGAGCTTGCGGAGAGTTTTGACTTCTCGACCTTCGGTCGCGCGCCGGCTCATTTCGATTCGAACGAGGTCGAGCTGGTCAATGCCCGGCTGCTCCACAAGCTCGAATATGCCGCCGTCGCCGACCGGCTCCCCGACGGAGCGACCGAGCAGGACTGGCTGTTGCTTCGGCCCAACCTCGAGCGGCTGTCCGACTTCGACGCGTGGTTCGCGGTCCTCCATGGCGAGATCGACCCGCCCGAGCTTGCCCATGAGGAACGGCTGCTGGTCAAGGACGCTGCCGGCGCTGCCGAGAGACTCGACTGGGGCGCTGAGCCGTGGCGCGCGCTGACCGAGGAGGTGAAAAGCGCGACGGGCAAGAAGGGGCGCGAGCTTTTCCACCCGCTTCGCCTCGCGCTGACCGGCCGGGAAAGCGGGCCGGAGATGGCCGGGCTCGTCGCCGCGATGGGTCGTGACAGAGCCGTCCGCCGTCTCGAAGCCGCTGCCAAGCGCTAGCCGGGACGGGCTAGCGGCAGCCCCCCGCTAGCCCTATCTTCCTTCCATGTCCTGGATGCCACGACCCGCGAACCCGACGGCGGTCTTTCGCGATTTTATTGCTTTCGTTCGTCAGCGCGAGCGCGAGCACGTGCTCGGCGCGATCATGGCCTTGCTGGTCACTCTGATTATCGTGCTCATTTTCCTGATAGATCCCAAGGTGAACACCGCGCCCCCCGAGCAGGTCACCTACGTCGAGCTTTATCCCTCCAACCGGACGGATGCTCAGATTATCGCCGACCAGAAGAAGGACGCCGCGGCGCTGCAGGCGGCCAAGAAAGAAAAGCAACGGCAATTCAAAGAGCTCGAGAAACAACTCGGGATGTAGCCTCCCCAGCCAAGGCACCCGACAGCCGCTTCATGGATGAGGCGCTGCGGCTGGGCGAGGAGGCGCGTGGGCAAAGCGCGCCCAATCCGAATGTCGGCTGCGTGATCGCTTCCAGCTCCGGGCGGATCATCGGAAGGGGCGCAACGGCCCCGGGCGGGCGCCCGCACGCCGAGTCCGTTGCGCTCGCTCAAGCTGGGCGGCGGGTCAACGGCGGCACCGTGTACGTGACCTTGGAACCGTGTGCGCACGACAGCCCGCGCGGGCCCGCCTGCACCGACTTGCTGCTCGCCGCCAAACCGGAGCGGCTGGTGATTGCGCTTAAGGATCCGGACCCGCGAACCTCGGGCAAAGGCATCCGCCGGCTGCGGCGGGCGGGAATCGAAGTGACGCTCGGCGTCGGCCGCGAGGCGGCGAAGCGGTCCCTCGCCGGCTGGCTCACGCGGCTGAAGCTCGGCCGCCCGCGGATCACGCTTAAGCTCGCGCTCTCGATCGACGGCAAGATCGCGCTGCCGTCGGGCGAATCGAAGTGGATCACCGGCGAGGACGCGCGCGCCCATGTTCACCTCGAGCGCGCGCGAAGCGACATGATCCTGGTCGGACGCGGCACCTACCTCGCCGATCAACCGCGGCTCGATGTGCGCCTCCCCGGCCTTGAGCATGCTTCGCCGCGGCGCGCTTTGCTTACTCGCGGAGATCCGGTCGATGGTTGGGAAACCCTTCAAAATCCGCGGGATGTCTATCGACTTCATGACGTCAACGACCTGCTGGTCGAGGGCGGCTCGGCAACGGCGACCGCTTTCTTGAGCGAAGATCTTGTCGACCGCATCCTGATCTACCGCGCCCCCATGATCGTCGGCGAAGGCAAGTCGAGCTGTGGTTATGTCGGGCTCGATGCGATCGCCGACGCACACGAACGCTGGCGCCAAGTCGACGACCGGCGGCTCGGCGTCGACCGGCTCGAAGTTTACGAGCGGGTGCGGGAGGGCTAGTCGGCGGGCATGTTCACCGGGATCGTCACCGACGTCGGCACCGTCCGAAGCGCCGAGCAACGTGGTGACCTGCGCCTGGTGGTCGGCACCGCATACGATCTCGACACCCTGGACCTCGGCGCGTCGATCTCTTGTTCCGGCGTGTGCCTGACGGTCGTCGACAAGGGAGGCGACTGGTTCGCGGTCGATATCTCAGGCGAAACCCTGTCCAAGACTGCTGGCGATCATTGGCGTGAAGGCGCGAAGCTCAACCTCGAGCGCGCTCTTCGTCTCGGGGACGAGCTTGGCGGGCATATCGTCACCGGTCATGTCGACGCCGTCGCGACGATTGTCGGGACTTGTGCAGAGGGCGATTCGACCCGCGTCGGCATCAGCGTTCCTGCGGAGCTCGCGTCGATGATCGCTCCGAAGGGCTCGATCACGCTCGATGGCGTGTCGCTGACGGTCAACGAAGTCCGCCCGGCGGAAGACGGAAGCACGCATTTCGCGGTCAACATCATCCCCCATACGGCGCAGCATACAACGCTGGGTGAGCTCGCCGCCGGGCAACAGTTGAATGTCGAAATTGACGTGCTTGCCCGCTATATCGACCGGATGTTGGCTGTAAGATCACAGTAGGAACATCGAAGTTCCTACTTTCAATCACATCGAGATGTGATATTTGGCCTCATATGAGCACCACATTGATTGAGCGACTGAACGAGATCATCGCCACGGGAGAGGTCAGCCGCGCCGGCCTTGCCCGCGCCGCCGGCCTCCACCCTAATTCGCTGCGTAAGCTTGGCGCGCCGGACTGGAACCCGACCGCCGACACCCTCGGCCGGCTCGAAAAGCTGATCCAGCGCGGCTCGGCCGATGTCTTGGTAGGGCCCGAGATAATAATCAATGAGGCGCGCAACGGGCGCATGTTCATCCTGGTCGACGACGAAAGCCGAGAGAATGAGGGCGACCTCATCATCCCGGCGCAGATGGCGACACCGGATGCGGTCAATTTCATGGCGCGGCATGGCCGCGGGCTGATCTGCCTCGCGATGACCAAGGAGCGCGCCGACCAGCTCAATCTCGAGCCGATGACCCGCACCAACCGCAGCCGCAACGAGACCGCGTTCACGGTCTCGATCGAGGCGAGGGAAGGGATCACCACCGGGATCAGCGCCGCCGACCGCGCGCGCACCATCGCTGTCGCGATCGATGCCAACCACGGACCGGAGGCGATCGCCCGGCCCGGCGGCGTTTTGGTCCGCGCCGGCCACACCGAGGCCGCCGTCGACGTCTCGCGCCTCGCCGGGCTCAATCCCAGCGGCGTCATTTGCGAAATCATGCGCGAGGACGGGACCATGGCCCGGCTCGACGATCTGATGGATTTCGCGCGTGCCCACGGCCTGAAGATCGGCACCATCCGCGACCTCATCGCCTATCGCCTGAAGAAGGACCATCTGGTTGAGCGCGTCGCGACCACGCCATTTACCGCGAGCAGCGGCTTGCCCTGGCAGGCGCATGTGTTCCGCGACAAGTCGAGCGGCGAAGAGCAGCTGGCGCTGGTTCACGGGACCATCGACCCCGATCAGCCGGTGCTGGTCCGGATGCACAGCGTCGATCTCTTCGCGGACGTCATCGGCGAATCCTGTCCGCGCTCGGGTGTGCTCCACGGCGCGATGCGGCAGATCGAACAAAGCGGCTCGGGCGTCGTCGTCGCCCTCCACGTGGCAGCGGCTGGCGCCTTGTCGCGTGCGATCGATCTTCGGGCCGGCAAGCCGGTCGACGGCGGCGACGCCGTGCGCGGGTATGGCACGGGCGCGCAGATCCTCGCGGCGCTTGGCGTCCACGACATGATCCTGTTGTCGAACACGCATCATTCGCCCGTGGGCCTGTCGGGCTACGGCCTGGCGATCATTGAGGAACGGCCGATCGAGGTTGCCGCCTGATGTCGACAATCCTGCTGGTCGAGGCGCGTTTCTATCCACACCTCAACGACATGCTTCTCGCTGGGGCACGCGCCGCGATCGAAGCGGCGGGACACAAGCATGAGACGCTGACCGTGCCCGGCGCGCTCGAGATTCCCGGCGCGATCGCGCTCGCCGCGCGCAGCGGCCGCTTCTGCGCCTTTGTTGGCCTCGGGGTCGTCATCCGCGGCGAAACCTACCATTTTGAGGTGGTGTCGAACGAGAGCGCACGCGGGATCATGGATCTGACCCTGCAGGGTTTCGCCATTGGTAACGGCATCTTGACCGTCGAGGATGAGGAGCAGGCGGCGGTCCGCTGCGATCCCCGCCGGCTCAACAAGGGCGGCGGCGCCGCCAAAGCCGCGCTCGCCTTGTTCGACCTTCGCGAGCAATACGCGCCCTAGTTGCGCCCAACTCCTGTGACTATCGCGCAATTGTGACCCGCGCCGCAGCCCACCCTCACCATTTTGCCTTCCCCGCCGTCCTGGTCGGCAGCTGCGCTTTGGCGTTCGGGCCATGGCTGGTGCGGTTGTCGGGCGTGGGTCCAATCGCCGCCGGCTTCTGGCGGCTGGCGCTCGCTCTTCCATTCCTGTTCGTGATCGCCGCGTTGACTCGCCAGGCGGTCCATTGGCCAGGCCGCAAGCTGGCGATGCTGGTTGCGATCGCTGCGTTCTTCTTCGCCGCCGATCTCGCCGCCTGGCATGTCGGCATCCACATGACCAAGCTCGGCAATGCCACCCTGTTCGGTAACGTCTCGAGCTTTGGCTTTGCCGCCTGGGGGTTATGGCTCGCGCGGCGCTGGCCGTCGCGGCTTCAGGGACTCGCGCTTGGGCTGGCGGCGTTCGGAGCGGCGCTTCTGATGGGCAGCAGCTTTGAGCTCAGTCCGCGCCATTTTGCCGGCGACCTTTTGTGCCTGCTCGCCGGGCTCCTGTACGTTGGATACCTCATTGCCGTGCAGCACGGTCGCGGTTCGTTGAAGCCGCTGCCGCTATTGTTTCTCGCAAGCGCGTTTGGGGCGGCCATGCTGTTGCCCGTGTCGCTGGCTTTGGGCGAGCAGATCATTCCTCACGACTGGACTTACGTGTTCCTGCTCGCTCTCGGCAGTCAGGTGCTCGGCCAGGGCTTGCTCGTTTATGGAATCGGGCACGTCCCGCCGCTGGTCGTCGGCTTGGCGCTGCTGACGCAACCGGCAATCTCCGCTTTCGTGGGCTGGAGCGCTTATGGCGAAACCTTGTCGCCCGCCGATTGGTTTGGCGCGGCGGCGATCGGCACCGCTTTGGTGCTGGTGCGCCTGCCGGAGCGGGGCTTGCGCCGGGCGGCAGCCCAGCCCAGTTGAGCCGCAATGGAGTCGCCGAGCCCACTAGAACGCCTACGCCGGGAGCTTGCCCTGACGGTCGGTGAGAATGCGGTATTCGACGGCTGGACGGCTAAAGCCGTGGAATCGGCGGCGGCCCAGCTCGGTCTCAATCCGGTCCAGGCGCGGCTCGCCATGCCCAAGACCCAGTCGGGCACGATCGACGTCTATATCCAGGAGGTCGACCGCGGCCTCGAGGCTTATTTCACTCCCAAGCGCCTCGCCGCGATGAAGATTCGCGAGAAGATCCGGGCACTCATCTGGCACCGGCTCGAGATTATGGGCCCGGCGCGCGAAGCCGTCCGCCGCGCGCTGGCGATCCTTGCCATGCCGCAGAACCTGCCGCTGGCCTTGCGCATTTCGTGGCGCAGCGCCGACCTCATGTGGCGTATCGCCGGCGATACCAGCACCGACTTCAACCACTACACCAAGCGGATGACGCTCGGTGCGGTCTACGGCTCGACCTTGCTGGTCTGGCTCGACGACCGCAGCGAGGACTGGTCGGAGACCGCCGCTTTCCTCGACCGGCGGATCGATGACGTGATGCGGTTCGAGAAGTTCAAAGCCGACTGGCGCGGCTCGTCGGAGCATCTCAGCATGTCCCGCTTTTTGGGGCGGCTGCGCTACCCGCCGCGCTAGTTCCTCGCGCTTGACCGGCCAGGCCATCAACACGCTATTGATAATCAGTCGCATCTTAGATAGCGTGGGCCATGCTCCGCGCCGTTGCGAATTGCTTATGTCTCCTCCTCGCCCTCATTGCCGGCGCGACGGGCGTGCTGTCGCCTGCGCAAGCGCAGCACGCGGACGTGCAAACCGCGTGGCAGCTGCTCGACTATATGTCGGTCGATTACTCCGGCGCAGTCGCCAACGGCAACGTAATCAGCCAGTCCGAATATGCCGAGATGCGCGAGTTCGCGGGCTCGGTGCGGCAGAGCATTGCTGGCTTGCCGGCCAGTCCGTCGAAGCCGCAATTGCTCCTGAAGGCCGACGAGTTCGTCGCGGCAGTGGACCACAAGGAATCGCCTGCGAAGGTCCGCGCCATTGCCGAGGATTTGGGCGATGCCCTTCTCAAAGCCTATCCGGTCGCCCTCGCACCCGCCAAGGGACCCGACCTCGCCCGCGGCGAGAAGTTGTTCAACAACACCTGCGCGAGCTGTCATGGCGAGAAGGGTGACGCGAAGACGCCGACCGCGGCGCAGCTCAGCCCGCCGCCAATCGCCTTTGTCGACCGAACCCGTGCCGATCAGCGCAGCCCGTTCGCACTGTATCAGGTCATCAATCACGGCATCGAAGGCACGGCGATGGCCAGTTTTTCGAATCTGCCCTCGCAGGATCGCTGGGACCTTGCTTATTATGTCAGCCGTTTCGCTTACCCCGCTTCGCTGGCCTCCGAGGGGAAGAGGATTTGGCAGTCCGATCCGACGCTGCGCAAATCGATCCCCGATCTCGCGACCCTCAGCTCACTGACCGAAACCCAGCTGTCGGCGCGACTGGGTCCCGGGCCCGCCGCTGCAGTGATCGCTTATTTGCGCGCTAACCCCGCGGCCGTGACGTCGACAGTCTCGCCCTTGTCGCTGGTGCGAACGCGACTTCAAGAGAGCCTCGAGGCTTACAAAGCGGGAGATCCCGACAAGGCTAGGTCTCTGGCTCTTTCGGCCTATCTGGATGGGTTCGAACCGGTGGAAGGAGCGCTCGCGGCTCGCGATGCAGCTTTGCTCGCTCGCGTCGAAACGGCGATGGGCGAATTGCGTGCCTCAATCGGCAGAGGCGAAACCACGCAACAGGTGGGCTCGCGCATCCAGCAGATCGACGGCCTGCTCGATCAAGTCGATCTCGCTTTGGCTCCGGAGCAGGGCAGCGCCATCTCGACCTTCCTCGGCGCCGCGACGATCCTCCTTAGGGAGGGTGTCGAGGCCCTGCTTATCGTCGTCGGCATGCTCGCCTTCCTCAGGAAGGGCGGCCGCCCGGACATGGTGCGGCATGTGCATTACGGTTGGGGAAGCGCGCTCGTCGCTGGGGCCGCTACCTGGCTCGCCGCGACCACGCTGATCAGCATCAGCGGCGCCACGCGGGAGCTGACCGAGGGTTTCGGCTCAATCCTCGCCGCGCTGGTGCTCCTGTTCGTCGGAATCTGGATGCATGGCAAAGGGCAGGCGGACGAGTGGCAGCGGTACATCAAGCAAAGGATGGACCATGCACTCTCGAAGGGCTCGGCATGGTTTCTGTTCTCGCTCGCGTTCGTCGCCGTCTACCGTGAGCTGTTCGAAACCATCTTATTCTATGCGGCGCTATCCGCCGAGGGCAACGCGGGCGCGGTCATTGCCGGCGCCGTTGCCGGGGCGGCCGCCCTTGCGATCATCGCCTTCGTCATGCTGCGGTTCAGCCAGAGGCTGCCGGTCGGAAAGTTCTTCACCTACAGCTCCGTGCTCATCGCCGTCCTTGCGGTGGTCCTCGCCGGTAAGGGCGTGGCCGCGCTGCAGGAGGCAGGTTTGATCGGCGTTGCGCCGCTCAGCCATGTGCCGCGCATTTCCGTTCTTGGCATTTTCCCGACCGGCCAGGTGATTGCTGCGCAGCTCGCGACGCTGGTGGCGCTGATCGTCGGGTTCAAATGGAACCAGCTGAGAGTCGCCCGCAGATCCTGACCCGTAAAGCAGTCGATGACCGCATCAATACTGGACGGCGGTCGCGCTCGGTTTATAGCGATCTCGAGGAAGAGGAGAGCGTGACATGGCGGGCGTGAACAAGGTGATCCTGGTCGGCAATCTCGGCGCGGACCCCGAGTCTCGCTCGATGCCCAGCGGCGACGAAGTGGTCAATCTGCGGGTCGCGACATCGGAAACCTGGAAAGATCGTGACGGCAATCGCCAGGAGCGCACCGAATGGCACCGCGTCGCCATCTTCAATCAGAACTTGGCGAAGGTGGCGAAGAACTATTTGCGCAAGGGCAGCAAGGTCTATCTCGAAGGCCAGATCCAGACCCGCAAGTGGACCGACCAGTCCGGGCAGGAGCGCTATTCCACCGAAGTCGTGCTGCAGAATTTTCGCGGTGAGCTGGTGCTGCTCGACAGCCGCGAGGGCGGCGGCGGCAGCGGAGGCGGTCGCGGTGCCTTCAACGAAGATTTCGAGGACGCGGGCTCAGCGCCAGCGCGAACTCAGTCGAGGCCTCAGCCCGCCGCCTTCGATACGGACTTGGACGATGACGTTCCGTTCTAGGATTCGCTGCTTTTCTTGAGGCGTGCGAGCACCGCGAATGGGCTCGCCTGCTCTTGCGTCATCACGCCCGCTTCCTTGAGCGCCGCGTCGGCGCCCGCGCTCCTCGGATAGGGGTTAAGGGTCAGCGCCAGCGTGTCGGCCAGTGCGCCGCCGAGGTCGATGGTCGAGCCATCGTGGAAAATCACGTCGAGGTCGCCTGCACCGAGCTCGATTTCCTCATCCGGCCTGTCGACCGCGGGTTCGGGCATGAAGATGAGCCCGAACGGCTCGTCGATGTGCGCGGCTAGCGGATCGCCGGTGACGACGCAGCTTTGCTCGAGCGCGGCGAGCAGACGGCCCTTCGCGCGCACCACATCTCCGGTGCGCTCCAGGCAGACGTGGGCTTCGAATCGCTCAATGCCGGGGAGGCCGAGCCGCTTGGCGATGGACGCCCGCTCTTCCTCGCCGGCGACAAGGTCGAGCCGCTCGCCGTCGCGCAGCTGGTCGAGCCGGAGGTGATGGGCGAAGCGATCGGTCATGCCATTCGTCCCTGTTCGAGTTCGCCGAGCGGTGTCGAATCGAGCCGTCGCGCAAAATCGTGCAACGCGGCCGCGCTGTACTTCAGCGGGGCCTCGGCCACCTCGTCCTTGTACAAGCTCTCGCGCGTCGCTTCGATCCACTGACCGCCGGCAGCGCGCCACAGCTCAGTCCGCCGCGCCAAGATGCCGACCAGCTTGCGCACTGTCTTGCCCAGCGTTGGATCGCCGAGGCCGAGTTCGCGGTGTTCGCTCTCCATGACCTCGATGAACCGCTCGGTCAGGGCGACCGAGGCGGCATTGCTGGCGTCGCCGTCGCGCTCCATTCGCACCAGCACCAACGCGCAGATCGTCGCAAGCACCGCGAAGCGTCCGTCGAGCGTGTCGGGCACTTCGCCCTCGCGGTACCAGGATGGCCGCCGGGCCTCTGCTGTCACAACGTCGAACAGCGCTGCTCCGCGCGCGGGCTCGGCGGTTAATCCCCGGAACAGGAAGCTCAGCATAGTCCTTGCGCTCAAACTGTGGCAGGCGAGAGTTGCGTCCCTTCTCGCCACCCGCATATTGAGGCGCTAAAGCCCGCTGGCAAGGCGGCAATCACCGGCGCGGCAACGCCAAGTAATGAAGGTTCTGACAGGATGAAGCTTGCGATTTTGGGCATGGTTGCGGCGGCGTTGATTCTCGGCGGCTGCGCGCAGACTCGCGAGCATAAGGGCATTGTGCTCGATCCCCAGCTTGCGGCAGGCATCCAGCCAGGCGTCGACAATAAGGATTCGGTCGAAAAGACTCTCGGCCGGCCGAGCTTCACCGGCCAGTTCACCCCCAACGACTGGTATTATGTTTCGCGTGACGTGAGCCAGGTAGCGTTCCGCAACCCGAGCGTCAGGCAGCAGACCGTGCTGCTCGTTCGCTTCGACCCGAAGGGCAACGTCGCCTCGGTCCAGCGCACCGGCAAAGAGCTGGTGATGAACGTCAAGCCGACCAGCAGGCAGACCCCGGTTCTCGGCCGCAAGCGCAGCTTCTTCGAAGAGCTGTTCAACAACATCGGAAGCGTTGGCGCGCCCGGCCTGCCCGGACAGGGCCAGGGTGGTCCCGGCGGTGGCGGCGGCCCCTATTAGGCCGCGCCTTCCGCGCAGCTGCTGTTTCGCTTAAGCGTCGCGCATGAGCGCGTCGCCCGACGGCACGACCTATGCCGATTACCTGAAGCTCGACGCTTTGTTGTCGGCCCAGCAGCCGCGGTCGGATCACCACGACGAAATGCTGTTCATCATCATCCACCAGACCAAAGAGCTGTGGATGAAGGAGATGCTGCATGAGCTGAAGCTGGCGGTCGACCTCATCGAGCAGGACCGTTACGCCGAAGCTTACAAGGCCATGGCGCGGATCAGCCGCATCCAGGCGGTGATGACCCTTTCATGGGACGTGCTGTCGACGCTGACGCCCGTCGATTACCTAAAATTCCGCCACGTCCTCGGGACTGCTTCGGGCTTCCAGTCGACGCAGTTCCGCGAAATCGAGTTCCGGCTCGGGCTCAAGGAACCGAAGTTCCTGAGTCAGTATGCGGACGGCAGCGCCGACTTGGCCGTGCTGGAATCAGCGCTGGCCGAGCCGAGCTTGCGCGAGGCTTCGCTCGGTGCGCTCGATCGCGCGGGTTTCGATCTCGAAGATCGATCCGTGGATGCGATCTCGGCGGCGTGGCTGGAGGTGTACCGTGCGCCTGAGCGCTGGTTCGAACTCTACGAACTGGCCGAGAAACTGCTCGACATCGACGACGCGATGGTCGCGTGGCGGCAGAAACATGTGCTGACGGTCGAGCGGATCATCGGCAACAAGCGTGGCACCGGTGGGTCGGCGGGCGCGTCCTACCTGCGGGCGACGCTCGAAAAGCGGTTGTTCCCCGAATTGTGGTCGCTGAGGACTGCTCTTTGAGCTTCAAGCGGCTGTTTTCACGCAGCCTTTCCGCTGATCCAACGCGACTGCACTTTGCCGCGCACAGCCATCATTTGTGGCCCGACGCCAGTTACGACGGACAGATGGAAGCGTGGAGCGACGCTGCCCGGCTTGCCGACCGCAAGTGGGACAAGGTGATGGACGAGGTCTGGCCGGAAGCGCAGGCCGAGGTCGCGGCCGAGCTCTGCACGGGACAGCCGGACGCCATCGTGTTCGCGCCCAATACCCATCAGCTCCTGGTCAGCCTGTTCGCTGCGGTATCGTCGAGCTGGCCAATCCATGTGCTCACCAGCGACGGCGAATTTCACAGCGCGCGCCGCCAGCTCGCGCGGTGGGAGGAAGCGGGCGCCGCGATTGTGGACCGCATTCCAGTTGAGCCGTTCGAGAGCTTTTCCGATCGCTTTGTCGAAGCAGCCGAGGCTGGCAGGCACGACTTCATCTTCGTCAGCCAAGTGATGTTTGGCAGCGGCCGCACGTTCGACCGAATCGACAAGCTTGCGAGCCTCGCCCGTCCCGAGGGGCCGTGGGTGGTGATCGACGGCTACCACGCCTTCATGGCGCTTAACCGGCCGTTCGGCGGCGCGGCGGCGCAAAGCGCATTTTACCTCGGCGGCGGCTACAAATATGCGATGTCGGGCGAGGGTTGCGCTTTCATGCACGCACCGGCCGGCTACGGGCCGAGGCCACGGATCACCGGCTGGTTCGCCGAATTCGAGGACCTGACCCTCCCGCCAGGCAGCGTAGGTTACGCCAAGGATGCGAGACGCTTCCTCGGCGCCACCTTCGATCCTAGCGCGCTTTATCGCTTCACCGCCGTGCGCCGGATGCTGGCCGATAACGGGCTCACGACCGCGGATATCTCGGCGCATGTCGAGGCTTTGCAACGCCAGCTGATTGACGCGATTGGCGGTACAGCGCTGAGCGGCGCGGAGCTTCTCAATCCGCCGAATGGCAGGCCGCACGCGCGCTTCGTTGCGTTCCGCAGCCCCAGCGCACAGCGCTGGTATGCCGAGCTCAAGGCGCGCAACGTGATCACCGATGTGCGCGGCGAAGTGCTCCGGATCGGGTTCGGAATTTATCAGGACCAGGATGATGTCGAGCGCCTTGCTCGGCTTCTGGGAGAGCTGCAGCCATGAACATTCCCACCGCGGCGGGCCGGCGCAGCGCGTCGGTCGTCCTTCTCCTCCTGCTCATTGCCTACATCTTCAATTATCTCGACCGTCAGATCCTCGGCATCCTCGCCGGCCCGATCATTGCCGATCTCCACCTCAACGACAGCCAGTTCGGGCTGCTCAGCGGCCCGCCGTTCGCGATCCTCTATTCGGTCCTTGGGGTTCCCTTGGCTCTTCTCGCGGACCGCACCAGCCGAAGCCGGGTGATTGCCGCCGCCGTCGCCTTCTGGAGCGCTTTCACCGGACTGTGCGGGACGGCGACGTCGTTCGGACAGTTCTTCATCTTCCGGATGGGCGTGGGCATCGGCGAAGCGGGCGGCGTCGCTCCGTCCAATGCTTTGATCGCGGACTATTTCCCGCCGGAGAAACGGGCCCGGGCGCTGGCTGTTTTCTACCTGGGCGTGCCGATCGGCCTGGCGCTGGGAACCTTGCTCGGCGCCTATATCGCGCACGCGGTCAGCTGGCGCGCCGCCTTCTTCACCATGGGCGTTGCCGGGGTCATTCTCGCGCCCATCATGCTCATCGTCGTTCGTGACGTTCCCCGGCCGTCGGCAGCCGTGGCGGCGCCCATCGGCCAGGTCTTCCCGATGCTCGCCAAGAAGCCGGTCTTCTGGCTGATGGCCTTCGCCGCATCATCCAGCTCATTGTGCGGCTATGGGCTCGCGGTATGGACGCCGTCGGTGCTGGAGCGGAGCTTCCACCTCGGACTAATCGAACGCGGCCAGTTCATGGCCTCGGTCGTGTTCATCGGCGGATGCACCGGCGTGCTCGCCGGGGGCTGGCTCGCCGACCGGCTCGGTCACCTCGATCGTGGCTGGTACGCCAAGCTCCCGGCGATCGCCTGGGCGATCACCGCGCCGACGTTCGCGGCCGGCCTGATGGCGCCGAGCCTGTGGCTGGCCTGGCCCTTGCTGCTGATCCCCAATGCGCTGAACATCTTGTGGCTGGGGCCCGTGATCACCGCGGTGCAGCATCTCGTTCCGCAGCGGATGCGCTCGACCGCCTCGGCGAGCTTCCTGCTCATCAACAATCTGATCGGCCTTGGCGTCGGGCCCTATCTCATCGGCGCCATCTCGACGGCCTTGAAGCAAAGCTATGGCACCGAGGCGCTGCGCTACGCCGCGGTCGGTTGCACGGCGTTCTATCTCCTGGCGGCGCTGTTGATGCTGCTGTGCGTGTCGAGGTTGAAAAACAGCTGGGTCGACGACACTCCCAACAGCTAACCATCTGAACAACAAAGAAATTTGAGGTTCATCCTGGTGCGCTCGAGCGAAAGTTCCATCCGTTCACAGGATGGAACGGTGTGTCGAACGGACCGTTTTCCTCCGTTCGGAAGGAGATATTCCAATGACCAGGCTGATTCTCGCCGCGGGCGTCGCTGCTCTGGCAATGGCGGCCCCGGCAAGCGCAGGGCCGGGAGGCGGCCATGGTGGCGGCGGAGGCAATCCGCATGCCGGTGGCGGTGGCGGTGGCGGTGGCGGTGGCGGTGGTCATGGCCACGGCGGCGGAGGTGGCGGTGCTCCGGCTGTCTTTGGCGGTGGCGGTGGCGGTGGTCACGGCCACGGTGGCGGCGGTGCTCCCGCGTTTGTAGGTGGCGCTGGCGGTGCCGGCGGCGGCCATGGTCATGGCGGCGGCGGCGGCTTCCGCCCGATGTTCGCCGGTGGCGGTGGAGGCCACGGTCACGGCGGTGGTCAGCAGGCCCGCGCTTTTGCCGGAGGTGGAGGCCGCGGTCACGGCGGTGGTCAGCAGGCCCGCGCTTTTGCCGGTGGCGGCGGTCACGGTCACGGAGGTGGCCGTCAGCAGGCCCGCGCCTTTGCCGGCGGTGGCGGAGGCCATGGCCATGGCGGCGGTGGACACCAGCAAGCCCGCGCCTTTGCACAGCAGGGAGGCGGTCACGGCCATGGCGGTGGGTCCGCCCGTCAACAAGGACAGGCCTTTGCAGGCCGCGGCAACGGCAATGGCCATGGCTTGGCTCAGCAGCAGGCCCGCGGCTCCCAAAGCCAGCAATTTGCGCAGGGCCAGCAGCTTCGCGGCGGCGGCGGCGGCAAAGGTCAGCGCGCCCTTGGAGGTCCGCAGTTCGGTGGCGCGATCACGAGTCCGAGCCTCGGCGGCGGCCGGTTGAACGGGCAGGCGGCGCAGTTCGCCAGCCGTCAGTTCGTCGGCCAGAATGCTTCCCGTTACGCGGCCCTGAGCTATGGCAACAATGGGCAAGTTCTGCCTGTCACAGAGGTCACTCAGTTTGTCGGTCAGCCGATCAGCGTGGTCCCTGCCTATGTTGGGCTGAGCCCGCTGCCCGCGACCCTCGAATACCTGTATCCGGCAACGCCTGATTATTATTATCAGTTCGGCGGCGGATATTTGTACCAGATCGACCGGACGGACAGCCTGATCGCGGCACTGATCCCGCTTCTCGCGGGCGGCTTCCTGCCGGGCCAGTATCTGCCGCCCGCCTACATGGCGAGTTATGCGCCGGCCTATTACGGCTATGATGCCTTCTACCCGGCCGACTATGGCTATGGCGACCTGTGCAACCGCTACGATTATGGCGTGATCTATCAGGTCGATTGCTACAGCGGCATGGTCGAGAACGTCATCCCGACATATGCCGGAGGCTATGGCGTCGGGCAGCTGCTGCCGAGCGCGTACGCGACCTACAACGTGCCCGTGCAGTATCGCAGCACGTACTACAACACGGCCGACGCCGGTTACTGGTACGCGCCCGGAGCGATCTACCAGTACGATCCGCGCAGCAGCGTGATCACCTCCGTCGCGACGCTGATGGCGCCGGGTTTCTCGGTTGGGCAGCCGCTCCCGGTTGGGTACGACGTCTACAATGTCCCCTTCGACTATCGGGCGACCTACTACGACACTGCGACGGCGTGGTACCGTTACAACAACGGCTACATTTATCAGGTCGATCCGGCGACTCAGGTCGTGACGGCGATCGTCGCTTCGCTCCTGACGTAGACGCAAACGGATGGCCCGGCTGTTGGAACTCAATCAGCGCCGGGCCATTTCGCATATAGAACGAAAGGGAGAATTCAGATGAAAACCCATGCGTTCGCGCTGGGGCTTGCGACTGCGGCGCTGCTCGCCGCCGGCGGCTGCAGCAAGCAAAACAAGACAGCCAACGGAGCGCCTAAAGCGCAGACCGAAAAGGCGCAAAAACTGGCGGGAACGAAGACCATCGCGGCGGGCCTCCCGGCCAACAGCCGGTTCATGGCGGCAGCCAAAACCGCGGGCCTCGATCAAGCCCTCTCCGGACCAGGGCCCTACACGGTCTTCGTACCCGATGACGCGGCATTCAACAGCGCGCCAGCCGGTACGTTCGACCCCAAGCCGCAAAATCGGACGCAGCTCACCAGCGTCATCACGAACCTGATCCTGCAGGGGACGGTGATGGCAGCCGACATCGATAAGTCGATCGACCACGGCAAGGGCAAGGCACTGCTTGCGACCATGGGTGGCGGCATTCTCACGGCGACCAAGGATGGCGGCAAGACGGTGCTGACCGACGCCACCGGACATAAGGCGACGATCACCCAGGCGGATGAGACCTACACCAACGGCATCGTCCACCAAATCGACGCGCTGCTAATGCCTTCAAAGACGGCGAAGGGACCGGCCGTCGGGAAGAAGGTCGGCAAGTAGCCGCTAGATGTTGCGCCCGTGTCGCGTCGTGGGCGCTAGATAAGCCTCGCGCATCATTCTGCTTCCGCGCGTCGAACGGCTCGCTATAGTGCTCCAAAGCGTGACAGCGATGGGGCTTGGGCGACATGAAAGCGACGATTGAACGGGCGACTCTCCTCAAGAGCCTGGGGCACGTCCAATCGGTCGTGGAACGGCGCAATACGATCCCGATCTTGTCCAATGTGCTGATCGAAGCGCGCGAGGACGGATCGCTGCGGCTGATGGCCACCGACCTGGACCTTCAGGTCGACGAGACTGTCCAGGCCAACGTCAGCCACGCTGGGGCGACGACTGTGTCGGCCCACACCTTCTTCGACATCGTGCGCAAGCTTCCCGAGGGCAGCCAGGTCGAGCTCAGCGCCGCCGAGGGCAAGATGCAGGTGGTCGCCGGCCGCGCGCGGTTCAATCTTTCAACCCTGCCTCGCGACGACTTTCCGGTGATCGCCGAGGGCGAACTGCCGACCCGGTTTGAACTGCCCGCCGCGACGCTGCGCGAGATCATCGAGAAGACGCGCTTCGCCATTTCGAGTGAAGAGACGCGCTACTATCTGATGGGGATATTCTTCCACGTCGTCGACGACCAGATGCGCGCTGCGGCGACAGACGGGCACCGGCTCGCTCGCATAACCGTGCCGCGCCCGGACGGCGCTGAAGGCATGCCCGACGTGATCGTTCCGCGCAAAGCCGTGACCGAACTCTACCGCCTGCTCGAGGAACTCGAAGGCACCGTGGAAATCTCTCTGTCGCCGACCAAGATTCGCTTCGGGCTCGGCAGCGCGATCCTCACCAGCAAGCTGATCGACGGCACATTCCCTGACTACAACCGCGTTATCCCGACCGCGAACGACAAGCTGTTGAAGCTCGACCCGAAGAGCTTTTCCGCCGGCGTTGACCGGGTCTCGACCATCGCCAGCGAGAAGACTCGAGCGGTCAAGATCAGCGTCGACCGCGACAAGGTGACGCTGTCAGTGACCAGCCCCGAAAACGGCGTAGCGACCGAGGAACTGGCCGCCGACTATGGCAGCGACGGGATCGAGATCGGCTTCAACGCCAAATATCTGCTCGACATCCTGGGTGAGATCGACGGGGAAGTTGTCGAGGTTCACCTCGCCGATGCCGCGGCGCCGACGCTGCTGCGCGAGAGCGACAAGTCGAACGCGCTGTACGTGCTCATGCCGATGCGGGTTTAACCGGCGGACCGAACTGCTAGTCGGGCGCGAATGGCTGCCATTTCGCGTCTCGTTCTCACTGATTTCAGATCGTACGTAACGGCGAGCATCGAGCCGGGGCCGCGGTTCGTGCTGCTGTCGGGCGAGAATGGCGCGGGCAAGACGAATCTCCTGGAAGCAGTCTCGATGCTGGCGCCGGGGCGCGGCCTGCGCGGGGTCGCATTGGCCGAAATGGCGCGCAAGGGATCGGAGGGAGGCTGGGCGGTCGCGGCCACGCTCGGCGACACTGACATCGGTACCGGGACGCAGGCATCCGCGCCGGAACGGCGGCAGGTGCGCATCAACGGCGCCCCGGCATCGGTCAACTCGTTGAGCGAGTGGCTCTCGGTGCTGTGGCTCACTCCGGCGATGGACCGGCTGTTCACCGGAAGCGCGGGTGACCGCCGGCGTTTCCTTGACCGGCTCGTCCTCGCGCTGGAGCCGACTCATGCTCATCATGCGTCGCGCTACGAAGCCGCAATGCGAGCGCGCAACAAGCTGCTAGCGCACGGCCAGTGGGATGATGCGTGGCTGGCGTCGCTCGAAGCGGCGATGGCGGAGCACGGGGTGGCTGTCAGCGAGGCCCGCACGCGGACCGTCGCGGCGCTCGACGCGCAGGTGGAAAGCTCCCCCGACGATTTATTCGCCCGCGCTTCGATCGCGCTCGTGGGCTGGGACGGCGTCGATCTCGCAGCCACCCTGCGTCCGAACCGCGAGCGCGATTCTGCCGCGGGGCGCGCGACCGAGGGCCCGCACCGCCAGGACCTCGCGGTCAGCCATCGCGCCAAGGGCATGCCCGCGGCAAGCTCGTCGACCGGCGAGCAGAAGGCGCTGCTCCTGGGGCTCATCCTTGCCCATGCCGATCTTGTCGCCGACCGCCGCGGCGAACCGCCGATCCTGTTGCTGGACGAAGTCGCGGCGCACCTCGACCCCAAGCGCCGCGCGGCCCTGTTCCTGCGTCTCGAAGGGCGCGGCCAGGTGTGGATGACCGCGACGGAGGCGGCGCTGTTCGACGGCATTGCCGACGCTTCCCGCTTCCACGTCGAGCCAGGAAAAATTGCACCCGCGTAACGAGGGTGGACTTCTTAACGCCTTACCCCTATGTTGCACCGCAGCACGAGGCGCTTTTTACAAGCGGCGTGAACTCTCCCGGCCAGGTCGGGAGCGGCCCGCGCCTCGATTTTGTTGCTCTCCTATTCACGCGGGGCGCTTTTTCGACCCCGCTCGCGGTTTGCGCATCCCTGCGCCGGCCGCGCGCAAAATATTGGAATCAATTCAATGTCATTCATGTCCCTGGGGCTTTCCAAGCCCCTGCTCGACGCGCTCGCCGCGAAGAATTACTCGCAGGCGACGCCGATCCAGCTTCAAACCATTCCGACGGTCCTCACCGGCCGCGACCTGCTGGGCATCGCCCAGACCGGCACCGGCAAGACCGCTGCGTTCATGCTCCCCTCGCTCGACCGGCTCGCCGCCGCGCGGCAGATTCCCAAACCGGGTCAGATCCGCATGCTGGTGCTTGCGCCGACGCGCGAGCTTGCCTCGCAGATTGCCGCCAGCGCGCAAGCCTATGGCAAGTTCATGCACCTCTCGGTCGGAGTGATCTTCGGTGGCGTTCCCAACCACAAGAGCGTGCGCACCGTATCGCGCGGGCTTGATGTGCTGGTGGCGACGCCCGGCCGCTTGCTCGACCTCATCGACCAGCGCGCGATCAGCCTTCGCGAGCTCGAAATCCTCGTCCTCGACGAGGCCGACCAGATGCTCGACCTCGGCTTCATCCACGCG
>JAZKBB010000037.1:12702-15620 GCA_040388865.1 Pseudomonadota bacterium | reverse complement strand
TCTGCAAGCTGCGCAAGAAGCTTTCGCTGGCTTGCGGCGGCGCCAATTACATCGAGACAGTCTGGGGCCGCGGCTACGTGCTGCGCGAGGCCGAAGAGGACGAGGTCACCGAGCCGCAGGCTGCGGTCGCGTAACCGATTCCAACAGGGGCAACGGGGAGAAGGCGGGGCCGAAAGGCTCCGCCTTTTTTTGTTATACGCGTGCCGCCCGCCTGAACAGCCAAGCGGCGATCAGGAACGGCGAAGCAATCGATGCGGACGCGACCGCGGTAACAAGAAGATTGCCGCCTTCGACATCGGCCTCATGGACCATCAAGAGGCGAAGGGCGACGATAAGCGCCGCGGCGGTCACCAGCATCGCCGCCATCATGCCCTTTGGTCGTAGCCTGGCGATCGCCGAACCGACGAGACCGAGCAGCAGCGCAAGATAGAACGGATAGTCGTACGGAGAGTGCTCGTGTCCCACCGCTAGATTGGCCCAGACGATTAGGAAGCCGCCGCCGATCGCGGCGATCACGCCGAGCTTGTACGCGATGCTGGTGCCGCGGCGCGCCGCCAGCTCGATAATCCCGCAGGCGACCGCAAGTAGAGTACCCATCACGACGAAGTCAGACCCGGTCCAGTTGACCTCGCTGGTGAAACGCATCGCGACGAACGGGACCGACAGCAGAACCGCCGCCCCACCCCACAGCAGCATCGTCCACCGGCTGCCGCGGCCGGCCTTCATCACTTCACCATCTGTTGCCATTCCCGTTTCTCCATGCATGACTGCTGCCTCCGGTCTGCCATCGCGGCCTGTGAAGGGCATGAGCAAAACATGAGGTTTCGCTGAAAAATGGCCGGGAGCTTCCTCTTTGAGCAATTCGTCCTTGATCCCGAAGACCGCCAGTTGCGGCGCGGCGTCGATACTGTCGACCTCAACGGCCGCTATTTCGATGCGCTTGCGCTGCTGGTGCGCGAGCAGGGCAGGCTCGTGTCCAAGGACCGCTTCCTCGATGAAGTCTGGCGCGGCATCCCGGTCACCGACGAAGCGCTGACCCAATGCGTGCGGACGCTGCGGCGTCAGCTTGGCGACGACGCCGCCCGGCCGCGCTTCATCGAAACCGTCCCCAAGCACGGCTATCGTTTTATCGCACCAGTCCACTGCATCGACGGCAATAACGCTCCCGTCACTGGCGCGCCGCCGGCGGCGGCACCTGCGTGGCAGGCCACCCTGCTCCTCGCCTTTGCCGGAACCGTCGGCGGCGGACTCGCCGGCTTCATCGGCGGATTGCTCTACGGCTTCATCGGCGCGTCGCAACCCTTTCAGCCGGGAATGGGCGCGGCCTCGGTCCTGCTAGTGCTGCTGTGCGTCACCATGCTTGTCGCTTTGCTCGGGGGGGCGGGAGTTGCGCTTGGGATCGCCTTGGCCCGGCGACACGGCGCGTGGGTGATCGCCGGCGGCGCGGCGGGTGGCCTCTTCGTCGGCGCATCCTTCAAGCTGCTCGGGCTCGATGCCTTCACCCTGCTCGTCGGCCAGTCGCCGGGGGAAATCACTGGCGCGCTAGAGGGTTTCGTAATGGGCGCGGGGACCGGAGCCGGCGTCTGGCTGTCACGCCGGGTGGCGTCGGTTCGCGCGAGCGCCTGGGTCGGAGCGGCTTGCGGTGGCGTAGCGGGTCTCGCGATCGCACTGCTCGGTGGCCGCATGATGGTCGGAAGCCTGGACCTGCTCGCCCGCCAGGTTCCGGGCTCGCGGCTTCGGCTCGACAAGATCAGCCAGCTGTTCGGCGAGGCGTCGTTCGGTCCGGTGACCCGCACCGTGACGAGCGTGCTCGAAGGCGCATTGTTCGCCGCCGCGGTCGTCAGCGCGATGGCGCTGGCCGCGCGTGATTCGAAAATAATGTTCGGCGCCGGTGGGAGAAGCTAAGCGTCGATCATCAACCGCTTGGCCGAGCGGCGGGTCGGTAACGTCAGCGGCTCGCCGAGCGGCAGGTCGGCCTGCGCCTCATCCATCCGCCGCCAGCCATCGCGGCCGAGGCGCTCCAACGGCCTGAAGCTGGTCTTGTAGGCCATTCGGTTGGAGCCTTCGACCCAATAGCCGAGATAGACGTACGGCAGGCCGGCGCGCGCGGCGCGGATGATATGGTCGAGGATGATGTAGGTGCCGAGACCCTTGCGAGCGCCAGGACCGACGTCGAAAAAGCTGTAGATCATGCTGAGGCCGTCGGCCTGCTGATCGCTGAGGCACGCGCCGACCAGCTTGCCGGGGCGGCCGTCGACCGATGGCTCGCGATATTCGATGACGTAGGTGCGGACGGGCGTTTGCTCGACCATGTCGGCGAAATCGCCCTCGTCCATCTCCGCCATGCCGCCGCCCGGGTGCCGCGCCGACAAATAGCGGCGCAGCAGCTCATATTGCTCGTCGGTGGTCCATGGCTTGCATGCGCTGACCTCCAGGTCGGCGTGGCGGCGGAGAATCTTGCGCTGGGTCGCGCTTGCCTCGAACTCTGCGGCGAGGACGCGCACCGAGACGCAGGCCGAACATTCGATGCAACTCGGGCGGTACGCAACCGACTGGCTGCGGCGGAAACCGATGCGGCCCAATGCTTCATTGAGCTCGGCGGCGTGGCGGCCGCTCAGCTCAGTGAACACCTTCCGCTCAACCTTGCCCGGAAGGTACGGGCATGGGCTCGGGTTGGTGACAAAGAATTTGGGAAAGCGAAATGGTGCGCTCAACCCGGTGCCTCGCTGCTTTGGTTTCGAGACTCTTTATGCGGCTGGTAAACGCCGAAGAAAAGACTTGGGGCACCCCATTTTCGATGGGAGCCGTTAACTGTCCCCCGGAGGGACAGGGAAACAGCCCCTCTCCCCTCCGCGGGAGAGGGACAGCTGTCGCGAAGCGGCAGCAGGGAGAGGGGCTGCGAAACCAGCCACAAGCCC
>JAZKBB010000037.1:0-12692 GCA_040388865.1 Pseudomonadota bacterium | reverse complement strand
GTCGACCCTCCCCGCAGTGGGGGGAGGGCTAATCCAGCGAAGCGCGCTCGACGTGGAAACCGGCGGCTTCGAGTCGGGCGACGACGTCCTCCATCGACTGCGGATCGCGCGCCTCGCACTCGACCTCGATCATTGTGTCCTTGGCGGGCAGGCTGGTGAAGATCCGGCTGTGATGGATCTCGAGGACGTTGACGCCGGCCTCATAGACTTTGGCGGTGATCGCCGCGAGCGCTCCAGGCTGGTCGTGGGCGGCGACATGGAGCCGCGCGATCCGCCCCTGGCGAACCAGGTCGCGGACGAGGACGTTGGCGAGGAGGTGCGTGTCGATGTTTCCGCCGCACAGCAGAGTCGCGACCTTCTTGCCTTTGTAGCGCGCCGGGTCGGCAATCATGGCGGCGAGGCCGGCAGCCCCTGCCCCTTCGACGACCGTTTTTTCGATGCCCACGAGCATGGCGACAGCGCGCTCGAGGTTGCGCTCGGACACCAGCACGACATCGTTGGCATATTCGGCGAGTATCCGTGAGGTCAGCTCGCCCGGCTGCTTGACCGCGATGCCCTCCGCCAGCGTGTCGCCGCCGAGCGGCATTTGGCAATGCTGGATCGCGCATTTCATCGACGGATAAAGCTCGGCCTCGACCCCGATCAGCTCGATGTCCGATTTTACCGACCGCGCGGCGATGGACACGCCCGACATGAGCCCGCCGCCGCCGATCGGGACGATGATCGTGTCGAGGTCCGGCGCATCCTCGAGCATCTCGAGCCCGACCGTCCCGGCGCCGGCGATGATCTGCGGATCGTCGAAGGCGTGGATGAACACATAGCCATTCTCGAGCGCGAGCTCGCGCGCCTTGGCGAACGCGTCATCCACGATCTTGCCGTAAAGCACGACTGTCGCGCCGTGGCCCGCGGTTTGGGTAACCTTCACCGTCGGCGTCGATTCCGGCATCACGATCGTCGCGGGGATGCCGAGCCGCTTCGCGTGATAGGCGACCGCCTGGGCGTGGTTCCCGGCCGACGCCGCGATTACGCCGCGGGCGCGTTCCTCCGGGGTCAGCTGCAGCAATTTGTTGAGCGCCCCGCGCTCCTTGTAGGCGGCGGTGAACTGCAGGTTCTCGAACTTAAGCCAGACCTCGGCGCCGATCGCCTCCGATAGAGTCCGGCTGACCAGCATCGGTGTCCGGATCACCGCGCCCTCGATCCGCTTGGTGGCGGCGCGAATGTCGTCGATCGTCGGAGGCGCAAGCATACCGCGCGGGCGTAGCGGTTCACTTGTTCAGCGACAATGCTAAGCAACACGCATGCAAAAGCTCATCATCGCGCTGACCGCAGCGCTGCTCTCTTCGTCGTCATCCGCCACAACGCTGATCGATCATGCCAATGGCATCCAGGCGGATGCCGCTGGTCACATCCAGCATTTCACCGGCATTCTCGTCGGCGACGACGGCAAAGTGGTCCGCCTACTCCACGCCGACGAGGCGCGGCCCAAAGCGGCGCGAACGATCGACGCGCACGGCCAAACCGTGCTGCCGGGGCTGATCGACGCGCATGGCCATGTGACTGATCTCGGCTTTTATGCGCTTCGCCTAAACGTCACCGGATCTGTGTCGCTGGCCGAGCTCCAGCAGCGGCTTCGCGATTACGCAGCCGCGCATCCGGACGTGAAGTGGATTCAAGGTGGCGGCTGGAACCAGGAACTTTGGCCCGACAAGCGTTTTCCAACGGCCGCCGACCTCGACGCAATCGTGCCCGACCGGCCCGTGGTGCTGGAGCGCGTCGACGGGCATGCGATCGTCGCCAACAGCGCGGCAATGAGGGCCGCAGGCGTGACCGCCGCCACGCCCGCTCCGCACGGCGGCGAAATTCATGACGGAGTTTTTGTCGACGCTGCGATCGGGCTTATCGGGAAGACGATTCCCAAGCCAACTCCTGCGGAACAGGACGCGGCGCTGTCGAAGGCCCAGGAAATTCTGCTCGGCTATGGTGTTACCGGCGTCGGATCGATGAGCACCCGTGTTAGCGACTGGCAGGCGTTCCGCCGCGCCGGCGAGGCTGGGCGCCTCAACGTGCGCTTGATGGCTTACATCACTGCCGAGCAAGCCGCCGAGGCAAACATGCGACCGACCGGGTGGCTTTACGGCGACCGCCTGCGCGCAGTTGGGGTGAAGCTTTTCGCCGACGGCGCGCTTGGGTCGCGGGGCGCGTGGCTGAAACAACCTTACGCCGACAAACCGGAAAGTCGCGGGCTGCAGTTCCATTCGGACGCCGATATGCTCGCGCTTGCGGACCGCGCGGCGGCGGCCGGGTTCCAAATCGCGACCCACGCGATCGGCGATGCGGCCAATGCGCAGACCATCAGCACCTATGAAAAACTGTCTCGGAAATACGGCAAGGACCGCCGCTGGCGGATCGAGCATTTCCAGATCGTCGATCCGGCCGACATCCCGCGCCTTGCGCCGGCCGGGATCATCGCGTCGATGCAACCGACCCACCAGACCAGCGACCAGCTGATGGCCGAAGCGCGGTTAGGGCCGAATCGGCTCGCGGGCGCCTACGCCTGGCAGAGCGTCCTCAAGAGCGGAGCGCGCCTCGCGTTCGGGACGGATTTCCCGGTCGAATCGCCCAACCCGTTCCCGGGTCTCGCTGCCGGGATCAGCCGTCAGGACATGAACGGCCAGCCGCCCGGCGGCTGGATTCCCTCGGAGCGGTTGACGCTCGGCGAGGCGTTACGCGCTTATACGCGCGGCGCGGCTTATGCCGGTTTCGCGGAGGATAAAATCGGTGCCTTGGAGCCCGGAAAATGGGCCGATTTCGTGGTCATTGACCGCGATCCGACCAGGATTGACGCGCAATCTCTGGCAAGAACGCAAGTTTTGGAGACGTGGGTCGCCGGAAAGAAGGTCTTCAGCCGCGCGCCTGGTGCTTCACCAACTGAGCGCGGTCGATAAGCATCGAGGGGGTCAGCACCTGCGGCAACTCTTCCGGCGACTCTCCCGGTCGGTACCACAAGTAATAGGGCACCCCCGCTCTCCCCCGGCTCTCGAGAAATCTCGTGATGGCCGGGTCGCCGTTGGTCCAGTCGCCGGCAAGGACCGTGACGCCCGCCGCCTTGAACGCGTCGCGGACTTCGGAGCGGTCGATCGCGGCCGCCTCATTGACCTTGCACGTCAGGCACCAGTCGGCGGTGAAATAGACGAAGACCGGCTTGCGCTCGCGAAGCACGCTCGCGACGCGTGCTTCGCTCCAAGGTTCCGCGCCGGCAACGGCATGCGATGAACTGGTGCGCTGCGGAACGAGCGCGAACCCGGCAGCAACGAGCGCAATGGCGGCAACCGCACCGCCCCACGCGCCTGCCTTGCCGCGGCGTTGCAGGCGGCCGGCCTCGAACGCCGCGAACAGAAGGCCGATGCTGACGGCCAGGCCGATCACGAGCGCCCGCTCGCCCGCCAAGCGATAGAGCAACCACAGCGCCGCCAGCGCGCTCGCCGCCATCGGGATCGCGAGGAAGCGCTTGAGGCGGTCCATCCACCGGCCGGGCTTCGGAAGGAGGCGCCGTAATGGTGGTGCAAAGGCCAGCAATACGAACGGTAGCGCCAGCCCGAGACCGAGCGCCGCGAACACTGCGACCGACCCCGCAGGCGGCAGCAGCAACGCCGTCCCCAGCGCGGCACCAAGGAACGGCCCGGCACAGGGTGTCGCCACGAAGGCGGCCAGCGCTCCAGTACCGAAGCTGCCGGCCGGCTGGGCAGCACCGCCGAGCACCGGCAGCTCGAACAGGCCGAGGAGGTTGGCGGTGATCGCCACCGCAAGCAGCAAGAGCAGCATGATCGTGCGCGGGTCCTGTAACTGAAAAGCCCACCCGGCTTCCGCCCCGGCGGCCCTGATCGCGAGCAAGAGAGCCCCGAGGGCTCCGGTGCCGACGACCGCCCCGGCAGCGTAAGCCAGAGCGTCGGAGCGCGCCGCACTCGCGCCCTCCCCCGCTTTCGATACATGCAAGGCCTTCAAGGCGAGGATCGGGAAGACGCAGGGCATCAGGTTCAGGAGGATCCCGCCGGCAATTGCACCGAGAACGGCGATCAGCACCACCTTCCATCCGAGGCCGGTGAGCGGCGTACCGCCCTCGGGAACAGGCCCCGGAACAGCGTGAAATTCGAGGCCGCGACCGTCCGCCGAGGCGAGGACGCCGGAAAATTGCTTCGGCACGACCTTGGGCTGAAGCTCGGCGACCACCCAATCGCCCGAGCGCTTAAACGACTGCGGCGCTTCGTAATCCACGGCCCGGTCGGTGATCGGAAACAGATATGGGTCGCGGAGTTCGACGCCGGCGGGCAGCGGGATCGCGACCCGCAGCTTGTCACCCGCAACGGCGAAATGGCCGACGGTTGCAAGAGGCTGCGGCAAGGCTCGCCGCCACGCGTCGAATTGCGCGCGGTTGGGCGTGCCGCTGCCGACCGGCAGGTCGAGCGCGAGCTGCCCCTGTTCGGGCACACAGAATTTGTCGGTGCAGGCGAGCCAGTGCGCATCGGCGCGGATCGGTATCGTGCCGGTCGCACCTGCCGGAACCTTCAGAGGCACGAGCAACGCGTAATCGTGTTCGTAAACGTAATTCATTAGCCCAGCGACAGTCAGCCGGCTGGGCACCGGGTAGCGCAGCGGCCCCGCTGCAAATCCCTTCGGCAAATGCCAGTCGACACTCATCGGCAGACCGGCGTCACCCGGATTGAGCCAATAGCCGTGCCAACCGGGATTGGTACGCATGTGGATGGCAAGCTCGACCTCGCCGCCCGGAGGCGCGGGTCCCTCCGCGATTAGTTCGGGCTCGATGCCGCGCGCTGAGGCGAGCATGGGCGTGAGCAGGAGCGCAAGGAAGAGGAGCAGATTACGGACCAAGCTTTTTTCCAACCGTTCGGGCTGAGCCTGTCGAAGCCCTGTTCTTCTCAAGCCTAGAGAAGAAAAGCAGTCCTTCGACAAGCTCAGGACAAACGGAATCGGGATTTAGTCGAGGTTCGGCCGAAGCCAGCGCTCAGCTTGCTCGAGCGAAACGCCGCGCCGGGGCGCATAGTCCTCCAACTGGTCGCGGCCGATGCGCGCAACGCCGAAATACTGGCTGTCGCGATGGCCGAAATAGAAGCCCGACACCGCCGAAGTCGGCAACATCGCGAAATTCTCTGTGAGCGTGACCTCGGCCGGATTGCCCCCGAGCATCTCGAACAGCACCGGTTTCAGGCTGTGGTCGGGACAGGCGGGATAGCCGGGCGCAGGGCGGATGCCGTTAAACTTCTCGCGGATGAGGTCGGCGGTCGAGAAATGCTCGTCGGCATAGCCCCATAGGCGGTTGCGCACCGTGGCGTGGAGCACCTCGGCGAAGCTCTCCGCCAAGCGGTCGGCGAGCGCCTTCAGCAGGATGTCGTCATAATCGTTGACCGTTTGCTTGAACCGCTCGAGGTGCGGTTCGAGGCCGTGCATTCCAACGGCAAACCCGCCGATCCAGTCCTCGCCATCCGGGCTGATGAAGTCAGCAAGGCAGAGGTTGGCGCGACCCTCGCGCTTCTTCACCTGCTGCCGGAGGAAGGGCACGCGGGTCCAATCATTGCCGGCAAGCACGAGCACATCATCGCCTTCGCGCTTGCAGCGCCACAGCCCGACCGTCGCCTTGGGCGTGACCCAGCGCTCGGCGATGATCTGGTCGAGCATCGCGTTGGCGTCAGCGAACAGGCTGCTCGCGCTTTCGCCGACCACCGGATCGTCAAGGATCTGCGGATAGTTCCCCGCCAGCTCCCAGGCGCGAAAGAACGGCGTCCAGTCGATCGACGCCTTCAAGTCGGCGAGCGGCCAATCGCCAAAATGATGCAGGCCCGGATATTGCGGTGCCGGCGCCTGACCCGTCGGATCGAACGGGAAGGCGTTGGCGCGGGCATCAGCCAGGCTAGCGAGCTCGCTTTGGCCGCTACGCTCGCGCGACTTCCTGAGCTTGTCGTAATCGTCGGCGGTGGTGGCGATCAGCGGTTCCCGTTGCGTGTCCGAGACCAGGCTGGAGGCGACGCCGACCGCGCGGCTTGCATCGAGCACGTGGATGACGGGTCCCTCGTAGGCCGGATCGATCCTGAGCGCCGTGTGCGCTTTGCTGGTGGTCGCGCCACCGATCAGCAGCGGTGTCTTCAGCCCCAGCCGCTGCATCTCCCCTGCCACGGTCACCATTTCATCGAGCGAAGGCGTGATCAGGCCCGAAAGGCCGATCATGTCGGCATTGTTGTCGTTGGCGACTTTCAGGATGTCCTGCCAGGGCACCATCACGCCGAGATCGATCACCTCGAAGCCGTTGCACTGCAGAACCACGCCGACGATGTTCTTGCCGATGTCGTGGACGTCGCCCTTGACGGTGGCCATCACGACGCGACCCTTACCCTGGGTCGCGCCGGTCTTTTCCTTTTCGGCCTCGATGTAGGGTATGAGGTGCGCCACAGCGCGCTTCATCACCCGTGCCGACTTAACCACCTGAGGCAGGAACATCTTGCCCGACCCGAACAGGTCGCCGACGACATTCATGCCGTCCATCAGCGGCCCTTCGATGACCTCAATCGGGCGCCCGCTGCGCGCGAACACTTCCTGCCGTGCTTCCTCCGTGTCGTCGACGATATGGGCATCGATCCCCTTAACCAAAGCGTAGGACAACCGCTCGCCGACGGGCAGCGATCGCCACTCTGCGAGTTTCTTTTCCTCCGCCTCGTCCGTGCCCCTGAACGCCTCGGCAAGAGTGATCAGGCGTTCGGTCGCATCGTCCCGGCGATCGAGGATCACGTCCTCGCAAGCGTCACGCAGCTCGGGATCGATCGCATCATAGACGTCGAGCTGCCCGGCGTTGACGATGCCCATGTCCATGCCCGCGGGGATCGCATGATAGAGGAACACGCTGTGCATCGCGCGGCGCACTGGCTCGTTGCCGCGAAATGAGAAGCTGAGGTTCGACAGGCCGCCGGAGATATGCGTGCCGGGGCAGCGGCGGCGGATCTCGCTCGCGGCTTCGATAAAGTCGAGCGCGTAGCGGCGATGCTCATCAATACCGGTCGCGACCGCGAAGATGTTCGGATCAAAGACGATGTCGTTCGCATCCGTGCCGTCGGCCACCAGCAGCTTGTAGGCGCGCTCGCAAATCGACACCTTACGGTCCGCGGTGTCGGCCTGCCCGACCTCGTCGAACGCCATTACCACGACGGCGGCGCCATAGGCCCGGCACTTGCGCGCAAGCTCGAGGAACGGCCCCTCGCCTTCCTTCATCGAAATCGAATTGACGATCGGTTTGCCCGAGACGCACTTAAGTCCAGCTTCGATCACGCTCCATTTCGAGCTGTCGATCATCACCGGCACGCGAGCGATGTCGGGCTCGGCGGCGATGCGCTTCAGGAAGATCGTCATTGCCTGCTCACTGTCGAGCAGGGCCTCGTCCATGTTGACGTCGACGATCTGCGCGCCGTTTTCCACCTGATCGCGCGCGACCTCGACCGCCGCGTCATAATCGCCGACGAGGATGAGTTTCTTGAACCGGGCCGAGCCCGTGACGTTGCAGCGCTCGCCGATATTGACGAACCGTGCGCCGGCGCCGGCTTTAGCCCCCTCTCCCGCTTGCGGGAGAGGGTCGGGGTGAGGGAGCGAAGTAGGCAGTCCCTCACCCTCGCCGCTGCGCGGCTCTCCCTCTCCCGCAACGCGGGAGAGGGGCTGTTCTGTGCTGTCATTCACGCCGCGATCAGCATCGGTTCGAGCCCCGCAAGCAATGTGCCCGCGCGAGGAGCCGGGACAGCGCGCGGCGTGCAATCGCGCACCATCCCGGCAATGGCGGCGATGTGCAGGGGAGTCGTCCCGCAACAACCGCCGACGATATTCACGAGGCCGTCCTCGGCCCATTCGCGAACCTGCGCGGCGGTCTGTTCAGCCGCCTCGTCATATTCGCCAAGCTCGTTTGGAAGTCCCGCGTTCGGGTAGGCCATCACCAATGTGTCAGCCATCGCGGCCAGGGCCGCCAGGTGCGGCCGCAGCTGCGCCGCGCCGAAGGAGCAGTTGAGCCCGATCGTCACCGGGCGTGCGTGGCGCACCGATGCCCAAAAGGCCTCGACCGTGTGGCCCGAGAGGTTGCGGCCGCTGAGGTCGGTCAGGGTCATCGAAATCATCAACGGCAGTTCGCGGCCAAGCGCCTGCTCGGCCTCCAGCGTCGCCATGACGCCAGCCTTGGCATTGAGCGTGTCGAAAATCGTTTCGATCAGGATGAAATCGACGCCGCCTTCGACCAAAGCATCGATCTGCTCGCGATAAACGGCTTTGACCTGGTCGAAATCGACCTCCCGGAAACCGGGATCGTTGACGTCGGGCGACAGCGACAAAGTCTTGTTAGTCGGACCGAGAGCGCCGGCGACCCAGCGCGGCCTTCCGTCCTTAGCCGAATAGCGCTCGGAGACTTCGCGCGTGATCCGCGCCGCTTCCACGTTGATCTTCGGCACCAGCGCTTCGGCGCCATAATCCGCCTGGCTGATCGCGTTCGCGTTGAAGGTATTGGTGGCGAGGATTTCGGCGCCGGCATCGGCGAAGCTCTCGCAGATCGAGCGAACAATTTCGGGCCCGGTGACGTTCAAGAGGTCGTTGTTGCCGCGCTGATCCTTGAGCAGGTCGAGCGGCCCGCAATAATTTTCGCCCTTGAGCTTACGATCCTGGATCGATGTGCCGTAAGCGCCGTCCTTGATTAGGATGCGCTTGGCGGCCTCCGCACGAAGTGTCTGAGATGCGGTCATGGCGCTGATTCCCTTTGGGCCCTCACGCCGAGCAAATGGCAGATCGCGTAGCTGAGTTCCGCGCGATTGAGGGTGTAGAAGTGGAAGTGGCGGACGCCGCCAGCGTAGAGCTGGCCAGCGAGCTCGGCGGCGACGGTGGCGGCGATCAGCTGGCGTGCCGCGGGCAAATCATCCAGGCCCTCGAACAGTTCGTCGAGCCATTGCGGAATGGTCGCTCCGCAGCTCTGGGCGAAGCGGCGTGTGGTTGCGACATTGGAAACCGGGAGGATGCCCGGCACGATCTCGGCTTGGATTCCGGCAGCCGCGGCTTCGTCGCGGAAGCGAAAGAAGCAGTCGGGCGAGAAGAAGAATTGTGTGATCGCGCGGTCCGCGCCCGCGTCAACCTTGCGTCTCAGGTTCTCAAGATCGAACGCGCGAGTGGAAGAGTCCGGATGAACTTCCGGGTAGGCGGCAACCGAGATGTCGAACGGCGCGACTTTCTTGAGCCCCGCCACCAGCTCGGCGGCATCACGATAGCCATCTGCGTGCGGTTGATACTTGGTCCCGGCGTCTGGCGGATCGCCGCGCAGCGCGACGATGTTGCGCACTCCAAGTTGCCAGTAGTCGCGGGCAATGGCGTCGATCTCATCGCGGCTCGCACCGACGCAGGTCAGGTGCGCGGCGGGCGTCAGCTGGGTTTCTTTGAGAATTCGCTCGACGGTCGCGTGGGTGCGCTCGCGGGTCGAGCCGCCCGCGCCATAGGTCACCGAGACGAAGCGCGGCTGCAGCGGCTCGAGAGTCTTGATCGACTCCCATAATGTCTGCTCCATCTTCTCCGTCTTGGGGGGGAAGAATTCAAAGCTGACCTGAATGTCGCCGCGCGCTTCTGCGAACAAAGGCAGGTGCCGGCCGAGCGACTCGAACGCGTTCACGCCGCCCTCCGCTGCCGTACGGATGCTTTGACGCCGCGCCACAAGGTCACGGTCAGCTCGCCGCCCTTGAGGTGCTGGACCTGATCGACCTCGAGGCCCGCCGCGGCGAACCATCCTGCCATGACGTCGTCCTCGAAGCCCAAGCGAATGTGGGCATCGCGCTCGCGCAGCTCCTCGCGTTCGTGCGCGGCGAAATCGACCACGAGCAAAGTTCCCCCCGGCGCCAGCACCCGCGCCGCCTCGGCAATCGCCGTGGCCGGTGAGTGGGCGTAATGCAGCACCTGGTGGATGATGATGCTGTCGGCACTGTGGTCGGCGAGCGGAAGCGCATACATGTCGCCCTGGCGCAGGCTCGACGAAATGCCGGCGGCTTCGAGCTTCACCCGCGCGACGCGCAACATGTCCGACGATCGATCGATGCCGATCGCGTGCGCCGCCCGTGGTCCGAACAGCTCGATCATTCTGCCGGTGCCGGTCCCGATATCGACCAGGCGACCGAGCGCAGTGGTTCCCAGCGCATGATCGATCGCCCGCTCGACCTCGCTCTCCGCCACATGAAGCGAGCGGATCTGGTCCCAGACTTCGGCGTGCCCGGCGAAATAGCGGTTTGCCGCTTCGGCTCGCTCTGCTCGGATCGACTCCGTGCGCGCCGAATCTGCCGTGAACAGCGCCCGGGTAGCGGTATCGGCCCATTGATCGACGAGCTGGAAGAGCGGCTCGACCCGGTCCGCGTCGGCCAGCGTCAAGAACACCCAACTGCCCTCTTTGCGCCGCTCGAGAACTCCGGCGTCAGCGAGTATCTTGAGATGCCGCGAAACGCGGGGCTGGCTTTGGCCGAGAACCTGCGCCAACTCACCGACCGACAGCTCCATCAGGCGCAGCAGCGCGACGATGCGCAGCCGCGTCGGATCGGCAAGAGCCTGGAATCGATCAGCGAGAGGCAAGGTCACAGTCACGGTATAAGGATATAAAGATATCTTTATATGGTCAATTCGGCCTTTCGAAATAATCCCTTGTACGCTGGTAGGGATTGTCGCTATTCCCGCCGACCTGGCCTGACGACTCGCAGCGACAGGCCCGGGCGTGCCCACCCCAGGGGCATTTTAAGGGAGCGAAAGAACATGAAGAAGCTTGCGATTGTGACCGTTGCGGTCCTCGCGCTCGGCGTCGCCGCGTGCAACAAGAACAACGCCGAGAATAATGCGGCGAACGAGACTGCCGTTGAGAACACGGCGTCGACCGACGTCAATGCCGCCACCGGCAACGAAGTCACCGCGAACGCCGACGCCGCGCTGAATGCGACGGACGCCAATGCGACCGCGAACACGACGACGAACGCGACCGAGAACAAGTAAGCTCTCGAAGCTCGCATAATTAAGGAAGGGCCGCCCCTCGGGGCGGCCCTTTTTTTGTTGCCCGGCAAGATGTTAGTTAACCCGCATGAAACGACTGGCGTTCTGCGTTCTGTTGAGTCTGGTGGCCTGCCGAGACCAGCGGCCACCGACGCCGACCGCCGAGCAGACCCGGCAGCTCAATGAGGCCGAGAACATGCTCGACAACATGGCGGCCAACGAAGAAGGGCCGGAGCGAAGCCCCGACCCTTCGAATTCAACGGACTGACGGTCGGACTCAGAAGTCCATTCCGCCCATTCCGCCCATTCCGCCACCGCCCATGGCCATCGCTGGCTTATCTTCGGGCAGCTCGCTCACCGCAGCTTCGGTGGTGATCAACAGACCGGCGACCGAAGCCGCATCCTGGAGCGCCGTGCGAACGACCTTGGTCGGATCGATCACGCCGGCATTGGCGAGATTTTCGTAGACGTCGGTCTGGGCGTTGAAGCCGATCCCCTCGTCCTTGCCTTCGAGCAACTTGCCCGAAATCACCGCACCGTCGTGACCGGCGTTTTGCGCGATTTGGCGGACTGGCGAATAAAGCGCCTTGCGGACAATATCGATGCCCCGCGTCTGGTCATCGTTCTGGCCCTTGAGGCCCTCGAGCGCCTTGGTCGCATAAAGCAGCGCAACGCCGCCTCCGGGGACGATGCCTTCCTCGACCGCGGCGCGGGTCGCGTGAAGCGCGTCGTCGACGCGGTCCTTGCGCTCCTTGACCTCGATCTCCGACGCACCGCCGACCTTGATCACCGCAACGCCGCCGGCGAGCTTCGCCAACCGCTCCTGCAGCTTCTCGCGGTCATAATCGGACGTGGTGTTCTCGATCTGCTGGCGGATTGCCTCGGTACGCGCCTTGATGGTCTCGTGAGTGCCGGCTCCATCAACGATCGTGGTGTTGTCCTTGTCGATGGTGATGCGCTTGGCGGTGCCGAGCATCTGCACGGTGACATTCTCGAGCTTGATGCCGAGATCTTCGCTGATCATCTCGCCGCCGGTAAGGATCGCAATGTCCTCGAGCATCGCCTTGCGGCGATCACCGAAGCCGGGCGCCTTGACCGCCGCAACCTTGAGGCCACCGCGGAGCTTATTGACCACGAGAGTGGCCAGTGCCTCGCCCTCGATGTCCTCGGCGATGATCAGAAGCGGACGGCCAGCCTGAACTACCGCCTCCAGGATCGGAAGCATCGCCTGCAGGTTTGACAGCTTCTTCTCGTGGATGAGGATGTAGGGGTCGGTAAGCTCGACCTGCATCTTCTCCGGGTTCGTGATGAAGTAAGGCGAGAGATAGCCGCGATCGAACTGCATGCCTTCGACGACGTCGAGCTCGAACTCCAGGCCCTTGGCTTCCTCGACGGTGATGACGCCTTCCTTGCCGACCTTCTCCATCGCTTCGGCGATCTTCTCGCCGACGATGGTGTCGCCATTGGCGGCGATGCTGCCGACCTGACCGATTTCATTCGAACCCGCGACCGGCTTGGAGCGCTTCTTCAGATCCTCCACAACCTTGGTGACGGCAATGTCGATGCCGCGCTTCAAGTCCATCGGGTTCATGCCGGCCGCGACCGACTTCATGCCCTCGCGGACGATCGCCTGGGCGAGAACGGTCGCGGTGGTG
>JAZKBB010000036.1:17062-22092 GCA_040388865.1 Pseudomonadota bacterium | reverse complement strand
GGCGACGGCATCCTGACCTGGCTGTCGTCGAAGTGGACGAACAGCTGCAGCTGGTCCTGAAGGATCCGCGCGGCATAGCCGAGCGCGTCCTCCGGAGCGACGGTGCCGTCGGTCTCCAGCGTCAGCGTGAGCTTGTCATAATCGAGCTCCTGCCCGACGCGGGTGTTCTCGACCTTGTACGCGACCTGGCGCACGGGTGAGTACAGCGCGTCGACCGGAATGAGGCCGATCGGCGCGTCGGCCGGGCGGTTGGCGATCGCGGGCACATAGCCTTTGCCGATGTCGACCATCAGCTCCATGTTCAGCGTCGCGCCTTCATCGAGGTGGCACAGCAGCAGATCGGGGTTGGTGATCTCGATGTCGCCGCTGACCGCGATCATGCCGGCGGTCACGTCAACCGGGCCCGTCGCCGAAAGGTGAAGCCGCTTGGGGCCTTCGCCTTCCATCCTGAGCGCGATCTGTTTGACGTTGAGCACGATGTCGGTGACGTCCTCGCGGACGCCGACGAGGCTCGAGAATTCGTGGAGCACGCCGTCGATCTTGATCGAGGTGACGGCGGCGCCCTGAAGCGAGGACAGGAGCACCCGGCGCAGCGAGTTGCCGAGCGTCATTCCGAAGCCACGCTCGAGCGGCTCGGCGACGAATATCGCGCGGTGGCGGCCTTCGCCCCCGCCGGCCTTCTTCTCCAGTGCGCTGGGCTTCTTCAGTTCCTGCCAGTTCTTTGCGTTGACGGCCATGTTCATCCCTTGGCAGTTGGGGACCTAAGTCCCTGATTTCAATGTCGTTTCGTCATCCCCGGCTTGATCGGGGACCCAGTATTCCCTTTAGACTCTCCGCCGCTTGCTCGGCCGGACCCCGTTATGCGGGATCGGCGTGACGTCGCGGATCGAGGTGATCGTAAAGCCGACCGCCTGCAGCGCACGAAGAGCGCTCTCGCGGCCCGATCCGGGGCCCTTGACCTCGACCTCGAGCGTGCGGACGCCGTGGTCGGCGGCTTTCTTGCCGGCGTCTTCGGCCGCGACCTGCGCGGCGTAGGGCGTCGACTTGCGGCTGCCCTTGAAGCCCATCGTCCCGGCGCTCGACCAGGCGATCGCATTGCCTTGCGCGTCGGTGATGGTGATCATCGTATTGTTGAAGCTGGCGTTCACGTGGGCGACGCCGGCCGAAATGTTCTTGCGCTCTCGTCTGCGAACGCGCTGCGGTGCCTGGGCCATTTTATTTCGTTCCTAAATCCGTTTCCGTTCGACTGCTCTTCAGAAAACCGTTCGTCCTGAGCCTGTCGAAGGACTGCTTTGTCCTGGATGCCTCGAGCCGAAGAATTACTTCTTCTTCCCCGCGATCGGCTTGGCCTTGCCCTTGCGGGTGCGCGCGTTGGTGTGCGTGCGCTGGCCGCGGACCGGGAGGCCCCGGCGGTGACGAAGCCCACGGTAGCAGGCGAGGTCCATCAGCCGCTTGATGTTCATCGCGGTTTCGCGGCGGAGGTCGCCCTCGACATTATAGTCGCGGTCGATGGTCTCGCGGATGTGGAGCACTTCCTGGTCGGACAGGTCCTGGACCCGCTTTTCGGGCGTGATTCCGAGCTGCTGCGTGATCTTCTGGGCCGTGGTGCGGCCTATACCGTGGATGTAGGTCAGCGCGATTTCCACGCGCTTGTTGGTGGGGATGTTGACCCCGGCGATACGAGCCATTCTTTTCCTCTCTCAAGCTCCACAGGTGTTGAGGTTGCAGAGGGAAAATCCCACGCGGCCCCACGCCTATCTCTTCGCTTCATGACCCGCCCTAAACGAAAAACCGACGCGCGCACGAATGCGCCGCCGGGAACCGGTGGAACGGGATGAGCGCGAAATAGGATTCGCTTGACCCCAAGTCAAGGGAGGGGCGTTACGCGCCAAGTGCAGGAACGGCGCATCCACCAGATCTTCGTAATCAGCGTTGCCGCCAAAGGGCTGCATGCGCTGATCGAGATAGCCGGCGGCATCGCGCTGTACCTGTTCAGCGCCGACTCAATCGGCCGCTGGGTCGACCATATCGATCCCCATGAATGGGTGGCACGGCACCTCGATCTCGGCGAGCAGCGCTTCTTCGCATTTTACCTATTGAGCCACGGGCTCATCAAAGCCGTGCTGGTCGTCGGCCTGCTGCGGCAGAAGCTGTGGGCCTATCCGGCGAGCGTCGGCGTGTTCGGCCTGTTCATCGCCTATCAGCTCTACCGCTACAGCTGGACCCATGACGTGGCGCTTATCGCCCTTTCTATTTTCGACCTGTTCGTGATCGCGCTCGCCATCCACGAGTACCGGCTGTTGCGGAAGCACCTTCCGACCCACTAAGCGGACGGCCATGCAGCGCCTGACCCTCGCCGGCGGAATTCCCGATGACATGAGGGGCGGCATCGTCGCGCTCGGCAATTTCGACGGTTTCCACCTCGGCCATCAGGCGGTGGTGGGTCGCGCAATCCAGCGCGGCTTCCACGAGCGTCGCCCGGTGATCGTCGCGACGTTCGAGCCTCACCCGGTGCGGTATTTCAAGCCCGACGTGCCGCCGTTCCGACTGACCACCCTCGACCAGCGCGAGAGACTATTCGCCCATGCCGGCGCCGACGCCATGCTGGTGTTCCAGTTCGGCGAGGAGCTGCGATCGACCAGCGCCCAGGACTTCGTGACCGAGCTGCTTGGCAAGCGCATCGGAGCCGCCGGCGTCGTTACCGGCGACGATTTCACCTTCGGCAAGATGCGCAGTGGCGACGTGCAGCTGCTGAAGGTGATGGGTGCCGAGCATGGCATCGTTGCGGAAACGGTCCCGCCGGTGCTGCTCGACGGCGTGCGGATCTCATCGGGCCGGGTCCGCGATGCGCTGATCGCCGGCGATACTGGCACCGCGACCAGGCTGATGAGCCGCGACTTTGCGATCGAAGGCTTGGTGCAGGAGGGCGACAAGCGCGGTCGCGAGCTTGGCTATCCGACCGCGAACATGACCCTCGGCGATTACCAGCGGTCGCGCTACGGCATCTACGCGGTGCGGGCGACGCTCGAAGACGGCAGCGAACATCCCGGCGTTGCAAGCCTCGGCGTCCGCCCGACATTCGACCCGCCGACCGAGCTGCTGGAGACGCACCTGCTCGACTTCGCCGGCGACCTCTACGGCCAGAAGATCGAGGTCGCGCTGCATGCCTTCATTCGCGACGAGAAGAAGTTCGACGATGTCGGTGCGCTGGTCACGCACATGAGGCGGGACGAAGCGCAGGCGCGGCACCTGCTCGCTCTAGACTAGCGGCTTGTACGTCGGCGGCGCCGGGCCCAAATGAGCCGCATGGCAGCGATCCGCGATTTTCATGCGCACATCTATTACGATCCCGAAGAGGTGGGCGAAGCGCAGGCGCTTGCGCGCGAGGCGCAGCAACGGTTCGGTGTCGCGGTTGGCCATTTCCACTTGCGTCCCGTCGGCCCGCATCCGCGCGGCAGTTGCCAGCTGACCGTCCCGACCGAGCGCTTCGGCGACTTCGCGAGATGGGCGGTGCTCAACCGCAAGGGGCTGACGATTTTCGCTCATGCCGAGACGGGCGAGGACCTCGCCGATCATACCGAGCACGTGATCTGGTTCGGGCCGAGCGAGCCGCTCGACCTTACGATCTTCGGCTAAGCCGCTTTTCGCAGCTGATCCGGAACCGGCGCCCGCGGCGAGTTGACGAACACGCTTGGCCGCAACCAGGCGCTGACGCGGCGGGTCAGCGCCGGATCGCCTTCGACCGACAGATCACCCGAAGGCATCGCATCGCGATAGGTCCGGTCGCCCATCCACACGTCGTGCATGGTTCGAACGGTGGTGGTGAAATAAACGTCGATGTCGCGCCCCGGCGGGGTGAGACAGACGTCGACCTGCTCGCGGTCGATCAGCAGCCACCAGTCCTTGCGTTCGGTAAGGTCGCGGAACTTGAACTGCACCACCGCGCGGTCGCCGGGCAGCTTCGTCGTGTCGATGCTACGCTCGAGATAATAAAGCAGGAAGTCGAGGTCGAAATCCTGCTCCGACAGATTGTGGCGAGCCCAGCACAGGCCCCACTCGCCGACGCTCATGATGACCGGCATCAGCGCCTCACAGGCGGCGGTCGGATGATACTCGAAGCTCCGCTGTCCGCTCAGCCGCCGGCGAGCCACCAGCCCCTGCTCCTCGAAGAATTTTAGCCGTGCGGTGAGCAGTGCCGGCGAGATGTCACCAAGCCCCCGCTGAAGCTCGCTGAAGCGCCGCGCTCCCATCAACAGCTCGCGGACGATAAGGAACGTCCAGCGCTCTCCCAGGATCTCCGTCGCCTTCGCGATCGGGCAGAATTGACCATAGTTCATTTCGGTCCCGTACACTCGTCTGCACCGCCAAACTACTACAGTTTCTGTAGCTGATTGCTTCAACTCGTGAACTATCGCGCGCGGGTTCCCAACCGGCATTGAGCGGCATCGCTGGAATGCTCCAGCCCAGGAGACGCAAATATGAAACTGTACGCGATTCGCCGGCCAAGCGCCTGGGCGAACCCTCAGGAACTCGAATTCACCGCTGCCAAGTCGGCCAAGATCGGCAATGACGAGATGGCCGACCAGGTCCGCTGGATCCGCAGCTACGTGGTCGAGGAGCTTGACGGCAAGCTCGGCACCATTTGCATCTATCAGGCAAGCGACCCGGATTCGATCCGGGAGCATGCGCGTCGCGTCGGCATGCCCGGCGACGACATCCTTCCAATCGTCAAGACCGTCGTCGTCCGAACCGACCCCGATAACGGCTGACGAACGTCCTGCGCTCGGCGGGTTCCTGCCCCCGCGCCCGCCGAGCGCAAACCAACAGACACGCCTGGCCGCGCTCCACTGGCGCCACCCGATTTTCGTCCCCGGCAGCAGCGTATCGCTCCGGGGCTGTTCCCACGCATTCCCAAAATTGGAGAGTTCTCATGACATATAAGTTCAGGATTGCGCTGCTTGCTTCGGCAGGCGGCGCCTCGATCATGTTCGCGGCGCCGGCGCATGCCGACGGTACCGTCGATTGCAACG
>JAZKBB010000036.1:0-17052 GCA_040388865.1 Pseudomonadota bacterium | reverse complement strand
AGCTGGGCTTCACCCTCGACGGCGTGCCGCTGGGCGACATGAGCTACGGCAACTACAACGGCCTGCACATCAGCCGCGCCATCGCCAGCGAGGACATCGGCAAGATCGAGCTGGCCCAGGGCGCCGGCGCCCTGTCGACCGAATGCGGAATCGCAGCGACGGCCTCCGGAGACAGCTCGACCGCGCTCGGCAACGCTGCCCTTGCCTCGGGGCTGGAGTCCACGGCAACCGGTCAGGGCGCGACCGCATCGGGCGAGAGCTCGGTTGCCAACGGCATAGCTGCGACGGCCAGTGGGCTGCAGTCGGTGGCGGTCGGCAATCGCGCCCAGGCGACGAACGAGGATTCGGCGGCGTTCGGCGATAAGGCGCTGGCGACCGGGTTCCATTCGACCGCGATCGGCGGCGAGTCCGTTGCGACCGGCGCGGGATCCCAGGCGTTCGGCTGGAGAGCCAATGCCACGGGTGCGCAGTCGGCGGCAGTCGGCAACCAGGCTCAGGCGACCGGCACCAACTCGACCGCGCTCGGCAATCTGTCGCAAGCGACTGGCATCAATGCGACGGCACTCGGCAACAACAGCCTCGCCAATGCAGCGAATTCCACCGCGGTCGGGCAATTGTCGAAGGCAACCGCCGCCGGAGCCACCGCGCTTGGGGCGGGCGCCAATGCGACCTTCACCGGATCGACCGCGATCGGTGCCGGCGCGGTGACGACAGCCACCAACCAGGTCACGCTCGGCGGCGTTGGCAGCGCGGTCAGGGTCGGCGACATTGCAGCGAGCACGGCGGCGCAGACGACTGCGTCGACAAACCTCGCGACCGTCGACGCGAACGGCATCATCGGCCGTAGCGGCGTGAGCCTGGCGAGCCTCGGCACTCTGCAGAACTCGTTCGCGACCGTGCAGGGGCAGATCGGGCAGCTGTTCGATCTCAACCAACAGAACCGGCGCGACATCCAGGATGCGAATGAAGGCGTGGCGATGGCGCTGGCGATGGATACGCCGAGCATTCCGGCGGGCGCGCATTTCGCAGTCTCGGGCGGTGTCGGTTATTTCAAGCAGCATGCCGCTCTGGCAACGGCGATTGCTGCCGCCGTCGGCGAGATGTCGCAGGTGTCCGCGGGCGTCAGCTACGGCTTCGACAGCAAGGAAGTCGGAGCTCGGGCAGGCTTCCAGTTCGCCTTCTAGCCCGATCAGAGCGCGACGTGGCGTATAGTTCGCAACCGCGAGCGCTGCGCCACGTCGTGCGCTTGCGTGGCGGCGCTCAGGCGGTCGCGGACTGCAATTGCTCGGCGCGCTTCCGATAATCCTGTGCCAGCGCCAGATGCCGCTCGCGCGCGGCTTCGGTCAGTGCGCGCTTGGCCGCTAGATTTTCCCGCGCCGCCTGGCGGTGGAAGAAATGAACGCTCGGGTACACGCTGAACCATCCTCCCCAACAAACCCAAGCCATGTTCCATAATGAAATGGACCGCGGCGCAAGCTTTATTGTGCGTTGAATGAAGGGCGGAGAATCGTTCCTGAACAGCGGCTTACGGCTGTTTCATTCTTCGGTCCTGATCAGCACCGTCTCGCCAATCAGAAGGAACAGGAGAAAGGGCGCCCAGGCGGCGATCAGCGGCGGATAAGTGCCGGCATTGCCCATCGCAAGGCTGAAATTGTCGACCACGAAATAGGTAAAGCCCAGCGCCATGCCGACGACAGCGCGGAGCAGCACCTGGCCCGAACGGGCGAGGCCGAAGGCGGCAACCGCGGCTAGCAGCGGCATAAGCACGGTCGACAACGGTCCGGCTATCTTGTGCGCGAGGCCGGCGCGGGCTTCGTCGTCCGGACGGCCGCCGGCGTCTAGCTCCGCGATGCGCTTCTTGAGCGTCCAATAGGGCAGCTCGGTCGGCTCGACCTTGGCAAGCGTCAGCTGGTTGGTCGTAAGCCCTTGCAAGCCCACCATCTGCGGTAAGCGGCGGACCACGTTCATATTGGCGTCGTAGATGCGCACATCCAGGAGTAGCCAGTCGCCGCTCGGCCGCGGGACGGCGCGCGCCGCCAAAATCTCTCGCTGGAGCACGCCGCCCGACCGATCGAAATATTCGATGCGCTCGGCGGTGAACGGACGACCGCCGGCGATCCCGGCATGCACGAGGTCGTCGCCGTTCATCACCCAGACGTTGCTGACCATCCCGCTGGAGGGCGGAACCGGCTTGTAGTCATTGTCGCTCCAGGCCGTGACCTCGCGCGTCGAATTGACCACGACCAGCTCGTTGAATGCGAACAGGATCGCGGCAACGCCAATGCTGGCGAGCACCAATGGCGCGAGGATCTGATGTGCCGAAAGGCCGGCGGCCTTCATCGCCACCACTTCGCTGTTCTGATTGAGACCGACGAACGCAATCAGCGTACCAAGCAGAACCGAGAAGGGCAGAAACCGGGAGAGCAGTATCGGCAGGCGCAACCCGACATAGCGCCACAGGTCGGCGTCCGTATTCCCGGGGATCGCGAGGATCTTGCCGGATTCGCCGAGCAGATCGAGCGTCATCAGGATCAGCACGAGTGCGACGAGCACGGCAAGGCTGCGGGTGACGAACAGCCGCACCATGTACAGCGCCAGCCGGCGCGACGGGAAGAAGCTCGGATTGATCAAGCCGCGGCCTCGGGCGCGGTATCGCGGCGTTGCGGCATCATGTTGCGGACACGCTTGGCGATCGCCGCGAAGAACCATTCGAGCGCGCCGATTGGTTGCCCGCCCGGCCTGTCCGCAAGAATGTGGTACATCCAGAAGATGATCCCGGCGAGAGCAAGCAGCGGCAGCCACAGGCCGAGCGTCGGATCGATGTCGCCGCGCGCGGCGGCCGCATCCGCATATTGGTTGACCTTATGATAGGCGACCACGATCAGGATCGAGACGAAGATGCCAAGCCCCGACGTGCTGCGCTTGGGCGGCACGGCAAGCGCAATCGCCAGCAACGGTAGCATCATCATCATTACGATCTCGACCATCCGAAAGTTGAAGTCGGCTTCCGCGCCAATCGTTTCGGCGTGACTGCGGCCGGCACCGCCGTAGCCAAGGCGCCATAACTCAACGATGTAGAGTTCGTCCGTCTGGCCGACGGCCCGGCTGCGGAACTGATCGATGGCGGGTAAGCTGACCGGCAGGGTGTAGGTGTCGAAGGCGAGTGTGCGCGGCGTCTTGAACTTGGGACTGTCCTGGACCAGGCGGCCCTTGCTCAGGCGAAACTGGATTTCGCCTGGATTGTCGGTAGCCAGGAAGCGCCCATGCTCGGCGGTCGCGGCGACGGTCATCCCCGCGGCATCCGTGTTCTCGACGAAGATCCCGTAGAGCTGCGCCCCTTTGTTTTCGCTACGGTCGATGCGCAGCGTCAGATGCTTGCCCAGCTGGTTGAACTCGCCGACCTTGATCGCCGCCCCCAGCGCACCGGATTTCAAGTCGAACTGAAGTCCCTTGTAGCGGTAGTGGGTGTAGGGCTCGAGATAGCCGACGATGAACAGGTTAATGATCGCTAGCGGGATGGCGTAGGCGTAGGGAACGCGCAGCAGCCGGGTGTAGCCGATGCCTATGCCGCGCAGTGCGTCGAGCTCCGACGACAAAGCGAGCTTGCGAAAGGCGAGCAGGATCCCGAGCATCAGCCCGATCGGAATACCGAGCGAGAGATATTCGGGCAGGAGGTTGGCGAGCATGCGCCAGACGACGCTGACCGGCCCGCCAGCGTCGACGACATATTGGAAAAGCTTCAGCATCTTGTCGAGCACGAGCAACATCGCCGCGAGGATTAGCGTGCCGATGAGCGGCGTCGCGATCGAGCGGGCAAGATAGCGGTCGATCAGGCCGGTCTTGACGAAGGTCACGGGCAAATTCGGTCGCTCCGACACCATGATTTTGCCGCAATGGCGGCAGAGATGTCGGCCCCTATAGTCGAATGTCCGAGGGATTCATGTCCAAAGTGCAGCGCGTCGCCTTGTTGTCCAACCCGCAAGGCGCAGGCAGCCTTGCCGAGCTGCCGCGAATTCGCGCCTTTTGCGCCGAGAATCCCCAGGTCTTCCACTACGAAGTGGAGGAGGAGGGCCAGGTGGCTGAAGCGATGCGCTCGATCGCGCGCGTTCGCCCGACCCTGCTTGCCATCAACGGCGGGAAGTCCACGATCGACGCGGCGCTCGGCGAGCTTAAGCAGTTTGGCGCCGCTCCGCCCCCGGTCGAGGCGATCGCCGACGGCAAGGTGGACACGCTCCGGCGGCTGGTGGAACGCGCGGCCTAACCCTTGGCGGCCGCTAGCCTTTAGCGGCAGCTAGCCTTTAGCGGCAGCTCTGGGCGGCTCGCTATTGCGGGCGAGCGCGGCAGCGACCGCGCTGGCCAGTGCGCCGACCGTGAACGGTTTGCGCAGCAGCTCGTAGCCGCGCAGATCGTCGGTTTCGCCCTCGCCGACATAGCCCGTCACGAACAGCACCGCGAAATCGTGCTCGCTGGTCGATTTGAGATAGCGGATCAGCTCGGGGCCGCTCATCTCGGGCATGATCACGTCGGTGATGACCAGGTCGAACGGCTGTGAATTGAAGATCACGATCGCTTCCGCGCCGCCGGCACAAGCGACCGGCTCGTAATCCAGATCCTCAAGCGCGCCGATGGTTGCCGAACGCACTCGCGGATCGTCCTCGACCAGCAGGATCCGGGCGCCGGGCACGTGGACATCGGCAGTGTCGGTGCGTTGCGCCGCGGCGTGCAAGCGGACTGGCGCGACCGCTTCGGTACGCGGCAGATAGATCGACACCGTCGTGCCTTTGCCGAGCTCGCTCTCGATCCCTACTTCGCCTCCGGATTCATGAGCGAAACCGAAGATTTGGCTTAAGCCCAGGCCGGTTCCCTTGCCGACCGGCTTGGTCGTGAAGAACGGCTCGAAGGCGCGTTCGATGATGTCCGGGGCCATGCCGCAGCCTGTATCGGCGACGCTGATCTTCACATATTCGCCGGCTCGAACGTCGCCGACCTCGTTGGCGGCAAGGGTCACGTTCTCGGCGGTAATGCGCATCTGGCCTTCGCCGTTCATCGCATCGCGGGCGTTCACGGCGAGGTTCACGATCGCATTTTCGAGCTGGTGCGGATCGACATAGGTCGGCCAGGCACCGGGCGACAGCTCGACGTCGATGCGGATGCGTTCGCCGAGCGTGCGGTCGAGCAGGTCGGACATGCCGCGAATGAGCTCGGCCGGGTCAACGCGCTCGGGCAGCAGCGGCTCGGATCGGGCGAAGGACAACAGCCGCCTGGTCAACGCGGCGGCGCGCGTCGCGCCCTCCATCGCATTGTTGAGGTGCATCATCACCTCCCGCCGCGGGCCATTGAGACGGCGGAGCGCGAGGTCGATCCCACCGACGACGACAGCGAGCATGTTGTTGAAGTCGTGGGCAATCCCCCCGGTCAGCTGCCCGACCGCCTCCATCTTCTGGACCTGGCGAAGCTGGGCTTCGGCCGACTCGCGTTCGGCGGCTTCGGCCTTCAACGCCTGGTTCGCCTCCCACAGCTCCTGCGTCCGCTCGCGCACCGCTTGTTCGAGCTGGTCCGAGCGCTCGGCCTCGCTTTCGACCTGCCGCATCGCCGCGGCATTCTGGCGGAGCGCCTGGACCGCAATCACGCCGAGGAAAATGGCGCCAACGCCAACCAGGATGCCGAGCCAGCTCAGATAATTGGTCAGCTGGTCGGCCTCGTCGGAGAATAGCTCGCTCTGGGCGATGCGGTCGCGCATCGCGTCGCGTTCGGCGCGGATGATCTCCTCGAGCTTGTCGTCGAGCGCCCGGCCGGTGCCGGTGCTGGCGGCAGCGTAGAAATAACTGATCCCGGTATCGCCTTGCCTGGCCAATGCCGCCCGCGCGGCAACCGCAAGCTCCTTGTCGCGCCGGTCATACAGCTGCTGGAGCTGGGCCACCCGAATCCGCTGCGCCGGGCTGCTCTGTTCGAGCTGCTTCAACTGGTCGATCTGATAGCCCGCAAGCTGCCAGTCGCTGGAATAGATGTTGCCGCTGGTCTTCACGTCCTCGTCGAGGACGAAGCGGGCGAGCGCGGCTTCCGCCCGCGCAATATTCGCGCTGACATTGCGAACGACCAGGGCAACCTGATTGGACTGCCGTTCCGCATCGAGCGCCCGCTCGCGCGCATCATTCGCGAATTTGACCGCGAACACCATGACGACGAGGACGAGCGCCATGAGGAGGCCCGCGGCCGCAGCACCGCCGCGCCGCCAATCGAACCGGACGGCCTCTTCGTCGTCGATCATCGGATGAGTGTAGTCCCCGCAGGCTCAACGGAAAAGTCGCGAAAGCGACGAACCCGCCAAAGTTCCCTCAGCTGATGCAGCCCGTTGCACGGCCTGCCGCAGCAAACATGCCGAGGATCTCGCCGACCTGCTGTTCTGTGTGGAGCGCGCATAGCGAGCAGCGCAGCAATGTCATGTTGGCCGGGGTCGCCGGCGGGCGGGCGAGGTTCACGTATAGGCCCTCGTTGAGCAAGGCCTCCCACATCGCCGCGCCCTTTTCGAGGTTCGGCATGATCACGGCGATGATCGCCGACTGTGGCTCGTCCGTCCCCAGCGTGAAGCCGAGCTGGCGCAACCCGCCGTGGAGGCGCTTGCTGTTTTTCCACAGGTGGGCGCGCTTGTCGGCGCTGTCCATCAGCTTGCGGATCGACGTCGCGGCGGTGGCGACGACGCTCGGCGGAAGCGAGGCGGTGAAGACGTAAGGCCGGCAAACGAGGCGCAGGATCTCGAATTTCGGATGGTTGGAGACGCAGAAGCCCCCGACCGTCCCGACCGACTTGGAGAAGGTGCCGATGATGAAGTCGACGTCGTCGATGATGCCCTGCGCCTCGGCGACGCCACGGCCATGCTCGCCGATGAACCCCATCGAGTGGGCCTCGTCGACCAGAACCATCGCGCCGTTGGCCTTGGACACCTCGACCATTTCGCGAAGCGGCGCGATGTCGCCGAGCATCGAGTAGACGCCTTCGAGCACGACCAGCTTTCCGGCGCCCTCCGGGATGCGTTTCAGCCGCTTTTCGAGCGCTTCGATGTCATTGTGGCGGAACGGGACAATCTGCGCATTGCCGAGCGCGCAGCCGTCATAGATTGACGCGTGGCTGTCGATGTCGAGGACGATGTAATCCTCTTTCCCGGCGATGGTCGAAATGACCCCGAGGTTCGCCTGATAACCGGTCGAAAAGACCATGGCATGATCCATGGCGTAGAAGTCCTTGAGGGCGTCCTCGCAGGCGCGGTGCCCGGCATAGGTGCCATTAAGGACGCGGCTGCCCGTGGTGCCCGATCCGAACTCGTCGAGGGCCTTCTTGCCCGCCGCCACGACGTCGGGATCGAAGGTCATCCCCATATAATTGTAGGTGCCGAGGAGGATCGTGCGCTTGCCGTTGCAGATCGCGACGGTCGGGCTTTCGACGCGCTCCATCACCAGGTTGAACGGGTCGGTGAGGCCGGTCGAGAGCAATTGTTCGCGCTGCTGGATCAGCGGGTCGAATTTCGAGAAAAGGTCGGTCATTTCTTTGCCTTGAAGGGCTGGATCCCCGCCTCCGCGGGGATAACGATCTGAAGCGTGCTGCGCATCAGCTCGTCAATTTCTCCAGCGCGTCGATCAGCTGGCCCACGGTCTCGATCTCGGCCTGCATGTTCATGGAGATGAGAACGTCGAAGTCGTCCTCGACGTTGGCGACGAAGTCGAGGACGGTGAGACTGTCCCACTCCAGGTCCTGGGCGAAGCGCGTGCTTTCGCTGACCGCGACACCCTTTTTATTGAAGGGCTCGATCAGTTCGAGGACTTTGGCGGCGGCTTGGTCGCGGTCTGACATGCGGCTTTCGTTAGTGGGCAGCCGGTGCTTTCGCAACGCAATGGGGCAGGAGTGGGGCGGTGATACGGCGTTGGAGCCCTGCTTCTAGGCTCGTTAGTTGTTGCGCTCCCCCGCATCGTGGCGTGCTGCGGCAACCACCTCATCAACCGCATCAATAACCACCTGCGGCTGGTCATACTGAATGTAGTGCGTGGTGTCGGGGACGCGACGGTTCACGCCGCGTGACGACAAAGCAGCATATTCATCATGACCACGGGCCCAAACAGCGTGCAAAGCCGGGAGTTCATCCTTGGCCGCTTGGGTAAAGCCTGGAGGCCATGCTGCAGGGTCTTTGGTCGCAGTCAGGACGATCAGCGGCATGTTGCCGTAGTTGCGCCTCGGGTCGACCATTGACGGGCCATCGCCATCGAAGTTCTGAAACATCGAGCCAGCAGTGGCAAAACGCAGGGGGTTAAGGTCTCGCTGATCTAGCGCGAGCGTCAGTTCAGGCGGATAATCTGGCGGATAGCCGAGGCAGCCATCGGGGTCCTTGGACCCGATCTTGAGTGCGCCCGACTTGAGGCCCGCGATACAGCGCCGATACACAGCCAAATTGTTCCCAGTATTCGCATCCATCGATTGCGCTAACGCCGGTGCAGCTTGACGAACGCGGTTCTTCTGGTCCGGGATGCTGGGGTCGACCAAAACCATTCCGACGACCGCTTGTGAATTGCGGTCCTTGAACATGACGCTTTCGTATCCGCCAAGCGAATGACCGACAGCAATGTACGGCCCGCGAATGTGCGCGGCCTTGAGCGCCGCCTCGAGATCGCTCGTGATGTTGCTTGTCGTTTGCGGCTGGGTGGTTCCGCTGCTGAAACCGAAACCCGGGCGGTCCCATGCGCATACCCGCGTGGTCTTCGCAATTTGTGGCTGAACCTTGCGCCACGCTGCCGACCAATCACCGGCGCCAGCGGTCAAGATAACGGTCGGCGAACCGCTGCCCATGCATTTGATGTGGATCGTTTCGCCGCTCGGGATCTTCGCGAAAATGCCGGGCGCTTCATACGGTAAGTAAAGCGGATCGGCTTTGGGCTTGGCAGCGGCGGGCTGAGTATCTGCCTGGGCCATGCCGCTCAATGAAACGCCGGCTGCGAGTGCGATCGTCAGGACCTTCATGGGTACCCCTTTGCCCAACAACTCAACTTCCCGCCATTCAGTCTCACCATCGGGCTCTCGCCACAAGATGTGGCTTGCTCCAGGCGCGAAGGTCTCCCGAGCTCAGCCCCGTCCGGTCATCAGCGGCCCAGCCGGCGGCGGCGCAAAGTCGAGTGGCGCCACGGAAGCACCGGGCGATCCGGCGGTCACCACCCCGTAAAGCCCCGTGCCGACCGGGCTGTATGTGATTGCTTCCGTCAGGACGAGGCAGGCGAGCATCGCGCCGATGCCGTAGCGCCAGGCGGGGTGGACGCTGCCGGTCCGGCGCAGGTCGGCGAGAATTCCGGCGATCGGGAACAGCATGCTCGCCGCAAACGCCGCTTCCCACGCCCAAGGCTGAAGCAGCGGCAGCGGCAGGAGCCGCCCGAAGGCCGGCCCGAGCAGCATCGACATGCCGCAGAAGTGAAGACGGCGGTGCCAATCGGTCTGGCGGCGCATCGCGACGGCCGCAAGCGTCAGGCCGGCGAAGGTGAAGAGCGTCACCGGGTCGAACACGAGGAACTGCAGCGGGCGGAAGAAGAAGGGCACCTGGCCGCGGCGGACCATGGCCAGCGTCACCAGGCATCCGAGCAGGACCATCGGGAAGATCCAGCCGAGCGCGATCCAGCCGAGCTTGCGGTGGATGTCGGTCCGTCCCGTGCCGATCAACAGGTTCTGCGTGAGATAGATGACCACCCACCCCATGAAGATGATCGCATGGGCGTGGACAAGGATTCCTCCTGTCAAACGTGTATTAGCGTTGCAATACACCAACACCAAAACAGCGGCAAGCGCAAAAAGAAAGGGCGCCCGGTGAGGGGCGCCCTTTCGGTTGCTATCGGTCAGATCGCTTAGGCGACTTCCTTGGCCTTGTTGTGGATCGGCCAGGCATTATTGAGGATCTCGAGGATCTTGGCCAGCGCCGACTTCTCGTCGGTCTGCTCCATCGCGCCAAGTTCGCGCGCCAGGCGCGACGAGGCGGCCTCGAAAATCTGCCGCTCGGAATAGCTCTGCTCCGGCGCGTCGTCGGGGCGGAACAGGTCGCGAGTCACTTCGGCGATCGACGTCAGGTCGCCCGAATTGATCTTCGCTTCATATTCCTGAGCGCGGCGCGACCACATGGTACGCTTGACCTTGGGCTTGCCCTTGAGGGTCTCGAGCGCATCCTTCATGGTCTTGTCGCTGGAAAGCTTGCGCATTCCGACGGAGTCGGCCTTGTTGACGGGCACGCGAAGAGTCATCTTCTCCTTTTCGAACCGCAGCACGTACAGTTCGAGACGGGTTCCGGCGATCTCGGTGCTTTGCAGCTCGACGACGCGGCCAACGCCATGCTTGGGGTACACGACATAATCACCGACGTCGAAGCTAAGCGCCTTTGTAGCCATTGCTAACCTTTCCAATTGCGGCAGAGAGAGCCGACACGTCTCGCATCGTCCCCCAAAACGACCCGACGGTCGCGGCTCTGCTGCCTATTTGTGGCGTCCTTAAATTTAAGGCCGCAGCTGAATCGCCCGCGGCCCCGTGTGACAGTTTTATATCACAACCGGGCTCAGATTGCGAGTCCAAGTTGGAGGGGCCCGCTCGCCTGCTCCTCACTTAAGTTATGGAGTCCCAAACCCAACAGCCGGATGCCCTTGGGCAGCGGATGCAGCGCCGCGAGCAACGCCTGTCCGGCGCCGGTGAAGGTGTCGAGGTCCGGCACGGGAGCAGCAAAGCTCTTGGACCGAGTGATCAGCGTAAAATCGCCAAATTTGACCTTGAGCGTGACGGTCCGTCCCGAGACCTCGGCCCGCCGCACGCGGTCCCAGGCATAGCCTGCGATGCGCGTGAGTTCAGCCGCGAGCCGGTCGCCATCGCGCAGATCCTCGTCGAAGGTGCGCTCGGCGCTGACGGACTTGTACGGCCGGTCGGGCTTGACCTCGCGCTCGTCGATTCCCCGGGCGATTCGCCAATACCAATCAGCCGAACTGCCGAATTGCGCCTGCAGCGCAGGCAGGCTCCAGTCGCGCAGGTCGGCGCCGGTATGGATGCCGAGCGCTTCCATCTTCCTCGCGGTGACCGGCCCGACCCCGTGGAACCGCGCGACCGGCAGCGAGGCGACGAAGTCTGGACCCTTCTCAGGCGTGATCACGCACAAGCCGTCCGGCTTGCGGTGGTCGGAGGCGAGCTTGGCGATGAACTTGCAGTAGGAGACGCCGGCCGACGCGGTGAGCTGGCACTCTTCTCGAATACGGCGGCGGATGTCCTCGGCGATGGCACGCGCGCTGCCGAGGCCGTGCCGGTCCTCGGTGACGTCGAGATAGGCTTCATCCAATGACAGCGGTTCTACGAGCTCGGTGTAATCGAGGAAGATCGCGCGGATCTGCTGCGAGACGGCCCGGTAAACGTCGAACCGCGTTTTGACGAAAATCAGATCGGGACAGCGGCGCTTGGCTGTTACAGATGGCATCGCCGAACGGACGCCGAATTTCCGGGCTTCATAGCTCGCCGCCATGACGACCCCGCGATGCCCGCCGCCGACCGCGACCGGTTTGCCCCTGAGCTCGGGCTGATCGCGTTGTTCGACCGACGCGTAGAAGGCGTCCATGTCGACATGGATGATCTTGCGGGGCGGGCGGTCGTCGCTTTGCATCGTCGCTGGCTTCTGATTAAGGGCCTGCGCCATGAACATCCACGAATATCAGGCCAAAGAGCTGCTCGCGAAATATGGCGTTCCGGTGCCCGCGGGCTATGCCGCGATGACCGTCGAGGAGGCCGTCGAAGCGGCCGGCAAGCTGCCGGGGCCGCTGTGGGTCGTCAAGGCGCAGATCCACGCCGGCGGGCGCGGCAAGGGCAAGTTCAAGGAGCTCGGCGAAGCTGCGAAGGGCGGGGTGCGCCTCGCCCATTCAATCGACGAAGTGCGCGAACATGCCGCCGAGATGCTCGGCAAGACTCTGGTGACGGTGCAGACCGGTCCCGCAGGCAAGCAGGTGCAGCGGCTGTACATCACCGACGGCGTCGACATCGCGAAGGAGTTCTACCTCGCTCTACTGGTCGATCGCGAGACCGGACGGATCGCGGTGGTAGCCTCGACCGAAGGCGGGATGGAGATCGAGAAGGTCGCGCACGACGCGCCCGAGAAGATCGCGACCATCATCATCGACCCGGCGACCGGGCTGATGCCGCACCACGGGCGCGCCGTCGCCGCGGCGCTCGGCCTTTCCGGCGACCTTGCCAAGCAGGCCGGCAAGGTGCTCGCGAGCCTGTTCGCGGCGTTCCTCGCCACCGACGCCTCGCAGATCGAGATCAACCCGCTGGCGGTCGACGACAAGGGCCGGCTGCTGGTGCTCGATGCCAAGGTCGGCTTCGACAGCAACGCGGCCTTCCGCCACCCCGACCTCGAGCAACTTCGCGATCTTAGCGAAGAGGACCCTATGGAGATCGAGGCCTCCAAATACGATCTTTCCTACATCAAGCTCGACGGCTCGATCGGCTGCATGGTCAACGGCGCCGGCCTCGCCATGGCAACGATGGACATCATCAAGCTCGAGGGCGCCGAGCCCGCCAACTTCCTCGATGTCGGCGGCGGCGCCTCGAAGGAAAAGGTCACCGCAGCGTTCAAGATCATTTTGAGTGACCCCGCGGTGAAGGGCATCCTGGTCAACATCTTCGGTGGCATCATGCGCTGTGACATCATCGCCGACGGCATCGTCGCGGCCGCGCGCGAGGTGCAGCTCAATGTGCCACTGGTTGTCCGGCTCGAAGGAACGAACGTCCAGCAGGGCAAGGACATCCTCGCCTCATCGGGCCTGCCGATTATCGCGGCCAACGACCTTGGCGACGCCGCGAGGAAGATTGTCGGCGAAGTCAAAAGCCCCGTCGCGGCCTAAGCCTGGAGTGAAACCATGAAAGTGCTGGTCGCGGTCAAACGCGTGATCGATTTCAACGTGAAGCCGCGGGTCAAGATGGACGGCTCGGGCGTCGATCTCGCCAACGTCAAGATGAGCATGAACCCGTTCGACGAGATCGCCGTCGAGGAAGCGATCCGCCTCAAGGAGAAGGGCGTCGTCACCGAAATCGTCGCGGTGTCGATCGGGCCGGCGAAGGCGCAGGAGACACTACGCACGTCACTCGCGATGGGCGCCGACCGTGCGATCCTCGTCCAGACCGACGAGGAAGTGGAGCCGCTCGCGGTCGCCAAGATCTTCGCCAAGATCGCGGAGGAGGAGCAGCCGCAGCTGGTGATCCTGGGCAAGCAAGCCATCGACGATGACAATAATGCGACCGGGCAGATGCTCGCCGCGCTGCTCGGCTGGCCGCAGGGCACGTTCGCCTCGAAGGTCGAGGTGGCGGATGGAGTGACGGTCACGCGCGAAGTCGACGGCGGGCTGGAAACGGTGAAGCTTAAGCTTCCGGCGGTGGTCACCACCGACCTGCGCCTGAACGAGCCGCGCTACGCCTCGCTGCCGAATATCATGAAGGCCAAGTCGAAGCCGCTCGCGACCAAGTCGCCCGCCGACTACGGGGTCGACGTGGCGCGCCGGCTGGAGACGCTTAAGGTCGTCGAGCCGGCCAAGCGCCAGGCAGGGATCAAGGTCGGCAGCGTCGATGAGCTGGTCGAACGGCTCAAGGGTTTGGGGATTGCGAAATGAGCGTTCTTGTCCTGGTCGAGCACGACGGCAGCCACATCAAGGACGCGACGCTGGCGACGATAACTGCGGCGTCGAAGCTGGGCGAAGTGCACGCGCTGGTGGTCGGCAACAATGCCGACGGGGTTGCGCAGGCGGTGGCGAAGATCGGCGGCGTCGCCAAGGTCTATATCGCGAATTCGCCGGCGCTCGAGCACCAGCTGGCGGAAGCTGTTGCGCCCGTCGCCGCCAGGCTGATGGACAGCCATGACGCGTTCCTCGCGCCAGCCACCACGACCGGCAAGAATATCGCCCCGCGTGTCGCCGCTTTGCTCGACGTGATGCAAATCAGCGATGTGCTGTCGGTGGAAAGCGCGGACACGTTCACGCGGCCGATCTATGCCGGCAATGCCATCGCAACCGTCAGGTCGAAGGACGCGAAAAAGGTAATTACGGTCCGCACGACCACGTTCGAAAAGGCCGCTGCGGAAGGCGGCAACGCGCCGGTTGAGCAGGTCGATGCGTCGGGCGATCCGGGCACCAGCAGCTTCGTCGGCCTCGAAGCCTCGAAGAGCGAGCGGCCCGAGCTGACCAGCGCCAAGGTCATTGTCTCGGGCGGGCGCGCGTTCGGCTCATCGGAGCAGTTCCACGCTTTACTCGATCCGCTCGCCGACAAGCTCGGCGCGGGGGTCGGCGCCAGCCGCGCCGCGGTCGATGCGGGCTATGCGCCCAACGACTATCAGGTTGGCCAGACCGGCAAGATCGTCGCGGCGCAAGTCTATATCGCGATCGGCATCTCGGGTGCGATCCAGCACCTTGCCGGAATGAAGGATTCGAAGACGATCGTCGCCATCAACAAGGACGAGGAAGCGCCGATCTTCCAGGTCGCGGACATCGGCCTGGTCGGCGACCTGTTCAAAATCGTGCCTGAACTGACGGAGAAGCTGTAGCTGGACCAACCGAGCCCCTCCGCCTAACCTGCGACGGCCGAAGAAGGGGGTTTAATGCGTACCCGTGCGTTCGTTGCGGTCGCCGCGCTTATGCCGTCGTTGGCAAATGCAGCGGAGCCGGTCCATCTTGCTCCTTCGACCCCTTGGGACATCGATTATGCTGAAAACAGCTGTCGGTTAATCCGCCACTTCGGGCAAGGCGATGATCTGACCATCCTAGTATTCGAAAGCGAAGCACCGGGCGCACTCGACATGCTGGTTGTGGGCAAGCCGGTGGGCACTCCATCTGACCAGGTTCCCGCGAAGTTCGTGCCCCTTCAATCGAAGCCCATGCGCGGAGATGTCGGCCAGTCGACCGACAAGGGCCTGCCAATGGCGCTGTTCTCAACGGTCAGGCTTTTGCCGGATGAGGCGGCTGCCGCCGAAGAGAAAGAAGACCATCGCAGAGACATGAGCTCAGTCCGTCCTCGGCCTGTCAGCGTTGCAGAACAAGCAGCGAAGAAAGCGATGCGGCAGAATTTTGTAACCAATACAACGGCGATCGAGATCGATCCGCGCCGCGATCGACCCATTATCCTCGACACTGGATCACTTGGCGACCCGATCAAGTTGTTTGACCAATGCAGCCGGAATTCGCTTCGTGATTGGGGGGTGGACCCGGACCTCGAGGACAAAATTGTAAAGCCTGTGTGGGCGCCAGACCCGTCAAGATGGTTCAGCTCAGACGATTATCCGAGCGGAATGCAGTCGAGTGGTCAGGAGTCGGTCGTGAAGGTTCGGGTATTGGTCGACGCGACCGGCCGTGTGACGAAATGCACCAGCGTAAGCCACTTTCAGGCGCCTGAGTTCGATCAAATCACGTGCGCCAAATTCACTGCCCGCGCACACTTCGCGCCAGCCGAGCTCGCTGATGGAACCAAGGTACCGAGCTATTACGTCAACAAGGTGGCCTTCAGGCTACGATAGAAACGCAGGTTGGAATCAACTGCCCGCCGCGCGCAGGGAGGGGCGAAGCGCGGCGGGCAGGTACTCGACCGCGTCGATTACTGGCGGTCGTTCCGCTCCTGTCGCTTGTGGTTGCCCCGCGACGCGGCGGAATAATTGGCGGAGCCGCTGCCGGTAGCGTTGCCGCTCGACGTCATTCCGAGCGACGCTAGTTGCGCGCTGCTGAGCGGAACGCCGTCCGGACCGCACGGAACTCCGTTGATCATGCGGACGCCGCTGAGCCCGAGCGTGCCGCTTCCAGACCCGTTCGACGAGGCGGAGCCGCCGGCGTTGACGCTCTTGCCATGAGCATGAGCGTTCGCGTTGCCGCTTGCCGAACCGCTTCCGTTGCCATTGGCGTTGAGCAACTGCCCGTTCCCGCTGGTGATCGACCCGGCGCCATTGGCGAGGCCATTGACCGCGCCGGCAAGGCCGACGTCACCGGCCTGACCGCTGGCTTGGCCGCTGCCACCGCCGCTGAGCGCCCCCGTGACTGAGCCTGCAAGGCCGTTGGCATTGGCTGAACCCGCAAGCGCGCCGGCCGAATTAGCGGCGCCGTTGACCACTCCGGCAAGACCGGCGCCATTGCCGCTGACGCTGCCGGCAAGCGACCCCGCGCTATTCGCCGCGCCCGCAACGGTGCCGGCCAAGCCGACGCCGTGACCGTTGCCGCCGTTGCCGCTGACGCTGCCCGACGCAACCGACGTGATGCTATTGGCGATCGAACCGGCGCCGCTGACGCCGTTGAGGATCTGGCCGGCTGCGCCGCAGAGGCAGCCGGGGCCGCCGATGCTGCCGAGGGATCCGGCGCTATTGAGCGTTCCGCCCACTGCTCCGTTGAGCGCGCCATTCACAGTGCCGCCGATATTGCCAAGCAACTGCGCATGGGCGGGGGCCGCTGCGATCGCGAGTGCCGAAGCGGCGGCCAGCATGAACTTGGTCATGTCATTCTCCTTTGAACTTCTAACGGAGCTTCAAGCGGCTCCTGCTCAAGAGAACGACAGCGGTTCGCGGCTTCATCCCGCGGCGCACGAATTTTACTTTGCGCCGACGATCCTCGGGTCGATGCGGCACGCGCCGCAGACAATGCCTCGGCCAATGCGCCCCTTGCCCGGCCGGGCCTCGGGGGTGAGTGCGCTCGGCGAACCCGTGGCGAGCAGCCGGGCGGCGGCAAGCGGAGCAGCGAAGCTGGTTCCGCGAACGCGCGTATAGCCACTGCCAGGAAGCGCCGCGGCCATATCCGCGCCGGGAGCAGCGAAATCGAGGTGCGTCGGCTTGCCCGCTTCGGGCAGTGCCCGTCCAGCTGCGTCAACTGCCGTGACCGAAATTACGCCTGGATAAGAGGCCGGATATTGCGGCGGCGCGGCCGGACCGTCGTTGCCGACCGCGGCGACGAGCTGGATGCCGCGCGCCTCGACCGCCTGGATGGCGCGCTGGACCAGTATATTCGGCGGGCCGACGAGGCTGATGTTGATCACCTGCGGGCGCTT
>JAZKBB010000035.1:3411-6410 GCA_040388865.1 Pseudomonadota bacterium | reverse complement strand
ACATCGAGATTGAGGCCCATGCCGACGGCATCTGTGGCAACAAGATAATCCACGTCGCCGGATTGGAACATGTCCACCTGCGCGTTGCGGGTGCGCGGCGACAGTGAGCCCAGCACCACGGCTGCTCCGCCGTGCTGCCGCTTGATCAGCTCGGCGATGGCGTAAACTTCATCCGCCGAAAACGCGACGATCGCAGTCCGTCTCGGTTGCCGCGTGATCTTGCGGTCGCCGGCGAATTCGAGCTGCGACAGCCTCGGCCGCGTCACGATATTGGCGCCGGGCAATAGCCGCTCGATGATCGGCCGCATGGTTGCGGCACCCAGCAGCAGCGTCTCGTCGCGCCCGCGCCGGTTCAGGATTTTGTCGGTGAAGACGTGACCACGCTCCAGGTCTGCGGCGATCTGGATTTCATCTACCGCCAGAAACGACACATCGAGATCGCGCGGCATCGCCTCCACGGTGGACACCCAGAATCGTGCCCGCGGCGGCTTGATCTTCTCTTCACCCGTAATCAGCGCGACGGCGTCCACGCCCGCCCGTGCAGCGATCTTGTTGTAGACCTCGCGCGCCAGGAGACGCAGCGGCAACCCGATGATTCCCGACGAATGCGCGAGCATCCGCTCAATGGCGAGATGGGTCTTGCCGGTGTTGGTCGGGCCCAGCACCGCGGTAACACCGGCGCCGGGAGCGCGGTCGTTCGAAAACAGCGGCACGGAAGACGATAAGGGCATTTTCAAAGGGTCCGCATAACGCACACGACGCGGACGCCGCAGCAAGTTTCTCGAAGTGTCTCACAATGCGACGCTTTTCGCGCCGTAACTTAAGCTTTGGAACGAGTCCGGAACGAAAGAAGCCCGAATCGCTGACTCGCGAGTCGCAGACGATGTTCTCATCAACATGTCGCACAAACAGTCCGCTCGCGATACCAGATGAGGTTTAAGGATGCTCCATGCGAGCCGGAACTGCGTTAAATTCGTTAAGACCGGAGTCGAATCGGATTGGCCGAAGAGTCAACACGATTCACAGTGAGATTCGCCGCTGAACAGGTCGCTTGTCGACCGTGGCCGCCGGCTCAGGGCGGCGTCAGTTCGGCTCGTTGGTTCGTCCTGCCAGTTCTGTTTGTCTTGTCAGTTCGTCTTGGCGGTCTTCTGAACCGAGATGAATTCCGTCGCCTCGATCAGCCCGGTGCCGAGCGGGGTCGGGATCGAAATCCTGTACGGAGCCAGCACCCGCGTTCCGGCGATGGGCGCAAACCAGATTTCCATGTCACGTTGAGCGGCAACATATTTGATCGCGACGCGATCCGGCACGTAGCCTGCAATCGGCGTGAAGAAGACGGCGCAGACCACGACAGGGCCGCGGTAGCCCTTCTCGGTCTTGACCATTTCCATCCGCTTGTAATCGAGACGCAGGTCGTAACGCATGCGACCGTCGAACACCGACAACGTCTTGCGGCAAGCCTCGGGACCGACCGGATCGCCGGTGCCTGCCACCTTCAGAAGTGAGCCTGTCATCGGATCGAGCACATTGCGGCGATTGGCGTCGGTGACCGGAATCCGGTCCGGATTTTCCGGCGGCTCCGGCTCGATAGCCGAATCCTTCACATTGCCGCCGGTCAGCGCAATACGAATAACCTCGGCCTTCTTTCCGTAATTGACGGTCGAAATGTAGTTCAGCGGCGAAAACTGTCCGGCAACGATGCGGCCCTGCGAGGTCCCGGTACCGGCGCCGCCGCCGATGGATTTCATCAGCCCTGTGGTCGCGCCGCTGACCGCCGCCGAATACTGGTCCTCGGCGATATCGACCACCCAGGCGCCCTTCCCGATGGGAAGTCCGGCGAGCGAGGCTTCGTACTTGGCATCCAGCCGGCCCTGGGCGCTAACGGGCCCAGCCACCATGGCGACAGAGGCGCAAGCAACCAGCGCAGCCAGCAAACGAAGCCCGGGCCCGGCAATCCGCGCGAATTTTGGGAACCGGGACATGTCCAACGACGAAAACCCTGTTTGCGCCGACACCGGCAAAACGAAAATCGCGCTTAAGCAGCAAAAACCCGTACGCAGGTCTGTCGATATCCTGTTTGGTGGCGGATTACGTCGATTATATGTTAGGAAACCACTGGTTTAATGGGGAAAATCGCCGTTCTTGCCGAACTGGGAAGGGCCACCAAGGTACGCCCGTTAAGCCCCTGAAATCGCCTCCCAACCTTGACGCTGGGCGGCTAGCCCCTTATAGGTCCGGCGTTCCTGAAATGGACGGTTTTAACCCGCCCCGCGCGGAGCCCCCTTTCGATGATGGTGGGTCCCGGGGAGATACAAGGATTTTCGCCATGTCTCGGCGCTGCGAATTGACGGCCAAGGGCCCTCAGGTTGGCCACAAGGTCAGCCACTCGAACCACAAGACCAAGCGCCGGTTCCTGCCGAACCTGTGCAACGTCACGCTGATCTCGGACGCGCTCGGACGCTCGGTGCGCCTGCGCGTTTCGACCAACGCGCTGAAGTCGGTCGATCACCGCGGCGGCCTCGACGCTTTCCTGACCAAGGCAAGCGCCGATGACCTGTCGCCGAAGGCACTGGAGCTGAAGCGCCAGATCGAAAAGAAGAAGCTCGCCGCCGCGAGCTGATCGTTCGATCCTGCACATCTGAATTCGAAAGGCCGGGTTTTCGCCCGGCCTTTATTTTTGGCGCCGTCTCCAAGTCATCGTCATTGCGAGGAGCGAAGCGACGAAGCAATCCAGCTTTGTCGCTCTGATTGCTTCGCTTCGCTCGCAATGACGAAGAAGGGAGCGCTTAATCGCTCACCAGCGTGAATTGCAGCAATAGCGTGCGCTGGATCATGGAAAAATTGTCGTCCGACACCATGGTCACCACGGTCTCGCCGTCCTCCGTGACGTGAGTGTCGATGCCTTCCATGTTGTCGATCTCATATCCGAGATCGACCTCGAAGATCGTCGGACCATCGAGCAACGCGTCAGGGGCGAGGGATTTGATCGGCACACGACG
>JAZKBB010000035.1:0-3401 GCA_040388865.1 Pseudomonadota bacterium | reverse complement strand
GATCGGAATGCGGCGAATCCGAATGCCGACGCCTTCAAGCAGCGAGAACTTTCGCTCCAGCAACAAGAGATCGCCGGACGGCAGCAGGACGGCATCGCTGATATCGAATTTTTTCGTCCGCGCCACGGTGAACTGACCCGGCGACGGACCGCCGATCAGGAAACCCTGGATGTTGCCCGCCGCATCCAGCCCCGCCTCCGAAATCGCGATCAGCGTCCCGGCGAGCGGCTGGCCTTTCGGCACGAAGACCAGAGTCTCGAGCCCCTTGTTGAACGGAAGCTTGCTCACGCCCTCGGGCACCGGCACAACTTCGCCCCGGGAGCGAATGCCGCCCTTGCTGAAATCGAACCGCAGAATCTGGTTGACGCGTTCAAGGCCCACATAGGCCGTCATACCGTCGAAGGCGAGCGACTCGGTGTCGAACCAGCCCTTGGCAGTGATCTTCCTGCCATTGCTGTCCAGCATCGGCGCGGACTTCACATCAGCCAGTCCGACGAGGCGCTTGCCCTTGTAGACAAGCCGTCCGGTGAACCAGTTGCCCTTGTCGCTTAGTGCTGTGAACTGCTCGCCCTTCTTGTCGAGCCGCAAAGCCGACAAGCCGCCGAAGCCGCGAAACGGCGAGGTGAGAATGAGCCCGCTGCGAAATTCCAGCGAACCGTAACGATTGTGGGATGGATCGCGAGGATCGAAGGACTGGATCGGCCGCGCGTTCACCTCGACGGACGCCGTCTGCGCGGTGGCAGGCTCTGTCACAAATGCTGACATGCCGGCAGGAAGCACCGCCGCGGCATTCCTCAGAAAACGCCGTCGACTGAGCGCGATGGGCATGTCTCAGGAATGAAGTCTGCGCCGGCGCGACGGCGATGACGTCTCTACATGGGTCTCGCTGAACAGTTCGGCGAGCTTCTCGGTAATGGCGCCGCCGAGTTCTTCCGCGTCCACGATGGTCACCGCGCGGCGATAATAGCGCGTGACGTCATGGCCGATGCCGATGGCGATCAGTTCGACCGGCGAGCGGGTCTCGATCTCTTCGATGATATGGCGCAGATGCCGCTCGAGATAGTTGCCGGGATTGACCGACAGCGTGGAATCGTCGACCGGCGCGCCATCCGAAATCATCATCAGAATCTTGCGCTGCTCGGAACGGCCGAGCAGGCGCTTGTGCGCCCAGTCGAGCGCCTCGCCGTCGATGTTCTCCTTGAGCAGGCCCTCGCGCATCATCAGCCCGAGATTCTTGCGGGCGCGGCGCCACGGCGCGTCGGCAGATTTGTAGATGATGTGCCGCAGATCGTTGAGACGGCCTGGATTGGCAGGCTTGCCCGCCGCCAGCCACGCCTCGCGCGACTGACCACCCTTCCACGCCCGCGTGGTGAAGCCGAGAATCTCGACCTTGACGCCGCAACGCTCCAGCGTCCGGGCCAGAATGTCGGCGCAGGTCGCAGCCACCGTGATGGGCCGCCCGCGCATCGAGCCGGAATTGTCGAGCAGCAGCGTCACCACCGTGTCGCGGAAGGTCGCTTCTTTCTCGTGCATGAACGACAGCGGATGATGCGGGTCGGTGACCACGCGCGATAGCCGCGCCGGATCGAGGATGCCCTCTTCGAGATCGAACTCCCATGCGCGGTTCTGCTGCGCCATCAATTTGCGCTGCAGGCGATTGGCCAGCCGCGCCACGATGTGCTGCAAATGCGCGAGCTGCTTGTCGAGATAGCTGCGCAGCCGCTCCAGTTCGTCGTGCTCGCAAAGGTCTTCCGCCGAGACGACCTCGTCGAACTTGGGTGCAAAGGCATGATATTCCGGCCCGCGCGGCTCATTGCCGCCGCGGTTGGGCGGGCGATGCGCCTCGCCGGGCGTCTCGTCCTCGCCCATGTCGTTGTCGTCGAAAGCATCGCTGGCAGACGCCTGCGCGCTCTCCATGGCGTTTTCCGACATTTCCTCGGTGGAGGACTGCGACTGATCGGCGCTCATCTCCTCCGCGGACTCGGTCTCGGGAGAACCATCCGCGCCGGACTGATCTTTCTCGCCGTCGCGATTGTCGTCCTGATTCTCGTCCTCTTCCTGATCCGTATTTCTGTCGTCGCCGAGTTCCAGCGCCTGCAGCAGATCGTGGATCGCATCACCGAAGCGGGCCTGATCCTCGGTGAAATTCTTCAAGATATCGAGGCGCGGGCCGATCTTATCCTCGAGAACGGGCCGCCAGAGATCAACCATCTTGCGGGCGGCAGCGGGCGGCGCGAGGCCGGTCAGGCGTTCGCGCACCATCATCGCCAGGGCATCAGCCAACGGCGCATCGGCGCGGTCGGTGATCTCGTCGTACTTGCCGCGATGAAAATGATCGTCGAGCATCGCGGTGAGATTTTTGGCAACGCCGCTCATGCGTTTCGCGCCAATGGCCTCGACGCGCGCCTGCTCGACCGCGTCGAACACGCCACGCGCCTGCGGATTGCCGGGCACCAGCTTGCGATGAACCTTTGGATCGTGACAGGCGATCCGCAGCGCAATGGAGTCCGCGTGACCGCGCACGATGGCGGCGTCCTTGCGGGTCAGCTTGCGCGCGGGTTCCGGCAGCCGCGCCTTGCCGGGCGACAGGCCCGGACGCTCGGCGGCGAACGTCACTTCAAGTTCGGGCTGCTTGGCGATCGCGCGCAATGCGGAGGTTACCGCGCGCTTGAACGGCTCCGTCGGAGATTCCTTGGCCCCGGTCCTGAACTTGATATTCGACGTGCTCATCGCTTCGATCTTGCATCCTTTGTCCCCTCTCCCCTTGTGGGAGAGGGTGGATCGCCGGAGCGAAGCGATGGCGAGCCGGGTGAGGGGTAAGTTTTATCCTGAACCCCTCACCCGCCTCGCAGCCTTCGGCTGCTCGGCACCCTCTCCCACAAGGGGAGAGGGAAGTACTCAGCTCAACGCCACGTTGACCGCGCTCTCCGGCAACTCGGCGTTGAAGCAACGCTGATAGAACTCCGCCACCAGCGGGCGCTCGAGCTCGTCGCACTTGTTCAGGAAGGTGACTCGGAAGGCAAAACCGATATCGCCGAAGATCTCGGCGTTTTCCGCCCAGGTGATGACCGTGCGCGGGCTCATCACCGTGGACAGATCGCCGTTGGCGAAAGCGTTACGCGTGAGATCGGCGAGGCGAACCATCTTGTTGACGATGTCGCGTCCCGCGTCGGTGCGATAGTGCTTCGCCTTGGCGAGCACGATCTCAACTTCCTCGTCGTGCGGCAGATAATTCAGCGTGGTCACGATCGACCAACGGTCCATCTGGCCCTGGTTGATCTGCTGGGTGCCGTGATAGAGGCCCGAGGTATCGCCAAGACCGATGGTGTTGGCGGTCGAGAACAGCCGGAACGCCGGATGCGGCTTGATGACCTTGTTCTGGTCGAGCAGCGTCAGGCGGC
>JAZKBB010000034.1:0-3034 GCA_040388865.1 Pseudomonadota bacterium | reverse complement strand
CCTCGACCGTCTTGGCGTCGAGGTTCACGGCGAGCTTGCCGGTGCGGATGACCGATTGTGAGTGGCCCTTCGAGCGGCGCACGATCGCGTGAATGCGGGCGACCAGCTCATCGCGGTGGAACGGCTTGGTGACATAATCGTCGGCGCCGAAGCCCAGTGCGCGAACCTTGCTGTCCATTTCGCCGATGCCTGACAGGATCAGGACCGGAGTCGAGACCTTCGCCACCCGCAGCTTTTTCAGCACGTCATAGCCGTGCATGTCGGGCAGGTTCAGGTCGAGACAGATGATGTCGTAATCGTAGAGCTTGCCGAGATCGAGGCCCTCTTCGCCAAGATCGGTCGTATAGACATTGAAGCCCTCGGTCCCGAGCATCAGCTCGATGCTCTTAGCCGTCGTCGGCTCGTCCTCAATCAGCAGCACGCGCATTGCTGGTCCCCCCGGTTCAGGCCCCAAGCGTAAATAGCTCTTAAGGGCCTTGAAGCGATCATTAACCATTCGAGGTCTGAAGGGAAAAGGTTAATATTGTGTAACAGGCTGGATTCCTTGAGTTCGTTGCAAAGGAGTCACAAAGTCGTCCACAGGCGGTAAGGAAAGCCATGCTGTCCGACCGCATATTGTTCATCGACGCCGAGGCGCTGGTCCTCGACAAGCCCGCCGGGCTTCCGGTCGACGCGCCGCGACGCGGCGGCGACAGCATCGTAGGCCGCATCCACGAGCTCAAATGCGGCTTCCAGCGGCCGCCGGCGGCGATGCATCGGCTCGACACCGACACCAGCGGCTGCCTGCTGTTCGCGCGGACGGCCAAGGCCCGCGCGGCCTTCCAGCAGGCGTTTGAGACACGGTCCGTCGAAAAATATTATCTTGCCGTGGTCGCCGGCGAGATCGGCGAGGAGCAGGGCGTGATCGATCGGCCGCTCGCAAAGGTCTCGAGCGAGAGGGCCGGGTGGAAGATGGTCGCGGACGATCATGGATTTGAAGCAACAACGCGCTGGCGGCGGCTTGCTGTCCGTGAGGGGTCCACGCTGGTCGAATTCCGTCCCTTGACGGGACGCACTCACCAGATCCGCGTCCACGCGCGCGAGGCGTTCGGCCGCGGCATCGTCGGCGACCGCGTCTACGGCATGCCCGGCGGGCCGATGCTTCTTCATGCGTCGCGGCTGGTCGTGCCGCGGGAGCGCAAGGAAGTGATCGACGTCACCGCGCCTCTGCCTGACTCTTTCGGCGAGTGGGCCGATGCGGCCTGAGGACGTCCAAATCCCGGATGATGCGCTGAGCGAGACCTTCCTCGCCGCGACCGGCCCCGGCGGGCAGAACGTCAACAAGGTCGCGACCGCGGTCCAGCTTCGCGTCGATCTGTTCAAGCTCGGGCTTCACCCAGACGTTTACGAACGGTTGAAGCGTATCGCCGGAAGCCGCGTCACCGGCGGCGGCGGCGAACTGTTGATCACCGCGCGCCGCTTCCGCACTCAGGACGCCAACCGCAGCGATGCACGGGTGAGACTGGCGGAAATGATCGCGGCCGCCCATATCGCGCCGCGCAAGCGCAAAGCCACGCGGCCGAGCAAGGCGGCGAAGGCCAGGCGCGTCGAGAACAAGCGCCAGCGCAGCGGCGTCAAACAGGCGCGGGGAAAGGTGACGGATTTCTAATCCGTCATCGCGAGGAGCGGAGCGACGTGGCGATCCAGATTGGATTGCTTCGCTTCGCTCGCAATGACGGAGATGGAATGACCTACGACTTCAGGATCACCGCAGCCGACAGCGCCACCATGTACCGAGACCTCGCGTTGGCGCTCGAAGGCTTGGTCACGGGAGAGCCGGATCCGGTCGCCAATATGGCAAATGCCGCCGCCGTCATTTTCGAGACGCTTCCGGATGTGAACTGGGTCGGCTTCTACCGCAACATCGGCGGTGAGCTGGTGCTGGGACCGTTTCAGGGCCGCCCGGCCTGCATCCGCATCAAGTTCGGCGAGGGCGTTTGCGGCACCGCGGCGGCAACGCGCCAGGTCCAGCGGATCGAGGACGTGAACGCCTTCTCCGGCCACATCGCCTGCGACAGCGCGTCAGCGAGCGAGATCGTCGTTCCGCTGATCCGCGACGGCGAGTTGCTGGGCGTGCTGGACATCGACAGCCCGAACAAAGCGCGCTTCACCGCGGAGGATGAGGCGGGGTGCGTGAAGCTCGGCGAGATTCTCTCGCGCGTCCTCTAGTGCCCCGGCGAAGGCCGGAGTCCAGCTCCCGAGAAAAAATCGGCGCAGCAGCGCTGCCTGGGCCCCGGCCTTCGCCGGGGTACAGGTAAATCAACTGAGCTGCTCCAGCCGCTCATCGGTCAGCGAGCCCGGGATGATCATCACCGGGCATGGAAGCAAGCCAGCGTCGTGCCCGGTGAAATTGGCGACTAGCGCGCCAGGGTTCCCGTTCGGCGCCGCGCCCAGCACCAGGGCCGCCACTTCGTCCCGTCCTTCGAGATAGTCGCGCACCGTCCGCACCGCTTCGCCCGAGCGCAGGATGATGTTGGCGTCCATCCCGGACTCATCGAGGATTTCGCCGATCGCGGCGCTGACGACGCCCTCAATGCGCAGCCTTTGCTCTTCCTCCATTGCCGCCTGGACGCCGCCGAACTGGACGAAGTCCTGCGGCTCGACGATCCCGAGCACTTCGATCCTGCCGCCGGTCTTGGCCGCGCGCCGGGCGGCAAAGCGCAGCGCGACGCGCGATTCCGCGCTGTCGTCGACCACCACCAGGTAGGTGCGTTTCGCTTCCGGCCCCACAAATGAGAGTGCTGCGTTAAACCGGGCTTAAGTGCAAGCGCCGACGGCGATGTTCGGCGCGGACTTGACCGGACCCGCCGCATTGGCTTTGAGCCGCGCGAGCCTTTTCAGGACATGAGCCGCCATGCCGATCGAACTCAAGATGCCCGCTCTTTCTCCGACGATGGAGGAGGGGACCCTCGCCAAATGGCTGGTCAAGGAAGGCGACGAGGTCAAATCGGGCGACATCCTCGCCGAGATCGAGACCGACAAGGCGACGATGGAG
>JAZKBB010000033.1:10153-43944 GCA_040388865.1 Pseudomonadota bacterium | reverse complement strand
CCGCCGCCGCCGCCTCCGCCTCCGCCGCCGCCGCCGCCTCCGCCTCCGCCGCCTCCGCCTCCGCCTCCGCCGCCGCCGCCTCCGCCGCCGCCGCCACCGCCGCCGCCGCCACCGCCTCCGCCGCCGCCGCCGCCTCCGCCGCCGCCGCCGCAGCAACCGCTGAGTGTGCCGCGCGATGAGATCGTGAGCTCGCTCGACAAGAGCGACGACAAGAAGCAGTCGGACGACGTGGACGTCCTCGACCTGTCGGAGCTTTCAATCGACGACGTGACGGAGATCGACACCGGGGTGACAAGCGGCGCCGACTCCAGCGACTGGGACCCGATCAGCGTCGATGAGGACAAGGCTGACCAGTGCACAGGCGCGGGCAGCGCAAGCGCATCGACCAGCGGAACGCCCGCGGCCTGCGGGGTGCGCCAGCAATAGAATTCGCGTCGTCGGACGAGAACGTCTGGAAGAGCGGGGATGCGCTTGGTAGCGTCGGCAAATGCCTGACCCCGATATCTCTTCCGTTATTGAAACCCCGTTCGATGCCGCTTTGTCCGAGCGCTATCTCGTCTATGCGCTGTCGACGATCACCGCGCGCTCACTTCCCGATGTCCGCGACGGTTTAAAGCCGGTTCACCGCCGGCTGCTGTGGGCGATGCGCTTGCTGCGGCTCGATCCCGCAGGCGCCTACAAGAAATCGGCGCGCGTGGTCGGCGACGTCATCGGCAAATACCATCCGCACGGCGACCAGTCGGTCTATGACGCGATGGTCCGGCTCGCGCAGGATTTCGCGCTGCGCTACCCCTTGGTCGACGGGCAGGGGAATTTCGGCAACATCGACGGCGATAATGCCGCAGCCTACCGCTACACCGAAGCGCGGCTGACCGCGGTCGCGATGCAACTGATGGCCGGGCTCGACGAGGGCACGGTCGAGTTCAGGCCAACCTACAACGGCGAGGAAGAAGAGCCGGAGGTTTTCCCGGGACTATTCCCCAACCTGCTCGCCAATGGCGCGAGCGGAATCGCCGTCGGCATGGCGACGTCTATTCCGCCGCACAATGTCGGCGAGCTGATCGATGCCGCAATCCACCTGATCGACAATCCCAAGGCCGAGGATGCGAGCCTGATGGACTTCGTCGCCGGTCCGGATTTCCCGACGGGCGGCGTTCTCGTCGACAGCCGTGAATCGATTGCCGAGGCGTATGCGACGGGTCGCGGCGCGTTTCGGCTGCGCGCCCGTGTCGAGGTCGAGCGCGAGAAGGGCGGCGGCTGGCATTTGCTGGTCAGTGAAATGCCTTACGGCGTGCAGAAGGCCAAGCTGATCGAGCAGATCGCGCAACTGATCGCCGACAAAAAGCTACCGATCCTTGCCGACGTGAAGGACGAAAGCGACGAGCAGGTGCGGCTGATCCTCGAGCCCCGGGCGCGCACCGTGGACCCCGAGCTGCTGCTCGAAAGCCTTTACCGGCTGACCGATCTCGAGATGCGTTTTCCGCTCAATCTCAACGTGCTTGACGCAACGCGCACGCCCGGTGTCATGAGCCTGCGCCAGGCGCTCACCGCGTGGCTCGCCTTCCAGATCGAGGTGATGGTCCGGCGAAGTCAGGTCCGGATCGGCAAGATCGACGACCGGCTCGAATTGCTCGACGGGTTCCTGATCGCCTACCTCAACCTCGATCGGGTGATCGAGATCATCCGTGGCGAGGACGAACCCAAGCCACTGCTAATGGCGGAATTCTCACTATCGGACAGACAGGCCGAGGCGATCCTCAACATGCGCCTGAGGAGCTTGCGCAAGCTCGAGGAGATGGAGATCGGCCGCGAGCGCCAGGCACTGGCGAAGGAGCGCGAGGAACTCGAAAAGCTAATCGCCGAGCCGGGGCGGCAAAGGCGCCGGCTGAAGAAGGACCTTGCCGGCATCAAGGACAAGTTCGGCGACGATCGCCGGACCGCGATCGAGGAAGTAGCCCCGACGCGGGAGATCGACTGGTCGGCAATGATCGAAAAGGAGCCGATCACGGTCATCTTGTCGCAGCGCGGCTGGATCCGGGCGATGAGGGGTCATCTCGCGGCGGAGGAGTTCGCCAACCTAAAGTTCCGCGAAGGCGACGAACTGTGGGGCGAACCGATCCATGCCCAGACGACCGATCGGCTGGCGCTGTTCGCGTCCAACGGCCGCGCCTACACGCTCGCCGGTGACAAGCTGCCCGGCGCGCGCGGTTTCGGCGAACCAGTGCGGCTGTTCATTGATCTCGATGCGGAGGTCGACATCATCCAGCTTGTGGTCGTCCGCCCGGACATGAAGCTGCTGGTCGCCTCGTCCGATGGCAAGGGCTTCATCACGAGCGCGGATGCGACACTGGCTGAAACACGCAAGGGCAAGCAATTGGTCAACGTGCGCCCAGGAGCGCGTCTGGCCGTCGTGCGTCCGATCCCCGCGGGCGCCGATGCGGTCGCAGTCATCGGCGATAACCGGAAAATGGTCGTATTTTCACTCGGCGAACTGCCAGAGCTTGGGCGGGGGCAGGGCGTCACGCTCCAACGCTATCGCGACGGCGGTCTGTCGGACGCGATTGCGTTTCCGCTGAAGGAGGGGCTGACTTGGCCGCTTGGCGGAGAGAGCGGGAGAATACGTACAGAACCGGACCTCTCGGCATGGCGCACCGCGCGCGGTGCCGCCGGTCGGATGCCGCCGACGGGTTTCCCGCGAAACAACCGTTTCGCCTGAAGCGGCCGTTCAAGGCAGGTTATCACCGGCTTTTTAACCTGCGTTAACATGCCGGCTACGGTGGAAAAGATACGCGGAATTAACCCCTTCGCAGCATAGGAGCAGGGATGCAGGCCGCAGCAGCCGGGCCGGCGCGAGTTCAAAGGCTCCGTCGGACGGACAAATCGAATGTGACTCCGCACCTGACGGCGGTGGACGATCTCGGCTTGCTCAAGGCGCTTCCGATTGCCGCGGCCATCGTCGAGCGGGCGGCCGACCGGGTGTTGCGAGTTACCGCCCACAACGACAAATTCGTCCAGACGGTCGAGCGAACCACCTGCACCGCCACCGACTGGAACGAGGCTGACTGCCTGAAGAACGGCGCGATTGGGGAACTGGTCCAGCGTTTCCTCGATGGCGACGACCCCAATGGCGAACTCGACCTAAAGCAGGGCGAGGGCGTCGCCTCGCAATTCTTCCGTCTCAAGCTCGCTCCGCTGTCGAAGAAGCGCGAGATCCAGCGCTGCCTGCTCAGTGTCGTCGATCGTACGGTCGAGGTTCAGGCCGAAAGAACGCTTCGCGCCGAGATGCTGCGCGACAGCCTGACCGGTCTGCCTAACCGCCTCGCGTTCACCGAAGCGGTCGAGAACGCGGGAGCGAAGGTCGCGCGTGACCTCGAGCACGCCGTGCTCGTCGTCGACATGCTGCGTTTCAGCCGCATCAACGAGTCAATGGGGAGCCTTGCCGGCGACGAGTTGCTGATCACCTTCGCTCGACGGCTGATCCTCGCTCTCCGGGCCGGCGACGTGCTCGCCCGAACCGGCGGAAACGAATTCGGCGTGCTGGTGTCGCTTCGCCACGGCGTCGCCGACGCGCTCAAGGCCGCTGACCGGATCCAGCAGGTGATGACGGCGCCGTTCAAGCTTTCGGAGCTGGAGATCAAGGTTGAATGCGCCATTGGCGTAGCCTTGATGACCGCAGGACAGGACGCGGAGGAGCTGTTTCGCAATGCCCAATTTGCGGTCAAGCAGGCCAAGACAGTGGGCAAGCCGCAAGTGTATGAGCCAAGGCAAGCGACTGAAGCACGGCGGCGCTTTTCCATCGAGACCGAACTCCGCCGCGCCCTCGATAAGGACCAGCTCGAGCTTTATTATCAGCCGCTGATCAACCTGAAGTCGGGCCAGGTCGCCGGTTTCGAAGCGCTGGCCCGCTGGACCCATGAGGACCGCGGCGAGATCAGCCCGACAGAATTCATCCCGGTCGCGGAGGAATCCGGCCTGATCCTGCACTTGGGCCGTTGGGCAATGGACAAGGCGACAAGCACGCTAGCCGGCTGGGACACGGAAGCTGGCGAGACGCTGCCGCTCTATGTCGGGGTCAACCTGTCGGCGATCCAGGTTGCGCGCGACGACATCCCGGCAATGGTCGAGAGCACGCTCAAGTCTAGCGGGCTCACCGGCGAGCGGCTGACGCTTGAGCTGACCGAAAGTTCTATCGTCCAAGATCCCGCGCGGGCCACGCGTGTATTCGACGCATTGAAGGCGCTCGACACCACCGTGGCAATGGATGATTTCGGAACCGGCTATTCCAGCCTGGCGTATCTGCAGCGCCTCCCGATCGATGTTCTGAAGATCGACAAGAGCTTCGTTTCCGGAATGATGGTCGACCCCGATGCGGTGGCGATCGTCCGCGCCGTTCTCAGCCTCGCAGAGGCGCTCGGCATGTCGACGACCGCCGAGGGGATCGAAACGGTCGAATTGGCGACGACGCTGGCGACGCTAGGCTGCGCCTCGGGTCAGGGCTTCTATTTCGCGAAACCGATCGAGGCCGCCGCCGCGTTCGATTATTTCAAGGCACGCCGGCGCTAGTTCAATAGATCGCTGTAACGGCCGGGCACGCGGCGACGCTTTGCGGTCGTCAACGTCTTGCCAATGCTGGCGATAAGCGCCGGGTGGCGGACGTCGGGCGGGTGCACGCCGATCCGCAGCACATGAAGCGGAGCACGGCGGAGCGCCGCAGCCGCGGCCAGCGACGACAGCAGCCTCGCACGGGTGCGGCTGGCCCAGGTGATCACCGGTCCCCAGGCAAGCTCAGCCCCCGTTGCCGGCGACCAGACCCGCAGATGATCCTCGGCGAGCGGGATGCTGGCCTCCTTCAGAGCCTCGCGGGCGCCGTCACCGTAGAGCCAGGCCGGAGCGACGAAGCCGTCGATGGGCCGGCCGATAACGCCTTCGATGAGCGCACGGCCATCGGCGATGCGGGCCGCCGCTTCGGAGTGGGAAAGCCCGAGGAATTCGCCTTCACCCGCGGTCATGAAGCGGGCTCGCGCCCGGTCAGACGCCCCGGAATGTTGCGCGTCGTCACGATGTGTGAAGCCGTGCAGGAACATCTCGACGCCCTGCTCGGCCCATGACCGCAGTCGGCCCGCGAATGCAGATCCGGGAACGATTGGGGCATCGCCCCAGTGGTTGGGGACCACGAGCATGGCGATTTTGGTGCCGACGTGTGGAGCGAGCAGATCGATCAGCCGGTCGACTTCGCTTTCGAAGCGCGGGGACACGTCGTGAATCGAGGCGAGCAGCAGCCGGCGTGGGGAGGTTGGGGACATGTCAGGCTATGTGTGCTAGGAGCCCGGCGGACGCCAGGCCATTAACAAAGCTTCACTTGAACTTCGTTAGCAAGGACACTCTCTAGTTGCCGATGCGCATCGCTGACGTCTCTGCATTTTACACGCCCGCAGGCGGCGGCGTCCGCACCTATGCGGAGGCCAAGCTGCGCGCTGCGGCGCGCTTCGGGCACGAGATGATCCTGATCGTCCCCGGCGAGCGGCACGAAGTCATCAAGCGCGGACTAGGCGCGGTGATGGTCACGATTCCGTCGCCGCTGCTGCCGGTCGACCGGCGCTACCGCTATTTCGATGATGAGGCTGCGATTCACGCAACACTGGACGCGTGGCAGCCGGATCATGTCGAAGCTTCCTCACCGTGGTCGAGCGCAGCGATGGTCGGGCGTTGGCAGGGCGGCGCGAGCCGATCGCTGGTGATGCACGCCGATCCGCTGGCGGCTTATGCCTATCGCTGGCTCGGGGGCTTTCTCCCGACGTCCGCGATCGATGCCATTTTCGGCTGGTTCTGGCGACACCTTCGTGGACTGGGTCGGATGTTCGATTCCGTGATCTGCGCCAACGCCGAGCTTGCGCAACGCCTTACGGCGGGTGGTGTCCGCAATGTCGAGACGATCCGGATGGGGGTCGAAGGGGAGCTGTTCTCACCGGCGCTGCGGTCGTCTGCGATGCGCGAACAAATCCTATGTGCGCTCGGCCTCGACGCCAGCGCGACATTGCTCGTCGGCATTGGCCGATTTTCCGCGGAAAAGCGCTGGGACATGGTGCTTCGGGCCGTCGGCAGCGCGGCGCGCCGCCACGACGTTGGCCTGGTCCTGGTTGGCGATGGACCAAAACGCGCTAAGCTCGAGCTGCTTGCGGACCGCACCCGCACGGCCATGGTGCTGCCGCGGATCATCGACCGGCTCGAACTGGCGCGGCTGCTGGCGAGTGCCGATGCTCTCCTCCACGGCTGCGAGGCCGAGACCTTTTGCATGGTCGCTGCGGAAGCGCGCGCAAGCGGGACGCCGCTCATCGTTCCCGATCGGGGGGCGGCGGTCGACCAGCTCGCTCCCGGAGCCGGGATGGTCTACCGCGGGGCGAGCGAGGTCTCTCTTGAACGGGCGATCGGCCGTTTCATCCGTCGCGGGCCCGAGCTGCAGCGCGCCGCTGCCGTCAGGTCGCGAGTGGTGCGGACAATGGATGAACATTTCGCGGACCTGTTTGCCCGGTACGAACAGCTGGCGCCGCGCCACTCCGTTCGGGCAGCCACGACGCAGCATATTGCCGCGGAGGGAGCGCTCGACCTGCCGCTTCCGCGTCCAGCCGTTCTCGGCAGCTGAGGCCCAAGCAGCTGCGGCTTACGCGGCTGCGTGGACGGCATCCTCGACGATGCGTTCGAATGCATCGCCGGTCGGAAAACCCGCCGTTACCCAGCGGTCCTCGATCGCCTTGAGCGTGCGCGCGACCACCGGGCCCTCCGGCAACCCTCGTTTGATCAGCTGGCCGCCGCCGATCGGCAGGCGCGGAATGTGCCAGCCGGCGATCTCGCGCGCCGCTTCCGGCTGTCCGGCGAGCAGCAACCGGTCGGCGGCGCACTCTGTACCCACGCGATAGGCGAGGACCCGTGGCGCATCCTCACTCCTCCCGCCGGAACATGCCAGCCGCTTGCGAGCCTTGTTCGACAGGCGCAGCCGAACGGCGAGATCTTCCGCGACCGCACTGTCGCGCGGCAGCAGGGCGGCGAGCCGGCGTATCGGGTCGGGGGGGAGCCCCGCGGCCGCTTCGGCGGCGATCAACGCCTTCAGGTCATTGAAACTGTCGCGCGCAACCTCTGGCAGAACCGGCTTCAAAATCCCGCGGTCCAGCATGATCTCGACGGTCGACGATGGATCGGCGACGGCGAGCAGCTTCAGCAATTCGTCGGCGATGCGCTCGCGCGACAAAGCCATGAGGTCATTGGCACGCGCGGAACAGGCCTCGAGCGCTGCCGTGTCGATTTCGCCAGCGTCGAACCGCGCGTGGAAGCGAAAGAAGCGCAGAATCCTCAGATGATCCTCGGCGATGCGTTGCAAAGGGTCGCCAATGAAGCGGATATGGTGCCGCTCAAGATCGTCGAGTCCGCCGAAATAATCGAATAGCTCGCCGGTCGAAGGGTCCGCCGACAGCGCGTTGATCGTGAAGTCCCGGCGAGCGGCATCTTCCTCCCAGTCGTCGGTGAATGCGACCGTCGCTCGCCTCCCGTCGGTCGAGACGTCGCGGCGGAGCGTAGTGATCTCGAATGGATGGCCGTCGCTGACGGCAGTCACTGTACCGTGGTCGAGGCCTGTCGGCACGGCCTTGATCCGCGCCTTTTCGAGACGCCGCATCACGTCGTCGGGGGCAATGCGCGTTGCCAGGTCGATATCGCTGACCGGCAGACCGAGCAGGTCGTCGCGGACGGCACCGCCGACGTAGCGCGTCAGGCCCTCGTCAGCGCCAAGCGCCTTGAGCAGCCGGTTCATGCCGCGCTTCTTGCGCCATTTGGCCGCGTCGAGCTTCAGCGCCACTGCAGCCTGCGCGACAGGTTGACGATCATCGCCGCAGTCGCCCCCCAGATCCTGCGATCCTTCCACATGATCTCGTAATAGTGGCGCATCTGGCCCGCGAACAGAGCGCTTGCGCGTCGCTGGTTGGCGGGGTCGAGAACGAAGCCGAGCGGCGCTTCGAACCAGTCGGCGACCTCATGCTCGTGCGGCTGGAGTGCGAGGTTCGGTGGGATGACGGCAAGCACCGGTGTGACGACATAGCCCGTGACGGTGCGATAAGGCTCAGTTGCTCCGACCACCTCGACCGCATCAGGCGGCAGAAGGACCTCTTCATGCGCTTCGCGGAGGGCGGCTGCTACCGCGTCCTCGCCCGGATCGATGCGCCCTCCCGGGAAAGCGATCTGGCCCGCATGGGTGCGCAAATGCTCGCGCCGGACGGTGAGGATCACGCCTGGCTCCGGTCGATCAGTAATCGCGATCAGCACGGCCGCTTCGACCTCGGCCTTGGCACGCAGCTCGGGTAGGTCGCCCTCCAGGGGTGGCTCCATCGGCGCTGTCGCGAGCGCCCGCCGCAGACGATCGGCGAGAGTCACGAGGGGTCCAGTGCGAAAAAGGCGCCGCAGCTCCAAACGCCGGGCGGATTGTCGCCAGCCGCGAGGGCAAGCTCGGCAAGCTCATAATAGAGGGAGCGCGTGAGCTCGGCCTCCAGCCCGTGACGGACCAGCAGCCGGGGCGAAGGACCCGAGGGCGTGTCGACGATGCGCAGCGGATGATCGGGTCCGAGAATGACCGCGTCGCCGCTATCGAGGCGAAAGGCTAGGCGCTGGCCGCTGCCTTCGCCCTCGCGGCTCATCTCGACTGCGCGAAAAGCGGTCGCTTCGACCTCGACGTCGAGCTTCTCCACGGGTGTGACGAGGACATGGCGGCCATCCGGCTCGCGCCTGAGCACCGTCGAGAACAGGCGCACCATCGCCGGCCGGCGGATCGGCGTCCCCTCATGATACCAGGTGCCGTCCCGCGCGATGCGCATGCCCGAATGGCCGCAATGCTCGGGATTCCACTGGTCGACCGGCGGCAGGCGGCGCTCGTCGATGAGCTTCTGCAGCTCGACGAGGTTCAATCCCCGCAGCTCGATCGGTGGGCAGCTTTCGGGCATTGCTCCACTAGTCATTACGAGCGCGGCGAAGCAATCCGGCCTTGCGTCCTCTGGAATGCTTCGTCACTCGGTGCCTTGCAATGACGGAACAGAAGACCGCGATCGTCACCGGTGCAGGCAAGCGCGTCGGCGCCGCGATAGCCACGGCGCTGATCCATGACGGGTGGACCGTGCTCGCCCATGTCCACCATGATGAGGACCAGGTGCCGGAGGGCGCGACGAAGGTCACCGCGGAACTTGCGCAGGATGACTGCGCTGCGCGTATCTTCGCCGCCGTCGCGGCGATGCCGCCGGTGCGGCTACTGGTGAATAATGCCGCTCGCTTCGCGTGGGATGGGTTTGGCGAGTTCAGCGCACAAGAGTTCGACGCGCATATGGCGGTCAACGCGCGCGCGGCGGCGCTGCTGATCGATCAGCTCGCCGCCCGCCACGCCGATGGTGACGCCTTGGTGGTGAACCTGCTCGATTCAAAGCTCTCGGCACCCAATCCGGATTATCTCAGTTACACTTTGTCCAAGGCCGCGCTCGCGGCGCTGACGGAGCTTGCCGCTCGTGCACTTGCGCCGCGGTCGATCCGTGTGAATGGGATCGCACCCGGCCTGATGCTGCGGTCGAGCGGCCAGAGCGAGGAGAATTTCGAGACCATGCATGTCGACAATCCGCTTCGCCGAGGGGTCCAGCCGGACGATGTCGTTGGCGCGCTGCGCTACCTCGTGGCGGCGACGGCGGTGACCGGGCAGGTGATCATAGTCGATGCCGGGCAGCGCTTCATGGCGCTGGATCGGGATGTCCGGTTCCTGGGTCCCCGATGAGTGCTGCGGTACCCAGGCTAAGCGGGCTGGTTCCTGCGAACCTGAAGGTCCGGTCGGCACGAATCGTGCTGGAGGGTCTGGCGGTCCAGGTCGACATCGGATTCCACGATTTCGAGATCGGAACCCCGCAGCGGCTGCTGGTCGGCATTGAAGTCTGGCTCGATGAGCTGTCGGCCCCCGCCGAGGATCATCCGAGCGAGGCGTGGAACTACGACTTCCTTCGTACCGAAGTGGCCGAGCTCGCCGCCGCCCGCCGGTATAATCTCCAGGAAACCCTTGCCCACGCCATTTTCGAGCGGGTCGCCGCCTTCCACGGGGTCAGCGCCGTGAGGGTGCGCCTGTCGAAGCCTGACATCTATCCCGACGCCGAGGCGGTCGGAGTCGAAATCGCGTCATTTCCCGGGCTTTGGCCGTAGGTTGGACGACACTTGCAACAGCAGGGGAGCATGTGGAACAAAATCCGTTGCGCCGCCTTTGAGCCGGAGATAAGGAGGCGCGCCTGTGCCGATAACATATGAAACATTGGCCGCTTTAGAATTGTGACGGGCGCGTTTCGAACGTGGCTCTGGTCATGGGGGTCCACCCATGGCCTGTCGAGGAGAATTGGAGGGTAATGTCCTACGCGCAGCGAAAACAGCTTAGCGGCAATCCAGTAGTCGCTTGGGCGCTAACCATCGCTCTAGTCGGCGGCCTGCTTTACGCGATCGTGACGGGCCTCGCCTACAGCGTGGTCAAGAAGGGCATTGAAAACCTCAAAGTCGTCGACGTCGAGAACAAGCCGCCGCCGCCACCCAAGCAGCCGCCGCCGCCTCCAAAAGACATGCCCAAGGTGCCGCCGCCGCCCGTGACTCCGCCGCCGCTGGTGCGAATGGAAGCGCCGCCGCCGCCGATCCAGACCGTGACCGCGCCACCGCCGACGATCCCGCCGGTGATCCCGTCGCCGCCGCAACCGCCGCCGCCGCCGCGTAAAGTCCAGTCGGCGCAGAGCGCGAAGGGCGATTTGCGCACGCTGTTTTCGGGCGATGATTATCCGGCATCGGCGCAAGCCTCGGGTGCGGAAGGCACGGCGCAGGCGGAGATCACGATTGGTCCGACCGGTAGTGTCGTCGGCTGCAACATCATTCGATCCGCGGGAAACAGTGCTCTCGATCAGGCGACATGCAACATCCTTCGCCGCCGGGCCAAATTCACACCCGCGCGCGACAGCAACGGCAATCCCACGTCGGATACTATCACAACGCCGCCAATCGTCTGGCGGCTGGAAGGCTAAATCAATTCAGCTTCGAGACTGAGTTTTCAGAAGGAACGTAAAGCAATGCAAGCAGCACCCGCCGCCGCAAACACCAATTTCGGCATTCAGAACGCCCTTCATGAGGGCGGACTCATCAGCTACAGCGTCTTCATCATCCTGGTGATCATGTCGCTGGGAACTTTCTACATCCTGTTCACCAAGCTCATGCAGCAGCAGAAGATCGTCAGCCAGGGCCGCAAGGTCCGGGCGAGCTTCTGGAACTCTCCGAACCTGCGTGAGGCCGCGACCAAGCTCGACCAGAAGAGCGCCTATCGCGCCATCGTCGATGACGCGCTCGTGGCTCAGGAGCAGCATGGCAAGCTGACCGACCCGATCGACCAGCACGACTGGATGGGCAACAGCCTGGCGCGCAGCCAGGGCTCGATCAGCGCGCGGCTCGGCGAAGGCCTCGCCTTCCTCGCGACGGTCGGCTCGACCGCACCGTTCATCGGTCTGTTCGGCACCGTGGTCGGCATCTACCGGGCGCTGATCAAAATCGGCGCATCGGGCGACGCCTCGATCACCACCGTCGCGGGTCCAGTCGGCGAGGCGCTGATCATGACCGCTCTCGGCCTCGTCGTCGCGGTCCCCGCCGTGCTCGCCTACAACTGGCTGATCCGCCGCAACAAGTCGATTCAGGAGGACCTTGCGGCCTTCACCAACGACCTTCACGGCTATCTGATGTCGGCTGGCGCGGTGAAGCCGCAGCAGCTCGGTGGTTCGGGCTCGGGCGCGCGTTCGACCGCGCAGACCAGGAGTGGCGCTGCTCCGACGCAGCCGGGCAGCGAGCCGCTTCGTACCGGTCGCACGGCCACGGGCACGGAAGCGACTCCAACTAGCTAGAAGACATGTGGCGGGCCGGTTCGTCCGGCCCGTCAAACCCGCGGCACCCAGCGGCCGCCGGCGCAATGGAGTGATTTAATCGATGGCAATGCAAGTTGGCGAGCACGACACGGGCGAAGACGTTCCGATGTCGGACATCAACACCACGCCGCTCGTCGACGTGATGCTCGTGCTCCTGATCATCTTCCTGATCACCGTTCCGGTCGTGATCCACACGATCCCGGTGAAGCTGCCGTCGACGCGGTACCAGGTGACCCAGACGAAGCCCGAGAACGTTTCCTTGTCGGTCCGCAACGGGCCTGGCGGCACGTGCGAGGTTTACTGGAACCTGACCAAGGTGACGCAGCAGGAGCTTCTGAAGCGTGCTGTCGACAAGCTCGAAAAGCTGATCAGGGACGTCGGCGGGGTGCAGAACGTCAATGAAGACAATATGCCCGAGGCCCACATCCGCGGCGACGTCAATACCCAGTATAAGTGCATCGGCGCGACCATCATCACCATGCAGGAGGCGGGATTCCAACGCGTTGGTTTCATTTCGCAGCCGCACGGTAATGCGGGCTAACCGCAAGCAAGATTAAGTAGGAACTCAAACTCATGGCGATGCAAACCACCGGCAGTAACCAAGAAGGTGAGCCGATGATGGATATCAACACGACGCCGCTGATCGACGTCATGTTGGTGCTGCTGATCATGTTGATCGTGACCATCCCGCCGCAGACGCATGCGGTGAAACTGGACCTGCCGGTCAATCAGCCGAACCAGCCTCCGCCGCCGATCGAGCCCGTCAAGAACGTGGTATCGATCAATGCCCAGGACCAGGTGCTGTGGAACGGTGTGCCGGTCACCATGGTGCAGTTGCGGCAGTACCTCGACACGACGCAGCAGATGAATCCGATCCCCGAGCTTCACCTGCAGCCCGACGCGACCGCTCGGTATGAGATCGTCGACGAGGTGCTGGCGATTACGAAGAAAGCCCACGTCCAGAAGATGGGCTTCGTCGGGAACGAATATTATACCAACGTCTTTTAGGCCGACCGACCGGCACGACACGAGGGCGGTTCCTGCCGGAACCGCCCTTTCGTTTGGGTTCCAAGGACTCTGGCGCCGGGAAACGCGCCATGCCATTGCATCGCCTCAATGACCGATCAGCGCCGTTTCGCCGTGATCATCCTTGCCGCGGGGCAGGGCACGCGCATGCGCTCCGATACCCACAAGGTGTTGCATCCGATCGCCGGGCGGCCGCTGTTGCTCCACCTGCTCGACCGCGTTGATGCAATCGGCGCCGACAGGCGCATTATCGTCCTTGGCAAGGGCCGCGAGCAAGTCGAGGCGGCGATCGCCGGACGCGGAGTGGAAATTGTCGTGCAGGCCGAACAGAAAGGCACTGGTCATGCGGTGCAGCAGGCTGCCGACGCCCTTGCCGGTTATGATGGCCCAGTCATCATTCTCTATGGCGATACGCCGTTCGTCGAGAGCACAACGCTGGAGCGGATGCTCGACCGGCTCGATGCTCCCGACCAGCCGGGCCTCGTTGTCCTGGCGTCATCACCGGCCGACCCGCTGAATTATGGCCGGGTTATTCTCGGGCAGGGCGACCGCATCGCGAAGATGGTCGAATTTAAGGACGCGAGCGAGGAGGAGCGCGCGGTGCGCCTGTGCAACTCCGGCATGATGGCGGTGCGCGCCGCGGACCTGTTCCGCTGGCTCAAGCAGGTCGGCAACGCCAATGCCGCAGGCGAATATTATCTGCCCGACATCGTCGGCGTTGCCACCTCGGAGGGCCGCGAAGCGGTGATTGTCGAGGCCGATCCCTATGAGACGGCGGGCGTGAACAGCCGCGCCGAACTCGCCCAGCTGGAGCTCGAATGGCAACGCCGCCGGCGCCAGCAGGCGCTGGACGAGGGTGCGACGCTGATCGATCCGGAAAGCGTCTGGTTTGCTTACGATACCAGGCTAGGCCGCGACATCACGATTGAACCGCACGTCGTGTTCGGCGGCGGGGTGGATATTGCTGATGGCGCGACCATCCACGCGTTCAGCCATATCGAAGGGGCAAGGATCGGGGCGGCGGCCAGCATCGGCCCGTTTGCCCGGCTTCGGCCTGGAACCCACCTCGCGGCCAAGACCAGGGTGGGCAATTTCGTCGAGCTCAAGAACGCCGAAATTGGCGAGGGAGCGAAGCTCAATCATCTGTCCTACGTCGGCGATGCCTCGGTTGGCTCGAAGGCGAACGTCGGCGCGGGAACGATTACCTGCAATTATGACGGGTTCGGCAAGCACCGGACAGTGATTGGCGCCGGTGCGTTTATCGGCTCCAACACTGCGCTGGTGGCGCCGGTCACGGTCGGCGAGGGCGCGATCGTGGGCGCTGGATCGGTCATCACCCGCGATGTCGAGCCGGACAGCCTCGCTATCGAGCGCAACGAACAGAAGGGCATCGCCGGCTGGGCCCGCCGCTTCCGCGAGCGCATGACCCGGAAAGTGGCGGAGTAGCCCGCGCCTATTTGAACTTGCGCAAGAATGCGATCAGCTTGGCGAAGTAGGTCGGCTGATCATCGTACATATCCATGTGACCACCGTTGGTCGCCGCAAGCTCGCCGTGGGGTAGCTGCTTTGCCATCGCCGCCATATAAGCCGGATCCATCGTGTCGTACTTGCCCGAGATGACGAGCGTCGGGATGGTGATGCGTTTGAGGTCGTTGAACCGGTCCCAGTTCACCAGCCGGCCGCTCGCCCCCATCTCGCTCGGGCCCTGCATCATCACATAGAAGCGCCGGTTCATATTCTCTTCCGCGCGGCTCACCGGCTCCGGCCATTGTGCGGCCGGACGGCGCAGCAGGTGCTGCTCGTACCAGTTCGGCATCAGCAGCTGCATGTAATGCGGCTGCTCGGTCTGCCCGGCCGCTTCCATGGCGAGAATTTCCTTGAGCGCCGCCTGGTTCATCTGTGGCTTCAACACCTTGTCGGCATACGCATTATACGCCGGGATCGAGGCCATCATGTTGGAGATGACCAGGCACTTCATCTGGTCCTGGTGGGCAAGCGTATATTCCATCGCCAGCAGACCGCCCCAGCTGTGGCCGAGCAGGCAGAAGTTGCTCTTGTCGCCGCCGATCGCCTTGCGAACCTGGTCGACCTCGTCGACGTAGCGGGGGAGGGTCCAGAGGTCGGGATCGTTTGGCCGGTCGCTCTCCCCGGTTTCGAGCTGGTCGTAGTGGTAATATTCGACACCCTCGGCGGGCAGGTAGCTGTCCATCACCTCAAGATAGGCGTGGGACAGGCCTGGGCCGCCGGTCAGCAGCAGGAGTTTGAGCTTGGGGTTATTGCCGACGCGCTTGATCCAGATCTGGTGTGGGCCCTTGGGGGTCGAGATCGTGATCTTGCGCGCCCCGCCGCTCCAGGCATCCGGATGTTCGCTATTGTCGAAGTAGGAAGCGGGAGGCGCGGCGGCGCTTTGCGTTTCGGCTTGCCGGCACCCGGCGATCAACAGCAACGCCGCGCTTGCAGCCAGATTTAATGTGCGCGACATGCCAACCCCCATATTGCCCGCCTAAGGCATAGCCCCGACGGTTCGTCGATCAAAGGAGTTGCAAGAAGCATGTGCGGGATTGTCGGCATTGTTGGAGAGTCGGAAGTCACGCAGCGGCTGTTCGACGGCCTCAAGCGCCTGGAATATCGCGGCTACGATTCAGCCGGCATCTGCACGATCCACAACGGCAAGCTCGAACGACGGCGGGCGGAGGGCAAGCTCGACAATCTGGCGCGCGAGCTTGCCGAACATCCGCTCCGCGGGACCACCGGGATCGCGCATACGCGCTGGGCGACGCATGGAGCTCCGACCGTCGGCAACGCCCACCCGCACATCATTGGACCGATCGCGCTGGTCCACAACGGCATCATCGAGAACTTCAAGCCGCTGCGGGACGAGCTGATTGCCGAGGGCCGCAAGTTCGAAAGCGAGACCGATACCGAGGTCGTCGGCCATTTGATCGCTCGCGAGGTCGAGCGCGGCGCATCGCCGCAGGATGCCGTTGCGGCAGTGCTGCCGCGGCTGGTCGGTGCGTTCGCGATCGCTATCCTGTTCCGCGATCATCCTGATCTCGTCATCGGCGCGCGAATGGGGGCGCCGCTCACGGTCGGCTATGGCAAAGGCGAGAATTATCTCGGTTCCGACGCCTTGGCGGTCGCGCCCTGGACCCAGCGCATCGCGTACCTCGACGAGGGCGACTGGGCCGTGGTGCGGCGGGAACGCATCGACATTTTCGACCGCGACAATCGCCCGGTAAGGCGCGAAATCGTCGAATCCGGCGCATCGTCGGCGCCCGTCGAGAAAGGCAACTACGCCCACTACATGCAGAAGGAGATTTTCGAGCAGCCGATCGTGGTTGCCCAGACCCTCCAGACTTATGTCCGCCCGTTCGAAGGTGAGGTCGCGCTGCCCGTGTCAGAGGCCGATCTCGCGGCCATCGAGCGCGTCGCCATCGTTGCCTGCGGCACGTCGTTCTATGTCGCGATGATCGGCAAATATTGGATTGAACGCTTTGCCCGGATCCGCGTCGAAGTCGATGTCGCGAGCGAGTTCCGCTACCGCGACCCCGTCCTTCTGCCGAACACGCTCGGGATCGTCATTTCGCAGTCAGGCGAGACCGCCGACACCCTCGCGGCGCTTCGCCACATGAAAGAAAAGGGCGTTCGGACCGCCGGGATCATCAATGTCCCGACGAGTTCGATGGCCCGCGAGGTCGATTTGCTTTTGCCGACGCATGCCGGCCCCGAGATCGGGGTTGCCTCGACCAAGGCGTTCACCTGCCAATTGGCGGTCATGGCCGCTCTGTCGGCCTATATCGCGCGATCCAAGGGGCGGCTCAGCCGCGATGAGGAAAAGGAGATCGTCGCACATCTGCAGGAGGCGCCCGCCGCACTCAATGCGGCGCTCGGCCATGACGACGACATCGCTGCGATGGCGCACCTCATCGCGCCGGCCCGGGACGTGCTCTATCTCGGCCGCGGGCCCGACTATCCGATGGCGATGGAAGGCGCGCTGAAGCTCAAGGAAATCAGCTACATCCATGCCGAGGGCTACGCCGCGGGCGAGATGAAGCACGGGCCGATCGCTCTGATCGATGATCAGGTCCCGGTGATCGTGCTGGCACCCTCCGGGCCACTGTTCGACAAGACTGTCAGCAACATGCAGGAGGTGCGCGCGCGCGGCGGCAGGATCGTGCTGATCAGCGACGCTGAAGGCATATCGCAGGCCGGCGAGGGAGCCATGGCGACGATCGAAATGCCCCACGTCCACCCACTCATCGCGCCATTGGTCTATGCGGTGCCGGTGCAGTTGCTCGCCTACCACGTCGCAGTGCTGAAAGGCACCGACGTCGACCAGCCGCGCAATCTCGCAAAGAGCGTGACGGTAGAATAGACGTCACTAACCCGACAAATTTCATGGAATTGTCAACGAGTTGATGTATCTTCCCCTTGGGGTGGGGAGACATTCCATGCGTAATTCGCAGCGTTTGCGAAGCAATGAGCCGGTCGGCGTATCCGCCGATCTCACGCAATATTGGCGCGATGGCTATGCGATCGTTCGCGGGTTTTTCGGACAGGCTGAACTGGTGGAGATCGCTTCGGCGCTCGATGAGCTTTATGCCGAAGGGGTCGCCCACGGGCGCTGTTATCGCCACGGCAATTTGTTCTACAATGTGGCCCGCGAGCGCGATGGCAGCGAGCCGCTGGTGCGGATGGTGCAATGGCCGTCCTACCATCAGCCGGTGCTCAATCGCGTCCGGCTGGACACATGCTTCGCTGAGCTCCTCGATCCGTTGATCGGCAGCGACCTCAAGCAGATCATCAATCAGGTTCATTGGAAGGCGCCGGGCTCGCTCGGCGATTTCGCCTGGCACCAGGACAGCCGCTTCCGCCGGCCGGACTCCGCTTATCGCAACCTTGCGACAGCCTATGTCCAAACCGGGCTGGCCATCGATCCGCATACGCCCGAGTCCGGCTGCATGCGCATCATTCCGCGCAGCCACTTGCGGGGCGATCTTCGCATGGACGGCACAGTAAAGGCCCTTGGGTCGGCGATGACCGATGCCGCACTTACCGAGGTTGGCCTTTCGGAGGCGGACGCGATCGACCTGCTTCTCGAGCCGGGCGATCTCGCCCTATGGAGCCCCTACCTGGTCCACGGGTCTGGCAAGAACGGCTCCGCGCATAAACGCCGGCTCTACATCAACGGGTATGTGCGCGCGGGTGACTGCGATCGCGGCGAATGGGCATTCCGCAATGGCGAACCCGTGCCTCTCGGGCCGGAACCGGCGCTGGTCCACTTCGAGGATCTGCGCGAGCGTCCGGGCCCGCATTACGTCGACGACTAAGCCGCGCGGGCTTTCGTATCGACTCGGCGGGTGTGGCGCCTGAGGCGATCGTAGAGCAAATCAATGACGACACGCACGCGCGGGGACTTTCGGACCCGCTCATGTGTCACCAGCCACATCATCCGATCCTGGCTTTCTCTTGGCGGTACGCATTGGATCAGGTCGGCGTCGGCGTCGGCGACAATGCAGGGAAGCACAGCAATGCCGAGCCCCGAGCGGATCGCCGACATCATTCCCATCGCCGAGGCATGATGAATGATCACGCGGTCGTCGAGACCGAGGTCGTGAAGCCAGGCGGAATAAGCGCGCCACAGCTTGGGCCCACCTCCGCCGATGAACGCGTGCTTTTTCAACTCGTCGCGGGTTCTCGGCACACCATGCTGGGCGGCGTAATCGTGGCTGCAATATAGGGTCCACTGGTCGGGGCCGAGCCGGCGCCCGACGATACCGGCGCCAAGTTCGCCTGCGGCGCTGCGCAGCGCGATATCCGCCTCGCCTTCGCTGAGGTCGCGGACGTCCTGACTGTCGTCCAGCTCGATCATGATCTCGGGGTGGAGTTCGTGAAGTTCACGCAGGATGGGCGCGAGCAGGGTTGCCCCGAAAATATCCTGCGCCGTGATCCTGACCGTGCCGCTCGTATCGCGCGACTGGGCCGAGGCAGCATCGGCGAAGCTAGTCGCCGACGCTTCGACCAACTCCGCACGCGAACGCAGCTCTTCACCGGCAGGCGTCAGCTGATATCCGGCCTGGCGCTTCTCGAACAATGGCACGCCAAGAGCCTGTTCAAGCGCCGCGATGCGGCGCGCCACCGTCGTCTGACTGACGCGAAGCGCGCGGCCAGCCGCAAGCGTGCTGCCCTCCCGCGCTACCGCCAGGAAATAACGGAGGTCGTTCCAGTCGAACATCTTGCGCCTGTCTAGCTCGATCCCGCGGCGTTGCGCATTCTGCACATTTGCAGAACGATAGCACGAACTCGTTGCTCACGTAAGTTGCGGTTTGAGACTAAATGGTAGGTCGCGCCGGCCGGACCGGTCCTCGCAGAAGGGAAGCGAACATGACCAGCATTCTCAAGATTGCCGCAACGGCGTTCCTCATCACCTCCGGAGTCGCCGGCGGCGCGCCCGCGCTCGCGCAGGATGTGACACAGCCGAACGTGAGCATCGTTCAAACCAGCGATCTCAACCTATCGACCAACGCCGGTCGCGCCGCGCTCGATCATCGACTGCTCGTCGCCGCAACCGACGTCTGCGGAATAGCATCCGACGCCGATCTCGTCGGTAAGAACAAGGTTCGCGCCTGCCTCAGCGAAGTGCTGACCAAGGCCCATGCGCAGAGCGTGCAACTCGCCAGCCGTGGCAATTCGATCCTCATCGCCGCTGCTCGCTGAGTAACGGCACGAAGGCCGCGCTCTCCCCGGGCGCGGCTTTCGTCTCCACACGATCGTCTGGATTTCCGCCGCGCGTCCTGACAAGGCGCGCTGATGGCCAGCGATCAGCAAACGGGTTCAAGCTCGCAGATCACGTTCGACGACTTCCTCGAGGTCGACATTCGCGTCGGCACAATCGTTGACGTCCAGGAATTCCCGCAAGCGCGGAAACCCGCGTTCAAGCTGACGATCGACTTCGGGGCCGAGATTGGGCGCAAACGCTCCTCCGCACAGATCACCAACCATTACAGCCGTGAGAGCCTGATAGGGCGCCAGGTCGCTAGCGTCGTCAATTTCCCGCCGCGCCAGATCGGCCCGTTCATGTCCGAGGTCCTGACGCTCGGCTTTCCCGACGAAGCCGGCGAAGTGGTGCTGGTGTCGCCGGATTTGCCGGTCGCGAATGGCGCCCGGCTTTTCTGAGCCAATGCACCGTCCGCTCCGCCTGACCATCGACGCCAAAGCGATCCAGTCCAACTGGCGCTGGCTGCAGGAGTACGCTGGAGTTGCTGCAGGCGCGGCGGTCAAGGCCGACGGTTACGGGCTCGGCGCTCGCGAGACGACCGAAGCGCTGATCGAAGCGGGCTGCCGGGACTTCTTTGTTTCGACCTGGGCCGAAGCGGAGGCCCTCGGCAATCTGCCTGCGGACGTCAGCCTGGTCGTGCTTCACGGTGTCGGTCCCGACGATATCGAGGCGGCCTTGCGGCTGTCGGCGCGGCCCTGCCTCAATACGGCCGAACAGGTCGCGCGATGGAAAGAGATCGCTGCTGACCGGCCGTGCGACGTCATGGTCGACACTGGCATCAACCGACTTGGTCTTCGCCCGACCGAGATCGGCGCTCTCGATGGCCTGAAGATCGACACACTACACAGTCATTTAGCCTGTGCGGACGAGGATACGGCGATGAACGCGATGCAGTTGGAGCGCTTTCGTGCCGTCGCGTCGGTCGTCTCCGCAAAGCGCTACAGCATGGCCAACAGCGCCGGAATCTGCCTCGGCCGCGACTATAGCTTCGACCTCGTCCGCCCCGGTCTCGCGCTGTACGGCGGCGTCCCGCGCGTCGAGGCCGAGGACAATATCCGCCAGGTCGCGCGCGTCGAGGCACAGATCGTCCAACGCCGCACGATCCCTCAAGGTGAGAGCTGCGGTTACGGCGCGACCTTTGTTGCCAAGGAGAACACCGAGGCCGCGATCCTCAACATTGGTTACGCCGATGGCTATTTACGCGGCTTTTCATCGCACGGTTCGGCATTCGCCGGTGAATATGCGCTGCCGGTGCTCGGCCGGGTGTCGATGGACCTGATCGCCGTCGGCGTCGACGCCGCGCCGAGGCTCAAGGAAGGCGATTGCGTCGAGATCGACTACGATTTGCCTTCAGCGGCGAAGCAGTCCGGTCTTTCGCAATATGAGCTTTTGACGACGCTCGGGAGCCGGTTCGAGCGGCGCTGGATTTGACCCGCTCCTCGGGTGGTGGCGTCTTCGGCTTATAACGGCAGAGGTCGATCACCGGGCAGCGCCAGCATTCGGGCAGCCGCGCCTTGCAGGTGTAGCGGCCGTGCAGGATCAGCCAGTGGTGTGCGTCGCGGCGAAAGGGCTGCGGCACGATCTTCTCGAGCTTCGCTTCGACCTCGTCCACATTCTTGCCCGGCGCGAGGCCGGTGCGGTTGCAGACGCGGAAGACATGGGTGTCGACTGCGAACGTCTCCTCGCCGAATGCGGTGTTGAGCACGACGTTGGCCGTCTTGCGTCCGACTCCGGGCAGCGCCTGAAGTTCTTCGCGGGTGCGGGGGACTTGGCCGCCGTGTTTGTCGATCAGCGCCTGGCTGAGCGCGATCACATTTTTGGCCTTGGTGTTGAACAGGCCGATGGTTTTGATTGTCTGGCGCAGCCGTTCCTCGCCAAGGTCGAGCATTTGCCATGGCGTTTTGATGCGTGCGAAGAGCGGGCGCGTGGCGATGTTGACGCTCGCGTCCGTCGCCTGCGCGGAGAGCACGACCGCGACCAGCAACTGGTAGGCATTGGAGGATTCGAGCTCGGTCGTCGGCGACGGATTCGCCTCGGCCAGCCTACGGAAGAATTCGAATATCTGGTCGCGCTTCATTTTAGATCGTCCAGCCCGCGTCCCAGGCGCTCCAGTGCCTCCGCAAACTCACTTGAAACGAGGCCGAAGCCGATGCGAAAGTGATGGGCCATTTCAAACCAGCGGCCGGGAACGACCGCAGCGTCATAGTGCGAGCGGAGATGGTCATCGAGCCGTTGCGTATCGCCACCGGCCCACCGGGGGAAAGCGGTGATCCCATGGCGAGCCGGTTCACACTCGAGCTCGCTGCGGGCTTCGACGAAGTGGTTGAACAGGTCGCGGTTGCGTCCGAGCATCGCCGGAATGTTGCCAATCACCTCGTCGAGGTGATCGAAAGCGATACAGGCCAGCCGCTCCGCAGGGTGCGCCTGATTGACTCCGAACAGGTCGTTCAACCGCCACATGCGCTCGGCGACTTCGGGCTCGGCAAGCACCCAGCCGCAGCGCAGGCCGCTCAGGCCATAGACCTTCGTCAGGCTGTTGGTGATGACAAACGCGGGTCCGAGGTGCACCGCGCTCCGCGGCCGCGGCACAACGGCGTCCAAATAGACCTCATCGACCAGCACGCGCGCACCAACTCGCTCCGCCAGGTCGCCGACAGCTCGCAATTCGCCCTCGGTCGCGAGCGCGCCGCTGGGATTGTGGAGGTTCGTGACCACGATCAAACGGGTGTCATTGGTCAGGGCCCGCTCGATGTGGGCGGGATCGAGGCGGAACGCGTCCGATGCCTTGCGCTCGAACCTTTTGATCCTCGCGCCCAGGAAGCTCGCAGCGCCGAGCAGCAGCTCATAAGTGGGCTGCTCGACCAGCACTTCGTCGCCGGGTTCGATGAACGTCGCCATGGCGAGGAAATTCGCCATGGATGTGCCATCCGCCGCCACCACCTGGTCGGCGGAGACGTCATATCGGCGTGCAATGCGGTCGCGCAGCGGTGCGTAGCGCGGGTGGCTGGCGCCATCGAGATCGAGTTGGGCAATACCGATCGGGAATGAGTCGAGGCGGAAGTGCGGCACCTCGCTGCCGGTCAGGGCATAGCGCACGGGCGACTTGAACTTCGCCCAGTGCATGTAATCCGACTGCATGGCGCGCGGTGGCATCATTCGGGGGAACGGCGCTTCTTGCGCTGCCAATAGAGGCAAGCGGGGACGCCCGCGAGGAGGATCGCATAGCCGATGGCGCTGTTCACCGGGCTGTTCCAGACCGTCGCGACGACAGTAATCGCGCAGGCGGCGACGAACAGGCCGGTTGTGAACGGGTGCAGCGGCGCCTTGAATGCGACTGGCTGATATGGATCGCGGCGACGGAAGATGAACAAGGCAGCGCCGGTCAGGCCGAAGAAGATGAAATCCACCGAAACCACGTAGCTCAGAATCTGCCCGAAGGTGCCCGACAGTGCGATGATCGACGCGGCGGCTCCCTGGAGGACGATCGCGAAGACCGGAACGCGCGTGGTGGAATTCACCTGGGCGACGCGGCGGAAGAATAAGCCGTTCTCCGCCATGGCAAAATAGACGCGCGGGGCGGTCAGCATCCCCTGGCTGAGAAAGCCCAACGCCGACACGGCAATCCCGATGGCGATGAATGTTGCGCCCTTGTCGCCGAGCGCAAGCCGCATGACGTCGGTCGCGGGAGTTTTGGAAGCCGCAAGGCCTATGGGGCCGAGCGCGTGCACGCAGACGAAGGCGACCAACGTGTAGAGCAGCACGACCCCCGCGACGCCGAGCAACAGTCCCCGCGCAAGATCACGCTCCGGGTTTCGAATCTCCCCAGCGACGAAGCTCGCCGTCTGCCACCCGCCGTAGGAGAACATGACCGGAGTCATGGCCGCGCCAATCGCCGCCAGGGTTGAGATCGATCCCGGGTTGACGTTTTGAACTGCTCTCTCACTCGCCGGGGCGAGCCATACTCCAGCGGCGACGAGCGTGCCGATCGCCAGGATCTTCAGGACCATCAGGCCGCTTTGGACGTTGCTCCCCGAGCGGACGCCCATGCAATTGATGAATGTGAGCAGTGCAAGCACCGCCACGGCGACGACGCCGTCAGGGACCGACAGCTGCACCAAATTGCCGAAATAGCGCGCGAAGGTGATTGCCACCGCCGCCATCCCGCCGGACTGGATCACCAGCAAAAGCGCCCAGCCGTAAAGGAACGCGGGCATGGGACCGTAGGCGTCGCGCAGATAGGCATATTGCCCGCCGACTTGCGGCCTTCGGGCGGCAAGCTCGGCGTAGACGAAGGAGGCGGCGAGCGCGACAATGCCGCCGAGGACCCACACTCCGACAATGAGCAGCGGCGTATCGACGTGCCGCGCCACCTCGGCCGGAGTGACAAAGATCCCCGAACCGATGATCCCGCCCATCACCAGCATCGTCGCGTCGAATGATCCGAGGCGCCGCGCGAGGCCGTGAGATTGGCTTGGGTCGGCTGAACCGCTCAAGCGGCGCTGGCCCCGATCACGTCCCTCATGGAATAAAGGCCGGCCGGTTTGTCGACCAGGAACGCGGCGGCAGCGAGTGCGCCACGAGCGAAGATCATCCGGTTTTCCGCACGGTGAGCAAGAATCAATCGCTCGTCGGGACCGAGAAAGAGCACGTCATGGTCGCCGGCGACCGTGCCTCCGCGCAAACTGGCGAAACCGATCGAGCCGCGGCGGCGCTGGAGCCCGGTTCCCAAGCGCGCGCGCTCGGCTTCGAGTGGACTGCCGCGGCCCATCGCGGCGGCTTCGCCCAGCAAGAGCGCGGTGCCCGACGGCGCATCGGCCTTCATGCGGTGATGCGTTTCGGAAATCTCGACATCCCAGTCGGGGCCGAGCACCCGCGCCGCGCGCTCGACCAGATCGGCGAGGAGGGCGACGCCGAGGGACGTGTTGGCCGCGCGAAGGATGGCGACTTTCAGCGATGCCGCAGCGATGCGATCGTCCGCTGCCTCGTCGAGCCCTGTCGTTCCAATCAGGACAGGAACGCTGGACGATAATGCGCGATCGAGGCTGCCCTGCAGCGCGGCGGGAGCCGAAAAGTCGAGCAGCACATCGCCTTGATCTTGGTTCAAGGTGAAACGCGGATCGTCCGCTACGGCCGCGGCAATGGCCTTGCCCATCCGGCCGCCAGGCGCGGTGAGCGTAATGCGAATGGGCTGGTCGGCGGCGCGCACTAATGCTGCTTAGCGAAGCCGTTCCTGCAGAGCTAGCGCCGCCGCGGGGGCGCGGACTTTGGCCCCGTTGATCATGAAGATGTAGGCATCTCCGCGCTGCTGCCATTCCCGAGCTTTGGCGACGAAGCCATCGAGGGTTGCATCGTCATAACCGGTCTGCACCTCTTCGCGCATCCGTTGGAGGCGAGCGTAAGAGAAATCGGCCGTATCAGCCTCGATCAGCGGATAATCGTCGGAATCTTCGAACACGATCGCGATGTTCCGCGCCTTGCAGAGATCGAAAAAGCGCTCGTCCCTGAAGCTTTCGTGTCGCGGCTCGATGGCATGGCGGAGCGTGAGCCCTCCGAGCGTCTCCGGCAGTAAGTCGATGAACGCTGCGATGTCATCGCTGTCGAACCGCTTGAAAGGTGCAAATTGCCATAAGATCGGGCCCAGCTTCGGTCCAAGTACTTCGAAACCTTGGCCAAAGAAATTCGCGATGCTCTCGGCGCTCTCGGCAAGCTTCGACCGGCTGACGCAATAGCGCGAGCCCTTGATGGCGAACTGGAAGGCATCCGGTACGACTTTCTCCCACGCTTCCCAGCTTTTTGGCTTCTGCCGCCCGTAGAAAGTGGCGTTGATCTCGATCGCGCCCAACTGGTTCGAGGCATATTCGTGTTCTTTGGCCTGCGGCAGCTTGTCCGGGTAAAAGCTGCCGCGCCACGGCGGGTACGTCCAGCCGCCGATGCCGATGCGGATCGTGCCTTCGCTCATCGCGATTCGCTCACTAGGGTCAACGCATGGACATCCGCAACATCGTCGTCCTGACCGGTGCCGGCGTGTCGGCCGAAAGCGGGCTCGCGACCTTTCGTGGGCCCGATGGACTGTGGGAAGGACATCGTGTCGAGGACGTGGCGACGCCCGAGGCGTTCCGCCGCAATCCAGAGCTCGTCCACGCCTTCTACGACGCGCGGCGAGCGAAACTCGGTTCTGTTGAGCCCAATGCCGCGCATAAAGCCTTGGCCCGTCTCGAGGCGGAGTGGCGGGGCGAGCTGTTGCTCGTGACCCAGAACGTCGACGATTTGCACGAGCGTGCCGGGTCGAAGCGCCTGCTGCACATGCACGGCGAGCTGACCAGGGGCTGGTGCCTGGCGTGTGACGAGCGCTTCGGCTGGACGGGGCCGATGGTACAGGCGGCTACGTGCCCGAGTTGCGGCGTTCAGGGTCAGGTCCGGCCCGACATCGTCTGGTTCGGTGAGATGCCTTACGAGATGGACCGCATCGACCATGCACTGCAGCATTGCGACCTGTTCGTGTCGATCGGGACGTCAGGCGCCGTGTATCCTGCCGCAGGGTTCGTCCAGACGGCGCGTTACTGCGGCGCCAGGACGCTCGAGATCAACCTCGAGCCAAGTCTCGGAAGCACCATGTTCGACGAGAGCCGCGCCGGGAGAGCGGGTGAATTGGTGCCGGAGTGGGTCGAGGAAATACTTCAGTCAGCCCACTCGAGTCCGATTTCGCGATAGAGGCCGCGGTCCTCGTCCCACCGCGGATTGACCTTCACGTGCAGGAACAGGTGGACCGGGCGGCCGAGGTGCTCGGCGATCTGGGCCCGAGCGGCGGCGCCAATCTGCTTGAGCCGGCTGCCACCCTTGCCAATCACGATTGCCTTCTGGCTGTCGCGCTCGACCAGGATCTGCTGGCGGATTTCGGTCGAGCCGTCGGGCCGGTCTGCCCAAGTCTCCGTTTCGACAGCCGTCGCATAGGGGAGTTCCTGGTAAAGCTGGTTGACGACCTGCTCGCGCGTCAGTTCCGCCGCGATCATCCGGTCGGTTGCGTCGGAGACCTCGTCCGCGGGGTAAAGCCACGGACCTGAGGGCATCGCCTCGGCCAAAGCCTGCTTGAGGTCGGGCACGCCTTCACCCTGCGCCGCACTGATCATGAAAACCTTGTCGGGATTCAGGCGCTCGCAGAGCCTTGCAGAAAGGCCGAGCAGCTCGGGTTTCCTGACGAGGTCGATCTTGTTGAGCGCGAGGATCAGCGGGTGCGCTCGGTTTTCCAGGCCTTCAAGTACCTGTTCCCTTACGGGCTCCGACGCATCGACCACCAGCAGGATGAGGTCTGCGTCCTGGGCGCCCGTCCAGGCGGCCGCGACCATGGCGCGATCGAGCCGGCGCTTGGGCTGGAAGATGCCCGGCGTATCCACCAGCAGGATTTGCGAAGACCCGTCGATCACGATGCCCATCAGCCGAGCGCGCGTGGTCTGCGCCTTGGGGCTGACGATGGCGACCTTCTGGCCGACCAGCGCATTGACGAGTGTCGATTTGCCCGCATTCGGCGCGCCGATCACGGCAACGAACCCGGCTTTCGTGCTGTGGTCGTTCATCCCTCCACCCGACTGGCCTGAGCTTGTCGAAGGCCTGTGCTGCTCTTGGCCAACCGGCTGATCCCCGCCCAATCGCCGCGGATCAGCGCCAACTTCTTCGCCCGACTCCATCCCTTGATCTGCTTCTCGGCTGCTTTAGCTTCTTCACGGGTCGTGAATTCCTGGCACCAAACCAGCTTCACAGGCAGGTAGTTGCGGGTGAAACCCCGGATTGCTCCTGTTTCATGCTGCCAGATGCGTCGCTCAAGATCGTCAGTATGCCCGACGTACAGCCGCCCCGCGTTGCAATGAAGCATATACGCCCAAAAACTCATGAACGGCAGGCCTTCGACAAGCTCAGGCCAGACGGGGTTGGTTTAGCTTGGAGAGTAATTCCGCGGCAGCCGCGGTTTCCGCCTCCTGCTTGCTCGTGCCTTCGGCCGTGGCGTCACCCAGCTTGGGTACGAAAACCCGGACGGTGAAATGCGGGGCATGGTGCGCCCCCGTGCGCGACAATACCTCATAAACCGGCGTCTTGAGGTCGCGAGCCGCGGCCAGTTCCTGGAGCGCGGATTTCGGATGCTGAGGGGCCCGCCGCTGCTCGGTGATGTCGGGTTTCCACAGGCCCAGGATGAAGCGCTCGGCTGCTTCGATCCCGCCATCGAGGAACAGCGCCCCGATCAGCGCCTCGACCACGTCCCCGACGACATTGTCGCTTTCGGTCGCACGGTCCTCGCGGGCCTGTTTGCCAAGCCGGATCAGGGCCGGAACGCCAATCTCGCGCCCATTTTCCGCGCAGGTGATGCGGTCGACGAGACCATTGTAGCGCTTGGACAGATTGCCTTCCGGTTCGCTTGGGTAGCGTCGATAGAGCGCAGCGGCGATCACGAGGCCGAGAACCCGATCGCCGAGGAATTCGAGCCGCTCGTAGCTGTTGCCGCCGACGCTCGAATGCGTCAGCGCCAGCTCGAACAGCGAAAGGTCGTTCGGCTCATGACCGAGCTTCTCACGAACGAAGCCGGCGACGTCGGGGCTCATTCCGCGACTCCAGTATAACCGTTGCCGATCCGGCTCGCGCGCAAAGCGCCGAACCAGGTCCACGGCTTGAACCAGGAAACGCGGCCATCGGTCGACCAGAAGGTAAAGGACGCGCGGCCGATCAGGTTCTCAACCGGCAGCATCCCGACGCCGCCCTCGATAGTCGGAAAGCGACTGTCGAGGCTGTCGTCGCGGTTGTCGCCCATGACGAAGACATGGTCTGACGGCACCCGCACCGGGCCAAAGTCATCTGCCGGGCCACCGTCGACCTGGTCGAGCACGGTATAGCTGGGGCCGCCGGGCAGTGTTTCGAGATATGCCCGATAAATGCATGCCGCCGTTCCAGAGGTGACGATCACCGTCGGGACTGCTGGCGGCACGGCGCGGCACGGGCTGTTGGCGGTCACCGGCACTCGGACCGGCGGCAAAGGCCGGCGCGGCACTTCACGGCCGTTGAGGACCAGCCGGCCCCGCCGGACCTCCACGGTGTCACCCGGGAGAGCAATTACGCGCTTGATGAGATCGGCATTCTCCGCCGGATGACGGAAGACGACAACGTCGCCGCGGCTCGGCAGCCGACCAAGAATGCGCCCCTCGAAGGTGGGAAGCCCGAGCGGAAAGCTGTAGCGCGAATAGCCGTAGGGCCATTTCGCCACCGCTACGTAATCGCCGATGTAGAGCGTCGGCAGCATCGATCCCGAGGGAATGTTGAACGGCGCACCGACGAGGCTGCGGAACGCCCACGCGATTGCGGCGACGACAAGGACGAAGCGCAGCAGGGAGCCAACGCCTTCCCGCCGGTTAATTTTGGCTGATCGCTTGGTCGAATGACCGCGGGTGGAGGGGCGGGACGTCACCGTGCGCTTGTTTCCGCCGAAGCTTCCCAGGTCAAGCCGGGGTGGCAAACGGCCGTGCGCGCATTATGTGCGGCTGCGATGCCCTCACCATCCATCAAGAGCCTCGATGAGCTGTTCGCTGCCGAGCCCGACCGGCTGAGCAGGCTGAGCTTCGAGGTGGCTGGGCTGTATTTCGACTGGTCGAAGACGCATCTCGACGGCCAGATCATAGAGCAGTCGCTGGCGCGGGCTGAGGAGATGGGCTTTGCCGCGGCGCGCGACGCTTTGTTCGCGGGTGAAATCGTCAATCAAAGCGAAGGCCGTCCAGCGACGCACATTGCCGAGCGAGGTAGCGGCGCGCCTGACGATGTCGATCTTGCAACGGCTCGCCGCCAGCGCATGCGCGCGCTCGTCGACGCGATCGAAGCCGGCGCGTTCGACGACGTGACCGGAATATTGCATATCGGCATCGGCGGCTCGGTCTTGGGCCCGGCGCTGCTGGTCAATGCGCTCGGCCGCAAAGCTTCGTCCATCGAAGTCCAATTCCTTTCGAACATCGACGGAGCCGCCTTCGACGAAGCGGTGAAGCCACTCGATCCCGCGACCACATTGGTTGTTGTCGCCTCCAAGACCTTCACCACGCTCGAGACGCTGACCAACCTCGACGCCGCTAGAGACTGGCTGCGCGACGGTGGTGTCGACGATCCGGACGGGCGCGTGATCGCAGTGACGGCGAAGCCGGAAGCCGCGCTAGGGCAGGGGATCGATGAGACACGCATCCTCGTGTTCGGCGAAGGTGTTGGCGGCCGCTACTCACTGTGGAGCTCGGTTGGCGTCACGGCCGCACTGGCGCTCGGATGGGATGCTTTCGAAGCGCTGCTCGAAGGCGCCGCGGAGATGGACCGCCATTTTCGCTTCGCCGAGGCAGCTCAAAACGTGCCACTACTCGCCGCCTTCGCCGACCGTTTGTACGTCGAGCAGGTGGGCTGCCAGACGCGGGCGGTTTTTGCCTACGACGAGCGGCTTCGGTTGCTGCCTTTCTATCTCCAGCAGCTGGAGATGGAATCGAACGGCAAGTCGATCACCACTGAGGGCAAGCCTGTCCAGCACCCCACTGCGCCGGTAACCTGGGGCGGAACCGGCACCGACGCCCAGCACGCCGTCTTCCAGCTGCTTCATCAGGGCACCGTCCTGGTGCCGGTCGAATTCGTGGCGGTTGCTGAAGGGGACGACACCCAAGACCCGGAGCATCATCGTCTGCTGCTACTCAATGCTTTCGCCCAAGGCGCGGCGCTGATGCAGGGGAGGGGCAGCGACGACGCGCAACGCTCCTATCCGGGTAATCGGCCGAGCTCGACGGTGCTGCTCCAGCGCCTCGACGCGCGCGCCCTCGGCGCCCTCATCGCCTTCTACGAGCACCGCACCTTCGCCAACGCCGTCCTGCTCGGCATCAATCCGTTCGATCAGTTCGGGGTCGAGCTGGGCAAGGAAATCGCGCGCCAGCTTGCCGACGGTTCTGGCGACGCACGGCTCGATGCGTCGACAAGGGCGCTCATGGAAAGGGCCGGTGTTTGAGTGGCTGATTTCGACCTGTTCGTGATTGGCGCCGGTTCGGGCGGGGTGCGCGCTGCGCGCGTGTCCGCGGCTTACGGCGCGCGTGTTGCGATCGCCGAGGAGTATAAAGTCGGCGGCACCTGCGTCATCCGCGGGTGCGTTCCCAAGAAGCTGCTCGTTTACGGCGCGCATTTCGCCGAGGACCTCGATGACGCGGCGATGTTTGGATGGGACGTGCCCACCAAGCGCTTCGAGTGGCCGGTCCTGCGCGACAATGTGCTTGCGGAAGTCACCCGGATCGAAGGCGCGTACACCGAGACGCTGACGAACCACGACGTCACCATCTTTCACGAGCGGGCCGAGATCACAGGCCCGAACTCAATTCGCCTGGCGAGCGGCAAGGAAGTCACTGCTGACAAGATTCTGATCGCGACGGGCGCCACCCCCGTCATGCCCAGCCTCGAAGGCGTCGAGCACGCGATCAGCTCCAACGAGGTGTTTCACCTCGACGCGCTCCCCAAGCGCATCGTCATCGCCGGTGGTGGATATATCGCCAACGAGTTCGCCGGCATTTTCCATCAGTTCGGCAGTCACGTGACTTTGGTCAACCGCACCGATGTGATCCTGCGCCAGTACGACCAGCAGATCGTCGACCGGCTGATGCAGATCTCGATCCGCAAGGGCATCGACTTCCGGTTCCATTCGACGATCGAGAAGATCGAGAAGCATGAGGGCGGTTCGCTTCATGTGATCATGACCGGCTGCGATGACATCGAGGCCGATCAGGTCTTGTTTGCCACTGGACGCAAGCCGAACACGTCGGACCTCGGGCTGGAAGCGGCGGGAGTCGAAGTCGCCGACAAGTGCCAGATCAAGGTCGATGCCGACAACCGAACGAGTGTTCCTTCGATCTTCGCCGTTGGCGACGTCACCGACCGCATCCAGCTTACCCCGGTCGCGATCCGCGAAGGTCAGGCGTTTGCCGACACGTTCTTCGGCAACATGCCGCACCAGGTCGATTACAATTGCGTGCCCTCGGCGGTGTTCAGCCATCCGCCGCTTGCCGGCGTCGGTCTGACCGAGGGTCAGGCGCGGGAGAAGCTGGGGCAGGTCAAAACCTACACGTCGGACTTTCGCGCAATGAAGAACGTGCTTGCCGGCCGCAACGAGCGCTCGCTCTACAAGCTGGTGGTCGACGGATCGACTGACCGCATCGTCGGCATTCACATGATCGGTCCCGATGCACCGGAAATCCTTCAGGCTGCGGCGATTGCCGTGAAGGCGAGGCTCAAAAAGGTCGATTTCGACGCAACGGTCGCGCTCCATCCGACCATGGCGGAAGAACTAGTGTTGATGCGGTGAATCTTCCGCCGCTATGGCGGCAGGGAGATGCACGACGCAATCATCATCGGCGCGGGCCACAACGGCCTCACCTGCGCTCACTATCTCGCAAAGAAAGGCATGAAAGTCGCCGTTCTCGAGGCGGCAGATACGGTCGGCGGCGCCGCGGTCACCGACGAGTTCCTCCCGGGATTTCGCAATTCGGCGGCGAGCTACACGGTCAGCCTGCTCCAGCCCAAGGTCATCCGGGACATGGAGCTCGAGCGGCATGGGCTGAAAGTCGTGCTGCGCAAAACCGATAATTTCTTGCCCGGCGACGGCGATTATTTGCTCTCGGGGCGTGGCGGGCTCACGCGCAAGGAGATCGCGCGGCACCACAAAGCCGACGCGGAAGCTTATGATCGCTACGTCGCCGAGCTCGAGACGGTTGTGCGCCTGCTCAAGAAGTGGCTGCTGCGCGCGCCGCCCAACGTCGGCCGCACGGCAAGTGCAATCCCGAAGCTCTTGAGCCTCGGCCGCGACATGGCGGGGCTGACGCTTGCCGAAACCCGCACCGTTCACGATTTCGCCGTGCGTAGCGCATCGGACATCCTCGACCGGCATTTCGAGGGCGAGCTGACGAAGGCGCTGTTCGGGTTCGACGGGGTCGTCGGCAATTTCGCGTCGCCGCAATCACCCGGCACGGCCTATGTGCTGCTCCACCATCTGTTCGGCGAGGCCGCCGGCGTGCCGGGCGCGTGGGGGCATGCGATCGGCGGAATGGGCTCAATCACGCAGGCAATGGCGAGAGCGTGCCGCGAGGCGGGGGTCGACATCCTGCTCGGCCATCCCGTCGAGGAAATCATCGTCGCTAACGGCCGTGCGGCCGGCGCTGTAGCAGGTGGCAAAGCTTGGCGGTCGACAAACGTTGTGGCCGGGGTAAATCCAAAGCTGCTGTTCGATCGCCTAGTGCCGCGGGGCGCCGTCGATGCTGACGTCGCCGCGCGCATGAACGGGTGGAAGTGCGAAAGCGCTACCTTCCGGATGAACGTCGCCCTGTCCGAGCTGCCCAAGTTCACAGTGCTGCCGAAGAAGGGCAATCACCTGACGGCCGGCATCATCATGGCACCGAGCCTCGACTATATGCACCGCGCTTATCTGGACGCGGCAGTGGACGGGTGGGCCAAGCAGCCGATCATTGAGATGCTGATCCCGTCCACGCTGGATTCGACGTTGGCGCCCAAGGGCCGCCACGTCGCGAGCTTGTTCTGCCAGCACTTCCGCTACGAGCTTGGCTCCGGGCGTAGCTGGGACGGCGAGCGCGACGCGGCCGCCGATCAAATCATCGCCACGGTAGATGCGTACGCGCCGGGCTTCGCCGGGTCGGTGCTCGGCCGCCAGATCCATTCACCGCTCGACCTCGAGCGGCGCTTCGGCCTCATCGGCGGCGACATTTTCCACGGCAAGATGGGGCTCGATCAATTGTTCAGCGCGCGGCCGATGATCGGCGCGGCGGACTATCGGATGCCGCTGAAAGGACTCTATCTGTGCGGTTCCGGCGCACACCCCGGAGGCGGAGTCACCGGCGCTCCAGGTCATAATGCCGCCCGTGCCGTGCTTAATGATCGGCGCTTCTGGAGCCGGCGGCATTGAGGCCGCTCGACGGGATCAAGGTCCTAGACCTGAGCCGCGTGCTTGCGGGACCGTGGTGCACGCAATTGCTTGCCGATCTTGGCGCCGA
>JAZKBB010000033.1:0-10143 GCA_040388865.1 Pseudomonadota bacterium | reverse complement strand
TCGAGCGGCCCGGAACAGGCGACGACACGCGCCATTGGGGCCCGCCGTGGCACGGCGAGGGAGAACGGCGGGTCGCGGCATATTTCCTGAGCTGTAACCGCGGCAAGAAATCCGCTGCGATCGATTTTAGTCGGCCTGAAGGTGCTGCTCTGGTCCGCCAACTCGCCGCCAAGGCCGATGTCGTGGTCGAGAATTTCAAGGTGGGGGGACTGGCGAAGTTCGGGCTCGACGCGGGCTCACTTCGTGCCGCCAATCCATGGCTGGTTTACGCCTCCATCACAGGTTTTGGGCAGGATGGTCCATACGCCGACCGGGCCGGGTACGACTTCATTATCCAGGGCATGGGCGGGATGATGAGTATCACCGGCCTACCCGATGGCGAGCCTGGCGGTGGACCGCTTCGCGCGGGGGTCGCGGTCGCCGATTTGTTCACGGGCATGTACGCCTGCGTCGCGATCCTTGCCGCATTGTACGGCCGCGAGAAGACCGGCGAGGGCGCGCATGTCGACCTCGCATTGTTCGACACGCAGCTCGCGATGCTCGCCAACCAGGCAGAGAATGCGCTGATCTCGGGCAAGAACCCGCCCCGGCAAGGGAATACGCACCCAAATATCGTGCCCTATCAGGCGTTCGACGCCGCCGATCAGCCGATCATCATAGCCGTCGGAAACGACCGTCAGTTCGCGCGGCTCGGCGATATCTGCGGGCACCCGGAGTGGGCGACCGATCCGCGCTTCGCGACCAACGAAGCGCGCGTGGCGAACCGCAGCGAAATCATTGCTCTGGTGGCCGATGCGATAGGCGAGAAATCGGCGTCCGAGTGGCTAAGTCAGCTCGAACACGCCGGGATTCCTGCAGGTCCGATCAACTCGATCACGCAGGCCCTCGCCGACGTGCAGGCGCAGCATCGACACATGGTCCGCATCGTGGCCGGCGTTCCGCTCGTCGGGTCACCGGTGCGGATGGACGGGGTGCGCGCCGATACCGACCTGCCGCCGCCTGCGCTTGGCGAGCATACGGCGGAGATACTCGCACGACTTAGCCTCGGCCCGCCCGAAGTCGACGGCCTTAGGTCAGCAGGAATAATCGCCTAGGGCGAAGCTTACCTGGCGAGCTTGCTCGCGCTTTCGACGAGCAGGTCGAGCTGCTTCTGGCAACCGTGCTCGATCAGCACCTGCGCAGCCCCGACCAGGTCGCCCGGCGTACCGGGGACGCTGACGAAGTTGAGGCTGCTCTTCTCTCCGCTGTCGGGCCACTCGATCTGGTAGGAGGCGCCGTTGTTGATCGGCAGCGCGGCTGGCCAAGCCGCCAGCGTCACGCCCGTGGCCCAGTTCAGCTCCTGCGTCGTGCCATCGGCGGCGTGAATCTGGACAGTCGCTGGAGTCTCGCTGTCCGGCCGCCACAGCTGCAGTTTCGATGCGTCGGTGACGCAAATTTTGCCGCCCTGGCTGGCGTCGATGTCCCAGATACTCGGATTGTGCGCGACCTCCGCGGCACGAAGCGCGCCGAATCGGCCCCGCTGCCCCGCCGCCGAAGCGAGCGCCACCTGCTTGGCATCGAAGTTTCCGGGGCCCCGCAGCGTCTCTGCGCTTGCCGGCCCCAGCACGGTCACGACATCGCCGCCTTGAAGGTTGATCTTCGCCGTTTCCGGGAGCGTCTTCCCCGGTGGATAAACCTTCGCCGAAGGTCCAAGCGATTTAACGACGACGACATTGGCGGCCGCCGGCATTGAAATCAGGGCTACGGCGATTGCTGCGCCCCACAGCATCGGTTTCGCTCGCATCATCCACGCTCCTCGTTGGTATTCGCAAAAAATCGAAATTCCCGCAGCTCATTGAGCTAGCGGCCGAGTCGGATTCCACTGTCGCTTTGGCGACGGATTATGCCCGGATTGGCTCCCGGTCAATAAACGCGATTTCAATAGCTTGCGTCAGGCGGTCCGTGGACGCGGTCTCCCGGACGCGACAGGCCGACCGGCAAGAAGCGCCTCAAGCGCTTCAATCCGGCGCGCATTGCTGGCAATCAGCTCGGATACCTGAAGCTCGCGCGCTTCGCGCTTGATGACGGTACGAATGGCGCGGGCGATCGATTCCTGGACCTCGCGAAGTGCCTTTTGCTCGTCACGGCTGGGGATCGAACCGTCCGGTCGTGGCCCAACGAGAAGATAACCGATCGGCTCTTCATTGTCGGAGCTTGGTACCAGTGGAACGCGAATGGGGAACAGCTTGTCGGTCGGCTCGCAGATGTCGCTCTTATAGTCCTGCGCGAAACGGGTGGTGCGCCAGGCCTCAACCTCGTCCGTCGAAAGACCTCGTGCGCGCAGCACACAGCCGTTGACGATTGCCGAACTCCTCACTGCGCGAACGCCGCGATCGACGCGTGCCAAGATTTCGTCGAGCATCTCGCCAAGCGACGCGGTTTCGCGCATGTCACGTGCAACTTCCGGCAAATCGTCGCGCAGCAGGAACAGGTTTCTCTGAAACCGCCGTTCCGACCAGCGCTGAACCCGCTCCTGGATCGGGTTGACCAGCATCGTCGACAACGCCGCAGCGAAGATGATCGGGCCTTCGCTGCTATTGTTGCCGTAGTAATTATAGATGATCTGCTTGAGGCCGTCGGCGGTGCCGGCAAACACTGCCGCGACCGCAAGCGTGATCAACGCTACATTGGCCGAACGGCTGATCACGAATTCGGCGTCGTACAAACGATAACGAACCAGGGCGATCAGCAAACCGACCTGAAGTACCAGCACTGCCAACGCGAAGCTGATGCCGGCGCCGATCTCGACCAATAGCTGCTGTCCGAAGCTGTGCGTCGACCATTTGAGGTAATCGCAGACGATCGAGGCGCAGCGCAGCAGCGCGTATCCGGTGATGCCAAGCAGAGCCCAATGGATTTGCTGCCGCTGCTCCGCCGATTCCGTCAGCCGCAACGTCCGCAGCAACGACAGGACAGCGACGATCATGAAGCAGACGAAGAAGGTCTGGTAGAGCGTCCCCTGAAGGAACATCAAAATCGGCAAAAAGGCGATCAAGGCGACACGCCGCCACGAGATATTGCCGTGCGGGAACAGCAGGATGCCGGTGAGCAGCAATACGTTGCCGAGATCGAACATCGCGACATTGAGCCAGCGCGGGATGTGTACCGCTGTCAGGAACATGGAGGCCGGCTGCTCGGCGGCCATGGTCAGCAGCACAGCGAGCGAAAGGATCGAACTGACCGCGTCGCGCGAGTTGCGGTGATGCAGCATCCACGCCGCCCACAGCAGGAACGGATAGGCAAGGACATGCAGCAAATCGATGAAGTTCAGCCATTTGGGCGACATGCCCAGCGCGCGCGCGCCATCGTCAATGTGATTGTCACCGGTAGTGACAGTGATGTTCCGCACCTTGCCATCAGGATCGTGGACGGTGAGTGGGACGTCCGCACTGTCGGTTCCGAACAGTAGGTTCCCGAGCGCGATGTAAGCAGGATCGTTGGCATGCTCGGCCAGGGTGCGCTCGTCGACCGGCATGCTCGGCGGCAGGTCGAGGCCATAGATCGCGACGATGTGGTCGCCGGGCAGCACGCCTGCGTTCGCTGATTTCGGCCCGACCGTGAAGCGGATGACCGTGGCGTCGCGTGGCGACACGGCGAACCCGGCGCGGCTGCCTAACAGCAGCTGGCTGTTATTTCCGGGCTCGCGATAGCGCTCGTAAAGTCCGGCCAGTGGGCCGACCAGCGCCAGCGCAAAGGCGACCATCCACAGGGCCGTGAACAAGCGATAGGTCAGCGTGTTGAATGGAGGGACGCACGGCGGTAGCCGCAGTCCGCCTTTCGGCGCCTGGCCAGTACTGGGCAAGGCAAGCTCCATCCCCGTCAGCTCCAGCCCAAATTAATCCTTCATTATCATGGGCGGAGCTTCGCCGACGTGCAAGCTTATGTGCGTGGTGCGTCCTTGCTGGCGACGGGCTGGTCGCCGTAGCGCGACTGGATGAAGCGGCCTTGGGTCTCCAGCGCGGCGACATCGGCGCGGGCGAGTTGCTCGGAGACTTCCATGAGTGCGGCGCGGCCGGCGGCGAGCCCTTCGATCAGCCGCTGGTCGACTGTCTTGTCCTCGCCGTCCTTCTCCTGCCGGAACGCGGCCGGGACGCGCTCGTAGCGATCGATCAGGCCGGGGAGATGGATCGACATCAGCCGCCGCGCGTCCTGGGCAGTCGGGTCAAGTGTCTCGAGCCGCGACAGGGTCTGCTTGAGCGAAGGCAGGATGCGGCTGATCGCATCGAGCTCGGCCTGGGCGGGTGCCGGAAGAGCGGCGCGGCTGCGATAGATATAGGAGTCGAAGCGGTCGACCATGGTCCCATTCGGCAGGTCGGCGGACGGTGCGGGTGCCGAAATTGCTCGGCGGCCGCCGTTGGCGATGACGATCCCACCGACGACGACAGTGACCACGAGCGCCGCGAGAAAGCCGAACATGCCAATCGGCGCGACGAAGCCGAGGATGATAGTCGCGAGCCAGATCACCGCTACTGCGATCGCCACTCGGATCACGGTCCGGCCAACGCCGGCGTTCAGCCGCTGACGCTCTCGCCGCGCGGCTTCCTGCGCCGGTCCGCCGCGCTGGTCGAGCTGGCGGGTGACCCGCTCGAATCGGGCAATCGCATTTTCTACTTTTTGGGTTACGTCAGTCATTTGCTCTCGATTGGCGTGAGCGGTGAGGGCGCGTCGCCCTCAAGCTTGGCCTGGTTCACCCCTTCGGCTCGCGCGATATAGCCCTTCGATTTCTCGACTTCCTTGCCCAGCGTGTCGACGGTCTGCTTCATGTTGCCGAGCGCCTGCAGCTTGAACTGATCGATCTGGTCCATGGTATCGTAGATGTTCTGAAAGGCGCGCTGCAGCGTCTCCAGCGGAATGGTCGAACTCGCCGCTTGCTCGTGGATCGCGCCGGTCTGGGTGCGCAGCATTTCGCCGGTTGAATCAATCATTCCGGCCGTCGTCGTATTGAGCGCGGTGATTTGCTCGAGCACGAGTTTCTGGTTGGTCATCGCCTGGGCGACGGTGACTGCGGTGCGCAGCGCGGCGACGGTGGTGGTGGAGGCGCGGTCGACACCTTTCACCAGCTCGACATTGTTCTTCTTGACGAGGTCGAGCGCGAGATATCCCTGCACGGTGACAGCCATTTGCGTGAGCAGGTCCGTTGTGCGCTGGCGCGTGTAGAACAAAGCAGTCTCGCGGATCGCTTTGGCCTTCGCCGGATCAGTTGCATCGAGCTCGTTGGCCTTGTCCTCGAGCCGCTGGTCGAGCGTCTTCGAGATGTGAACCATCTGCTCGAGCTTGTGCATCGTCTTCCACAAGTTCGCGCGCTCGGTGTCGATCGCCGCATTGTCCATCAACAGCTCGTCTTTGCCGTCGCCGAGGCTGTTCAGAATGCTTTTGATGTGCGTCTGAGAACTGCGATATTTGTCGAAATAGCGATCGATACGGTTGCCGAAGGGGATGATCCCCAAAAGTTTGCGAGGTTTCGTGGCGCCCTTCGGATCGAGCGATTCGACGGTGCGGCGGAGCTCGGTGAGATCGGCGCCGATACCGCTATCCTTGTCGATCGCCTTGACCGGGCGGTCGAGGAAGCGGTTCGAAGCGCCCGCTGCCTCGGCGATCTCCTTGCGCCCCATCGCGGTCAGCTGATCGACCTTCTTGCCGAATTCAGGGCTGTTGGAATCTAGACCGGCAAGCTCGTTGACGAACTGGTCGACGCGCTTGTCGAGCTCGCTCGTTTCCTCCGCCTTCAGCGGAACCAGACCGGCAGCTTCTGCGGGCGCGACCGCCTGAAGCACGTCAGGCGGGTCGAGCTTGAGCTTGGTCGCGGTGCTCGTCGGCGCGTCCGCCGGGGGTTGTGTCGCCATGGAACAGTCCTTTCTCAGTCCTTGTGATGCTCGGCGCAAGCCGGACAAAGCAAGGATATTCGCGCTGTATTATATATGTAAGACACGACAGTTCAACCCGATGACCGGCGGGCTGAGTGTTTATGCCCGTTAACCATGGGCCTGAACGCTTCGCTTACCGTGGTGGCGATAGAGCAGCCTCAAAGCGCTCAATGGGGACAGGCCTCGATGATCGGATTCATCAGGAAACTTCTGAAAGACCGCCGCGGCAACGTGCTGGCGATTGCTTGCGCCGCAATGCCGATGGTGATCGGCTGCGCGGGCTTGGCCACCGACACGATCGAATGGACCTTGTGGAAGCGCCAGCTTCAGCGTGCGGCGGATTCGGCCGCATTTGCCGGCGCCTATGACCGCGCTGCGGCAACGGCCGGCGCAACGACGAATACACCAACGGCAGTCTGTCGCGACTTGGCTGTCAATCTGCACACCTGGATGAACCTGATCGGGACGTCGCCGTGCACGGGAACAGTCGGCAGCTATTCCAGTATCTCCTATCCCACCGACACGACTTACACGACGAAGCAAGTCTCGGTGACGCTAAAAGTCCAGCAGGCGCTGCCGTTCAGCTCCCTGTTCATGTCGGCAGCTCCAGTGATCCAGGCTTCAGCCACGGCGGGGAGCGTTGGCACAGGCGGACCCCCTTGCATGCTTGCGCTCAATGGGAGTGGTCAAGCCATCGACAATAGCGGCAACGCGACGGTCAACGCGCCGACCTGCATTCTTTATTCCGACTCGGCGGCAGCCAACGCCGCCGCCGCGGGGGGCCGCTCAGCCGTTACTGCCAAGGCCATCGCCGGGGTCGGGGGCATCGCGAGTTCCAACAACTGGGTGGTCAACCAATATCTGCCCTATTCGCCATCGCTGCCCGATCCGTTCGCGCCGCCTTCCTCGACCGCCGTTACTCCTGATCCTTCCGACATGAAGTGCGCCGGACACTGGGACACGCATGGTGGTTCGTCTGTCTGGGTCTATGACGCCCTGACCGACGGCACGAATATGGCTAATGCGACCTATCTCGACGCCGACGGAGTGACCACTCACACGGGCGCCAATTGCTGGACCTCACTGTCCGTCGGTTCGAACCGCTCACTAACCGTTCCGGCTAATTTCGGACCACTTTACGTCAATGGCGGCAACGTCAACCTGCAGGGCGCATTCACTTGTGCCGGCTGCTCGATAGTGCTGACGAACAAGGACACGTCGAACACCGCGACGATCGGCACGTTCTCGACGAACGCGCAGGCAACCAACAACATTACCGCGCCGACTACAGGCACCTTCAAGGGCATCGCGGTTTACCAGGACCGCCGATCCGTCGGGAACACCGATCAGCTTAACGGCGGAACAGGCAACGTGATTTCCGGTGTCGTTTACTTCCCGAAAGACACGCTGTGGCTGAACGGCACCGGAGAGGCCGTGTCCCTGTGTTCCATGTTCGTCGCCAACAACCTCAAGTTCAACGGCGGCGGGGATATCGCCATCAGCGCCCCCACCGACGCCTCTTGTTCGGGCACCGGCCCATCGGGACTTAGCGGCACCACCGTCGTGAGGCTGATCGCATGAACATCTCCCGCTTCACCTCGCTGCTCGCCAACGCGCGTGGCGCCGCCGTGATCGAGATGGCGCTGGTTGCGCCGGTGCTGGCCGGAGCGACCATCGGCATCATCGACATCAGCAACGCATACAGCAAGAAGCTGGCGCTCGAGCAGGGCGCGCAGCGCGCGATCGAAAAGATCATGAACACTACGGAAACGTCGACGGTCGAAGCAACCTTGGCAAACGAAGCCGTGTGCCAGGTCAACGGCACCACCACGACGGGTGGCGTGACGACCTGCAACACCAGCCCGATCACCACGAGCAACGTCACGGTGTCGTGGACCCTGGACTGCACCGTGAGCGGAACCATGACCGCTCAAACGACCACGAGCTCGGCTACCTATGATTCGTACGTCACCGCATGCACGACGCTCGGGGGCACAAAGGCCGGTTACGTGCAGGTTACAGTGACGGACAATTACACGCCGCTGTTCCCGATCCACTTCGCTGGCTTCAACGGTTCGACATATCCCCTTTCCGCCACCGCCGGCACGAGGACGATGTGATGCTGCGCTTTAGGATTTCGCGCGACGATAGGGGTGCGGCCACGGTCGAAATGGCCTTCGCGCTCCCCGTGCTGATCGTGATGCTCTATGCGTTCGTGCAACTCGCCGAAGTGTATCGCGCGGTTGCTGGAATGCAGCAGGCTTTAGGCGAGGGCGCGCGTTACGCGACCTTGTGCCTGACGCAGAGCGCGACCGGCTGCGCGGCGCCGACCAGCGACCAGATCAAGACCAAGATTCAAACCAGTGTTTACGGGATCGGCCCTGGGACGTTCACCGTGAGCGATCCGGCCGGCGGGGTGTCGGGCACCGCAAACTACTACGATCTCAGCGTTACCTATTCGCAGCCGACCGACCTGCTGATGTTCCCTGGGCCGACGATGGCGCTCACCCGCAAGAAGCGTGTCTGGATCGCGACCAGCTCCTAGACCTGTTTCGCTGTCCGCTTCGCGAAAAAGGCGGCGATCGCGTCTTTCACTTCGGCCGAATCTAGCCGCTCGGCAAACATGCTGCTCTCCAGCTTCATCCGGGCGAGAATCTCGTCCTGCGTCGCCGAACGCAGCAGCTTTTGCGTCAGCCGCAGCGCTTCGGCGGGCTTGGCTAACAGTGCGGCCGTGATCTCGCTCAGCTTGCCATCCAGGCCCCCGGCCGCGGTGCGATGACTTGCAAGCCCGATCGCATAAGCCTCATCGGCGCCGAACGACTCTGCCAATAGCAGGTAACGCGCTGCTCGCCGCCGGCCCGTCAGGCGGGGGAACAGCAGCGAGCTTGCTGCTTCCGGAACCAGGCCCAGGTCGACGAACGGCATGGAAAAGCGCGCGCTGTCGTCGGCGATGACGAGATCGCAATGCAGCAGCATCGTGGTCCCGATCCCCACGCAATTGCCATGAACCGCGGCGACAATCGGAACTTCGCATTCGGCGAGCGCACGCAGCAGCCGCCAGACCGGGATCTCGTCGTCTCGCGGCACGACTTCAAGGAAGTCGGCGAGATCGTTGCCGGCGGCGAAGTCCTGTCCCTCGCCGCGGATAGTGATCAACCGGGTCTCGCCGTCCTCAAACGCGCCGGCGATCGCGTCGGCGAGCGCCCCATACATATCGACAGTAATCGCGTTGCGGCGCTCGGGCCGGGCAAGCGTGATCGCCAGCACGCCGCCATCCTTTTCCACCCGGACATGCTCGCTCATTCGCTTTCCTTTTCGAATCAGATGACGGGTGTCGCCTCGACCGCTATCGCTTCGCCCATCCAACAAAGACGGGGCGCACGCAAATCTCATGAAATTCTTCGCCGACACTGCCGAAATCGCGGAGATCCGCGCCCTTGCCGAGACCGGTTTGCTCGATGGCGTTACGACCAATCCGAGTCTCATTCACAAGTCCGGTCGTGACTTCCTCGAGGTGGTTCGCGAGATTGCCGGCGTAGTGAAAGGCCCAGTGTCGGCCGAGGTCGTCGCGCTCGATTTCGAGGGGATGATGCGTGAGGCCGAGGTGCTGCGGAAAATCGCCGACAATATCGCGGTCAAGGTGCCCCTGACGCCTGCCGGCCTGCGCGCGTGCAAGGCGCTCACCAGCGACGGCTCGATGGTCAACGTCACCTTGTGCTTTTCGCCCGCGCAGGCGCTGCTTGCGGCAAAGGCGGGAGCGACCTTCATTTCGCCGTTTGTCGGCCGCCAGGATGACATCGGTTTCGACGGCATGGCGCTGATCGCCGACATCCGCCTGATCTACGACAATTACGATTTCGGCACGCAAATCCTGGTGGCGAGCGTCCGCCATCCGATGCATGTGATCGAAGCAGCGAAAATCGGCGCCGACGTGATGACCGCTCCGCCGAAGATCATCTGGCAGCTGTTCAATCATCCGCTGACGGATGCAGGGATCGCATCCTTCCTCAAAGATTGGCAGTCGACGGGACAGAAAATCGGTTGAACATCAATCAGTTGAATGATTCCTGTTAACCTTTGGGCAACCCTCAGACGTAACACTTTCTCAACCGGTCACGCGGTAAATTCCGGCATCCTGCCACAAGGACAGTGCAGGTCAGCGGCGGCATGTCCGTCGCTGCTTGGAACCAAGGAGCGAAGACCATGAGCAAGTTTCTGAAGCTGATCAAAAATACGAAGG
>JAZKBB010000032.1:37000-37800 GCA_040388865.1 Pseudomonadota bacterium | reverse complement strand
CGTCCATGTGGGCGTAGAATTTGTCGCCGGTGAACTCGGCGAAATGCTCGATGTCATCGAGTGTGATGGTGCGGCTCGGCGTATTCCAGGTGTCACCGATGTGAAGCTCGCTCATCTTCAGCCGGGATGGGTGGACCGTGATGACGTGCTTGGGCGCGCCGGGGACATATTGTTCGGTGATCGCTGCGATCATCGCGGGCGAGGACTGGAGCGCGGTGCGCTGCATGTAATGCTTGACCCCGCGGATGCCGCCCATCTCCTCGCTTCCGCCGGCGCGTCCCGGGCCGCCGTGGACCAGCACCGGCAGCGGCGAGCCGTGGCCGGTGGATTCGGCACCATTGTCGCGGTTCAGCACCAGCATGCGCCCGTGATAGGCAGCGGCGCCCTGGATGAACTCACGCGCGGCGTCCGGCGAGTAAGTGAACAATGAGAGCACCAGGCTGCCGCGCCCCCGGTTGGCGAGCGCTATGGCGTCGGCAATGTCGCGATAGGGCATGATCGTCGAGACCGGCCCGAAGGGTTCGCAATCGTGAACCGCTGCCGCGCCCCAAGGGTCGTCGGTGCGCAGCAGCACTGGCTGGAGGAAGGCGCCGCCGGGGATTGGCGGCTCGGCGTTGGGGTCGCCGGCGCGATCTTGCGATAGTCGGGAACCTGGCAGGCATCCCACAACCTCTGAATCGCTGCCGGGTTGCGCGCCATCGCGCGTACATCCTCGTCGCGGGCGGCGTGTTCAAGAACCAGAATGTCCTCGGCGGTCGGGGCGCGCGTCAGGCCTTCCTCGTGTGGCGCCATCGCCAGCG
>JAZKBB010000032.1:0-36990 GCA_040388865.1 Pseudomonadota bacterium | reverse complement strand
TGGCGGCTCGGCGTTGGGGTCGCCGGCGACATTCCGCGCTCCAGCGGCCTCAAGCTCCCTGATTTTTCCGCGAACGTCGTCACGCTGGCTGGTGCTGACCAAAGCGCCCATCCGCGTGTCCTCGGCGCGCGGGTCGCCGACCTTGGTCCTCGCCAGCCGCTCGGCCAATGCTTTCTCGACTGCGTCGAGATATTCAGCTGGAGCCATCGCCCGGCGGATGGCGGTGCACTTCTGCCCCGCTTTGACCGTCATCTCGGTCGCGACTTCCTTTATGAACAGGTCGAACTCCGGCGTGCCCGGCGCCGCGCCCGGCCCGAGCAACGAAGCGTTGAGGCTGTCCTGCTCGGCGACGAAGCGAACCGATTCGCGAACGACCGTCGGATGCGATTTGAGCTTGAGCGCGGTATGGGCCGAGCCGGTGAAGCTGACGACGTCCTGCCCGGTAAGATGATCGAACAGGTCGCCGACGCCACCGACGATCAGCTGGATCGCGCCGGGGGGCAGGACATTGGCCGCGATCATGATCTTGAACGCCGCTTCCGTGAGGTAGGCGGTCGCCGACGCCGGCTTCACGATCGCCGGCACGCCCGCGAGCAAGGTCGGCGCCAGTTTCTCCAACATCCCCCACACCGGGAAGTTGAACGCGTTGATGTGGACGGCCGCGCCGTGCAGCGGGGTATAGATATGCTGGCCGACGAACGTGCCCTGCTTCGACAGTCCCTCGAGTTGGCCGTCGAGCAACACGTGAGCGTCGGGCAGCTCGCGCCTGCCTTTCGACGAAAAAGAAAAGAGCGTCCCCGCGCCGCCCTCGATGTCGATCCAGCCGTCCTTGCGCGTCGCGCCGCTTTGATAGTTGAGCTCGTACAGCTCCTCCTTGCGCGCCATGATCGCAAGGCCCAGCGCCTTCACCATTCGCGCGCGGTCGTGGAAGGTCGCCTTGCGCAGCGCCGGTCCGCCGATGTTGCGGGCGTGGCGCAGCATTCCGCCGAAATCGATCCCACCCGATCCCGTGATGGCCACCGGCGAGCCGTCGATGGCGCTCGGGATCTCAGCCAAGTTGCCGTCGCCCGCGACCCAGCGGTCGCGCTCGTAATTGAGGAGCTGTGGTGTTTTCATGCGCGCCCCTTAGAGGAAGTTCGGGAGAAGCAGGAGAGGCGCCGATGATTCCGCCGGTACGGCCGATTGCGCTTGAGGACATCGAGGCGGCGCGCGAGCGCATCAAGGGAACGGTTCTCAGGACTCCGCTGGTCAAGATCGATGCTGGCGGTCGCGACCTTCGCCTCAAGCTCGAAAACCTCCAGCCGACCAACGCCTACAAAATTCGAGGCGGCGCCAATGCCGTCGCGGCGCTGTCCGACGAAGGCCGCGCGAAAGGCGTTTGGACGATCAGCGCCGGCAATGCCGGGCAGGGCGTTGCTTATGCCGCGCGGACGTTCGGCATTCCCTGCACGATCGTCGCCATCGAGACCGCTCCGCAGACCAAGCTCGACCGGATGCGCGCGCTCGGCGCGACCATTGTGCCCGTCTCCTACGATCGCGCCTGGGTCGCCGCGGAGAGCCACGAATTTCCCGGCATCGACGCGACCTTCATCCACCCGTTCGACAATCACGACTTCATCGCGGGACACGCCACGATGGGGCTCGAGATCGTCGAGGATTGCCCCGATGTCGCGACGGTTATTTGCGCAATCGGCGGCGGCGGACTGATCACTGGCGTCGGCAGCGCGATCAAGGCGAAGAAGCCCGGCGCGAAGGTGCTCGGCGCCGAACCCGAAACCGCAGCCCCATATGCGCTTTCGCTGCGCGAAGGTGCGCCACAGAAGTTCGCCGACTGGAAGGCGAGTTTCGTCGACGGGGCCGGCGGCCAGAGCGTCACGGAGCGAATGTGGCAGCGGATGCGGCCGGTCACGGACGGCGCCATCACCGTCACGCTGAAACAAACGGCCGAGGCAATGCGGCTCATCGCCGAGAAATCGCGGACGATTGCCGAAGGGGCAGGCGCGCTGTCGCTGGCCACGGCGCTGAGCGATCCGTCGCTCGAAGGCCCGATCGTCTGCGTCGTCTCCGGCGGCAACATCGACCTCGCCAAGTTCGCAGAGATCGTGACGCCTTCCGCTTAGGCGGATAAGCGAGGGCATGGACTTCGCTGAATTCATTGCGCCGATGACGGTCGAGACATTCATGTCCGACTATTTCGGTAGTCGTCCGGTGCACATCCAGGGCGAAACGGCGCGAGCCGGGTTGTTATCGACTACCCGCCTCGAACAGCTCCTGGCGGTGCTTCCGCACTGGACCGAGGACAATCTCAAGCTGATCCTCAACAGCCGTCCGATCCTGGGCGAACATTTCCTCGAAAAAGCGGATGTGAATGGCGATCGCCATCGGGCTGACCCGGCCAAGGTCCAGCTGTTCCTTCGCATCGGGGCAAGCCTGGTGGGCGACCATATCGAGGATGTCGACCCCGTGGTTCGACAGGCCGCTGCAATGCTCTCGGACCAATTCGCGGGCACCGCCGGCGCAAACGTCTATTGTTCGTTCCAGGGCATTCGCGCTTTTAACAGCCACTGCGACCTGCACGAGGTCTTCGCTGTCCAGCTCGAAGGCGAGAAGATCTGGCAGATCTACGAAAATCGCGCCGAGGCGCCGGTCGAAGAACTCAAGGGCGGGAACGCGCAAGCCATCATCGACCAGGCGAAGGGCAAGGTGATGATGACCGTGCGCATGCAGCCCGGCGACCTGCTCTACATCCCGCGCGGCTACTTCCACGACGCGCTGGCGGACTCGAGCGCCTCGCTTCACCTGACCTTCGGGATCCGCCCGCTCGACGGGCGCTACGTCTTTAGGCTGCTGGAGGAGCTTGCCGTCAAGGACCGCCAGTTTCGGGAGTATTTGCCGGATAGCCGAGCGGATCCGGAAGAATTGCACACGCATATTACGGGGCTTGCCGACGAGCTAGCATCGGTGATGCGCTCACCGCTGTTTGAGACGCTGTTGACGAACCGCCAACGCGCTTTGGTCATCCGCGCCGACAGCGTCGACCTGCAGGACCGGGGCAAGCTCGATTATTACGCGGCGACCGGCCAGCGTGGCGAGCTGGTTTGGGCTCGTGATGGGATCGTACTTCGGCACGCTCGCGGGGAGGAGTCCTTGGGCGCGTCGGGCGAGGCGATGGAATGGGTGCTGGACCAACAGGCTTTTTCGCTTCAGCAGCTCCGGGCGAACTTCCGATGGCTCAGCGAAGAAGAGGCGCGGCGTTTGGTGGAGCTCATTACCCGCACGGGGCTTTTCGCTGGGTACGAGCCCGCGCTCTGAGCATCGTCGCACATTTCAGCTGCTTGAAATCTGCCGTTCAGCTTCACCAAATAAAATGCCGGACCATCAGATCAACGATGGAGGATGCTGATGCGTAAAGCTTTTGGCCTCGTCGTGGCCGGTCTGGGCGCCGCAGCAATTGCCGGTGCCGCAGTCGCCGCGACCCGGGATACCCATATCTTGAACGTGCCGGCCCCGGACGGCTCGACCGTGCGGGTCGAATATGTCGGCGACGTCGCGCCCAAGGTCACGGTCGTTCCAGGACCGGTCGTTGCGCCGTTCGGGCTGTTCGACCGCAGCGCGTTCGACATCCAGCGCCAGATCGACGCGATGATGCGCCAGGTCGACACGATGGCAAAAATACCGATTGCGGGGACGCCGGGGCTCAACGTCGCGGCTTATGGCAATGCGCCGGCAGGTAGTGAGAGCGTCACGGTGGTTTCGACCAGCAACGGGTCGAAGACGTGCACGCGGACGACCGAGGTCACCGCTCAGGGCGCGGGCAAACCGCCGAAAGTGGTGACGAACGTCAGCGGCGATTGTGCAAACGAGCCAGCGGCGGCACCGGCAAGGCCGACGGCTTAAGCCAGAATTCCATCGAGCTCATCGGCGTCTGAATGCTTGCCGTTCAGGTGCGACGAGTACCATCTGCGGAATCGCCTGGCCCTCGACATGCCGAGACAAGCCGAACCATGCCGCCCACACGGCAAAGCCGCCGAGCAGGTCGACGAAATAATGGCCGCCGCCCGGAAATATCGCGAGCAGCATGAAGAGGAGGAAGATAGCTGCGATCGCGCGGGTGGCGGCATGTTTGCGCCACATCGCGAAGATAAGCAGCCCGACGACGGTGTGGAACGACGGGAATGAGATCACTCCGTCGATGACCTGGACCCGAAGCACCGGATCGTCTCCAAAATAGAATTCGTCGAAATGCGGCCAGAAACTGCGCATCGCCTGAGGCGGCATCTCGGCAAGAAGCTGGTCCGGTGCCCACACGCCCAGTCCCTTGGCCGGTGCGAAGGCGGCGATGAAACACGTCGTGAACAGCGTTCCGACGAAGCAAAAGGCGCCGCGCCATGCTTCGATCCGGTCGCCCATCAGCGCCCGGACGATCAGTCCGCCAAAGAAGATCAATATGGTGTAGTTGTACGCCGGTTTCATGACGGCAAAGGTCCACCGGAACTGGTGCACAAGCGCATCGACGATTGCGATTCCGTCGACGCCCAGTCGGTGATCCCAAGACTGCAGCATTTCATCCGCGACAGGCAGGTGCAGCCTCAGCTCGAGCATTGCGATCGCGCCGCCCGTCATTCCGCCCATCGCCGCCGCGGCGACCACGCCTATTGCATCGGCAATACGTGGATCGACGCGCCGGTCCTTCCAGATCCTAGACGCCAGCAGTAGCGCGGCGATCAGCAGGCAAATCACCGATGTCCCGCGGAAATCGACACGCACGCGCCATTGCACCGCCAAAGCCGTCGCAACGACGCAACTCGCAAATATCAGCCAGATCGTGAGAATCCGGAACCGGTCCGCCGCCACTGCCGCAGCAGCTCTCGGAGCCCGCTGGAGTTCGAGATTGTCATTGTCAGGGGAACTGACGGCGACGCGCGAACGCCCGCGCCGTAGCGTACTCAGGAACAAATCTAACCCCCCAGATTCGCGAAAGACGCAACAGACGGACCGAGCAGGTCAGACGATGGCCATTTTATTGATCTGAAGCAACTACAGAGCGCGGGTTAATTGCTCCGATATCAGAGCATCCTGAGGTCGAAGCGGTGGGCGGTAGGGTGACTGCTCGACAACCCGCCGTCGACTACGAGCGCCGTGCCGTTGACGTAGCTGGCTTCGTCCGATGCGAGGTACAGGGCTGCCCGTGCGATCTCCACCGGTTCGCCGCCGCGCTGTGCTGGATTGAGCTCGCCGAGCCGCTCCTCGCGGCCGGTGGCGCGCGCCAGTTCATAGAGCGGCTTGGTCATGCCCGTTTCGATCAGGCCTGGGCAGATGGCGTTGACGCGGACGCCCGAGCCCGACAGCTGCTGTGCTGCATTCTGGACGAGGTTGATCACGCCGGCCTTGGACGCCGAATAAGCCGCGCCGCCGGCGCCCGAGCGAAGGCCGGCGACGCTTGCGGTGCAGACGATCGATCCGCCGCCGCGCCTCGCGATCATGGGTCCCGCATATTTGATCGCGAGGAAGGGCCCGATCAGATTGACGCGCAGGATCTCCGCCCAGTCCTGCTCGGTCTGTTCGGCAATGGTCGCGAAGCCGCCCGAAATCCCGGCATTCGCGAAGAAGATGTCGAGGCCGCCGTGTTCGCTGGTGACCTGGCTGACGAGGTCACGCACCGCCTGCTCGCTGCCCGCGTCCGCTCTGACGTCCGCGCCATCGCCGACGTCGGCACCGACCACGATTGCGCTCTCGCTGCGGAACAGCTCGACCGTCGCCTTGCCGATCCCCGATGCCGCGCCGGTGACGATCGCGACCTTCCCTTTGAGCCTGTCCATGCCCCACTCATAGCCAACTGACACTGTTGCTGATAGGCGCCGCCGATGGATTTCAGCCTTGGCTCCGGCGAGACCGAATGGCGCGACCGGGTTCGCGCTTTCATGGACGAACACGTGCGGCGGCGCGCGCGCGATTATGACGCGCAGCAGCGCGAGGGGGAGCGCTGGAAGGTGCTTCCTGTCATCGAGGAGCTGAAGGAGAAAGCGCGTTCCGAAGGCCTCTGGAACCTGTTCATGCCGCCGTCACACGGCGCGACGCCGGTCGACGACAGCTTCGAGTTCGACGGGCCTGGCCTCACCAACCTCCAATATGCTTTTTGCGCGGAGGAGATGGGGCGCTTCCTGTGGTCGTCGGAAGCATTCAACTGCTCGGCACCCGACACCGGCAACATGGAGGTGATGCACCGCTACGGCACGCGCGAGCAAAAGGACGAGTGGCTGAAGCCGCTGATGGAGGGCGAGATCCGCTCGGCCTTCCTGATGACCGAGCCCGATGTCGCGTCGTCCGACGCGACCAACATCAAGTGCAGCATCGAAATGCGCGGCAACGAGTATGTCGTGAACGGCCGCAAATGGTGGTCGAGCGGAGCGGGCGATCCGCGCTGCAAGGTCGCAATACTGATGGGCAAGACTGACCCCAACGCCGAAACTCACAAGCAGCAGTCGATGATCCTGGTGCCGCTCGATGCGCCCGGAGTGACGATCAAGCGCCACCTGCCGGTGTTCGGCTATGACGACGCGCCGCACGGCCACATGGAAATCGAGCTCGATGATGTGCGGGTGCCGCCGTCGAACATGCTGCTTGGCGAGGGCAGGGGCTTTGAGATCGCACAGGGCCGGCTCGGGCCCGGACGCATCCACCATTGCATGCGCACCATTGGCGCGGCCGAGGAAGCGCTCGGGGCGATGGTCAAGCGGCTATTGTCGCGCACGGCTTTCGGCAAGACCATCGCGGAACAAGGCGTGTGGGAGGAGCGTGTCGCCAACGCTCGGATCGAGATCGAAATGACGCGGCTGCTGTGCCTCAAGGCTGCCGACATGATGGACCGCGCCGGTAACAAGGCCGCGCAGGGCGAGATCGCCATGATCAAGGTCGCGGCGCCTATTATGGCGCTGAAGATCATCGACGATGCGGTCCAGGCGTTCGGCGCCGCCGGCGTGTCGGAGGATGCGGGGCTGGCGCGGGCCTATGCCTCTATCCGGACGCTGCGCCTGGCCGACGGCCCAGACGAGGTCCACCGCCGCGCGATCGCCCGACTGGAATATAAGAAGTACCGGTGAGCGAGCCGGCGATCGACGGAGCCGCGCTCGGAGCCTGGCTGGAAGCGAACGTCGAAGGCTTCAGCGGTCCGTTCTCCCTGACCAAATTCCCGTCTGGCCAGTCCAACCCGACGTACAAGATCAGCGGCGCATCGGGCGAATATGTGCTTCGCCGAAAGCCGTTCGGAACGCTCCTTCCTTCGGCGCACGCGGTGGACCGCGAATATCGGCTGCTGTCGGCACTGAGCCCGCTCGATTTTCCGGTGCCGCGGCCGCTCGCGCTGTGTGACGATCCGGCCGTCATCGGCGCGATTTTCTACGTGATGGAGCTGGCAAAGGGCCGCCCCTACGCCGACGGTGCGCTTCCCGACTTCGATCCGGCGACGCGGCGGCGGATTTATGAGCAGCTGGTCGACACGCTCGCCGACCTCCACAACATCGACCCTGCGGCCGCCGACCTCGCCGACTTCGGCAAGCCGGGGAATTATTTCGAGCGCCAGGTCGCCCGCTGGACGAGCCAGTACCGCGACTCTCAAACCGATTACCTTCCTGAGATGGAGCGGCTGATCGCTTTTCTTCCGGAGACTCTGCCGCAGCAATCACGCACGTCGATCGTGCATGGCGACTACCGCATCGACAATGTCGTCTTCGATGGTGACGGCACGCTGACTGCAGTGCTCGATTGGGAGTTGGCGACGCTCGGCGATCCGCTAGCGGATTTTTCTTACCTCGCGATGCAGTGGATGATGCCCGCCGATGGCGCCGCGGGCCTCGTGGGACTCGATCTCGCGGCGCTCGGCATCCCGAGCCTCGAAGCCATTGTCCAGCGTTACTCGGAACGCTCGGGCGTGCCCGTTGCTGCGAAACTGGACTGGTATTTCGCTTACAATTTGTTTCGGCTCGCCGGCATCGTGCAGGGAATCAAGAAGCGAGTGATCGACGGCACCGCCAGCCACGCCCGCGCCGCCGAAATGGCTGCGCGCGTGCCGATGCTCGCCTCGGCGGCATGGAGCTTCGCCGAAAAGGCGGGAGCAGCCTAGAGCCGGCCCATCAGCAGCAGGATGATCACGATGATCAGGATCACGCCGAGGATCCCCGATGGGCCGTATCCCCAGCCCCTGCTGTAGCCCCAGCGCGGCACCGCGCCGACGAGCAGCAGGATCAGAATGATGACAATGATCAGACTCACAGATTCTCTCCCGTTTTGTTTGTTTGCAGATCGCAACGAACGGAATGTGAGGAGAGTTGCAGCCTTTAGCGGCCGGTGAAAGTCGGGGCGCGCTTTTCGAGGAAGGCGGCCACGCCTTCGCGATAATCCTCGGTGAGGCCCAAGCGGCGCATCGCCCCGGTTTGGCGCTCGAGCTCCTCGTCGAGGCTGTACCGCCACGACGAGCGGATCATTTCCTTGATGGCGGCTAGGCCGAGCGGCGGAAGCGAAGCGAGCTTGCTGGCGATCGCGTCGACTTCGGCGTCGAGCGCGTCGTCCTCGACCGCCTTCCAGATCATGCCCCACTCGGCGGCGTTTTCGGCCGATAGCGCGTCGCCAGTCAGCGCAAGTCCCAGCGCGCGCGCCTGGCCGACGAGCCGCGGTAAGACCCAGGTGCCGCCGCTGTCGGGAATCAGCCCGATTGCCGAGAAACTCTGGATGAATTTCGCCGACTTTGCGGCGACGACCAGATCGCAGGCGAGCGCGATGTTCGCGCCCGCGCCGGCGGCGACGCCGTTGACGCGCGCGATTACCGGCTGGGGGAGCGAAGTCAGCGTGCGGATCAGCGGATTCCAGGATTGCTGCACTGTTTCGCCGAGGTCGACCGCTTCGCCTGGCGCAACCGCCCTGTCGTTGAGATCCTGCCCCGCGCAGAAGCCCCGCCCGGTGCCGGTCACCACGACCACCCGCGCATCGCCAAGATTGCCGAGCGCCTCGCGCAGTTCCCCGTGCATCTGCGCCGTAAAGCTGTTCAGCCGATCCGGGCGGTTGAATGTGATTCGGGCGATCGCATCGTTTCGCTCGAAGAGGATCGTTTCATAATCGGCCATGGTCGGGCCCTACTATGTCTGCCCGAACGCGAGAAGAACCGGATTTCAGCCTAGGCTGCGGCTCTGATGGCCGGCATCAGGCCCGGGACGTCACTAGCGGGAGCGGCTGCGCTAAACAGATGTCCCTGCGCGATCCGGCAGCCCATGATCCGCAGAAGATCGAGCTGCGCGGGCGTTTCGACTCCTTCGGCAACGACCCCGATCGACAGGCTGTTCGCAAGATCGACGACCGCCGCGACGATTGCCGCAATCTCGGAATCCTCGGTCATCTGCTGGATGAAAGACTTGTCGATCTTGACCACGTCGACCGGGAAATCGCGAAGGTGTGCCAGCGACGAGCAGCCAGTCCCGAAATCGTCCAGCGATACCGTGGCACCGGCTTGCTTCAGGACATCGAGCGCGCGAGCGACATAAGCCGGACCTCGCCCGAGGAACGCGTGCTCAGTCACTTCGACTTCGATCCGGTCGGCGGGGACGTCATTGTCAGCGAGAATCGCGAGCAGACGCTCGGCATAATCGTCGCGCAGGAATTCGGCTGGCGCGGCGTTGATCGAAACCTGGCCGAAGCGAACACCGTCATTAAGCCACCTGCGGATGTCGACGGCGACCTTGTGCTGCATCAGCTCGCCAATCTTCGCGGCAAGCTCATAATCTGTGAAGGCTTCCTCGAGCGTGGCCGGGGGCTGAAGTCCGCGCTTAGGGTGCCGCCAGCGCAGTAGGGCTTCCAGACCGACGGCTTCACCGGTCACGATGTCGATCTTGGGCTGATAGAGCGGTACCACAGTTTTCTTGGTCAGCGTGCCGCGAGCGAGGTTGAGCTGTGAAGCCGTCTTCTCCGCCTCCGCCAGCATATAGTCGTCGAACAGCTTCGTGCCGCCGCGGCCGTTCTGCTTCAACTCATAGAGCGCCGTGTCGGCATATTTGAACAGGTCCTGCGCGGTCGCGGCATTCGTTGGAAACAGCGCTCCGCCAATGCTGGCACCCGCGCAGAGGGCCTTGCCGCCCGCTCGAACCGGCGCGCGAAGCCGGTCCTGTACCTGCTTGCCCACGCTCAACAGCAGCTCCTTCGAGCAGGCGTCCTCCAGAAGAATCGCGAATTCGTCGCCGCCGATCCGCGCAACAAAGTCGTTGCCCCGCACGCAATTGCGCAGCCGGTCCGCGAGGACCTTGAGCAGTTCGTCGCCAGCACTGTGGCCGAGACTGTCGTTGACGTGCTTGAAGTGGTCGAGATCGATGAGCAACAGCCCGACCTGCTCGCCGGCCTGCATCGCTCGCAACGTCGCCGCCTGCAGCCGCGCCTGAAACGCGCGGCGATTGGGAAGGTGGGTGAGCGCATCGTGCTCGCTGGCCCATCTGAGCTGCTCCGATCGCTCGCGTTCGGCGGTGACGTCGCGCGACACACACAGAAAGCCCTTGATTGAGCCGCCCTCGTCCAGCACCGGAGTGACGACCAGATCCCACCAGCGCCGCGTCCCTCGCGCCGTCGGCCCAGGCCCGCGTACGCGCACGGTTTCGCCTTCGACCGCACGGGCAAATGCATTGTCCAGACCCCAGATTTCCGAGCGATCCCAAAAGTCGGTCCAGGGGTGACCCCGAACCTCATCGAACGTCGGGAGCTCGAAGGCCGCGAGCCCCGCCGCGTTGATGAATTCGATCGTTCCGTCCCGGGCCAGAAGGACGATGCAGTCCGTGCTCGTTTCGAGGATCGTCCGGTGGAGCCGTTCGCTTTCGCGGAGCGCCTGGTTGGCCGAGTGTTTCAACCGCGCCATGTGCCGCGGTCGCAGTATGAGGATGCCGCCGATCAGGATCATCCAGCAAAGTGCGATGGCCCCAAAGAAGCCCTTCGTGCTCATCAGCTTGCGATCGAAGCTTAATCCTTCGATGCGCATCTTGTGCTCGCCGAGCGCGCCGTCTGGCCCTACAACGAGCTCAATTGCGACAACGTCTTTGAGTTCGGTGCGGGCGCGTTCGGGGGGCGGCGCGGTGGCGCGCTTCCACCATTCGGCGACAGTGAGATCGCTGAGGTTCAGTTGCAGCTGCTGTTCGCCGCCAGTAACCGGCAGGTCCACCTGCTCCGGTTTGTCGATGATCGATCCGTCGGTCGCGCGATAGCTGTTGTCGTGATTCTTAAGGACCACTCGAACGGTGTGTGCCGGTCCGTGATACGCGAGCTTCACGGTCAGGCTGTCATAGCCTTCGAGATTGACGCCCTTGCCGGCGTGTGTCCGATCAAACAGCAGCCCCATGCCACAATAAGGCCAGTCGAGCTTCTTCTGCAGGAGGCAATGCCAGGACAAGTTTCGCGCGCCATCGAACGACGCTGCCGATGCGCCGCCTGAGCCGCTGTCGTCGTACGAGTACCGATCATAGGCCGAGCCCGATCCCTCAGGGCGGAAGCGGAGCGACCGGTTAATCAGCGAGTCCTGAAAGGTGACCGCGAGTACGGTCGCGGCGATTGCGGCCGCAATGAAGGCCTCGAACCCGAGCCACCGCCGCACGACCCGCCATAGCGGTCCAATTCGGCCGCGCAAAAGGGAGCCAGCCGCGTTCACCGAGGGATTGCAGGCCCAGGCGCTCCGGCGTTCCGGATTGGCGCGAGGCATTTCGGGTCGGTCATTCGCATGCTTCACGCTCCCAAACGCACGCTGTTCAACCGCTAGTCGTTAAGGCAATGTTACCGCCCACATCGCCAGCAGCCGTTAACCCAAGATTTTCAGCGAGATTGCGCGGACTGTGGCCGCCGTGACACAAGCGGAGCATGACGGCAGACGGACTCGCATCGCGTGTTGCGCATCAAATGCTCGCTGGCGAAGGCACCGGGCCCGCGTGGGGTATCCGGATCGAGGAAGCGCGCGTGGGCTATGCGCGCATTTCGATGGTCGTGCGCGCCGACATGCTCAACAGCCACGGCATCGCCCATGGCGGCATGATCTTCGCGCTTGCCGACACGGCGTTTGCCTATGTGTGCAACGGCGCCAATCATGCGAGTGTCGCCGCGCAGGCCTCGATCGTCTTCCTCGAGAAGGTCAGCGAGGGGGAGACCCTGATTGCCGAGGCGAGCGAGGTTGCGCGCGAGGGGCGGGCCGGAGTCACCCGCGTTGCCATACGCACGAGCGGTGGCCGAGCCATCGCCGAGTTCACCGGCTATTCGCGGACGCTTGGCGGAGCGGTTGTCGAGATTTGAACGTTAGGGCAGCACGGACTACATCGCACTCATGTACACGACCGAGCTCCAGAAGACGGCGAAGATCGAGAATCTCGAGGACCCGAAGCTGGTCGAGGCGTTCGAGGCGCGGGTTGCGGCGGACGAGTTCATCGAGCCCAAGGACTGGATGCCCGAAGCCTATCGGCGCACCCTGACGCGGCAGATCAGCCAGCATGCGCATTCAGAGATCGTCGGCATGCTCCCGGAAGGCAATTGGATCAGCCGGGCCCCATCGCTTCGACGCAAGGCCATCCTGCTCGCCAAGGTGCAAGACGAGGCCGGGCATGGCCTGTACCTTTACTGCGCTGCGGAGACGCTGGGCACGAGCCGGGAGCAGATGATCGAGGCGCTGCATTCTGGCAAAGCCAAATATTCGACCATCTTCAATTATCCGACGCTGACCTGGGCCGACATTGGTGCGATCGGATGGCTGGTCGACGGCGCCGCGATCATGAACCAGGTGCCGCTTCAGCGCACTTCATACGGTCCGTACGCCCGCGCGATGGTTCGGGTGTGCAAGGAAGAAAGCTTCCACCAGCGCCAGGGCTACGAGATCATGATCGCGCTTGCTAACGGCACGCCCGAGCAGAAGTGCATGGCGCAGGATGCGCTCAACCGCTGGTGGTGGCCCAGCCTGATGATGTTCGGCCCGCCGGATGATGATTCGCCGAACACCGCGCAGTCGATGCGCTGGCGCATCAAGCGCGAGACTAATGACGAACTTCGTCAGAAGTTCGTCGACATCACCGTTCCGCAGGCGGATTACCTCAATCTCAAGGTCCCCGATGCCGATCTAAAGTGGAACGAGGAAAAGGGCGGCTACGATTTCGGCGTGATCGATTGGGAAGAATTTTACGCGGTCGTGCGTGGTGAAGGACCCGTGGCGAAAGAGCGCATGAAGGCGCGCCGCGACGCCTGGGACAATGGCGCCTGGGTGCGCGAGGCCGCCGCGGCGCATGAAGCCAAGCGCCGCGCAAGGAAGGCGGCGTGAGCAGTGACTGGCCGCTCTGGGAAGTCTTCGTCCGCTCTAAAGGCGGCCTGTCGCATCGCCACGTTGGCAGCGTTCATGCTCCTGACGCGCAGCTCGCGCTGGCCCACGCGCGCGACACCTACACGCGGCGCATGGAAGGGGTGAGTCTGTGGGTCGTGCCCTCGGCCGAAATCGTCGCGTCCGATCCTGACCAGGCGGGTGAGCTGTTCGAGCCGGCGGAAAGCAAGATTTACCGCCACCCGACCTTCTACGACATCCCGGACGAGGTGAAGCACATCTGATGGCGACCGTCGCCGTCGATCCCCGCACGGAGTATCTGTTGCGCCTTGGAGACGATGCGCTGGTGCTCGGCCAACGCGTGTCCGAATGGTGCGGGCATGGGCCGGTGCTCGAAGTCGACATCAGCCTTGCCAATCTCGCGCTGGACCTGGTCGGGCAGGCGAATTTGCTGCTTAACGAAGCCGGCGACGGCGACCGGCTCGCCTTTCATCGCGACGTGCTCGATTTCAAGAATTGCCTGCTGGTCGAGCAGCCCAACGGCGACTTCGCTCAGACCATCGCCCGGCACCTGCTCTACACGACCTGGCAGCACATGCTGTTGCAGCGGCTGTCGCAATCGAGCGACCAGTTCCTGTCCGACTTCGCGCACAAGGCCGTGAAGGAAGTCGCTTATCACCGCGAGCTCGCGGCCGAATGGACGATCCGCCTCGGCGACGGCACCGAGGAGAGCGCGCGGAGGATGGCCGATGGATTAGATTGGAACTGGCGCTTCATTCCCGAGCTGTTCGAGGTCGACGACGCACTGCAGGCGGCAATCGACGCAGGCATTGCCGCCGACCCACGCATGTTCGAGGACGAATATCGTTCGGCGATCGCGGCCGTTCTCGCCGAGGCCCAGCTCGAACCGCCCGCCGAACAGCGCCCAATCCTCGGCGGGCGTCGCGGCCATCACAGCGAGCACCTGGGCCATCTCCTCGCGGTGATGCAGTTCCTGCCGCGCACCTACCCCGACGCGACCTGGTAGTGTCGGTTCACTTCCATCGGCTGAAGGTCGCGGAGGTGGTGCCGGAGACCGCCGAGGCGAATTCGATCCGCTTCGAGATTCCGCCGGCGCTTCGCGATCAGTTCGCGTTCAAAGCCGGCCAGCATTTGACCCTGCGCGCAACCATCAATGGCGAAGAAGTCCGGCGCAATTACTCGCTGTGCACCGCGCCCGCGGACGCCGACTGGATGGTCACAGTCAAACGCATCGGCGGCGGCCTATTCTCCAGCTGGGTCGGCGACCAGCTGAAGGCCGGTGACACGGTCGAAGTGATGGTCCCGCACGGCAGCTTCACGACCGACTTCGACCCGGGAAAGCGGCGCCACCTGGTGGGCATCGCCGGCGGGTCCGGAATCACGCCTGTCATATCGCTGATCAAGACCTTGCTGCGCGAGGAACCGAACAGCCGTTTCACTCTGCTCTACGGCAATCGCGACAGCAGCTCGGTGATCTTCCTCGAAGCGCTCGCAGGATTGAAGGATAAGCATCTCGGCAGGCTCGAAATCTATCACTTCCTCGACGCCGAGGAGCAGGACATCGAGCTGTTCAACGGCATGTTGAGCCGCGAACGGTTGGAACAGGCAATCCCCGCGCTCGTGACCGACGCTGCCGAGGTCGAGGGGTGGTTCATCTGCGGCCCCGGGCCGATGATGGACGCCGCAGAGGGAGCGCTGCTCGACCGAAACATCCCCAAGGAGCGCATCCGTATCGAGCGTTTCACCGCCGATCGCCCAGCCGGTGCGATGGCCAAGGAAATGGCGCATCTGCAAACCCAAGCGGAGGGCGTGAATGTCGCTGTGACGCTCGACGGCCGCACCCGACGCATTGCTTTCACTGCAGGCAACATCCTCGACAGCGCGCGCGCCGCGGGCCTCCCCGCGCCTTTTGCCTGCAAGGCGGGCGTCTGCGCGACCTGCAGGGCGAAGGTGACCAAGGGCAAGGTCGAGATGGCGGTCCACTACGGGCTCACGGACGAAGAGGTCGCCGACGGCTATGTGCTGACCTGCCAGTCGGTGCCCTTGGGCGACGGGGTCGCTGTGGATTACGACGCGTGAGTGGGCTAATCGCGCTGCCATGCTGACGCAGACCCATTCAAAGGCGAGAGGGCTCGCCGATCTTCCGCCCGTCGTGAACGATTCGCTGCTGGCGTTGATCGCTTTGGCGAACGGAGACCCTCGGGCCGACAAGATCGACGTCGGCGTCGGCGTGTTCCGGGATTCCGTCGGCAACACGCCGATCCTGAAGGTGATCAAGGAGGCCGAGCAGCGCCTCGTCGATACGCAGGTCACCAAGGCCTATCTCGGCAGCGCGGGCGATAAGCGCTTCGCCGAGCTGCTGAGGCCGATCCTGCTGGGCCATCATGCATCCGACGACCGCATCACCGGATTGCAGACGCCCGGCGGGTGCGGCGCATTGAGGCTAGGCTTCGAGCTCATCGCGACCGCAAATCCGCAGGCGCGCGTACTCGTCGGAACGCCGACGTGGCCAAATCATCCGGCGATCATCAACTCGGTGCGGCTCGAACAAGTCGACTATCCTTATTACGAGCGCGGGCAGGGCATTATCCGCTTCGAGGACATGATCGCGGCGCTTGAGGCCGGCGAGGCCGGCGACGTGGCCTTGCTGCACGGCTGCTGTCACAATCCGACGGGTGCGGACCTCAGCGAAGACCAATGGCGCGAGGTTGCGCGCGTGGTCGCTGACCGCGGCCTCGTGCCGCTTATCGACATCGCCTACCAGGGCTTCGGTCGCGGGCTCGACGAGGACGCGTTCGGCGTCCGCTTGTTGCTCGACGCCTGCGATGAAGTGATCGTTGCCCAAAGCTGCGACAAGAATTTCAGCGTCTACCGCGACCGCGTTGGTTCGCTGTGGGTCAAGAGCGGCTCGGTTGAGACGACCAAAACCGCGATGGACCATGTGTTCCAGCGCGCGCGCGAAATGTGGTCGATGCCGCCTGATCATGGCGCCGCGGCGGTGCACATCGTTCTTGAGGATCCGGAGCTGCGCGCGCGGTGGCTGGTCGAGCTCACCGCCATGCGCGACCGCATCAACGCCGTGCGGCAGCGGATCTCGTCGGCGGACTCGCGGCTCGCTTTCATCGGCCGTCAGTTCGGCATGTTCTCGATGCTGCCGCTGAGCAAGGATCAGGTGCTGAAGCTCAGGCAAGACGAGTCGATCTACATGGCCGACAGCGGCCGGTTCAACGTCGTTGGAATGAGCGACAATCAAATCGACCGATTTACCGCCGCCGTGGTCGGCGCGCTGGAGGCGTAAACGGCCATGGCGGATCGCGACCCGGGCCGAGTCTCGGCCGAGGTGGACTGGCGCGAGGTCGCGCGGCTGGTGCTGACCAGCCGGGAAATGGACCGGATCGAGGAAGAACAGCTCGTTCCGGCGAAGAAGGTCCTCTACCAGTTCAGCGCGCGCGGACATGACATGGCGCAGGTGCTGCTGGGCATGCAGCTCAAGGATGGCGACGCGGCTTGCGGCTATTACCGCTCGCGGCCTTTGCTGCTGGCGCTGGGTGTGCCGCTCGCCGATGCGCTCGGTTCGGGGATGGGCCTCGCCGGCGGATATTCCGACGGGCGCGATATCGGCGTCGTCTTCAACTACCCCAATCCGGGCGGAGCGCACGCGCTGCCGATGTGCGGCGGGGTCGGCGCGCAATATACGCCGGCGGCTGGCTGGGCCCAGGCCATCGCTTATAAGCGGGAGGTTCTGGAAGAGGGACCGGAAGACTCAATCGCCCTGGTGCTGGGAGGGGATGCGAGCTGCGCCACCGGCGGGTTTTGGTCCGCGCTAACTATTGCAACCACGCAACAATTGCCGCTGCTCATGTACGTTGAAGACAATGGCTACGGGATCTCGGTCCCGTCGGATTACCAGACGCCGGGCAAGGACATCGCCGCCAATCTCGCGAGCTTTTCGGGGCTGACGATCTTCAACGGCGACGGCACTGATCCGGTCGAGGCATCCCGCCTGATCGCGGACGCGGTTGCGCATGTGCGGACCAAGCGCGCGCCGGCGCTGCTGCGGCTAACCGTCCCGCGGCTCGAGGGGCACAGCTTCCAGGACACCCAGACTTACAAGAGCGAGGCGGAAGTCGCGGCCGAATGGGAGCGCGACCCGCTGCCCAAGCTAAAGGCACATTGTGAAAAGCGGCAGGTTGGCGAGCAGGCATGGGAAGACCTCGAGCGCGAAGCGGCGTGGCAGGTCGAAGCGGCGCGCGCGGACGCCGAGGCGCGCGGCATTTCCGCACCGGAGAAAGTCACGACCAACGTCTTCTTCGAAGGCGAGATGAGCGAGGTCGGCGGCGGTGCCGGGCTCAGCCTCGATGGCACCACGGACCAGCCGGCGCCCGAGGGCCAGCGCATCAACATGGTCACCGCGATCCGCCGCGTCCTCGACCAGGAGCTCGAGGCCAATCCGCGCGTGCTGCTGTTCGGCGAGGACGTCGGGCCGAAGGGCGGCGTCCATGCGGTGACACTCGGTTTGCAGGAGAAGTTCGGCCGCGAGCGCGTCTTCGACACCAGCCTCAATGAGGAAGGCATCGTCGGCCGAGCGGTCGGCATGGCGCTCGCCGGCCTGATGCCCGTGCCCGAAATCCAGTTCCGCAAATATGCCGAGCCCGCGACCGAGCAGATCCACGATTGCGGGACAATGCGCTGGCGGACGAACAACCGTTTCGCAGCGCCGATGGTGCTGCGCGTACCCGGCGGCTTCTTCAAGTGCGGCGATCCGTGGCATTCGATGACCAACGAGGTCGAGTTCGTCCACAATCCGGGCTGGAAGGTCGCCGTCCCGTCGAATGCCGAAGATGCCGTCGGGCTGCTGCGTTTCAGCCTGCGCGGCAACGATCCGGTGCTGTTCTTCGAACATCGCGCGATGCTCGACGACAGCTGGGCGCGGCGCCCGTGGCCCGGAGACCAATATGTCCTGCCGTTCGGCCGAGCCAAAAAGACCCGTGAGGGCGACAAGATCACGATCGTCACCTGGGGCGCGATGGTGCCGCGCTGCGAGGCCGCCGCCGAGGGCTTCAGCGCCGACGTGATCGACTTGAGGACGTTGCACCCGTGGGACAAGGACATGGTGCTCGACAGCGTCCGCCGCACGCGCCGCTGCCTCATCGTCCACGAAGATTTGCGCACCGGCGGTTTCGGTGCGGAGATTGCGGCCGTGGTCGCCGACGAGGCCTTCCTCGACCTCGACGCGCCCGTGGCCCGCGTGACGATGCCCGACATTCCGAGCCCGCATCACCCGAAGCTGATGGAATGGGCGCTGCCGAGCCCGGCGAGCATCCGCGCGGAGATCGAGCGGCTGGTGGGATTTTGATGGCAAGGCTCGTCATGCCAGCGAAGGCTGGCATCCATATCCCGTCGACGTGGACACAGTCGAGCAGCGTTGGCATGGGCCCCAGCCTTCGCTGGGGTGACGGCTTGAGAGAGCCGTCATGATCGAAGTCCGCGTTCCCGACGAGCAGGAAGGCACCAAGGCGGTTGTCCGCGCCTGGCTCAAACAGATCGGCGATGCGGTGGCCGAGAACGATCCCTTGGTCGAGCTTGAGACTGACAAGGTGACGCAGGAAGTGCCGTCGCCGGCGGCGGGGGTGCTCGCGGAGATCGTGCTCGACACGGATGCGGAGGCTGTGCCTGGCGCGCTGTTGGCGCGGATTAGCATCAGTACCCCGGCGAAGGCCGGGGCCCAGGAGGCGGAGCCTTCGACCGGCGGTAAGGAAGCGCCCGTCGGCGCTCCTGGGCCCCGGCCTTCGCCGGGGAACAGCGAGGTCGAATCCCGCCTCTCGCCCTCGGTCCGCCGCGCTTGCCTACAGAATGGGATCGATCCGGCCCGAATCCACGGCACGGGCCGCAACGGGCGCGTGACGCGCGAGGATGTCGATCGCGCGGTCGCCTCGGCCACCCTGGTCAGCGTCGGCGAGCCCGCGACTGCTCAGCCGCGGCAATTCTCGCCGCAGGACATCCCACACGACCGGATGCGCCTCGCCATCGCCGAGAACATGATTCGCGCGGTAACCGACCAACCGCATGTGACCGCCGTGTTCGAAGCCGACTTCTCTGCGGTCGCGGCGCACAAGGCAACACTCGCCGCGCGCGGGCAGAAGCTCAGTTACACCGCCTACATCGTCAAGGCCGCGGCGGAAGCGATGGCGGTCGCGCCGGCGATCAACGGCCGCTGGGAAAAGGACCGCATCGCGATCTCGCCCACGATCGACATCGGCGTTGGCACCGCGCTCGGCGAAAGGGGCCTGGTGGTACCGGTGGTCAAGGACGCGGGCTCGCTTAGCCTCGAGCAGATCGGCGCCAGGCTCGACGACCTCACCCGCCGCGCACGGGAGGGAAAGCTCGAGCGCTCCGATGTGTCGGGCGGCAGCTTCACCATATCGAACCACGGCGTCTCGGGCTCGCTGCTCGCCGCCCCCATCATCCTCCACCAGGGGCAGGCCGCGATCCTCGGCATCGGCAAGCTCGAGAAACGCGTCGTGGTGCGCGAAATCGACGGCGACGATGCGATCGTCATCCTGCCGATGGCCTATGTCACATTGACCATCGACCATCGCGTGGTGGACGGCCACCAGACCAACGCCTGGCTCGCCCGCTTCGTCGAAATCCTGGAAAATTGGCCGCAGCCGTAGGAACTTAAGGCCGTAGTCAAAAAGCCCTGTTCGGGGCGGGTCTTCCGTTGCGGTCGGCGCAGTAGCCGATGGAACCGTAGCGTGCAGAGGCGCGCTGTCGGCATGTGAACGATGCGCCGCAGAGCGACGAAGGACGCTTCGTCCGCAAGGTCCTCACGACCGTCGCAATCGCCGGCGGAGTCCTGCTCCTGTGGCAGTTGCGGGAAGTCGTCGTGCTGCTGTTCGGCGCGGTTATGATCGCGACCATCTTCCGCGCCATCTCCGACCTGCTCGAAAAGTACCTGCGCCTGCCCGAGCGGTTCGCGGTCCTCCTTTCGGTATTGCTCATCGTTGGCATTATCGCGGGCGTGATCTGGTCGATCGGATCGCAGGTCGCCGCGCAGAGTCAGCAGCTTGCCGACATGCTGCCACGTGCCGGGCAGATGATCGACGCCAGGCTGGCGGGGATGGGGCTCGGTCATCCGGTGATGCGCTGGATGGGCGAGGTGCATTCCGGCGGGATTTTCGGCGGAAATCTCAAGGGCGTGCTTTCCTCGATCAGCTTCAGTGCTGCGAGCTTCCTGATCGTCTTTTTCGGCGGGATTTTTCTTGCCGCGGAACCGCGCCTCTATGGGATCGGCCTCCTCAAGCTCGTGCCACCGCAAAAGCGGCAGCTCGTGGCGGAGGCGATGCGCGAGTCCGACCGTGCCCTGCGGCTTTGGCTCAAGGGACAGCTCGCGGCGATGATCCTCATCTTCCTGTTGACCTGGGGTGGGCTGTCGCTGCTCGGCGTCCCGTCCGCCCTGGTCCTCGGCCTCATCTCGGGGACGCTCGAGTTCATCCCTTATGCCGGCGCAATCACCTCTTCGATTCCGGCGATCATGGTTGGTCTCATCGAGAGCCCCGAGCTCGCCCTGTGGGTGGTCGGACTCTACGTCCTGGTCCACCACGCCGAAGCCTATCTGATCCAGCCGGTGATCCAGCAATTCGCTGTCGATATTCCCGCAGTGATCACGCTTTTCGCGCTGCTCGCTTTCGGGCTTCTGTTCGGCGTCATCGGCGTCCTGCTCGCTGCGCCGCTCGCGGTCGTCAGCTACGTGCTGGTCAAGCGGCTGTATGTGATCGAGACGCTTGACACCCCGACCCCGATCCCAGGCGAGGGGGAGAGCTAGAGCTCGAGCAGCGCATAGGCCCGGTCGAACAGCGGTTTCACCACGAATTGCGCGACGTTGTAGACCGGTTTGCCTAGCGGCGTGCGGCCTTCGTAGGTGCCGTGGTGCGCGTGGCCGTGGACCACGGCCTTCACGTGGTCGAAGCGGTCGATCGGATCGCACAAGCGCTGCGATCCGAGATATTGGAAGATCGCCTCGGGTTCGCCCTCGATCGTTTCGACGATCGGTGAATAATGCAGCACCGCGACGCTGCGCTCGGTGCGAAGGGTTCGCAGCTGGTTTTCGAGCTTGCGGGCCTCCTTCATGACTTCGTCGACGAAGAGCTTGGCGACCGGCTCGCCGAACGGCGCCAGCTCGCCGCGGCCATAGCCGCCCATGAAGCCCTTGACCCCGGCGAAGCCGACACCGTCGATCTCTACCGCCTGTTCGTCGAGCACGGTCATGCCGGCGCCATGCAGAATTTCGCAGACCTTCTCCGGGCAGCCGCATTCGTAATCGTGATTGCCAAGGACGCCGAGCACCGGGACCGAGCACGACTTGATGTCTTCGGCCAGGATTTCGGCCTCGGCCGTCTTGCCGAAATTGGTCAGGTCGCCGCATAACAGGAGCACGTCGGCGTGGTTGGAAACCTCGGCGAACAGCTCGCGATAGGGCGCGACGTCGCTCTCCTGCACATGAAGATCGCCAATCGCCGCTACCCGCATCGACCCGTCATTCGCCATATTGCTCTTCGAGATTGCCGACCGCGTCGGAGAAGCCCCATTGGTCGACGTCGATCGCATAGTCCCGCGGCGAGAAGATGCGGCCGCGGCAAACCTTCTTGCCCGGGCCTTTGACATCATACTGATCGTGCAGGCGCTCGAGGAGCTCGTCCATGATCCAGCGCGGCACGACGTGGCGCTCACTCGGATAGACGAAGCGGAAGTTCAGGAGCGCCATCAGGAGCACTTCCCAATAAAGCTCCATGTGGCTCAACAGCTGCTTCCAGTCGACCGCCTGGTGGCATTTGAGGATCATGTGGGCGACGTCCGCCATGTCGAAGCGGTGATGGTCCTGGACGAAGATCTTCGACCAGATGAACTGCGTTGGCGGGACGAGCCGAACCTTCGCTCCGAACAGCGCGGTCTGGGGCGCAGTGATGAACCATTCGTCGGTGACGTGGGTGGTGACGGTCGGCATGTTGGTGATGACGTCGACGAACAGCTCGCCACGGGTAATCCGGTAGAGCCAGCGCTCGTCAACGATTTCAACGTCGAAGCCGTGCTCTTTGCAATAATGGAGCAACTTCAGCGCGTCGCCGGCCTTGGCGAAGACGTCGACGTCCTTGGTCGGCCGATCGATGCCGGTGTAACTGGCGAGCGCATAGGTGCCCGAGACGAGGAAGGGGATGTTCGAGGCCGCCATCAGCTTCAGCACTTCGGTGTAGAAAGCTTCGGCTGCCGGCGGAGGCGTGATCAGCGCCGGCTTGCGTTCGAGGGTGTGCACATTGTCCACGGCGCTCAAACGGGAGGGGAAGCGGGGCGGTTCCGTATCACGGTGGAGGGCTAGTCGAGCTTCATCCGAACGAAGCCCATCATTCCGACTGGATTGGCGCTGCCGTACAGCGGCTGGAGCGGGATTGGCACGAAGTTGAGTGCGAATAGTCCTCCGGCTCCGAAGCTGAGATGTTCAGCAATGCGGAAGTCGCGGACGGCGCCGAGCGAAACTTTGCCGACGCGGTAAGCGATGCTGCCTGGGACGAGCTCGCGATTATTGGTGACCTCGCTGCGGCCGAAGATGGTCCACGCTTGATGCTTCAGCGAGACCTCCGCTGCAAAGGCGTCGTCATTATGATGTTCGACCGTTTTGCGGCCCCAGGCGAGGGTCGCGGCAGCATGCCACCCGGGTGCGATGTCGTCCGCCCACAGAGCGCTGGCCGATAGGCGGTTCTGATTGACCCCCGGCTCCAGCTGCTCCGGATCGACGAGGTGCGCCCAACTGCCTTGAAGGGCCAGCGTTCGGGTCGGATTCCATGACAGCCGCACGGAGGTCGAATCGAGCGCACCGGTTTCGATGTTCCAGCGGTACTGATCGGGCTCGCGTCCGTTGAAGCGGCTCGCTTCGATTTTGAACCGATCGGCAATTACGCCCGCTGTGATCACGCCGAACGTGATGTGCGTGGAATCCAGCCAGTGATGCGTGATCGGTGCCTCGGGGGAGTCCGCGATCGCCTCGCGGTGCATAAATGCTGGCGGGCCGAAAGCCGGCTCTCCGGGCAAGCCACCGTAAAGGAAGACACTGCTTTTTTTCCCGAGGTTCTGCGAAACGGACGCCGACAGCTCCATGAAGAAGTCGTGCGGGTGTTGCCGATCAATCAGCCGGTCGCGTCCGTTCGCCGTCTCGCCGCTCGCAAGGAGAAGCGGATATCCCCTTGGGCCCATTAGCGGATCAGGGCTGACCATTGCCTTGAGCTGGAGCGTGCCGTTGCCGAGCGGGCGCCGAGCCATACCCATCAGCATCCCGCTCGCGAACGCCTGGTCGTCTCCGCGCGGACCGGACTGGTGGTCGTAGACGAGATTTAGCACGCCATGCGCCATCAACGTCCAGTCACCGGACGTCATCATCAAGCCCGCGTGCTCGGTCGTGTCAGGCTGCCACGCGGTGCCGGAGGACTCCCGCTCCATCGGATAGGAGCCGAACGCGGCGCTCATCCGATGCTCTTCCGCAGGCATCGCCATTGTACTCATTTGAGGCTTGGCATCCGATGGGTGCGTCACGGGCGCGGGGCTGGTCGGAGCAGGCGGGGCGGGCATCGACATGCCGGGCATGGATTGCCCCGCCGCAGGCGCAGCCAGTGCGAAGGCGGCAATCGCCGAGGAAAGCAGGCAGTGGAGCTTCAAACTGTCGTCCTTGCTGTGCAACGCACCCCCGACATCGGCCGAGGGTGCGTCGCCATTTACGCTTAGCAATTACAATTCTTGCAGGTGCAGGGATTGCAGCGGCAACCCGCGTCGGCGCAGCCGCACTTGCAGGCCTTGTCTTTCTGAATGTCCGTCATTTTCACTCTCCTCTTTTCATTGCTCGACAGCGAGCGAATCACCATATAGCTTCCGTACCATGGTACAGAGTCAAGGCTTGCATTCACTGACCGTCGGACGCCTCGCCAAAGCGGGTGGCGTCGGCGTGGAAACGGTGCGCTTCTATCAACGACGCGGCCTCCTGGAGACGCCAACGCGTGACGAGGGAATCCGCCGCTATGGTTCCGAGGATGTGCGTCGTCTTCGCTTCGTCAGGCAGGCGCAGGGTGCCGGCTTCACGCTTGAGCAGATCAAGGAGTTGCTCGATCTCGATGCGAGCAACGACCGGTCACGCGTGCGCGCCCTCGCGAACGAGCGTCTGGTGGCGCTCGACGCCCGCATTGCCGAGCTGAAACAGGCGCGTGATTCACTGAAGCGATTGGCCCATGAGTGTGGCAGCGGCTCGCCGGGGCCGTGCCCGATCCTCACGTCGTTCGGCGTCTGACCATTCGTCGACGAAAGTTTTCGTCCCGTCGCCGCCGGTGCTAGCGAACAGCATTGAACGGAGGAGCGCACCAATGAAACTATTTTTGTTAGGCGTCGTCGCCGCCGCACTCGCCTCGAGCGCCGCGGCCGGTCCGGTGCTGGCGCCTCCGGCGGCAACGCTCGGTCCCGACGTGCAGCCTTATATTCATATTCCGGCGGGGCAGATCGCGATCCAGCATTTGCGGATCATCGACGGCACTGGCGCCCTCCCCATCGAAGATGCGACGCTGCTTCTCGACGGAGCGAAGATCGGCGCGGTGCTGCCGGCCGGGTCGGCGGTTCCGGCGGGCTACAAGACGATCGACGGGACCGGCGAGACCGCGCTTCCTGGCCTCGTCGGGATGCACAACCATTTGTTTTACCTGCAGCGGCCGAACCTCGATGCGCAGGGCGGTTCCGAACAGCCCCTCATCGTCCCGCAAATGACCTTCAGCGCGCCGCGGCTCTATCTTGCCAATGGCGTGACAACGATGCGCACCACCGGGAGTGTCGAGCCCGACACCGACCTCAGCCTGAAGCACGAGATCGATGCAGGCCATTTGGTCGGTCCGCACTTGGACGTCACCGGCCCATATCTCGAAGGGCCGGGCAGGTTTTTCATCCAGGGCCATGAGATCAGCTCGCCCGAAGATGCCCGGCACGAGGTCGCCTACTGGGCGGAGCAGGGCGTCAATTCGTTCAAGGCGTACATGAACATCAGCCGTGCCGAACTCGGCGCGGCGATCAAGGAAGCGCACCGGCACGGGCTGAAGGTCACTGGCCATCTCTGCTCAGTCACCTATCCGGAGGCGGTCGCGCTCGGGATCGACAATCTCGAGCACGGGTTCTTCGTCAACACCCAGCTCGACCCTGGGAAGCAGCCCGACCAATGCCCTGACACGGTCGGCGACCCGACGATCGAGGCGATGACTGCGGGCAGCCCACAAGCCAATGCGCTGATCAAACTGTTGGTCGATCATCATGTCGCCTTGACCTCGACCCTGCCGGTGTTCGCGCAAGGCGTTCCCCTGCACGAGCCGCTCCAGGCGCGGCAGATGGATGTGCTGAGCCCGCAGGCCAAGGAATCCTACCTGTTCCTGCGCAATCTCACTTCGAGTCGGGCGGGAACTCCGCGCGCCGCGAAAGCGGCTCTGGGTTACAAGAACGACCTCGGCCTCGAGCGTCAGTTCGTCGCTTCGGGCGGGCTGCTGATGGCCGGGCCGGATCCGACCGGTAACGGCGGGGTTATCCCCGGTTTCGGCGACCAGCGGGAAATCGAGCTCCTCGTTGAGGCGGGGTTCACGCCGGTCGACGCGGTCAGGATAGGGACCCTCAACGGCGCGATCTATCTCGGGCTTGCCGACCGCATCGGCACCATCGCCGCGGGCAAGAACGCCGACTTGTTCATCGTCAAAGGCAATCCGGCGGCCAAGATCAACGACGTCGAGAATGTCATCGTCGTCTTCAAGGACGGCGTCGGCTACGACAGCGCCAAGCTGATCCAGTCGGTGAAGGGGCGCTTCGGTCAGTACTGAGCGCGGGTACCATCTTACTTGCGTCAGGTTAACTACCGTGTAACCTCGCGTGCTTGGTCGCCGAGTCTCGGCGGTGTGTAATGCGTACAGCTCGGGGGCGTGCTGTATGGACAACGGGGCGAACGGACGCCGGAGCGGCGTCCGATGATTTTCAATTCACTGACGTTCCTGGTCTTCTTCGCGATCGTGATGGCGCTTCACTACGCGCCGTTCTTCAGTTGGCACCAGAAGAAGATCAACCTGATGATCGCGTCGTATCTATTTTACGCCGCGTGGAATCCCCCGTTCGTGATCCTGCTGTGGGTCTCGACCGTAGTCGACTGGTGGGCGGCGCAGTGGATGGTCCGCGCGAAGCGCGACGGCACGCGCAAAGCCTGGATGCTGATCAGCGTCGTCGTGAACCTGGGGATGCTCGGCTATTTCAAGTACGGCGGCTTCCTGGTCCAGAATTTCGTGACCGTCGCGGCGTCGCTGGGGATCGTCTATCACCCGCCGGGCTGGGACATCATCCTTCCGGTCGGCATCAGCTTCTACACTTTCGCGACTTTGTCCTACACGCTCGACGTCTATTTGCGGCGTTCGAAGCCGGCCGGCAGCTTCCTCAATTACGCATTGTTCGTGACCTTCTTCCCACACCTCGTCGCGGGGCCGATTATGCGCCCGACAGAGCTCGTCCCGCAGTTCGACGCGCCGCGTCAGGCCAAGGCCAACCAAATTGCCTTCGGACTGGCGCTGCTGACCCTCGGCATGTTCCAGAAAGTCGTGCTCGCCGACGGCTTCCTCGCGCCCGTGGTCGAGGCCGTTTACGATGCGCATGGCCAATTGCCGGGGATGCTCGACAGCTGGGTCGCGACGCTAGCCTTTGCAGGGCAGATCTTCTGCGACTTCGCCGGTTATTCCACATCGGCGATCGGAGTCGCCTTGTGCCTCGGCTTTGCCATGCCGGACAATTTCCGCTTCCCTTACGGGGCGGTCGGATTCTCCGATTTCTGGCGGCGCTGGCACATCACCTTGTCGAGCTGGCTGCGCGACTACCTCTACATTCCTTTGGGCGGGAACCGGCACGGTCAGACGCGGACCTATGCCGCGCTGATGGGGACGATGCTGCTCGGCGGCTTGTGGCACGGTGCAAACTGGACGTTCGTCGTGTGGGGCGGGCTCCACGGCTTGTATTTGTCGGTCGAGCGCTGGCTGAAGTCACGCTTCAAGGGCTTCGTACCGGGCCGCGGGTCGATCCTCGCTCTTGCGGTTCTGACGTTCGTCCTAGTCAACATCACCTGGGTATTTTTCCGCGCCAAGACGTTTGCCGGCGCAGGTATCGTGCTCAAGGGAATGGCCGGGATGCAGGCCAAGCCCGACCCGCTGATCGCCTATGGCCCGATGATCATCGCCATGACGATCGTCACGACAATCTTCGGCACACACGTCGCGATGCGGAACACCACGTTGGAAGCAGTGCTGGAGCGTACTCCGTCCGCCGCGATCGCGGGCATTTGGACGATGTTGCTTTTCGCAGTGATCGTCGAGCAGGGGCAGGGCAGTGCCTTCATCTATTTCGCATTCTGACGCGCACAAGGCGGAGCTGCGCGGCGTCCGCGAAGGCGCGCTTCCGGCGGGCCTGAGGCAGACCGCCGCCAACCGTCCCGGGCAGGCGCAGCCGGTGCCGACGCGCGACATCCCGACGCGGCCCTGGGTGGGGATTGGGCTTTCCGTCCTCATAGCAGTGACATTGCTTACGGGCGCCTGGGAGTGGAACGCTCGCGCGAATATCGAGCTTCGCGCGGGGGACATCGATGACAGTCCGCAGGCCTGGGCCGAGCAGCGGCGGCTTGCCGACGCGGCTCCCGTTGTGATCATTGGCGACAGCCGAATCCTGTTCGACACCGACCTCGCCCGGTTTCAGCAATTGACGGGAATTCGACCGATTCAGACGGCGATTGTCGGGACCAATGCCCGAGCGTTGCTTGAAAGCTATGCGAACGATCCGAACTTCCACGGGCTGCTGATCGTCGGCCTCGCCGACCTCAGCTACTTCCGACCGGCCGGTGTTGGCGTCGGCGGGCCTTATCTCAAGAATTTCGAAAAGAACGGGAAGCCGTCGCAGCTGAGCGGGCTTTGGCTCGACCGATTCCTCCAGCGCTATCTGGCGTTCATGGACGCCGAATACCGCCTCAGCCGAATGGTGCCGCGGATCGATCACGGTTGGCGAAAGGGCGTCGACAGCCCCTACGAAGATGTGTGGAAAATCTCAGAAACCTTCGACAATCGCCAGTATTTCATGTGGGGCCGGATCGAAACGGACGCATACCTCCGGGGCCATGCGCGGCACGCCTGGAACCTGTTCAAGGGGCCGCCGCTGCCGCCGTTCATCGCGAGGAACGTCGTCGCGCGGAGCGCCGAGGCGGTGCGGCGCATCCGCGCTCGCGGGGGCGAGGTGATTTTCATCCGGCCGCCGTCAGCGCCCGAGCTGCGCGCGGTCGAAGACAAGCGCTTACCCCGCGCGAAAGGCTGGGACCTGCTGGTCTCCGGAACCCATTCTCAAGGGATTCATGCCGACGACCTTCCGCAGGCGCAGCGGCTCGTGATCCCCGAATGGTCGCACCTCAGCCGGAAGTGCGCTGCGGTCTTCACTGACGCGTACGTCCGCCGTCTGGTGCAGCTGACCGCGAGACTCAAGCTGCGTACGGACGCACCGCCACCGCTTAGCCGCGCCGACTGCGTGCCGCAGAATATCGCCTCACTGTAGCTCGCCGCTGAGCTTCGACGACAAAGCCTGCGCTTCAGCGGCGGAGCGGCAGGCGACGAAGATTGTGTCGTCGCCGCAGATCGTTCCGACGATTTCGAACAGGTTTGAATTGTCGAGCGCGACCCCGACGAGGTGGGCCGATCCGGGGGGCGTCTTGATGACGACCAAATTTGCAGCGGCTTGCACGGACTGCACCCAATCGCGAAAGACCATGGCCAGCCGCGAGGCACCGTTGCGGGGCACATCCGGCAGCGCGTAGCTGAGCTGCCCGTCGCGACGGACCTTGACTGCGCCGATCTGCTCGAGGTCGCGCGAAATGGTCGCCTGGGTCGCCGCGAACCCGAGGGAACCCAGGCGGTCCGCCAGCTCTTCCTGGCTCGACAGCATGTTGGCGCGGATCAAGACCGCAATTGCGCGTTGGCGACGTTCCTTCAAATCGGACATGGCATGAATATGCATTTACTTGCATAAATATGCAATGGCGTCGATAGGGCTCCCCATGATTCGGACAGCTATCCTTGGAGCCTCTGGCTATGTCGGCGGCGAGCTGCTGCGGCTGATCGCCGCTCATCCCGAGCTCGTGCCCGCGAAACTGTTCGGCGAGAGCAAGGCGGGGCAATCGCTCAGCGGGGTTCACCCGCACCTGGCGGCGGCCTATCCGGATGCGGCGATTGATAAGTTCGATGGTGCACTCGATGGCATCGATCTGGTCTTTGCCGCTTTGCCGCACGGGCATAGCCAGCGGTTGGGAGCGTCGATCCTGGATAAGGGAATCTCGTTCGTCGATCTCGGCGCCGACTTCAGACTGAATGACGCCGCAACCTACGAGCGCTGGTACGGCCACGCGCATGAGGCGCCGGAGCTGCTCGGGCGGTTCGTCTATGGCATTCCCGAGCTCAATCGCGACGCGATCAAGAACTCAAAGGCGGTCGCCGCGGCAGGCTGCTACGCGACGGCGGCAATCCTCGCGCTGAAGCCGCTGGTCGAAGCCGGTATCGTGAAGCCCGAGAGACTCATCGTCGATGCTGCGTCGGGCGTCAGCGGGGCCGGCCGCGAAGCCAAGGAATCGACCGGCTACAGCACGGTCGACGGAAGCTTCGCCGCCTACGGCCTGCTCAACCACCGGCACACGGCCGAGATGGAAATGGCCGTCGGCGGGTCGGTGCTGTTCACCCCGCATCTCGTCCCAATGACCCGCGGCATTCTCGCCACCTGCTACGCCGAGGCGCTGGGCCCGTGCGATCCGCTGGCGGCGCTGCGCGAAGCCTATGCCGCCGAGCCGTTCGTCCATGTCACCGACCAGCCGCCCGCGACCAAGTGGCTCACCGGGTCCAACGGCGTCCAGCTCACCGCCCGCTACGACGAGCGCACCGGGCGCATCATCGTGCTTTCCGCCCTCGACAATCTCGGTAAGGGCGCAGCGGGTCAGATGATCCAGTGCGCGAACCTGATGCTCGGCCTGGACGAGGCTGCGGGACTCACCACCATCGGAGTTTATCCATGAGCGTTACCGCGGCCCAAGGCTTCGTCGCCGCCGGCCTCCATGCCGGGATCAAGAAGCGCAAGTTCGACATGGCCATGATCGCCACCGACGACCTGCGCCCGGTGCCTTGCGCCGCCGTGTTCACGCAGAACAAGTTCGCCGCGCCGCCGGTCGAACTCGACCGCGCGACATTGCAGGCGAATGGCGGCGTCGCGTCGGCGGTGATCGTCAACTCGGGCAACGCCAACGCAGGCACTGGCCTTTCGGGTTACAAGAACGCGCAATTGATGGCCGCGGCGACGGGCGAAGCATTGCACGCTGCAAACAGCCATGTGCTGGTCTGCTCGACCGGGATCATCGGCACGCCGCTGCCGATGGAGCCGATCCTTTCGCACGTTCCCAAGCTGGCGAAGAAGCTCTCGGCCGACGGCGCGCACGACGCGGCGCGAGGCATATTGACCACCGATCACCAGGCGAAGGAGGTGGTCATCAAGGGCTCGACCTTCACGCTCGGCGGGATGGCGAAGGGCTGCGGAATGATCGCGCCAAACATGGGTACCATGCTGGCGTTCCTGACGACCGACGCCGATGTTTCGCGCTCGGTGATGCAAAAGGCGCTCAAGGCAGCAAGCGACGCGAGCTTCAACACGCTGAACGTCGACGGCGCTACCTCGACCAATGACACCGCGATGCTGCTAGCGTCGGGCAAGCGCGGCAAGGCCGACCAGGACGAATTTGCCAATGCGCTTTTCGCCGCCTGCCGCGATCTCACGATGCAGATGGCTCGCGACGCGGAAGGCATGACGCGGATGGCCCACGTCACCGTCACGGGCGCCCACACTAACGATGAGGCGCGGATCGCGGCCAAGTCGATCGTCGAGAACAACCTCGTCAAATGCAGCTGGTACGGCGGTGACCCGTACTGGGGGCGGTTGATGGCCGCGGCCGGGTCGGCTGGAGTCGAGATGAACGTTGCGCACTCGTTTGTCGCTTATGGCGGCATTAAGGTGGCGAAAGGTGGCGTCGGGATCGACCATGACGGCGACGCGCTGGTCGAGCACATGCTTGGCGACGAGGTTCAGATCGAGGTCCATCTCGGGGCCGGCCACGGCACCGCGAAGATGATCGGGATCGACCTCGGCCCCGGCTACATCAAAGAGAATAGCAAGACGTCATGAACCTGAACGATAGCGCGCGAGTTGCCCTGACCCCCGGTCAGACCGCACGAATACTCGTCGAAGCCTTACCTTATATCCGCGAATTCGCCGGCAAGTCCGTCGTGGTGAAGCTCGGCGGCGCGGCGATCGACCGCGACAGCGACCTCGCCCTCGCCCAGGACGTGCTGCTGTTGCGCAGCGTCGGCGTGCGCTGTGTGCTGGTTCACGGCGGCGGGCCGCAGGTAGACACGATGTTGCGCCGCGTCGGCAAGGAACCCGAGTTTAAGGATGGTCTCCGCGTGACCGACGCGGAAACGCTGGAGATCGTGCGGATGGTGCTGGTCGGGAAGATTAACCGCGATCTTGTCGCAACGATCAATAGCCAGGCGGGTGACGAGCCCGTCGCGGTCGGCGTATCGGGCGAGGATGCGGGGCTGTTGACGGTGACGCCGGCGGACCCCTCGCTCGGTTTCGTCGGCAACGTCACCGGTGTTCGCGCGGAGCTGATTCATCGTTTGCTCAATGACGGCCTCACGCCGGTAATCTCGACGATCGGGGCGAACGCGGAGGGCCAGCCGTACAACATCAATGCCGATGAGGCGGCGCGGGCGATTGCGGTGGCGATGAACGCCGAGAAGATTGTCTATCTCACCGCCGTTCCGGGCCTGCTCGAAGATCCGACCGACGAGAGCACGTTGGTGCAGCGCCTGACCTCGGCCGAGCTGCGCGAGCGGCTCGCGCACGAGAGCGTCGGCAAGGGCATGATCCCGAAGCTCAAGGCCTGCGCCGACGCGGTCGATCAGGGCGTCAATTTCGCGCACATCATCGATGGGCGGGTGCATCATTCGCTGCTGATCGAGCTGCTGACCGACCATGGCGTCGGGACGATGGTCCGCAAGGAGAAGAGCTGGTGAGGCATTTGCTGTCGATCCGCGATCTGACGGCGGCGGACCTGCAATGGATCCTTGCGGCGTCGGAGCAACCCTATCCGCGCATCCTCGAGAACAAGGGTGTCGCGCTTTATTTCGAGAAGCCGAGCGCGCGCACCCGCAACTCGATGGAGCTGGCGACGGCGCAGCTCGGTGGCCATCCGGTCTATATCCAGAAGGATGAGCTCGGCATCGGCAGCCGCGAGAGCGTCGCCGACGTGACGCACACGCTCGCCTGTTACCACGCGATCATTGCCGCGCGCGTGTTCGACCACGGCCTGCTCGAGGAGATGGCGCGGGTAAACGCGGCGCCGGTGCTCAACATGCTGTCGGGCAGCGATCATCCGCTGCAGGCGCTCGCGGATCTGTTGACGGTCAGGCAGCTGCTCGGCCGCGTCGAAGGCGCGAAAATCGCTTTCATCGGCGAGGGCAACAATGTCTCGCGCTCGCTGGCGGAAGCCTGCGCGCTAGCCGGCGCTCAGTTCACCATCGCGAGCCCGCAAGGCTACGACCTCGGTAACGCGCCGGACGTCCGGCAGGTCAGCGATCCCGCGGAAGCCGTGGAAGGCGCGGACATCGTCTACACCGACGTCTGGGTCTCAATGGGTGGCGAGGACAGCGCGGATCGCCGCAAAGCCTTCGAACCCTATCAGGTCGACGAAGCGCTGATGGCGCTGGCCCCAAACGTGCGCTTCCTCCATTGCCTGCCGGCGCATCGCGGCGAGGAAGTGACCGCGCCGGTAATCGATGGCCCCCGCTCGGCCGTCTGGCGGCAGGCGGAAAACCGGATGCACACGGCGCGCGGCGCCATGCTTTGGATGCTGGAACACAGATAATGGCGAACAAGAAAATGAAGGTCGTGCTCGCTTATTCGGGCGGGCTCGATACCTCGATCATCCTCAAATGGTTGCAGACCGAATATGACGCCGAGGTGGTGACCTTCACCGCCGATCTCGGCCAAGGTGAGGAGGTTGCGCCGGCGAGGGCCAAAGCCGAGATGCTCGGCGTCCGGCCCGAAAACATCTTCATCGAGGATTTGCGCGAGGAATTCGTCCGGGACTTCGTCTTCCCGATGTTCCGCGCGAACACGCAATATGAAGGCGATTATCTGCTCGGGACCTCGATCGCCCGGCCCCTGATCGCCAAGCGGCAGATCGAAATCGCGCGTCAGGTCGGTGCCGACGCGGTTTGTCATGGTGCCACGGGCAAGGGCAACGATCAGGTCCGGTTCGAGCTCGGCTATTATGCGCTCGAGCCCGACATCAAGGTCATCGCGCCCTGGCGCGAGTGGCAATATCAGAGCCGCGAGCAACTGCTCGACTTCGCCGAGAAGCACCAAATCCCGATCGCCAAGGACAAGCGCGGCGAGGCGCCCTTCTCGGTCGACGCCAACCTTCTGCACTCATCATCCGAAGGGAAGGTGCTCGAGGACCCGGCCGCCGAGGCGCCTGAATATGTTCATCAGCGGACGATCTCGCCGGAGGACGCGCCGGACAAGGCAACCGTGATCACCATCGATTTCGAGCGCGGCGATCCCGTTGCCATCAATGGGGAGAAGCTATCGCCCGCCGCGCTGCTGACGAAGCTCAACCAGCTTGGCCACGACAATGGCATCGGCCGCCTCGACCTCGTCGAAAACCGCTTCGTCGGCATGAAGTCGCGCGGCGTCTACGAAACCCCGGGCGGCACGATCCTGCTCGCCGCGCATCGCGGGATCGAGAGCATCACGCTCGACGGCGGCGCGATGCACCTCAAGGACGAGCTGATGCCGCGCTACGCGAGCCTGATCTACAACGGCTTCTGGTTCTCGCCCGAGCGCGAGATGCTCCAGGCGGCGATTGACAAGAGTCAGGAGCATGTGACGGGACGCGTCACGATGAAGCTCTACAAGGGCAACGCGACGGTGATCGGCCGGACAAGCGAGCAGTCGCTGTACGACCAGGATCTTGTCACATTCGAGGAAGGCAGCGGCAGCTACGATCACCGTGACGCGGCGGGGTTCATCCGGCTGAATGCGCTGCGGCTGCGGACCATCGCCCAGCGGGCGCGGCGGCTAAAGTCCTAGCGCTTCCTTCGCCGCTGCGACCTGCTCGCGGACCCGGATGGGGGCGGTGCCACCGTAGCTCGTCCGGCTGCGCACCGATGCGTCGACGCTGAGCACATCGAACACGCGTTGATCGATGCGGCCGTCGATCGCTTGCAGTTCGTCCAGCGGCAAATCCGCTAGATCGCATCCGCGTTCCTCCGCCAACTTCACCGCGCGCCCCGTGATGTGGTGAGCCTCGCGGAACGGGACGTCGGCCTCGCGCACCAGCCAGTCGGCGAGGTCGGTCGCGGTAGAATAACCCTGCGCCGCCGCGGCGCGCATCCGCTCCGGCACGAACTCCACCGTCTCCACCATTCCCGCGAGTGCCTCGACCGACACCATCAGCAGGTCGCGCGCCTCGAACACCGGCTCCTTGTCGTCCTGCATGTCCTTCGAATAAGCGAGCGGCAGGCCCTTCATCGTCACCATCAGAGAGGTCAGCGCGCCCATGACGCGCCCGCTGTGCCCGCGCACCAGCTCGGCGGCATCCGGGTTGCGCTTCTGGGGCATGATCGACGAGCCGGTCGAGAAGTCGTCGGAGAGCTTCACGAAGCCAAACGGGGCACTGGCCCAGATGATCAGCTCCTCCGCCAGCCGCGACAAATGCAAGCTGCACTGAGCGGCGCCGGAAAGATAATCGAGCGCAAAGTCGCGGTCGGAAACGCTGTCGAGGCTGTTCGCGGTCGCGCGGTCGAAACCCAGCGCGTGAGCGGTGCGTTCCCGATCGATCGGGAAACCGGTGCCGGCAAGCGCGGCACTGCCCAGCGGGCTTTCGTTCATCCGCGCATGGGCGTCGGTGAAGCGTGATACGTCGCGCCGCAGCATCTCGTAATAGGCCATTAGATGATGACCGAGCGTCACTGGCTGCGCGACCTGCAAATGCGTGAAGCCGGGCATGATCGTCTCGGCATGTTCGTCGGCACGTTCGACCAGCACCCGTTGAAGCGCACGGATGGCGTCGACGGCTTCGTCGCAGGCATTGCGCACCCACAGGCGGAAGTCGGTCGCGACCTGGTCGTTGCGGGAGCGCGCAGTGTGCAGCCGTCCCGCCGTTTCACCGATCAACTCGCCGAGGCGATGCTCGACGGTCATGTGGATGTCTTCGAGCTCGACGCGCTCGGGAACCCCGTCGCGCTCATATTCGGCGGCAATCTGGTCCAAGCCTTCGAGGATCGCCGCGGCGTCGCCTTCGGAAATGATCCCCTGGTCGCGCAGCATCGCCGCGTGCGCCTTCGATGCCGCGATGTCCTCCCGCCACAGGCGCTTATCGAAATGGATCGAGGCGTTGATGCGCGTCATCAGCGCGTCGGGCCCACTCTCGAACCGGCCGCCCCAAGTGCGCTGTGGACCGCGCTGCGCTGGCGGCTTGTCTGCCATCGTGACGCGCGTTGCCACGCACAGGGGTGAGGGTCAAACGACGGCGACCTCGTGAAGGCGCTCAATCCCCCAGGTACGGTATGACGCTTTGTCGGGCGAGCGCCTTGGCTTGTGCGATCTGGGGCCCGCTCATTTTCGCCGCAGCCTCGCTCAGGTCCTGATTCAGCTCCTGGGTACTCTCATTGTCCAATTCTCCCGGGATCGCGTGCGTGAGCGACAGCGTGTACCAGCGGTAGGCTTGGACATAATCGGGGTGCCCGGTCGCTTCGCCGTTGCGATACATGGTGCCAAGATTGCGCATTGACATGGAAAATCCTGCCCCGGCCGAGCGCTGATACCATTGCAAGGCCATTGGATGATTCTCGGGAAGCGCCTTGCCGTTATCGTACATGACGGCGAGCAGATATTGCGCGAAGACGTCGCCCCGCGTCGCCAGGGGACGAACGATTGCTACGGCAGTTGCGTACTCATTGCGGCCGTAAGCCTCGGAAGCCCGGGTGACTGCCGAGAAATTGATCGGAACTCGTGGCCGGACCCGATGCGGCCCGCTGCTCTGTTGAGCAGCTCCGCCATTCCCCGACGTGACCCGTTGCTGCTGCTGCCGCTGGTTTTGGTCATACTGTTGTTGCTGCTGTTGCGATTGCCGTGCTTGCTCTTCGCGCTGTTGCTGGTCGCGCTCGTCCGACTGCCGCTGCAGCTCCATGCTGCCCTGGTAAGTGCCGGGATTTGGGATCGCTCCCGGCGTTGTCGGATTTTCCTGCGCTTCGGCCGCGGCGAGCGGCACGGCGATGGCGATTGTGAGAGGCGCAAGCGTCCCCAGGATAACGCCACGAGTCAGCATGATGGTCCCCCTCCACTCTCGTTGGGTCAGGAACGCGACCTTACTAATTCAAGCGATGACTAGCACGTATTGCTGGTTGCTGCGACCGGCCGCTCAGGAAGATGGGTGGCGCACCCGACAGGATTCGAACCTGTGGCCTCTGCCTTCGGAGGGCAGCGCT
>JAZKBB010000031.1:9128-32797 GCA_040388865.1 Pseudomonadota bacterium | reverse complement strand
CCGTGGCGATCGTAGCTCAGCTGGTTAGAGCACTGGTTTGTGGTACCAGGGGTCGGGGGTTCAAGTCCCCTCGGTCGCCCCATTCTTCATTACGATAATATCGGACACATCGACTACATGACGACGCTTTGGGGCCTGCCCGATTTCGACGCGCATGAGGACATCCACTTCGTCACCGATGACAAGTGCGGCCTCAGGGTGATCATCGCCATCCACTCGACACATCTCGGCCCTGCCGCAGGTGGCGCACGCTTTTGGCATTATGCGGAGAGTGATGAAGCACTGACGGATGCGCTGCGGCTGTCGCGCGGCATGAGCTACAAGAATGCGATGGCTGGACTCCCGCTCGGCGGGGGCAAGGCCGTCATCCTCGCCGACGCTGACCGTTCCAAGTCGCCCGATCTGCTGCGCGCGTTCGGCAAGGCTGTCGACGCACTTGGCGGCCGCTACGTAACCGCCGAAGACGTCGGCATGAACGTCGCGGACATGGTCGAGATCGCCCGTTCGACGAACTACGTCGCCGGCCTGCCGAATAGCTCCGGCGATGTCGGCGGCGACCCCGGGCCGCACACTTCGCTTGGCGTGTTCCTTGGCATCAAGGCCGCGGTCAAATGGGCACTCGGCAAGGATAGCCTGCAGGGCCTGCACATCGCCATGCAGGGGGCCGGAAGTGTCGCCACGGGCGTAGCGCTTCATGCTTCCGCCGAGGGCGCTCGGCTCAGCATCGCCGATGTTGATCAGGCGAAGGCTCAGAAGCTGGCGGACGCGACCGGCGGGAAGGTCGTTTCCGCCGATGAAATCCTGGGACTGGAGGCCGATGTCATCAGCCCGAATGCCCTTGGCGCGATCCTGACGGAGGAGAGCATCGCCGCACTGAAGACGCCGATCGTTGCGGGCGGTGCGAACAACCAGCTGGCGACGCCGGAGGATGGCGAACGGCTACACGTGCGCGGCATCCTTTACGCTCCCGATTACGTCATCAACGCTGGCGGTATCATCAATGTCTGCACGGAATATCTCGCGGACGGCGACTTGAGCCTGGTCCGGCGGCGCATCGAAGGCATTCCATTGAGGCTGCAGCAAATCTGGTCGGAGGGCGCCGAAAGCGGCCGCGATCCGGCGGCGGTCGCCGATGCTATGGCGCAAAGGCTGATCGGCAGGGCATAAGCGCCCCGTGCACGCCCTCGCAAATCCGGCTCGATTCCTGCGTTTCGCTCGTCCCGCGACAGCGTGGCTGTTGCTTATCGGCATTGCTCTTGCTGTCGCAGGCATGGCGGCGGGGCTGACGCTCACCCCACCGGATTATCTCCAGGGAGAGACTGTTCGCATTCTCTATATCCACGTGCCGTCTGCCTGGCTTGGCATGGCCGGGTGGATCGGCATCGCCGCCGCGTCGATCAGCCAGCTCGTCTGGCGCCATCCATTGGCCGCCATTGGAGGGCGCGCCGTGGCGCCGGCGGGCGCGACCTTCGCCGCCATTTGCCTGATCACCGGCTCGATCTGGGGGCGTCCAACCTGGGGCACCTGGTGGGAGTGGGACGGGCGGCTGACGTCGATGCTGATCCTGTTCTTCCTCTACCTCGGCTACATCGCCTTGGCGTCGGCGGAGCGCGAGCGAGGGGGCGACGGGCGGATCGCCGCGATCTACGGCCTCGTCGGGGCGATCAACCTGCCGATCATCCATTATTCGGTATTGTGGTGGCGAACGCTGCACCAGGGCGAGAGCATCGGCCTGACCGGCTCGTCCATCGACAGCTCAATCCTGTGGCCGCTGCCGCTGACGATGCTCGGCTTCACCTGCCTGTTCGCCGCAGCGACATTGATGCGAATGCGCGCGGAGCTTGCCGAAGCGAAGGTCGAAGCGCGGATGCGAAGGATGGGGCGCGAGTGAATCCCTGGCCCTTCGTCGTTGCCGCTTATTGCGTTGCCATCGCGCTGACCACGGCGCTGCTGATTTCGGCTTTCGCTGCCATGCGTCGCGCCGAATCCGCGGCCGAGAATCTCAAGCGGCAATGAGGCCCAAGAACCAGCGGCTGATACTGGTGAGCGCCGCGCTAGTGGCCGTAATCCTTGCGGTGCTTCTCGCGATGTGGGGCCTTCGGAATCAGGCGGCGTTCTTTTACACCCCCGCCGATATTGCGGCCGGAAAGGCTTCTGACGGGAAGGCGGCCCGTCTCGGCGGGATGGTCGAAAAGGGCTCGATCAAACACGAGGCAGACGGAGTCACGATGCAGTTCGTCGTCACTGATGGAAAAGCCACGACCCCCGTAGTTTTTCGTGGCATTCCGCCGGACCTGTTCCGGGAAGGCAGCGGCGTAGTCGCCGAGGGCCACCTCCAGAGCGGCGTCTTCGTCGCCGACACGATCCTCGCAAAGCACGACGAACGCTACATGCCACCCGAGCTCGGCAATCTCGCAGCTGAGCACCGGGCCGGGAAGACGCTCGTAAAATGATCGCCGAAGCCGGTCTTGCCGCGCTGTGGCTGGCGGCCGGGCTCGCCGCCTATCAGTTCGTGCTGATGCTGCTCGCTCTCAGGAGCCAGATCGATGTTGTTCGCCCGATGCGCGCCGTCGCGGTAGTTCAGGGTGTGCTGACGTTGGTGGCATTTGCGATGCTGCTGCTGGTGTTCGCGCAAAGCGACATGTCGGTGAAGCTGGTGTTCGAGAACAGCCACAGCGCCAAACCGTTCATCTACAAAGTCGCGGGCGCGTGGGGGAACCACGAAGGCTCGATGCTCATGTGGGTGACGATCCTCGCCGTCGCCGGTGCGTTCGTCGCCTTGTTCTCGCGCCGCACGGGCGAGCGGACGTTGATCGCGGCCTTGGGGAGCCAGGCGGTGCTTGCGCTCGGCTTCTATGCTTTCCTGCTGATCGCCTCCAACCCGTTCGCCCGCCTGTTTCCGGCGCCGCCGGACGGGCAGGGGCTCAACCCTTTGCTGCAGGATCCCGGTCTCGCCTTCCACCCGCCGACGCTCTACCTCGGCTATGTCGGGCTGTCGGTCGCGTTTAGCCTTGCCGTTGGGGCACTCCTGACCGGCGAGGTGGACAGCCGTCTGGCCCGTGCGATGCGGCCGTGGGTGCTCGGCGCCTGGACCCTGCTGACGCTCGGCATCTCCGCCGGCAGCTATTGGGCCTATTACGAGCTCGGCTGGGGCGGCTACTGGTTCTGGGACCCGGTTGAGAATGCGTCGCTGATGCCGTGGCTCGCGGCGACGGCACTCCTCCATTCGATCAACGTGCTGGCTGCGCGCGGCGCGTTGAAGGCGTGGACGATGATGCTCGCGGTCATCGCTTTCTCGATGTCGATGGTCGGGACCTTCCTCGTCCGGTCCGGCATCCTGACATCGGTCCATGCCTTCGCGATCGATCCCGAGCGCGGCACTTTCCTGCTCGCATTGCTGGCAATCTATGTGGGAGCCGCGTTCGTCCTGTTCGCTGTTCGTGGAGCGACGCTCAAGGAAGGCGCGCCGTTCGAGCTGGTCAGCCGGGAGAGCGCCCTGGTTCTCAACAACCTCTTGCTGAGCGTCATCCTCGGCATCGTCTTTCTTGGCACGCTCTACCCCTTGTTCGTCGAGGCGATCAGCGGCGAGAAACTATCGGTCGGAGCACCCTATTTCAATTCGGTCGCGGGGCCGCTTGCGCTGCTGCTCGCGGCACTGGTCGGAATAGGCCCGCTGTTGAGTTGGCGGCGCGAGCGGCGGCCGGTGCTGGGCCAACTGAAAATCCCGGCGCTGCTTGCCGCCGGCGCGCTGGTCATCACGATCATCCTCGCTCCCGGCATAAACATCCTGCCGCGCCTTGGCTTTACGGTGGCAGCCTTCCTCGCGCCCGCGAGCATCCTCCCGCTCACCGGCCGCAATCCGCTGCGCACGCCTATTGCCACATGGGGGATGGTCGTCGCGCATTTCGGCATCGCAGTCGCGCTCACCGGCATGGCGGCCAATGCGGCGTTCAGCAGCGAGCGGCTCGCGGTCACCAAGCCTGGCGAGATGCTCAGCGTCGGCCCGTGGCAGGTGCAGCTCAAAGAGGTTACGCCGGCGGCGGGGAAGAACTTCACTGCCCTGGAGGCCGAGCTGCAAGCATCGCGCGGCGCGGGAATCATAACGCTCAACCCGCAGACGCATTATTACAGCGATCCGCCGACCGAGACGAACGAGTCCTCGATCCGCACTTTCTGGAACGGCCAGCTTTACACCGTCCTCGGCCGTGCGGATCCGTCCGGCGGGTGGCAACTTCGTCTGTGGTGGAAGCCGTTCGTGACTTTGATCTGGGCCGGAGGCGCGCTGATCGCCATCGGCGGCGCACTGGCGTTGCTGGGCCGTATCTTGCGTCGTCGCCGCCGCCGCGAACCCGACTGGCGGGCGCGTTACGTATGAACCGCGGCCTGCGCCTCATTCCGATCATCTTGCTAGTTTGGCTGGTAATCGGTCTCGCATGGAAGTTGGTGAGGCCCGCCGACACCGCCATCCCGTCGCAAATGGTCGAGCGGCCGGTCCCAAAATTCGCGCTCGCTCCGGCGGTCAGCAACAAGCCCGGCCTAAACTCGGCGGATCTCGCCAGCGGACAGCCCAGGCTGGTCAACATGTTCGGCAGCTGGTGCGTGCCCTGCATTGGCGAGGCTCCGGTGCTGGGCGAGCTTCGGCGTCGCGGGGTCCTCATCGAGGGAATTGCAGTGCGTGACACCCCGGATGCGCTGACCGCGTTCCTCGCCCGCAACGGCGACCCTTATGATCGGATCGGAACCGACCGCCAGAGCGACGTTCAAATCGCCTTCGGCTCATCCGGAGTTCCTGAGACATTCGTCGTCGACGGCAAAGGCATCATACGGCGGCAATATATCGGGCCGCTCAACGCATCGAATATTCCGGGGGTGCTCCGCGAGCTGGAGCAGGTGCGATGACCCCGAAACCGTCATCCCCGCGGAAGCGGGGACCCAGCAAGAAGAAATGGGTTCCCGCTTTCGCGGGAATGACGCTGATCTTGAGCGCTCAGTCGGCGCTCGCCGACAGCAATTTGCCGCCCGCCTATTGGGCCAACCGTCAACTCCCAAATCCGAAGCAGGAAGCTGCCGCCGAGGCGTTGATGGAGCAGTTGCGGTGCCTCGTCTGCCAGGGCCAGTCGATCGCGGATTCCGATGCCGAGCTTGCCGGTGACATGCGCGACCTCGTCCGCCGCCGGATCGCCGCGGGTGAGAAACCAGGCGCCATTCGCGACTGGTTGATCCAGCGCTACGGCACCTGGATCAGCTACCGGCCAACCGATGAACCTGCCGCCTGGCCATTGTGGCTTGCTCCGGCCGCGTTGCTGCTCGCGGGTGCGTGGTTGATCCGCCGCCGCATTCGTCTGAAGGCGAGGGGCTGATGGGCTGGCTAACCCTCCTGTTGCTGATCGCGGCGAGCCTTGGGTTGCTGTGGGCGCTCGGAGCGAGGGGCGGCTTGCTCACGGCGAGCGCCGCGGCGCTGCTCCTCGGCGCCACGGGTTACGCCCTGCAGGGCAGCCCCAACCTGCCCGGCAGCCGCGCCGCGCCGGGCGAGGGCCACGACATCTTCCCGCTGACCGACGCCCGTCACGCATTCTTCGGCTATTTCACGCCCGCCGAAAGCTGGCTGCGCATGTCCGAGGCGTTGGAGCGCGACGGCCAGAGCGAAGATGCGGTCGGGATCCTTCAAAACGCGGTGAAGAAATACCCCGGCGACCCGCAGCTGTGGATCGGGCTCGGCAACGCGCTGGTCGATCACGCGCGCGGCCTCACTCCGCCGGCCGAGCTCGCCTACAAGCGCGCGGAGCAAATGGCGCCCGGCTACCCGGGGCCGCCGTTCTTCTACGGACTCGCGCTGGCCCGCTCGGGCGACCGTGAAGGCGCCGTCGCGATGTGGCAGCAGATACTCAGGACCGCGCCCAAGAACGCGAGCTGGCGGCCACTTGTCGAGCAAGGCGTCGCGGCGCTCAGCGGGCAGGCGAGCGCCGCCCCGGCCCGTTAGGCGGGATCGAACTCGAGATCGAGCGCCTCGGCCACAGCCTGGTGACGGATCTTGCCCCCCGAGACGTTGAGGCCATTGGCGAGATGCTCGTCCTGCCGCATCGCTTCCTCTGCGCCCAGGTTGGCGATCTTGAGCGCAAAGGGCAGTGTCGCATTGTTAAGCGCGAAGGCGCTGGTGCGCGCGACCGCGCCCGGCATGTTAGCGACGCAATAATGGATGATGCCGTCGACCTCATAGACCGGGTCGGCATGGGTGGTCGCGTGGCTGGTCTCGAAACAGCCGCCCTGGTCGATCGCAATGTCGACCAGCACCGAACCGCGCTTCATCGTCTTCAGCATGTCCCGCGTGACGAGCTTGGGCGCGGCGGCTCCCGGCACCAGCACTGCGCCGATCACAAGCTCGGCTTCCTTGACCGCGTTGGCGATCGCCGCGCGCGATGCGTAGGCGGTCTTGATCTGGCTCGAAAAGAACATGTCGAGCTCGGCCAGGCGGTCGTTGTTGATGTCGTAGATGGTGACGTCGGCGCGCATTCCTGTCGCCATTTGCGCGGCGTTCACGCCCGAGACTCCGCCGCCGAGGATTGCGACCTTGGCCGGGGCGACGCCGGGGACGCCGCCAAGGAGGACTCCGCGGCCGCCCTGCTCCTTCTCGAGATAATGGGCACCGACCTGGACCGACATGCGGCCGGCGACCTCGCTCATCGGCTTCAATAGCGGCAGCGAACCGTTGCGCGCTGTTACCGTCTCATAAGCGATGCAGGTCGCACCCGATTTCATGAGGCCAAGCGCCTGATCCTTGTCGGCGGCGAGGTGGAGGTAGGTGAACAGGATCTGGTCCGGCCGCAGCATCGCAATCTCCGGCGGCTGCGGCTCCTTCACCTTCACGATCATGTCGGCGGCGTCGAATACCGATTTGGCGTCCGGCAGAATCTTCGCCCCAGCTTTCTCATAAGCTGAATCCGGGCAATCGATGCCGTTACCGGCCTTGGTTTCTACGAACAGTTCGTGGCCGTGAGCGACGAGCTCGGCGACGGACGCGGGGGTCAGGCCGACGCGATATTCGTGAACCTTGATCTCTTTTGGCACTCCGATGCGCATCAGTTCGTTTGCTCCGCTGGATGAGTGCGCGGTCGTATAGACGGGCTTTTCGCCGCTGTCCCGTCCGATTGCGGGGCCGTAACGGCAGTGCTAGTGAGCGCCGTCCGTTACCGAGGAGCTTGGCTACGGCGCAGGGAATGCAAGTTCGCGGTCTGTCGGGTCAGAACCTCAACACATGAACATCACCGCGACCGGGGGCGCCGTCACCGAGGCCCCGCAAGACAGTGCGCATGGCCACAGCCAGGGGCCGCTCTACAAGCTCGTCGTCGGCGCCATCGGGATCGTCTATGGCGACATCGGAACGTCGCCGATCTACGCGTTTCGCGAGACCTTCGCCGGCCATCACGTCCTCAGGGTCGACCAGGTGCATATCTTCGGGGTGCTGAGCCTCATCTTCTATTCGATGATGATCATCGTCACCCTGAAATATGTCACGATCATCATGCGCGCCGACAACAAGGGGGAGGGTGGAAGCCTCGCCTTGCTGGCGCTGATCAACCGCACACTCAGTGGAAAGAAGCGATGGACCAGCGGCATTGTCATGCTCGGCGTCTTCGCAACGGCGTTATTCTACGGCGATTCAATGATCACGCCCGCTGTAACCGTGCTCAGCGCGGTTGAGGGACTGGAGACCGTAAATTCCGGACTGGCACCGTTTGTCATCCCGATCGCCATCGTGATCCTCATTGCTCTTTTCGCGATCCAGGCGCGTGGGACCGCGCGAGTGGGACTTATGTTTGGGCCGGTGATGATCCTGTATTTCGTGACCCTCGCGGTGCTCGGGGTCATGCATATTCTCGACAAACCGGCCGTGCTGCTCGCGATGTTGAACCCTTATAATGCAGTTTACTTTTTCACTTCGGATTTTGTCCGTGCCTTCGTCGCTCTGGGTTCCGTAGTCCTCGCCGTCACCGGCGCTGAGGCGCTTTACGCCGACATGGGTCACTTCGGGCGCAAGCCGATCCGGATATCGTGGATCTACTTCGTGCTGCCGGCTCTGCTCCTCAATTACCTAGGCCAGGGCGCAATGATCTTGGCCGCAGACACCGCGACTGCCGCGGCAAAGATCAAAGATCCATTCTTCTATCTCGCGCCCGATTCTTTGCGCCTGCCTCTCGTTCTCCTTGCGACGGCGGCGTCGATCATTGCCAGCCAGGCGGTGATTTCCGGGGCTTTCTCGGTCACTCAGCAGGCGATCCAGCTCGGCTTTGTGCCGCGGCTGCGGATTACCCACACCAGTGAAAGCGCCGCGGGCCAGATTTACATCCCCATCGTGAATTGGGCCCTGATGATCATGGTCCTTTTGCTCGTAGTCACGTTCCGCAGTTCATCGAACTTGACCGGCGCCTACGGCATCGCCGTCGTCGGTGCGATGCTGATAGACAGCGTCCTGATCTCTGTTGTTCTAAGGCAGATGTGGAATTGGAACCGGTTCGCTGTCGCGGGTCTGTTGACGCTCTTCTTCCTAGTCGATTTCTCCTATCTGTCCGCGAACCTGCTCAAGATACCGTCCGGCGGCTGGTTCCCCTTGCTGGTCGGCGGCGTCGCCTTCACCATCCTCACGACCTGGGCGAAGGGCCGCCAGCTGATGATCAGTCGCATGAACGAGGCCAGCCTGCCGATGGAGATCTTCATCAAGTCGGCCGCGCCGAGCGCAACGCGCGTACCGGGCACCGCGGTGTTCATGACCAGCTCGGCGAGCGGCGTCCCCCACGCGCTGCTGCACAACCTCAAGCACAACAAGGTCCTCCATGAGCGGGTGATCCTGCTGACCGTGCGGATCGAAGACGTACCCTATGTTGCTGCGGAAAAACGGCTCGAAACCAAGGATTATGGCTCCGGCTTCTACCGCGTCGTGCTGCGGTATGGCTTCATGGAAGAGATCGACGTCCCGGCCGCCCTCGCGCAACTCAAGGACATCGGGCAGCAGTGTCGAATGATGGACACCAGCTTCTTTCTCGCTCGCCAGACGCTGTTGCCGTCGGCGCACCCGGGAATGGCGATCTGGCGCGAGAGATTCTTCGCCTGGATGCTGCGCAACGCCGTCAGCGCGATGGAATTCTTCAAGCTGCCGACCAATCGCGTGGTTGAATTGGGGAGCCAGGTCGAGATTTGAGCGGCGCGCTGATCGTTACCGTCGAAATCGCGCCTCCGGACCTATCCTGGCTCGATCGGCTCCGGCGCCTCCATTACCCGCCAGAGCGCAATCAGCTTCCCGCACACCTGACGATGTTTCACGCTTTGCCACCTTCGGCGGAAGGGGGAGTCAGGCGATCGCTCGGGCGGCTCGCGGCGGAGCGGCCACCACGAGCGTCGATCGATGGCGTCATGGACCTCGGCGGCGGCGTTGCCTTCCGAATCGTGTCACCCGAGCTCGATGCAATGCGGCGGGAGCTTGCTGCCAATTTCCGTGGCTTGCTCTCGGCTCAGGACAGCGGCGGCTGGCGGCCGCATGTGACCATTCAGAACAAGGTCGCTGCACGCGATGCGCGCCAATTGCTTGAAGTGCTTGAAAGAGACTTCCGGCCAAAGCCGCTCGGCATCGCCGGACTGGGCTTGCATCGCTACCTCGGCGGCCCGTGGGAGCCCATCGAGCGATACGCGTTTCGCGGCCGCTAGGAGACGTCGCCGATGCCGGCGCAGCTCAGATCGAAGGCGGCGAGCCCCGAATCGAGCACCGAGGCCAGCATCGGTTGCTCCATCAGCTCCTCGATAGCCTCCTCGGTGCCGGAGCTGACGAGGTCCTGCGCTTCCTGCATCGCTTCGTCCCAGTCGCCCGCTTCGTAGGTACCCTGACCAACCCAGCTAAACGCGATGACCTCGGCGAGCTGGTCTTCGCCGAGATCCTCGAACACGGCGATCAGCTCCTCTTCGACACTGTCGTTGATGTCATCTTCGAGGACCGACAGCGCCCCTTCCTGCTCATCATCGACATTGTCCGGATCCTCGTCGCGGTCATAATCGCTTGCGGTCTGCGCTTCATATTCCCGCGCCCGCAGGATGATTCGGCACAGCGTATCGAGCGGAGTCAGAGGGTCCATTGCCACCTCGTTATCATGCTCGCTTAACGAGAGCAGCCGTAAGCGGTTCCTCGCGTTGACCGGTTGCCGGAGCAAACCTATATGCCGCGCCTCCGGAGCCCTCAACGACGGGTGTTTCCAAGCCCTTGGGGCGGAGTAGCTCAGCTGGTTAGAGCAGCGGAATCATAATCCGCGTGTCGGGGGTTCAAGTCCCTCCTCCGCTACCACCCGCCTGCGCGGGACTTATCCACAAAAAACAGCCTTGCGGCCGCTGTCCCGCGGCGGGATTCCCGCCGAAACGGCCGGACTCCGGATTGTCCGCAACCAATTCATCGCTCAAAGGTTAACGCAGCGATAACGATTTACGGGTCGAGATCAGTTGCTTGGCGTATTGATCCTTCTGGCGGTTGCGCCTTCAAATTTCACCCCGCTTTTCGAGGCGCAGAGTGCAAAGCCGGTCGCCCCCTTCCGAGCGATCGGGCAATGTCGGTGACCGCTGCCTCTTCAGCTACGAGTGTACGCCTCAAGCGAGGCGGTGCGGTTGCCCTCCTGGCGGTCGCCCTGGCCGGAGCCTTGTCGGTCGCGACCTTGTCGAATCCGAGGTTCGTCCACGCGGTCGGCGAGGGGCTCAGCGAAAGCATTCAGGGGGTGAAAACTGTCGCGGCGATGCTCGCGGAGCGCTCGCCGGGACAGCGCCCGGAAGGCGCGCTCGCGCAATTGAAGCACAAGCGCGCGGCGGCGCTCCACGAGCGGGCGCTTCCCAAGGTGCGAGGTCCGGCGCCCACTGCTTATGAAGCGCTTGCTGGACCGGTCGCCACTCCACCCTTGGCACCGCAGGTCCAAGGGCCTCTCTACACCGCCGTAGCCGGTGGGCCGACAACGATCGTTCCTCCCACGGGCGGTGCATCGGGCGGGCCGCCGATCCTGTCGGATATTCCGCCGCCCGGCGGCGGCGGCGGCGGTTTTACTCCGCCGCCTATCACCACCCAGGAGGTCCCGCCCGTCACGCCGACGTCTCCCGTTCCGGAGCCGGCGAGCTGGGCGATGATGATCCTCGGCTTCGCGCTCCTCGGCCGCGCGCTGAGTCGCAGGACCGCTGCGGGATCCGCGCCCGCGCTCGAATAAGCCGATGAGGGGCGGGGTCATCGCTTTCGCTGGTATCGCGGCGATCGCCGGCGCGCTGATATTGGTCGCCACTAGCTTCAAACCGGAAGCGCGCGCGACCGCGGCAGGCGCATCGGTCGCTCCGGCCGCGACCAGCCACGCGGGTGACCGTATATTCCTGACCAAGGCGCAGCTCGATCAGGCGATTGCCAGCGGGACACTCGATCGCCCCGTCAAATCACTCCTGGCGGTCAAGGCGCCGTTGCGTTTCGGGGACTATTCCTGGGACGATCGAGGTGTCCCCGTCGGACCAACCTGGATTCGTGTGGACCTTGGCTCGCAATTGATGTCGGTGTTTCGCGGGGCCAACGAGATCGGCACCGCGGTCATCGTTTACGGCGGCGACAACAAGCAGACTCCGTCGGGCAAGCTGCATATCCTCGGCAAGGCACGCGATCATCGGTCGTCGCTCTACGACGCGCAAATGCCATACACGCTTCGGCTGACCAACGACGGCGTCTCGATCCACGCCAGCAGCGTTCGTTGGGGCGCCGCGACCCACGGCTGCATCGGCATCCCGCTGCCCTTCGCCCAGCGGCTGTTCGACGCCGCGGCGATTGGCGATGAAGTCGTCATTGTCGGCGGCGCGCCAACCAAAAAAGCAATCTAACCGCGCCGTTAACCATAAACCGTAAGCCCGGCCCAAGGTTCGCGCTCGTACGCACGCGCTTTGGAAAGGGGCTCGCGTGCAGGCGAAAATCCGTTGGAAATTGCCGCTGGCACTGCTGCTCTCCAGCCCGATGCTGATGGGGGCGACGCTCCAGCGTGTCGACTTCAACAGCCGGCTTCTCGCCGCACACAATCTCGAGCGCGAGCGGATCGGTGTCCCGGCACTCGGTTGGGATCCATCACTCGCCGCCGATGCCCGCAACTGGGCGGACGAGCTCGCGGCCACCGGCCGGTTCGAGCATTCCCCCGACGAAGCCGGCAAGCCGATCGAAGGCGAAAACCTTTGGGCGGGAACGCCGCGCGCCTTTTCACCGGAGAAGATGGTTGCCCTGTGGGCGGCCGAACGGTCCGATTACCGCCCCGGTGTGTTCCCGAACAACAGCCGCTCCGGCGACATCGAGCATGTCGGCCATTACACACAAGTGATCTGGCGCAATTCGGGCAAGGTAGGCTGCGCCACCGCCGTTGGGGCGAACGAAGAATTCCTCGTTTGCCGCTATAGCGAAGCCGGCAACATCACGGGTCAGCGCCCCGCCTGAGCGAACGCCGCTTCGAGGTCCGCGATCAGGTCGTCCGGATCCTCGAGCCCGATGTGGAGGCGAACGAGGTTAGGCGCCGGAGCTTTGGACATAGTCCTAACCGGGTCGACCGGCAGCGCCAGGCTCTCATAGCCGCCCCAGCTAAAGCCGATGCCGAACAATTTCAGGCTGTCGACGAACGCGGCGCGGGTCCTGGCGTCCGCATCCTTGAGTTCGAACGAGAAGAGTCCGGTCGAACGACCGATATCGCGCTTCCAATATTCGTGACCAGGGCAGTCCGGGAAGGCGGGGTGGAGCACCAGCCCGACGTCTGGCCTCGCCTTTAGCCAATGCGCGACGGCCAGCGCATTTTGTTCGTGCTGGTTGAGCCGGACGCCGAGTGTGCGAAGACCGCGCGATCCCAGCCAAGCATCGTCGGGCGAGACGGCATGGCCGAGGTCCCAGGCGGTCTTCTGCACCAAAGGAAAATAATCCGCATTGGCCGTCGCCGACCCAAGCATCACGTCCGAATGGCCGCCGATGTATTTGCTGAGCGCAAGCAGGCTTATATCGACACCCGCCGCGAGCGCGGGAAACAGCAGCGGCGAAGCCCAGCTATTGTCGAGCAGCGTCACGATGCCGCGCTCGCGCGCAACGGCGCAGATGCCGGGCACATCCTGCACTTCCATCGTCAGGCTGCCGGGACTTTCGAGAAGGATCGCGCGGGTGCGCTCGCCGAAGAGGTCGGCGATCCCGCCGCCCACCAACGGATCGTAATAGCGAACGGCCATGCCGAGGCGCTTCAGGATCGTGTCGCAAAACTTGCGTGTCGGGCCATAGACGCTGTCGACGATCAGCAGCTCATCGCCAGTCGAAAGCACCGCAAGCAGCGCTCCGGTGATCGCGGCGAGACCGGAGGAGTAGAGCGCGGTTCCCGCGGCGCCCGCCTCGAGTTCAGTTAGCGCTTCCGACAGCGCCCAATGGGTCGCGGTTCCCTGAAGCCCGTAATTATATTGGCCGAGGTCCGGCCGCGCCTGGTTCAGCTCATCGACATTGTCGAACAACAGTGTCGATGCGCGCTCGACCGGAGGATTAACGAGCCGCCCGCGCCATTCGCTGCGGCGCCCGGCATTGACCAGCGTCGTCGACTTGCCTGGTTTCGGTTCGGTCATCCGGCTTGCGGCGAGCCATAGCTCATTCGCGGCGCGCGGAGCGGGCTGGCGTTAGAGGCCCGCCCGATCGTCCGTCGTCGAATAAGGCTGCTCCTGGATCGAGGTATCGACGTCGATCATCTTATAGAACAGGCAACGCGCGAGAATGCCGGTGATCAACAGGTAGGCCCCAAGGGCGTACATGACATATGTCGCTATTGGCGGAAGCACCTGGAGATAGGCAAGGACCGCAAGCACGATTCCGACGACGATTCGAACTACCCGATCTTCCGGTCCGATGTTCCTGGCCATTGTCGCTTACCCCTTTGTGAGTGCCGATACCGTGTGGCTCCATGATAAACCGGAACCAGCGTGAAGCAACGGCGGCATTGACGCCTTCGCGTGGCCGGCTGATCCCTTAAGTCAGAGGCGGCGTCAACTCGGTTCATGAAAAGCAAACGCCCGGATCGGCCAGCGATCCGGGCGCCTTGCGTGACGATTGCTCGTCAGCCCCCTTGGATGTCGTTGCGGCGAGCGTCCCCAGTCGGTCTGCCGCACCCCGAACCCGACCCAAGGTCCAGCTCGTTCGGACGAGGCTGAGTAGGCCCGTCCCGCGGCCGTTGTCACTGTCCGAAATTAACGAGGGTTGCTTTTGTGCCGCCCCTGTGTCGGCGCAGCAACAGCGCTCCGGGGCCGGGTGCCGCGGTTGCCAGCGCCGATACATGGCCGCTAGAGCGCGGCCCTATGCGATGGTCCCGCGCCTTTCTCCCCGTTCTCAAGGAAAGCCCTTCGGACGCGCAGATCGTCAGCCATAAGCTGATGCTCCGCGCGGGACTCGTACGCCAGACGGCTGCGGGCATTTACGCGTGGCTGCCATTGGGTTTTCGCGTGCTCAAGAAGATCGAGCAGATCGTGCGCGAGGAGCAGGACCGCGCCGGCGCGCTCGAGATGCTGATGCCGACTCTTCAGTCCGCCGAGCTATGGCGGACCAGCGGCCGCTATGATGCCTATGGGCCGGAGATGCTGCGCATTCGCGACCGCCATGACCGCGAGATGCTCTACGGCCCGACCAACGAGGAAATGATCACCGGGCTCTTCCGCGATGAGGTGAAGAGCTACCGCGACTTGCCGCGAACGCTCTACCACATCCAGTGGAAGTTCCGCGACGAGGTGCGGCCGCGCTTCGGCGTAATGCGGGGGCGCGAGTTCCTGATGAAAGACGCCTACAGCTTCGATGTCGACGAGGCGGGCGCCCGGCAGAGCTACTACACGCAGATGCTCGCCTATCTCCGGACGTTTCAGCGCCTCGGCATCCAGGCGGTGCCGATGAAAGCCGCGTCGGGCCCGATCGGCGGCGACCTGAGCCACGAATTCATCGTGCTCGCCCCGACCGGCGAGAGCGAGGTCTTCTACGACGCGGCCTACGAGCAGTTCGACTGGCAGCAGTCGGACTTGCGTTATGGCGATGAAGCCGGACTTCAGGGACTCTTCGATCGCGTCAACTCGACCTACGCAGCGACCGACGAGACCCACGATATCGCCAAATGGGAAGTTCTACCTGAAAAGAACCGCCGCACGGGCCGCGGGATCGAGGTCGGGCACATTTTCTATTTCGGCGACAAATATTCGGCGGCCATGGGTCTGAAGGTCTCCGGCCGCGATGGGACACCGGTGACGCCGATGATGGGCAGCTACGGCGTCGGCGTGTCGCGGCTGGTCGGCGCGATCATCGAGGCAAGTCATGATGAGGCGGGGATCGTGTGGCCGGAAGCGGTGGCGCCGTGGCGCGTCGGCATCGTCACCATGCGGGGCGACGATGAACCGAGCGTGGCCGCTGCGGATGGCATCTACGACCAGCTGCGGTCCGCCGGACTCGAAACCTTGTACGACGACCGTGACGAGCGCGGTGGGGTCAAGCTCGGCTCGATGGATCTGATCGGACTCCCGTGGCAGCTGATCGTCGGCCCGCGGGGCATCGCCAGCGGTACGGTCGAGTTAAAGCGTCGTTCAACCGGCGAGCGCGAGGAGCTCAGCATCGAAAGCGCGCTTGCGAGACTGACCGCATGATCCTCAACCGAGCCGAGCGGATGCTCACCCGACGTTATTTGCTGCCGGGGCAGGGCGAGGGCTTCATCTTCCTCGTCGCGAGCATCAGCCTGCTTGCCGTCGCCTTGGGCGTCGCAGCGCTGATCATCGTCATGAGCGTGATGAACGGCTTCCGCGCCGAGCTGTTCGACAAGATCGTCGGGCTGAACGGTCATGCCGTTATTCAGGGCTATGACGGCCGCCTGTCGAACTGGCAGCAGATCGCCGACGCGGCAAAGAAAACCCCGGGCGTCACATCGGCCGTGCCGCTGATCGAAACCCCGCTCATGGGGACGGCGAATGGCCGCTTCGCCGGCGTGATCGTGCGCGGCATGCGCTTGCAGGACATCCGCGCCAACGCGACCATCATGGGCCACGTCGTCGCCGGCGACATGAAGTCCGTGACATCCGGCAGCGGCACGGTGGCGATCGGATCGCGCCTCGCCGAAACACTGGGAGCCGGCCCGGGCAGCCAAATCACTTTGTGGAATCCCGAAGGGCGCTCGACCGTGATGGGAACCGTGCCTCGCGAAGAGACCTACACGGTCGGCGCGATCTTCGAGATCGGGGTCTACGATTACGACAAGGCGTTCGTGCTGCTGCCGATGCAGGACGCCCAGGAGCTCCTCCTGATGGGCGACCAGGTTAACGACGTGGAGATTCAGACCACCGACCCGGACCGCGTGCAGGAGATCGTCGCTCCACTCCGGCGAATGATCCAGGGGCGCGGCGTGATCGTCGACTGGCGGCAGATGAACTCGGCCCTGTTCGAGGCGCTCGAGGTCGAACGCGTGGCGATGTTCGTCGTCCTCTCGCTGATCGTTCTCGTCGCGGTGTTCAACATCCTGTCGTCGCTGATCATGCTGGTTCGCGCCAAGACTCGTGACATCGCGATCCTGAGGACCATGGGCGCGAGCCGGCGCGGGATGATGAAGGTATTCATGACTGTCGGCGTGACCATCGGCTCGCTCGGGATTGTGCTCGGCATCATCCTTGGTGCGGTGTTCCTCTACTTCCGGCAGGATGTTGTGGACGCAATCCAGGCGGTTACGGGTCAGAATTTGTGGGACCCGTCGGTGCGGTTCCTGACCGACCTTCCGGCCAAGCCCAATACGGTGGAGATCCTCGCGATCATCGTCACCGCGCTGGTGCTCTCCTTCCTCGCGACCCTCTACCCAGCGTACAAGGCGGCCAGTACCGATCCGGTCCAGGTGCTGCGCTATGAGTGAGCCGATACTCGTCACCGGGGACCTCAAGCGGCGTTTCATCCAGGGCGACGTGACCATCGACGTGTTGCGTGGCGTCGACCTGACGGTGGAACCAGGCGAAATCGTAGCGCTGCTCGGCCCGTCAGGCTCGGGCAAATCGACGCTGCTTCAAGCGGTTGGCCTGCTCGAGGGCGGCTTTGAAGGGTCGATCCGCCTCGCTGGCGAGGAAGCGTCGCGCCTGGACGATGAGGGCCGCACACGCCTGAGGCGCGAGCTTCTGGGCTTCGTCTACCAATTCCATCACCTGCTCCCTGAGTTCAACGCGGTCGAAAACGTGGTCCTGCCGCAGCTGGTACGCGGCGCGTCGCCGAAGGCGGCGAGGGAGCGCGCGCGGCAGTTGCTCGGTACGCTCGGGCTAGAGGAGCGCCTAGAGCATCGCCCATCCAAACTTTCTGGCGGGGAGCAGCAGCGTGTAGCGGTCGCCCGGGCGCTCGCGAACAAGCCGCCGTTGATCCTAGCCGACGAGCCTACCGGCAACCTCGACGAGCATACCGCGGACGTCGTCTTTGCCGAGTTTCTCCAGCTTGTCCGGGGCGAGGGATCGGCCGCGCTGGTCGCGACCCACAACGAACGGATCGCGGGCAAGATGGATCGCGTCGTCCGCCTCCACGAAGGGCGCCTTCAGTAGTGGAGCCGGAGCGGGACGGCGGCGTTGAAGCGCCCGTGCGCAAGCTCAATTGGACCATGATTGCGCTGATCGCCGGGCTTGTCCTGCTGGTGCTGGTGATTGCCTATTTCGCCACGCACCACAGCGGCGACCAGGACAAGCTTACCAACGCCAACTTGGCCGCGAGCAGCTCGCCAAGCCGCGAGAAGCTGTGCGCGAGCCAAGCGACCTACGACCTCATCAAGCGCGACCTGTTCCGGCGCGCGGCGCAGCTGCGCGGGAGCGATCAGGCGGCTTACGACCAGATCTCCAGCGCGGCGGCCATCCGGATGGAAAACCCGGTGATGGTGAGCGAGGACAGTACGACGGGCGCGGTCCATTGTTCGGGTTCTTTGTCGCTCGACTTGCCGCCGGGGGTAGCGATCGTCGGCGGGCGGCGGACGCTGACCGCGGATGTCGACTATGCCGTCGAGCAGGCTGCGGACGGCAGCGGGCCGGTCGTTTTGTTGAGCAACGCCGATGCGATCGTCACCCCCCTGGCGACGTTGGCGCGCGTTGCCGAGCAAGCGCCCGCAACCAGCAATGTCATGACAAACGAGGCTGCACCGACGGAGGCCCAGCCGGGAACACCCGTGCCGCCGATGACTCCGTCTCCACCAGCTGCACCGACAACCCCAGCTCCTCGCGCCAGCTTCGATTGCTCGGGTGCGCGAACGCGGGGCGAAATCGCGGTTTGCAACGATAGTGGTCTGGCTGTCCTCGATCGAGCGATGGCGAGCGAATATGCCCAAGCATCCGCCGTGGCGACGCCCGAGCAGCGCGAGACCCTCCGTGAGACGGCGCATCGTTTCTACGCCTTTCGCGATCGCTGTCCCGACCGTCAGTGCATCGCCTCGGCCTATACCGGCCGCCTTCGGGAGATCCGCGATATCATCGAAGATCGCTGGCGGCCGCAGCGCTAATGTGGGGATAAGTGCCGGGGCCCGCTTCCCTGATACCGGACCGCATCCCATAAATGCCTGCGTGACTCAGCCGTACATTCCGCTCCGCGTCTTCTCCTGCTTCACCATGCTCGAAGGCGCGATGGAGCCGAAGACGATCGCGGAGCGCTCGGCGAAGCTCGGCTTTCCGGCGGTCGCGGTCACCGACCGCAATGGGCTTTATGGCGTGATGCCGTTCAGCGAGGCCTGCTTCGCCAAGGGCGTTCAGCCAATCATCGGCACGATGCTGGCGGTGGCGAGGCCACCCGAGATTGGTGGCGAGGGCGGCGTCGACTGGCTGGCGCTGCTGGCCCAGGACGAACTCGGCTACGCCAACTTGTGCAAGCTCGTTTCCGCGGCGCACCTCGATCGGCCGCTCGAGCAGCAGCCGCATGTGCCGTTCTCGACTCTGGAGAATTTTGCCGAGGGTCTGATCGCGCTGACCGCCGGAAGTGAAGGCGCATTGGCGCGGCTCATTGCCGACGGCCAGCAGATCAAGGCCGAAGCCTATCTCGACCGCCTTCAAGCGCTCTTTCCGGACCGGCTCTATATCGAGCTGTCGCGGCGCCACGATCCCGTCGAGGATGCGGCGGAAGCGGCGCTTATCGACCTTGCATATGCCCGCGACCTGCCGCTGGTCGCGACCAATCCGGCCGCTTACCCGGACCTCGGCTTTCACGCCGCCCATGACGCCATGCTGTGCATCGCTAATTCGGCCTATGTCGAAAGCGCCGACCGGGTGAGATCGTCGGCCGACGCGTGGCTCAAGGACGGCGCCGCGATGGCCGAGCTGTTCGCCGATGTGCCCGAAGCGCTCGCCAATACGGCGGTGATTGCGCAGCGCTGCGCGATAGCTGCGCCCAGTCGCAAGCCGATCCTCCCGCGCCTCAGCGATCATGAGGACGAACAGCTTCGCCGCGACGCCCACGCCGGACTGCAGGAGCGGATCGAGGGAAGGAGCGCCGACGACCAGCAGCGCTACATTGAGCGGCTCGACTATGAGCTCGACATCATCATCAACATGGGCTTCGCGAGCTACTTCCTGATCGTCGCCGACTTCATCAAATGGGCCAAGGCCAACGACATTCCGGTCGGGCCCGGGCGCGGGTCAGGCGCGGGCTCGGTCGTCGCCTGGTCGCTGACCATTACCGACCTCGATCCAATCGCCCTCGACTTGCTGTTCGAGCGCTTCCTCAATCCCGAGCGCGTGTCGATGCCCGACTTCGACATCGACTTCTGCGAAACCCACCGCGACAAGGTGATTACGTACGTCCAGGGCAAGTACGGCCGCGACAAGGTCGCCCAGATCATCACGTTCGGGCGCTTGAAGGCGCGGGCGGTGCTCAAGGACACCGGCCGCGTTCTCCAGATGAGCTACGGCCAGGTCGATCGCCTGGCGAAGCTCATTCCCAATCATCCGACCGACCCGTGGACGCTGGAGCGATCGCTGAACGGCGTTTCAGAGCTCGCCGCCGAATATAAGGACCCGGACGTCAAGCGGCTGTTCGACCTTGCGATGAAGCTCGAGGGGCTGCCGCGCCACGCCTCGACCCACGCCGCTGGCGTGGTGATCGGCGACCGGCCGCTCGATGAGCTGGTGCCGCTCTACCGCGACCCGCGCTCGGACATGCCGGTGACGCAGTTCGACATGAAATATGTCGAGGCCGCGGGGCTGGTGAAGTTCGACTTCCTCGGGCTGAAGACTCTGTCGGTCTTGAAGGAAGGCCGCCGCCTCCTTGCGGAGCAGGGGGTCGAAGTCGATTTCGAGAAGCTGCCGTGGGACGATCCGGCGGTCTACGAGCTCATCCAGCGTGGCGACGCGGTCGGGGTGTTCCAGCTGGAGTCCGAAGGCATGCGGCGAACGCTTGCGGCGATCCGGCCGACCGGCTTTGGCGACATTGTTGCTTTGGTCGCGCTCTACCGGCCGGGTCCGATGGACAACATTCCGATGTTCGGAGACCGGAAGAACGGCCGCACCCGGATCGAATATCCGCACCCTCTGCTCGAAGGCATTCTGGCCGAGACCTACGGCATCTTCGTCTACCAGGAACAGGTGATGCAGGCGGCGCAGGTGCTCGCCGGCTATTCTCTCGGCGAAGCCGATTTGCTGCGCCGGGCGATGGGCAAGAAGATCAAGTCGGAGATGGACGCTCAACGGGCCCGCTTCGTCGAGGGCTGTGCGACTCACAACCAGATTCCCGCCGCCAAGGCCAACGAGCTATTCGATACGATCGACAAGTTCGCCGGCTACGGCTTCAACAAGAGCCACGCCGCGGCTTACGCCTTGGTCGCCTACCAGACCGCCTGGCTGAAGGCGCACCACCGCGCGGAATTCTACGCCGCCTCGATGAGCTTCGACATGACGCTCACTGACAAGCTCGGCGTGTTCGTGGAAGACATGCGCCGCGGCGGGGTCGAGTGCCTGCCGCCAGACATCAACGCAAGCCACGCATTCTTCACCGTCGAGGAGGGTGCGGTCCGTTATGCCCTCGGGGCGCTGAAAGGCGTGGGCGAGAAAGCGATGGAGGCTTTGGTCGAGGAGCGCGAGCGCGGTGGCCCCTTCACCAGCCTCGAGGATTTTGCCGCGCGCATCGACCCGCGGATCCTGAACCGGCGGCAGCTCGAAAGCCTCGCGGCCGCTGGTGCATTCGACAGCATCAAGCCGGAGCGGGCGGCGATATTCGCTGCCGCGGAAACGATCCTCGCCCATGCCGCAAGTGCGCTCGACCAGCGGACAAGCGGCCAGGCTGGGCTGTTCGGCGCAAACTCGGCCGAAGCGGCGCCGATCCGCCTGCCGCGCGACGCTTCATGGACCCTCGCCCAGCGGATGGCCGGTGAGCGCGACGCATTCGGTTTCTATTTCTCCGCGCATCCGGTCGATTCGGCGCGCCATCTCCTAGCCGCGCACAAGGTGAAGACCTTCGCGGAGGTTACCGAGACGCACGTCGCCGAAGGCGAGCGCGTTGGATCGACGATGGCCGGGTTGGTCGAGGAAGCGCGCTGGCGCACGTCTGCCAAGGGCCGGCGCTACATGATGGCGACGCTGAGCGACACTAGTGGGCAGTTCATCGCCACCGCGTTCGACGATGAAGCGACGACCGCGCTTGAGGCCGCAGCCAAAGCCGGGCAGTGCGGCCTGCTTTCGGTCGAACTCGACCGCCGCGCCGGCGACGAAACGCCGCGCGTCACCATCAAGCGCTTCCAGCCGCTGACCGATGTCGCCAAGCGGACGCGTCTGCAGATGACGGTCGGCGTGACCGATGCCGGCGCAGCGGAACGGATCGCACGAGAGTTGGAGAGCGCTCGGGGTTCGAACGGCCTCGTCCGCTTCATCGTCCGGACCGCCTCGGGCGGCGAGGCGGTGGTCATCGCCGGGCGGGACTACGCGCTAGACGCGGAACTCGCGGCCCGCATCGAGCGCGTCACCGGCGAGGGTAGCGTCGACCTTTCGGTCCAGGAGCCGCCGAAGCTCGCCCTCGTCGGCTAAGCCTCAAGCCATCCAGAAGCCGTCGCGGTTGACCAGGCTGGTCACCTCGGCGTTCTGCTCTTCGCTCATCTCACGCTTGAAGCGCGGGAAGACCTCTTCCTCCTCCATCTGCGCATGCTCGGAAACGAGCTGGCGGAACTCGCGCACTTTCTCCAGCCAGTTGGAAGCATCGGCACCCATCTTGTTAAGTTCATAGAGGAATGTCTTGATGTAGCCGTGCTCGCTTTCGAGATGGTCGGCATCGCCCGCTTCATCCGCTTCGCGCAGCGCGGGATAAACTACCATTTCTTCCTGGTGCGCATGCTTGTCGAGCGCGTGGGTCAGCTTCATCAGCAACATCTTGCGCTTGAAGGTCTGGCCTTCATCGGTCGCGAGCATCTTGTCGAAGATCGCGAGCGCCTCGTCATGTTCGGCCGCAAGGATCTGATCCCAGTCGCCGAGAGCCGCTTCCATGCCTTGCATCAGCGCCTTGCGACCGTAGTTCGCAGCGAAGCCGATCATCGCACCGCCGAGAGCCGCCGCAACGACGGGTGCGGGACCTATGCTCCAAGAGAATGCGCTGTTGTTGTTGCGGCCCGAACTGCTGCTGCTGCGATCCGAGCTTGAACGATTCGAGGTGCGGCTTTGGGTACGCGTAACCATGGACTCCTCCTTGTCGAAATCGACAGGTTCAACGGTCAGGGGAGTGGCACCGTTCCGCTCGTGAAACCCGCGTCACGAACCGTTCGCCGCAAGTGTTAGACGCCGTTGCCGGGTTCCGTCGGCCGGTCGGCGGGCGGCGGCGGAGGAGTCGGCTGTTGCTCGGATTGTGAAGTCGGCGCCGCCGGCGCTTCATCAGGCTCTGAAGCGTTCATGGGCGGCAACGGCTTGGTGCTTTCAAACTCCTCACCCGGCACCGGCCGCAGCTTCTTGGTGACCACCGGCGGCGCCTTCTTCACTGGAGCAATCGCACCCTTGTAGATGCAGGCATCGAGCCCATCGCGTCCGACAACGCCGATGCGCGCCGCGATCAGGTTGCCGTAGTGGCGGGTGAAGCCCTGGGGCGCCACAGCGCCGCGCTTCTTGGGTAGCGGGAACACCGCCGCGAGCCGCGCCGCCTCAGTGGCGGTCATGGCGCTGGCATCGTGCCCAAAGTAGCGCTGCGACGCGGCATTGACGCCATAGGTGCCGATGCCTGTCTCATCGAGGTTCAAATAGACCTCCATGATCCGCCTCTTCCCCCACAGATTTTCGATCAGGAACGTGAACCACGCCTCCATGCCTTTGCGGACATAGCCTCCGTTCTGCCACAGGAAAGCGTTCTTCGCGGTCTGCTGGCTGATCGTCGATCCGCCACGGATTCTCCCGCCGGATGCGTTACGCTGCATCGCATTTTCAATGGCTTGATAGTCGAAGCCGTGATGGGTGCAGAACTTGCTGTCCTCGGCGGCGATGGCCGCGCGAACCATGTCGCGGTCGATCTCGCTGATCGGCATCCACTCGTGTGTCGCGCCGCGGCCGGCAAACACGTCGCCGAGCATCGTGAAAGTGATCGGCGGGTTGATGAACCGATAGGCGAGCACCCACAGGACCGAGCCCAAAACGAAGATCAGGATCAGCCGGATCAGCCATTTGAACAACCGCCTGAGCAGCGGTTGCGGCCG
>JAZKBB010000031.1:0-9118 GCA_040388865.1 Pseudomonadota bacterium | reverse complement strand
CGGAATGGTGGATTTCGGGCGAGCCATGTGGGACCGCTAGCGGTCGGCCGTTGAGACGCCAAGCGTCGCGAGCAAGGCCAGAGTTCCTGGGTCTTTGGGTCGATATACGAGCGCCGCCCTGGCTTCGCGCTGGGCACCCCCACGATCGCCACTTGCGAGCAGCGCCGCGGCGAGATCGCGGCGGATCGGATAATACCAGGCCGGCGGATCCGACACCGACGTGAAGTCATCGCTTTCCTGCAAATCCGCGGCCTGCGAGAAGGCGAGGACCGCCTCACCAGGCCGGTGATCGAGCATCGCTGCCCGGCCGATCAGCACGTTGCGGGCGATGTAGGTCATGGTCTGGGCCTGGACCGAGCCATCGTCCTTGTCGAGCACGCCACCGATGCCGTGGATTGCTGTCGCTTCCTTGCGGATTCCTTCCAGATTGCCTTGGCGGGCGTAGGCTTCGCCGCGTGCATAGTGCCACGCAGCCTCGAGGTAAGGCAGCTTGGGCCGGGGCAGCGCCAGAACTTCGGCTGGGTCGGCAAAGCGCGCCATCGCATAATAGCCGTTGGCGGCAATCATCTGGCTAAACGGCGAGGCTGCGGATTTGGCTTGGGACATGATGACCAGTGGCCGCCCGAGCTTCAGGGCAATCGCTGAATCACCGGCCTCCAGGGCTCCGCCGAGCCCGAATGTGACATTGTGCGAATGATAGGGGAGGCCCCACACCCCGTCGGGTGGTGGCAGGCCGAGGCGCTTGGCGTTGTCGATGCCCAGCTCGACCGCGCGCATGTTGGCCTTGGCCGCATCTTCGTAGCGGCCGACCCAATAATAGGTGTGGCTCGGCATGTGGACGAGGTGGCTGGCTCTTGGCGCCAGCGCGGCCAGCCGGTCGGCGTATGGCTCGGCGAGCGCCGGAACGCCTGCAGCCTCGGTGGCGTGAATGTAGAAATGGATCGCGGGCGTATAGCCGGGATTGCGCTTCAGCACCCTCTCCAGGAGCGGCATGGCGAGGCCGGCGTTGAGCTTCCATTCCTCGGCATTGTCGGCGTGGGTCATCAGCCAGGCGTCGGCGGCGATCACCGCGATCTCATCGTCGTCGGGATAGCGGCTTGCGAGCCCCGCCATGGCGCGGGCGAAGTTGAGGTCTCCGGCCTTGCCGCCACCGCCATTCTTGTAGCGCAGCTGGAGCGCGTGGATGAGTGCCCGCTCGCGGTCGGTGCCATGGACCTTGGCCAGTTCGGCCGCGTGGTCTGCCAGCTCGGCGAGCTTCGCTACCTCGTCCTCACTCTTGCCGAAATTGATCGTCGGGCCGGACGCCCACGCCTGGCCCCACAGGCACATGGCGCATTGCGGGTCGAGCCGGACCGCTTCCTCCATCGCCTCGGTCGCGGCCCTGTGCGCGAAAGCGTGGGCGAGCTGCATGCCGTTATCGAAGAACGCCTGCGCGCGCGGATTGGTGGTGGTTATGGCAAATCCGCCGCCGCCATAGCCTTCCATGATCATCGGGGTCTTGGGCGCGGCCGAGTCCGAATGGTCCATGTGCATGGCGTTCTGCGCCGCGGCCGGCATGCCAAGAAACGCGGCGCTCGCCGCAAGCAAAATCAATTTCATTGGATACGCCCCCGCATACGGCCCGGCACGCGATCTAGCACCGGCAGGCCCGGTGGCAACCGTTCGCCTTGCTGCGATGCAGCAGCGCATTTACATGTCATCCATGACCTCGACCAACGACATCCGCCGCGGCTTCCTCGATTATTTCGAGAAGAACGGGCATGCGCGGGTCGCGTCGGCGCCCCTGGTCCCGCAGAACGATCCGACTTTGATGTTCGTCAATGCCGGCATGGTGCCATTCAAAAACGTCTTCACCGGCCTTGAAACGCGGCCGTACAAGATCGCGACGAGCTCGCAGAAGTCGGTCCGCGCGGGCGGCAAGCACAACGACCTCGACAATGTCGGCTACACCGCGCGCCACCACACCTTCTTTGAAATGCTCGGCAATTTCTCGTTCGGCGACTATTTCAAGGACCGCGCGATCGAGCTGGCGTGGAACCTGCTGACCAAAGAGTGGGGCCTCAGCCCAGACCGCCTCACGGCGACCGTCTACCACACCGACGACGAGGCCTTCGGCCTATGGAAGAAGATCTCCGGCCTGCCCGAAAGCCGGATCATCCGCATCCCGACGAAGGATAATTTCTGGGCGATGGGCGATGACGGGCCGTGCGGGCCCTGCTCGGAGATCTTCTACGACCATGGAGATCATATCCCGGGAGGACCGCCGGGCAGTCACAACGAGGACGGCGACCGCTTCGTCGAGATCTGGAATCTCGTGTTCATGCAATATGAGCAGGCGGCGAACGAGATCGTCTCCGAACTGCCGAGCAAGAGCATCGACACCGGCATGGGCCTCGAGCGCATCGCGGCGGTGCTCCAGGGGACGCACGACAATTACGAGACCGACACCTTCAAGGCGCTGATCGAGGCGTCACGGTCGCTGACCGGCAACAATACAGCTGACATGACAGCCAGCCACCGGATCATCGCCGATCATTTGCGCGCGTCGGGTTTCCTGATCGCCGACGGTGTGCTGCCGGCCAACGAGGGCAGGGGCTATGTTCTGCGGCGGATCATGCGCCGGGCGATGCGTCACGCGCATTTGCTGGGCGCCAAGGAGCCGTTGATGTGGCGCCTGGTTCCGGCGCTCGTGGCCGAGATGGGCGTCGCTTATCCCGAGCTGCTTCGTGCGCAGCCGTTGATCGAGGCGACGCTGAGCCAGGAAGAGACGCGCTTCCGCCAGACTTTGGTCAATGGCCTCAAGCTCCTCGACGACGCCACGGTGGGCCTGGGCGAGGGTGGCACGCTTGCCGGAGAGACCGCGTTCAAGCTCTACGATACCTTCGGCTTCCCCTACGATCTGACCGAAGATGCGCTGCGCTCGCGCGGGCTGCAGGTCGACCGTGCCGGGTTCGATGCGGCCATGGCCGAGCAGAAGGCGAAGGCCCGCGCGGCGTGGAAGGGCTCGGGCTCGAAAGCCAACGAGGATATCTGGTTCGACCTTGCCGAGGAATATGGCGCGACCGAGTTCACCGGCTATTCGGGCGACGAGGGCGAGGGCGTAGTCCTCGCGATCGTCAGGGAAGGCAAACGCGTCGAGCGCGCAGAGATCGGCGAAACCGTCGAGGTGCTGCTCAATCAGACGCCGTTCTACGGTGAAAGCGGCGGCCAGATCGGCGACACAGGGAAACTCACCACTCTCAAGGGTTTCGTCGGTAAAGTTGAGGATACGTCGAAGCCGCTGGGTAAGCTTCATGTCCTTCGAACCAAGATCGTCGCGGGCGAGCTATCCTTGGGCGAAACGGTCCACCAGAAGGTCGATGCCGACCGCCGGAATCGCGTTCGCGCCAACCATAGCGCGACGCATTTGCTTCATGCCGCGCTTCGGCGGCATTTGGGGACACACGTCAGTCAGAAGGGCAGCCTGGTCGCGCCCGATTATTTCCGCTTCGACTTCTCGCATCCCAAGGCGCTGACCCGCGAAGAGATCGACGCCGTCGAAGCTGAAGTGAACGCGCAGATCCGGTCGAACGAGCCGGTCACGACGCGCCTGATGACTCCCGACGAGGCGATTTCCGCCGGTGCGATGGCCCTCTTCGGTGAGAAATATGGCGACGAGGTCCGTGTTCTCTCGATGGGGCAGCTCGAAGACGGCGACTATTCGGTCGAACTTTGCGGCGGCACCCACGTCCGCGCGCTCGGCGACATCCAGCTTCTCAAGATCATCAGCGAGAGCGCGGTCTCGGCCGGCGTACGCCGGATCGAGGCGCTGACCGGCGAAGCTGCTCGCCGCTGGCTCAGCGAGCGCGACGCCCGATTGCGCGAGGCCGCGGCGACGCTGAAATCCTCGCCCGACGAAGTCCCGGCGCGGATCGCGACACTGGTCGAAGAGCGCAAGCGGCTCGAGCGCGAGCTTGCCGATGCCAGGAAGGCGCTGGCGATGGGCGGCGGGGGAGTGAAGTCCGAAGATCCCGAACCCGAGAACGTCAACGGCTACAAATTCCTCGGCCAGGTCGTGGAAGGCCTTGATCCCAAGGGCTTACGCGCGAGTGTTGACGAGATGAAGAAGCGGCTTGGCTCGGGCATAGCCGCCTTGGTTGCCGTCAATGACGGCCGCGCCAGCGTTGCGGTCGGGGTGACCGACGATCTCGCTGATCAGCTCAGCGCCGTCGACCTCGTTAAGGCTGCGGTGGCGGCTCTGGGCGGCGCTGGAGGTGGTGGTCGTCCTGACATGGCCCAAGGCGGCGGGCCAGATGGATCCAAGGCGGCCGAAGCACTCGGCGCCATCAAGGACGCGCTGGAGAAGGTCGCCGCGTGATCGACACGGCGTCTAGCGACCCGATTACCCTTGACGGCTCGTGCCATTGCGGGGCGGTGAAGTTCACAACGACGCTGACCGAAGGCTTCGCTTCGGCGCGCCGTTGCACCTGCTCGATCTGCCGGATGCGCGGCGCGGTTGCGGTCACGTCAACGCCCGAGGCGTTCCGCATCACCCAGGGCGAGAACAAGCTCGTGACTTACCGGTTCAACACCGGCATCGCCGAGCATCATTTCTGCAGCGTCTGCGGCATTTACACCCACCACAAGCGCCGCTCAAACCCCAACCAGCTCGGCGTCAACGTCGCCTGCCTGGAAGGCGTGTCGCCGTTCGATTTCCCCGAAGTGCAAGTCCAAGACGGACAGCGTCACCCGGGCGATGATCCCGAACACAAGACCTATGCAGCGGGCGTGCTCCGCTTCGAGTCGGTCTCAGGCTGAGCATCTCGTAATCGGCGGCGTCCGAGGCGTGGCTCGGCCTCGAGTTCTGCCTCCGCCATGATCTCGGCCCGCAGCTCGGAACGCTTTTCGTGGATCGAGGCGATGACAGGTCCCATCGGAGCGCCGACGTCCACCAGCACCGCCTCGGCAAGCTGCAACGAGGCTTCGAGCGTCTCCGGGACGGCGTCGGTGACGCCGGCCCGATAGAGCTGGGCCGCATGATCGGTGTCGCGAGCGCGGGCAATGATCGGCAGGTCGGGGACCCAGCCGCGCACGCGCCGAGCGAGCTGCGCGACCAGCACGGGATCGTCCATCGTCAGCACCAGTGCCGCTGCGTGGCCAAGATAGAGCTTGTCGGCCAACTCGGGCCGGCGAACGTCGCCGAACAGCACATTGTACCCGGCCTGGCGCGAATGCCGGACTCCGTCGATGTCGCTGTCGACGGCGAGATAGGCGCGCTTGTGCGCGACCAGCATGTCCGCGACCATCCGGCCGACGCGTCCGAAGCCGAAGATCACTACGCGGTCCTTGGCGTCCTCCGCGTCAGGTTCTTCCTGGGCGCTATGATCGACCTTTCGCCCTGCCAAGCGGCCAAGACTCGCCAGCAATGGGGTTACTGTCAGCCCCAGCGCGGTCACCGCTTGCCAAAAGCTTGCGGATGCTGGGGCAATTATGCCCGTAGCGGCGGCGGCGCCGATCAGAATCAGCGTAGTTTCCGAAGGGGATGCCATCAGCAAGCCCGTTTCGGCGGCAATGCCGGCGCGGGAGCCGCTGAAACGCAGCAAACCACCAGTGACGATCGTCTTGAGCGCGAGCACTGCCGCAAGCGCAATGAGGGCCCGCGGCCATTCGACGGCAAGCATGTGGAGGTCGATCCGCATGCCCACGGTGATCAGGAAAACGCCCAGCGCGAGACCGCGGAAGGGTGCGGTCACCACTTCGACTTCGCTTCGATAGTCGGTCTCGGCGATGACGAGGCCGGCGACCAGCGCTCCGACGATTGGCGACAGGCCAACGCCGGCGGTCGCCAGGCTTGCGAGGATCACGGTCAGCAGGCTTACAGCGAGGAACAGCTCGGGGCTCTTCGTTCTAGCCGCCTGCGCGAACAGAGGTGGCAGCAGATAGCGTCCACCGAGCACCAGAAGGGCGACCACGGCGACGCCTTTCACGAACACCATGGGCAGCGCACCGATCGGGGCATCGCTGGCTAGGACGAACAGCAGCGGCACCAGCGCCATGTCCTCGAACAGGAGCATGGCAAACGCCGCTCGGCCGACGGGCGAACTCATGCCGGCGATGGGCAGGACCAGCGCGGTCGACGACATTGCCAGCGCGACGCCTAGCGCCGCAGCGCTGGCCGGTGCTTCGCCCGCGACCCATAGCCCGCCGCCGATCAGCAGCGTCCCCAGCACCATCTCGGCGGCGCCTATCCCGAAGATCGCGCGGCGCATTGCGATCAGGCGGCGGAAGCTCAACTCCATGCCAATCGAAAACAGCAAAAGGATGATGCCGAATTCGGCGAACGGTTCGATGCCCTGCTGGTCGGTGATGGTGATATTGTTGAGCCACGGCCGTTGCTCGGCGAGCGCTCCCAACGCGAACGGCCCGACGATCATGCCGACGAGGATGAAGCCGATGACAGGCGAAATCTTGAGACGCGCGAAGGCCGGGATCACGATCCCCGCTGCGCCGAGGATCACCAGCGCGTCCTTCAGTCCCTCAGGCGCTGTGCCGGCCGTCATGGATTATTTGTGCCCTTTTCACTTTGTCCGCGATAGTGGCTGACGTCATGACGCCAGACCATGATCTTGTGGTTGCCGGCGGCGGTCCGGCGGGAATGATGGCCGGCCTTCTGTTCGCGCGCGCCGGCTGCAAAGTGCTGGTGCTCGAAAAGCACGCCGACTTCTTCCGCGATTTTCGCGGTGACACGGTGCATCCGTCGACCCTCGAGCTGCTCCGCGAGCTGGGCCTGATTGACGAGTTCCTGAAGCGGCCGCACGACGAAGTCCGGAAGCTGACCGGCAGAGTCGCGAACGAGCGGATCGTCATCGCGGACATGGGCCACCTTCCGGTGAAGAGCCGATTCGTCGCGCTGATGCCCCAATGGGAATTCCTGGACTTCCTCGCGAAGGAGGCCCGGCATTACCCAACTTTCTCGCTGCGGATGAAGGCCGAAGCGACCGAACTGCTGATGGACGGCAGTCGCGTCGCGGGCGTCCGGCTAAGTTCGGGCGAGGAGGTGCGGGCACGGCTGACCATCGCCGCCGACGGGCGCTCGTCGGTTTTGCGCAACGAGGCGCAGCTCCCGCGCAAGGATCTCAGCGCACCGATCGACGTGCTCTGGTTCCGGCTTCCGAAGGAGAAGACGGCCACCAATGAGACCGGCGGCACGTTCGGCGCGGGGGCGATGATCGTGGAAATCGATCGCGGCGACTATTGGCAATGCGCCTATGTCGTGCCCAAAGGCGCCGCGGGCGAGATCGAGGCCAAAGGCATCGACGCGTTCCGCCGCGATGTCGCGCATGCGGCGCCCGAGCTTGCTCCGGCGACAGACACGCTGGAGAGCTGGGATCAGGTGAAGCTGCTATCCGTATCGCTTGACCGGCTGACGCGTTGGTGGCGCCCCGGTCTGCTCGCCATAGGCGATGCCGCCCATGCGATGTCGCCGGTCGGCGGCGTGGGGATCAATCTTGCGGTCCAGGATGCGGTTGCCGCCGCGAACATTCTCGCTGGACCGCTCGCCGCGGGGGCTGACGTCGATCCGCTGCTTACGAAGGTGCAAAAACGGCGCTTATTTCCGACGCGGGTCATCCAGCGCGTCCAAAAAGCTATTCACGATCGGGTCCTGACGCCGCTCGTCGTCCGCAAGATCGTCCTCGACCGGCTTCCCTGGCCACTGCGCCTCTTCCGCCGCTTGCCGTTCCTCAGCAGGATCCCCGCTCGCCTGGTCGGCCTGGGCGTTCGGCGCGAGCATATCCGCTCGCCAGACGCTAGTCTCAGGCGACCTGAGGTTCCTCGGCCATAGCGGTCTCCAGGTTATGGACGATCGCTTCGAAGAATTGCTCGGTCGTCATCCACGCCTGCTCGGGTCCGACCAGGATCGCGAGGTCTTTCGTCATCTGCCCCGCTTCGACCGTCTCGATGCACACCCGCTCGAGCGTTTCGGCGAAGCGCACCACGTCGGGCGTGTCGTCGAACTTACCGCGATACTTGAGCCCGCCGGTCCAGGCGAAGATCGACGCGATCGGGTTGGTTGACGTCGCCTTGCCCTGCTGGTGCATTCGATAGTGGCGGGTGACGGTGCCGTGCGCCGCTTCGGCCTCGACGGTCTTGCCGTCGGGTGCCATCAGCACCGAGGTCATCAGCCCCAATGAGCCGAAGCCCTGCGCGACCTGGTCGGATTGGACGTCGCCGTCATAATTCTTACAGGCCCAGACGAAGTTGCCGCTCCATTTGAGCGCGCTAGCCACCATGTCGTCGATCAGGCGATGCTGATATTCGATGCCAGCTTGCGCGAACTTCACCTTGTATTCGCTGTCGTAAATCTCCTGGAAGATGTCCTTGAACCGCCCGTCATAGGCCTTGAGAATGGTGTTCTTCGTTGAAAGGTAGAGCGGCCATTTGCGGCCCAAGCTATAATTGAAGCAGGCGTGGGCGAAGTCGCGGATCGACGCGTCGAGGTTGTACATGCCCATGGCGACGCCTGACCCGGGGAAGTCGAACACGTCGAAGGCGAGTTCCTGCCCATCGTTGCCGACCCATTTCATCGTCAGCTTGCCCGGTCCGGGGACGAGGAAGTCGGTGGCTCGATATTGATCGCCGAAGGCATGACGGCCGACCACGATCGGGTCGGTCCAGCCGGGGATCAGCCGCGGTACGTTGGAAATGACGATCGGCTCGCGGAAAATGCACCCGCCGAGGATATTGCGGATCGTGCCGTTGGGCGATTTCCACATTTTCTTGAGGTGGAATTCGTCGACCCGCGCTTCGTCGGGAGTGATGGTCGCGCATTTGACGCCGACGCCGTGCTCTTTGATGGCATTCGCGGAGTCGACCGTGACCTGGTCGTCGGTGGCATCCCGGTTCTCGATCGACAGATCGTAATAAAGCAGCTCGACATCGAGATAGGGCTGGATCAACCGCTCGCGGATCCACTGCCAGATGATGCGCGTCATCTCGTCGCCGTCGAGCTCGACGAGCGGGTTCTTCACCTTGATCTTGGCCATTGGTTTTCCCGATTTCTGGATTTCGCGGCGCCTTAGATTGCGCATGGAACGCACGCAACCGCAGCGTTGTGCGTGCGGCGGAGCAACACTAAGGA
>JAZKBB010000030.1:0-14671 GCA_040388865.1 Pseudomonadota bacterium | reverse complement strand
CCGCCGCTTTTGTTTTGTGCGCATCGCGAGCCCTCAGTCAGTAGGAAATTAACCGCTCCAGGCGTATTCTTTGGCTCGATATGGCAACCGTGATCCCCTTCGAGGAACGGGCGGTGGCGCATCTGCGCCAGCGGCTCGGCGCGATCGAGGAAGCCAACCAGGACCTCATCGCCTTTGCCCGCGGCCATTCGGGCGCGGTCACATCGATTCACGAGGCAGTACTCGCCGCGATCGAGGCCGACAGCGTCGAGGCGTTGCTTCACGTCGTCACGCAGGAATGGCCGTTGATCCTCGGCATTGACGCAGTCGCGGTCTCGCTGATCGTCGGAGATCAGGGCTTTCGCGCGGACGGCGGTGGAGTTCAGCTGATCGACCCACAAATCCTGCGTCGCCTGATCGACGGGGTAGACGGAGTCGACATGCGGACCGTCGAACGTGGGCACCCGTTGTTCGGCCCGGCCTGTGACCTGATCCGCGCCGAGGCGCTGATCCGCATCGACTGTGAGTCGCCTTTGCCGAGCGGTTTGCTGGCACTGGGGCAGCGCGCGGAACTCAGCCTCGATGCCCGTCACGGCTCTGAATTGCTGATGTTCCTCGGACGCAGCCTTGCGGCTATGATCCGCAAGTGGCTGACGATTCCGCAAGCCTGAGCGCTCACCCGGCGGCCGCCTTGGCGGCGCGCTGGTCCTCCTATCTGCAGCACGACCGCCGCCGCTCGGCGCACACGGTCCGAGCCTACGTGGCGACGGCGCATCGCTTCATCCACTTTCTCGGTCGGTACCGCGGCGAGACGATCGGGCCTGCAGCGCTGACAGCGGTGACGGCTGCAGACTTTCGCGCCTTTTTGGCCGACCGACGCGCGGGGGGCCTCGGCCCGTCATCGGCTGCGCGCGAGCTCTCGGGCGTGCGCGCCTTCCTCAGGTATGCCGCCGAGCAGCAGGGGAGCGTTGCGCAGCTGCCGCGAACGCGCGCGCCCAAGCGCCCGCGAACGCTGCCGCGGCCCGCGGCGCCAGACGAGGTCGTCGAGCTCGCCGAGAATGCCGCCGAAGCGGCGAGCGAGCCGTGGATTGGCGCTCGCGATCTGGCGATTCTGCTGCTGCTCTACGGAGCCGGCCTGCGTGTCGCGGAGGCTTTGTCGCTGAGAGCGGATGTTCTGCCGATCGGTTCGACGCTGAAGGTCACGGGGAAGAGATCGAAAACACGGATCGCGCCCATCGTTCCGGCGGTCCGCGAAGCGATCGACGAATATGCGCGGCAATGCCCCTATCCGTTGCGTGGGACAGCGCCGCTGTTCGTCGGCGCAAGGGGCGGGCCGCTGAACGCGGACCTGGTACGCCGCGCGGTTGCGGCGGCGAGGCGGCGTCTCGGGTTGCCCGACACGCTGACTCCGCACGCGCTTCGCCACAGCTTCGCAACACATCTGCTCGCCCGCGGCGCCGATCTCAGGGCGCTGCAGGAGCTGCTCGGTCATGCCAGCCTGTCGTCGACGCAAATCTACACGGCGGTCGACGCGGCACGCTTGCTCGACGTCTATCGCCATGCCCATCCGCGCGCTTGATTGAGGTCTGGAAGCGCGGAACGCCGCGGCATCCAGACCTCGTGGCGCCGCAATACGCGCGGCTTTTCTCAGGAACGTGGCCAATTTGTCGCGGCGCGTTGGTTAGTGGGGAACCTCCGAGCCGCGACGAGGTCAGAGTTAAACGCGACCGGTAAACCCAATGCTAAATAACCGTTTTGGATGAATGATTTAAGCTCTCTGACGAAGAGAGATGCTGTCCGAAACGGGTCTAACTGTTCAACCGCCGTTCGATGGCTCGCCAGATCAGTTCGGGGGTGTCGGTGCCGTTGAACTTGTCGATTGCGACAATCCCTGTCGGCGACGTCACGTTGATCTCGGTGAGCCAGCGGCCGCCAATGACGTCGATGCCGACGAACAGCAGCCCGCGACGCTTCAGTTCGGGAGCGAGAGTGGCGCAGATTTCCTCCTCGCCTGCTGTCAGCTCGGTCTTTGCGGCCGTGCCGCCGACTGCGAGATTGGAGCGGATTTCTCCCGCGCCGGGCACGCGATTGATGGCGCCTGCGACCTCACCGTCGACGAGCACGATACGCTTATCGCCTTCGGCTATCTCCGGCAGGAACTTCTGGACGACATGCTGCTCGCGATAGGTCCGGTTGAACAGCTCCATTAGCGACGCGAGATTGCGCCCGTCGGGGCCGATGCGGAACACCGAGCCGCCGGCGAAGCCGTGCAGCGGTTTAATCACGATCTCGCCATGCTCGGCGAGAAAGTGCCGTGATGCGCCGAGCGAGCGAGTCAGCATCGTCGGCGGCATGAATTGCGCGAAGTCGAGCACCCACAGCTTCTCGGGCGCATTGCGCACCGTCATTGGGTCGTTGACCACCAGCGTCTCGCCCCGGATCCTTTCGAGCAAGTGAGTGGCCGTGATGTAGCCGAGGTCGAACGGCGGATCTTGCCGCATCAGGACCACGTCCACGTCCTTACCCAGGTCGAGGATGGCGAAGTCGCCGCGCTGGAAGTGATTGCCCGAAACCGGCTGAACCCTCACCTCGTGCGCGCCGCCATAAAGGCGCCCACCTTCGTAGGTCAGGTCCTCGGCGACATAATGGAAGAGCTTGTGTCCCAGCTCCTGCGCCTTGAGCATGATCGCGAACGTCGAATCGCCCGAGATGTTGATGCCCTCGAGGGGGTCCATCTGAACGGCGACGCGGAGGCTCATATCGCAGCGGCTCTAGTCAGGGGGACAACGGCTGTCACCCTTGCCACACATTGGCGAGGTGCCTCGGCCACCGCCGGGGCACGATGAACAGAGCGTCGACGCGGACGTCGTCGCCGTCGCGCATGTACCGCGGCGCAAGTCGTTCAGCGGCAACCACAACGCGCCGCAGGCGCCACTCGTCGAGCGCGAAGGCGGCGGCCTCCTCGGTACCGCGGGCCTTGACCTCGACGAAGGCGAGCGTGCGGCCGCGTCTGGCCACGATATCCACTTCACCTCCAGGTACGCGCGCCCTGCGAGCGAGGATTCGCCAGCCGTGAACCCGCAAATACCAGCAGGCGAGGGTCTCTGCGCCGCGTCCGCGCCGTTCGGCTGCTTCGCGACTCACCGGCGGGAAAGTTCGAGCGCGCGAGCGTAGGCGCGCTTGCGTGGCACGTTGAGTTGCTCGGCAACCTCGGCGGCGGCCCGCGACGGCGACAGCCGCTCGAGCGCTTCCCCGAGTGCGGCGTCGAGATCATCATCGCTTGCGGCCGCGGCTTCGAGTGGCGGCCCGACCACGATCACAATCTCACCCTTCGGAATGAGGTCGGCGTAACGGGCGGTGAGTTCGCCGAGCGAGCCGGTCACGCATTCCTCGTGGAGCTTGGTGATTTCCCGGGCGACCGCTGCGTCGCGCTCTCCCAACTGCGCACCGAGCGCGGCCAGTGTGTCGCCGAGCCGCGGCCCGTTTTCGTACAGCACGAGGCTCGCGCGCACTCCTGCAACGTCGGCAATCGCATCGGCGCGTGCCTTCGCTTTCGATGGCAGGAAACCCAGGAACAGGAACCGGTCGGTCGGAAGCCCAGCGAGCGTCAATGCGGCGATCGCCGCGGATGGTCCCGGCACCGTACGGACTTCGTGGCCAGCCTTTCGCGCTGCGCGAACCAGTTTGTAGCCAGGGTCCGAAATCAACGGGGTCCCGGCATCGCTGACCAGCGCAATCGCCTCCCCGCCGAGCCGGCCGACGATCCTGTCGCGCTCGGCTTCGCTCGAATGATCATCATAGCGCAGCATCGGCGTTTTGGTCCCGATGTGGGCGAGCAGCTTGGCCGTCACCCGCGTATCTTCGGCGAGGATCAGGTCGGCTTTGCGCAGCGTATCGGCAGCGCGCGACGATAGATCGCCGAGGTTCCCGATCGGCGTCGCAACGATGTGCAATCCGGGCGCCAGCGCTTTATCCATCAGCCGTCGATTAACCGCTTCCAATGCAAGAAAAAAAGAGTCATCTTGTGCACGTTCATTAGCCTTGGGAGAGAGGCGATGATTGGATTGTTAATTGCGTCCGCGATCAACCTGGCCGGCCTTCAGGCGTCGATTACCGCGCCGACGACTGCGTTCCGAAGCTGTTTGCGCGAAGCGGCGGCCAAGGCGAAGACCGATAAGGTCACCGGCGATGGGATCGAAGCCTATCTGCGCAACGCCTGCACGGGATCGATGGGGTCGCTCAAGGAGGCGCTGATCGAGTTCCGTCTGAAGAATGGGATGACGCGCAAGGCCGCGGCTTCCGATGCCGAGATGACCGTTAACGATTACGTCTCGACGCCCGCCGACAATTACAAGTTCATGGCCAGTCAGGATGCGCCGAAGTCGGCTCCCGCAGCCTCGGCGGCGACTCCCGCATCGACACCGAAGCCCCAGGCTCCCGCAGTCTCTTCCATAACTCCGGCGCCGACCCCAGCCTCTGCGCCTAGCCAACCGCCGAAACCCTAAGTTCGGTGACGGGCGCGGCGATTTCGCCGAGGATGTGATCGAGAAGCAGGCGTCCAGTCGCCGTTAGCGCGATGCGTGAGCCTTCGCGCTTGAGATGACCGGAATCGGTAAGGCGCTCGACACGATCCCAGTCGACGATGGACGGTAAGTCGAAGCGGTCAGCGATCGCTTGTGCTTCGATGCCTTCCGCAAGCCTCAGCCCCATGACCAGCGCCTCGTCGGCTGCTTCGCCGGGCCAGAGCAATGCTTCTTCGGCAGTGCCGTGGCCGTTGCGTCTCACGGCCGAGAGAAAATTCTCCGGCTTCTTGTGCCGCACGGTGCGCTGCCCGAGCCGGCGACCGTGCGCCCCGGGGCCGATCCCCGCATAATCGCTGTAGCGCCAGTAGGTCAGGTTATGCCGGCTCTCCTGGCCCTGGCGCGCGTAATTGCTGATTTCGTAACCGGGCAAGCCGCCGGCCGAGGTCATCGCGTCGGTCAGCTCATAAAGCGCCGCGGCAGTATCGGCGTCCAGAGGCGTCAATTCGCCGCGTGCGGCCATGCTAGCGAAGCGTGTGCCGGGCTCGACCGTCAGTTGGTAGAGCGAAAGGTGCGAGGTTCCGAGCGAAAGCGCTTGGCCGAGCATGGCCGACCAGCTGTCCTCGGTCTCGCCGGGTAGTGCGTAGATCAGATCGAAGCTGACCCGCCGGAAATGCTTCTGTGCGGTTGCCAGCGCGGCAAATCCTTCGCGCGCCGAATGAGCGCGGCCGAGGAAGGCGAGCGCTCGGTCATCGAAGCTCTGCAGCCCGAGCGACACGCGGTTCACCCCGGCAGCCGCGAGATCGGCGAATCGCGCCGACTCCACCGAATTAGGATTCGCCTCGAGCGTGATCTCAATGCGCTTGTCGACGTTCCAGTGAGCCGAGGCTGCATTGATGACCGCAGCGACGGTTGCAGGCTCCATCAAGGACGGCGTCCCGCCGCCGAAGAAGATCGACGTTAGGCGTCGGTCGGGAAGCAATGTCGCTTCATGCGCGAGGTCGGCGAGGAGCGCCTCGCGCCACGCATCCTGATCGATTTGCGTCCGGACGTGGCTGTTGAAGTCGCAATACGGGCATTTGCTGACGCAAAATGGCCAGTGGACGTAAAGGGCGAGCGGCTCCCCGCTCATTCCTGCAGCGCCGCCAACAGCTTGCGGAATGCTTCGGCGCGGTGGCTCATCTTGTGCTTCGAGACGGGCTCCATCTGACCAAATGTCTCCTCATGGCCTACCGGCACGAACATGGGATCGTAGCCGAAGCCTTTGTCTCCACGCGGAGGCCACACGAGTGTACCTTCGACACGGCCCTCGAACGTTTCGGCCTGACCGTCGTTTGGCCACGCGATCGCCAGCGCGCAAACGAAGTGAGCGGCAGCAGGCGCGTCTGGCTCCGTCGCCTGCGTTTCCCTCCAGACGCGCTCCATCGCGCGCATCCAGTCGCGGTTGCCGTTCTCGTCCTCGGCCCAACGCGCCGAGAAGATGCCGGGGCGGCCGTGAAGTGCATCGACGCATAGCCCGCTGTCGTCAGCGAGAGCGGGCAGGCCGCTCAAGTCGGCAGCCTCGCGCGCCTTCAAGTCGGCATTGTCCGCAAAGGTGTTGCCGATCTCGTCCGGCTCCGGAAGCCCGAGTTCCTCGGCGCCGACACAGGAGATGCCGAGCGGCTCCACGAGCGCAGCGATTTCGCGCAGCTTGCCGGGATTGTGGGTCGCGATGACGAGTTTGCCGCCGATCGGTCTCACCGGCCGGTTGCTTTCAACTGCGCGGCGAATATCTCCGAGCAGCCGATGCGAGCGAGGCGAAGCAGCCGCAGGAGCCCTTCCTCGTCGAAGGTTTCGCCTTCGGCCGTCAATTGCGCTTCGACGATCGCGCCGTCAGCTGTGAGCACGAAATTGCCGTCGCTTCCGGCGGTCGAATCCTCGTCATAGTCGAGGTCGAGGACCGGCGTTCCCTGATGGATTCCGCAGCTGACCGCAGCAACCTGAGTTCGGATTGGGTCGACTGCGATTGCCTTGCTTTGCAACAGCTTGTCGACGGCAATGCGAAGCGCGACCCAGCCGCCCGAAATCGACGCCGTGCGCGTCCCGCCATCCGCCTGAATCACGTCGCAGTCGACGATCACCTGGCGCTCGCCCAACCCACGAAGGTCGACGACGGCTCGCAGTGAGCGGCCGATCAGCCGCTGAATCTCCTGCGTCCGCCCCGATTGCTTGCCTTTGGCCGCCTCGCGGTTGCCGCGGGTGTGAGTGGCGCGGGGGAGCATTCCATATTCGGCTGTAACCCAACCTTGCGCCTTGCCACGGAGGAATGGCGGGACCCGCTCCTCAACGCTGGCGGTGCATAGAACTCGCGTGTCGCCGAAGCTGACCAGGCATGATCCTTCGGCATGGCGGGTGAAACCGGGCTCGAACGTGAGCTCGCGCATCTGGTCGGGGGTGCGTCCGGATGGGCGCATAAGGCTTGATCTCCTGATACTGGTGCGCCGCGTCCCTAGACCGGCAAGGGCCGCAATCCTAGATGAATGCAGATGGCCCAGCCGATCGACGAACTGACCGACCGCATGCGCGAGATTTTCGGCCGCGTCGTGGAAGCCTATCTCCAGCGCGGGCTGCCGATCGGGTCGAAGGCGCTCGCCGGTACGGTCAGCCTCTCACCGGCGTCCATACGCGGCGTGATGCAGGAACTGGAGGAGCGGGGCCTGCTGACCCATCCTCATACCTCGGCGGGCCGCATCCCGACTGAAACGGGCCTGCGCTTGTTCGTCGACGGGATCATGCAGGCGGCCGCGCCGAACCCGAGTGAGCGTCGCGAGATTGAACGGCAGATCGCTCGCGACCAGCCGATCGAAGATGCGTTGGCTGCGGCATCGGCGGCTTTGTCGGGCCTCAGCCAGGCGGCGGGCGTGGTGCTGGCGCCGAAAAAGGAGCTGCGCCTCAAGCAACTGAGCTTCGTTCCGCTGAGCGACACCCGGGCGTTGGCCGTCCTGGTCGGCGCGGACGGAAGCGTCGAGAATCGCATTCTCTCGCTGGACGGCGGCACCAGCGCCGCCGCGCTGACCGAGGTCAGCAACTTCGCCAACGCGCGATTGTCAGGCTTGACCCTCGCCGAAGCTGAAATGCGGCTCCGCGCCGAGATCCGCGAGCGCAAGGAAGCGATCGACGCCGCCGCCGCCGAGCTGGTTGCCGCCGGCCTCGCCGCCTGGAGCCAGGACCATGCGCGGCGGCCGGTGCTGATCGTCCGCGGCCACGCGCATCTCATTGATGCACACGCAGCCGAGGACCTCGACCGCGTGCGCAAGCTCCTCGACGAGCTCGAGGAAGCGCAGGAAATCGCGCACCTGCTCGAGAGCGCGCGCGATGCACCGGGCTGCCGAATTTTCATCGGCTCGGAAAATCGGATGTTCGCACTTTCCGGCTCTTCCGTCATCGCCGCGCCCTATCGCGGGAGCCAGGGAGAGGTGGTCGGCGTTGTCGGCGTGATTGGCCCGACGCGGTTGAACTATGCCCGCGTGGTGCCCATGGTAGATTTCACAGCCAAAGCCCTAACGAGATTGATGGCATGACCGAAGGCAAGTTGCACGACGAAGCGGAAGAAATCCGCAATGAAACCGCGGAGGATGCGCCCGAGCTTCAGGAGCATGACCGCGTCGCCGAGCTGGAAGGTCAGCTGGAAGAACTGAAGTCGAAGGCGCTCTACGCCGCTGCGGAAACCCAGAACGTTCGCCGCCGTCTCGAGGCGGAGAAGGAACAGGCGTCGAGCTATGCCGCGGCCAGCTTCGCGCGCGACATGCTGGCGATCAAAGACCATCTCGATCGCGCCCTTGCTGCAGTGAGCGATGAGCTTCGCGCCGACAAGACCGCCGCGCAGTTCCTCGCGGGAATCGAAGCGACGTCGCGCGAACTCGATGCCGTGTTCCAGCGCAACGGCGTCAAGCGCATCACATCTGTCGGTGAGCCGCTCGACCCCCATCGGCACCAGGCCATGGTTGAAATGCCCAGCGACAATGAACCCGGCACGGTCGTCGAGGAGATGCAGCCCGGTTACATGATGAAGGATCGGCTGCTGAGGCCCGCGCTCGTGGCGGTGGCGAAAAAGCCCGACTAGCCGAACGGCAGAAGTTTGCGCGGGGGTAATATCGGCACCGGTGCGCCGCGGTCGGCGAGGAAGCGATGTCGGACGATCTCCGCCTGTTGTTCAATGCCATAGCGGCGGAACGGCGTTCCCGGTTTCAGCGCGTAACGATAGCGGCAGAACGGGTGCCGCATCAGCGGCAGGTAGAAACGCCCGCCCACCTGCGCCTGCCACACATGGGTCAACTCATGCATGAAATAGGCTTGGGCGGAGAGCGGCTCAGCCGAAAAATCTGGCGCCCAGCCGCCGCCGATCGGGTGGAACCAGATGTCGCCCGTCGGCGCCATCGCGGAGCCGCGTGGCTGCAACGGCCACCATTTCCCTTCGATCAGGCGGACGCGGCCATAGTCGATCGCACCGCCGAAGATCGATTGTGCCATCTCGACTTCGCCGGGCGTGAGTGGGCGGCTTTTCATGCACCAAGCGCCTAGCGTTCCGCGCCGCAGGGCGCCACTTGCAGCCATCGGGGTGCATCGCTAGGGCTGCGTTCAAAGAAGAAAACTGGAGGAAGCTTTCCATGAGCGAGACTGCCGATCGGGTGAAAAAGATCGTCGTCGAACATCTCGGCGTCGAGCCGGACAAGGTGACCGAGGACGCAAGCTTCATCGACGATCTCGGCGCTGACAGCCTCGACATCGTCGAGCTGGTCATGGCGTTCGAGGAGGAGTTCGGGGTCGAGATTCCCGACGATGCCGCCGAGAAGATTACGACGGTTCGCGACGCGATCGAGTATATCGACCAGAACAAGGGCTGATCGGGTCAGCCGATTGCTGACCGCCTGCGCCGGATGGCGGCACGAACGGCTTCCCGAACCAATCGGGAGGCCGTTTGTTTTGGAAGGACAACGGAGTGGAGAATATGCGCCGTGTCGTGGTGACAGGTCTGGGTCTCGTCACACCGCTTGGTGGCGACGTCGAGACGACCTGGCAAAACCTGATCGCCGGCAAGAGCGGGATCGGCCCGATCACGCGGTTCGACACCAGCGACCAGAAAGCCAAGATCGCTGGTGAAGTGAAGCCCAAGGATCACCCTTATGGATTCGATCCCGACAGGCGCGTCGATCACAAGGTCCAGCGACAGGTCGATCCATTCATCGTCTATGCAATCGACGCTGCCGGTCAGGCGCTCGAGGACGCCGGACTCACCGACATGGATCAGGATCTCAAGGAGCGGGCCGGCGTATCGATTGGCTCCGGCATTGGCGGATTGCCGGGAATCGAGAGTGAAAGCCTGGTGCTTCACGAGAAGGGACCGGGCCGGGTCAGTCCGCACTTCGTCCACGGCCGCCTGATCAATCTGACGTCCGGTCAGGTCTCGATCAAATATGGGCTCATGGGTCCAAACCATTCGGTCGTTACCGCCTGCTCCACGGGCGCTCATTCGATCGGCGATGCCGCGCGGATGATCAAGGATGACGACGCCGACATCATGCTCGCGGGCGGTGCGGAGAGCACGATCAACCCGCTCGGCGTAGCCGGGTTCGCCCAAGCTCGCGCATTGAACATGAGCTTCAACGACCGGCCCGAGCAGGCCAGCCGGCCCTATGACAAGGGTCGCGACGGCTTTGTGATGGGCGAGGGCGCCGGTGTCGTCGTCCTCGAGGAATATGAGCATGCCAAGGCACGTGGAGCGAAGATCTACGCCGAGGTGGTCGGCTATGGGCTGTCCGGCGACGCGTATCACGTGACTGCTCCGCACCCGGAAGGCCGTGGGGCAGAACTGGCGATGCGCATGGCCCTCAGAAAGGCCGGGCTGCAGCCGGAGGACATCGACTACGTCAATGCTCACGGCACTTCGACCATGGCCGACACGATTGAATTGGCCGCGGTCAAGCGCGTGCTGGGAGACGATCTCCACGGCGCATCGATGAGCAGCACCAAGTCGGCGATTGGGCATCTACTCGGCGGCGCCGGAGCGGTGGAAGCGATCTTCTGCATCCTCGCCATCCGCGATCAGATCGTGCCGCCGACGCTCAACCTGGACGATCCAGACGAGGGCACCGAAGGCGTCGACCTTGTTCCGCACAAGGCCAAGAAGCGGCCCGTCCGCGCGGTCCTGAACAACAGCTTCGGCTTCGGCGGGACCAACGCCAGCCTGATCATGAAGGCCGTGTGAGGCGTCTTCTGTTCGCGGCTGGGGGCATTGCCCTCGCCGCATTGATTGGCCTGTACGTGTTGTGGTGGGGTCCAGGGCCCAAGCGGGGCCCGCACACGATCATTATCCAGGAGGGCTCGAGCCTCGGATCGGTAGCGCGCCGACTGGAGAAGGAAGGCGCGATCCCCGGCACTGCCAAGACCTATGCGGTGATGGCGCGACTGTTCGGGTCGCACGATCCGGTCCAGGCCGGGGAGTTCGAGATCCCGCGGGGCATGGGTGGCGCCGCGATCCTCGACATGCTGCAGCACGGCAAGCCGGTGCAGCGGCTGATCACTGTCACCGAAGGCATGCCGGCGATCATCGTCACCGAGAAACTCGCGGCCAATCGCTACCTCGCCGGGCCGACACCACCTGTCGAGGAAGGATCGCTGCTTCCCGACAGCTACGGCTATCAGCGGGGTGAAACGCGCGCCGCGCTGGTCGGCCGGATGAAGGTGGCGATGCAGAAAACCCTTGCCGAGCTGTGGGCCAAAAGGACGACCGACTGCCCGGTGGCGACGCCCGATCAGGCCGTCATCCTCGCCTCGATCGTCGAAAAAGAGACCGGCAAGGCAAGCGAGCGGCCGATGGTTGCGGGGGTCTATTGTAACCGCCTCAAAATCGGCATGCCGCTCGATGCCGATCCGACCGTCATCTACCCGGTGACGAAGGGAAAGCCGCTCGGCCGGCGCATCCTGCGGTCGGAGCTCAATGCTAACAATCCCTACAACACCTACCGGATCAAAGGCTTACCGGCCGGGCCGATCGCCAATCCGGGCAAGGCGAGCATCGAAGCGGTGCTTCACCCGGCGCAAACCAAGGCGCTTTATTTCGTCGCCGACGGCACCGGCGGCCATGTCTTCGCGAACACGCTGGCCGAGCAGAACGCCAACGTCGCCAAATGGTATGCCATCCGCCGCCAGCGCGGGCAGATGTGAGCCATTAGGGGGTGGCCAGTGCGTCGCTCGGGAGATAGCCGACGCGTCGCTCCTCGCCGGCATAGCCCCACCCCCAGCCGAGGCTGTCATCGAGCAGCGCGAACGGTTCTCCCTCAACGAGCTCGCGCACGACCGCAGCATCGCCCGATGGCGCGGCGTGCAGACGGGTCGGCGTCGCGACCATGCAGTCCAGCATCTCGGCATAATGCGAGGCGATCACGCGCCCGGCGAGCGCAACGTCGGCGAGGTCCTTGCGGTAGGCGTTGAAGTCGGGATCCGGCGGATTTGAATGCCCCGACAGGGCGAACTCAACGGTGGTGGGCGTAGGCCGGACTTTGTCCGATGATCGGCCGGTGGGAGCCCGGGCCGGGGTCGCCCTCGCGGAGGTTGCGCTTGAAGCCTTCAAGAAAATCGCCCCCGGTACTGGTGCGGACGACAAACACGTTGCGGCGGTCGTCCTGGTCTCGTTCACGGCGCAGATAGCCGAGCGCGCCGAGCGTGTTCAAGGCGCGAGTGACCACCGGCTTGGAGACCCCGAGCACGCGGGCGAGGCCGCGAACGGTGTGCGGGCCCGGTGTTAGATAGACGAGCATGAGAAGTGCCATCTGCCGGTTCGTGAGGTCCGGCTCGCCGGAACGGACGTAAGCGATCAGCGCTTTCATCCACCCGGTAAGCGAAACCTCGCTCATAGCCGACCAACTCCAATCTACGCCGCGTGGCTCGGCCAACTAAACCGGTAAGAGCGCGAAATGTTGCAGGCCCGTGTCGGGAAAATCCCACAATCTCGGTCAATTGAGCTTTTACAGCTGTAAGTAACGGTTCCTGAGAAGCCCGAACATCGCGCGCAAACCGAGCGCGTCGCCACCCTTGGGACGACCCGGCTTGGCGACATCGCGCCAGGCATAGGTGTCGAGATGCGCCCATTCGATCCCGTCCGGAACGAAGCGCTTGAGGAACATCGCGGCGGTGATGCAGCCGGCCATCGGCGCGCCACCGGCGTTGGCGATGTCCGCGATGTCGCTCTTGAGCATCTCGCTGTACGGCTCCCACAGCGGCATGCGCCACAACGGGTCGTCTGCCTCGCGCGACGCTGCCTGGGCGTCGGCGGCGAGGTCGTCATCGCTGGCAAAGAAGGCGGGCAGGTCCGGCCCCAGCGCGATCCGTGCCGCGCCCGTCAGCGTCGCGAAATCGACCATCAGCTGAGGCTTCTCTTCGGCGGCCCGGGTCAGCGCGTCGGCAAGGATCAGCCGCCCCTCGGCATCGGTATTGTCGATCTCGACGAAAGTCCCGGCGCGGGATTTGATGACGTCGCCGGGGCGGTAGGCCGCGCCCGATACCGCATTCTCGACAGCCGGGATCAGCAAGTGAAGGCGGACAGGGAGCTTTTCCGAGATGATCAGCCGGGCCAGCGCCAGCGCGTGCGCCGCGCCGCCCATGTCCTTCTTCATCAGCCGCATGCCGCCCGCCGATTTGAGGTCGAGACCGCCGCTGTCGAAGCACACGCCCTTGCCGACTACCGCCACGCGCGGGTCGCTGGCCTTGCCCCATTCGAGTTCGATCAGGCGCGGCGCGCGCGCTTCGGTTGCGGCTCTCCCGACGGCGCCGATCAACGGATAGCCCGCGACGAGATCCTTGCCGGCAGTCACCCGTACCTGTGCGCCGAGCTCGGTCGCCGCCTGGCGCACCGCCTGCTCGATCTCCGCCGGACCGAGGTCCCCCGCGGGCGTGTTGACGAGGTCGCGGACCAATGCAGTCGCCTCGGCGAGCCGGACATGGCCGGTGATTTGCGCGGCTTCACCGGTCAGCAGCACCCGGGGCCCGCGCTCCGGCTCTTCCTTCGACCGGTAATCATCGAAGCGGTGCTGCCCGAGCATCCAGCCGAGCGCCGCTGCACCCGGCTCGCCGGAGGCGAGTTTGTAGGTACCTTCGGGCAGGCTCTCCGCGAGCGCGGCGAGGCACCACGGCGACAGAGCGCCGGCCGACTTGACCGCGCCCACCACCTCCAACTCAGGCCCGCGCGGCAACAAAGCGAAGGCGTGCGGCTTCTTGCCGTCGAAGCGGTGCGCTTCGAGCAGGGCACGGTCCTCGGCCGGGCGAGTCTTGAGCCATCCCTCGAAAGTTGCCTTGTCGACGAGGTGGATCGGGCGCGCTTTTTGGCCGGTGTCGGCGATGAGGAGGGATGCGAAGTCGGTCATGCAAGATCCTGAGGAATTTGATTCACGCGAAGACGCGAAGTCGCAAAGTCCGTGTGGTTGTTCACGACCCGCTTCACGCCCTCCCGAAACGTGGCTCCGCCGAAGTTCATAAGCAGCCCCAGGGGCTGCTTGGTCAGCCTGAGATAGGTCAGAAGTTGCTTTCCATGAATCGGGCCAAGGCGTTCGATAGATTTCACCTCGATGATGAGCGAGCCGCCTACCACGAGGTCAGCTCGAAATCCCTCTGTCAGCCTGACACCTTCATATTCAATCGGGATCGGCGTTTGCCGCTCAACGGCTAGACCTCTGCGCAGCAGCGCTGTGGCAAGGACGGCTTCATAGACAGACTCGAGCAGGCCAGGGCCGAGGTCCGAATGGATCTTGAACCCGCAATCTACCGAAATGCGCGCCAGTTCCTCAAGGTCCGCCATCCGTTAGTTCACCTTCGCGTTCTTCGCGTCTTCGCGTGATCCAGTCATGAATTGCCTCGTGGACTGGCCTTAGCGTCGGCATCCCCTCTCCCCAACCCCTCTCCCGCAGCGGGGAGAGGGGCCGCGGCGGCGGTTGCGGCAATTTCGGTTCGAAGCTGCTGGAAGAACGCTTCTCGCTCGTCGCGCGCGATTTCGTCGAGTTCGCGGCGCTCCTCCTCGATCATCGCCGCCTGATGCGCTTCGAGCAGCGCGGCCTCCTCGGGCGTGCAGGCGCGCTTGTAGGCGTTGAAGCCATCCCATTCGGCGCTCTCCCAGCCGTCGAATCCCGGAGGCGGGGCGTGGG
>JAZKBB010000029.1:0-69275 GCA_040388865.1 Pseudomonadota bacterium | reverse complement strand
TCTTGATCACGCCTTCGTCGTCGATGTCGACCTTGGCGCCGGTCGTCGCGACGATCTCGCGGATGACCTTGCCGCCGGTGCCGATGACTTCGCGGATCTTGTCCTTGGGGATTTGCATGGTCTCGATGCGCGGCGCGTGGGCGCTGAGCTCACCGCGGCTTTCGCCGAGAGCCTTGGCCATTTCGCCGAGGATGTGAGCGCGGCCGTCCTTCGCCTGGGCAAGGGCGGTCTTCATGATCTCCTCGGTGATGCCGGCGACCTTGATGTCCATCTGCAGCGAGGTGACGCCTTCGGACGTGCCGGCGACCTTGAAGTCCATGTCGCCGAGATGATCCTCGTCGCCGAGGATGTCGCTGATCACCGCATAGTCCTTGCCCTCGAGGATCAGGCCCATGGCGATGCCCGCGACCGGCCGCTTCAGAGGAACGCCGGCGTCCATGAGAGCCAGCGATCCGCCGCACACCGTCGCCATCGACGACGAGCCGTTGGACTCGGTGATGTCGGAGAGGACGCGCACGGTATAGGGGAACTCTTCCATGCTCGGCAGCATCGGATGAAGCGCGCGCCAGGCGAGCTTGCCGTGACCGACTTCGCGGCGCCCCGGCGCGCCGAAGCGGCCGACTTCGCCGACCGAGTAGGGCGGGAAGTTATAGTGGAGCATGAAACGCTGGTAGGAGAGGCCTTCCAGCCCATCGATCATCTGCTCGGACTCCTTGGTGCCGAGCGTCGTGGTGACGATCGCCTGCGTTTCACCGCGGGTGAACAGGGCCGAGCCGTGGGTGCGCGGCAGGAAACCGACGCTGATCTCGATCGGGCGGACGGTCTTGGTGTCGCGGCCGTCGATGCGGCGGCCTTCCTTGAGGATTGCGCCACGGACGATGTCGGCCTCGAGGCTCTTGACCGCCTTCGATGCCGCCATCTGCTCCTGAGGATCGGCCTCGGCGAACGCCTCCTTGGCCTTCTCGCGGATCTCGTTGAGCATGCTGGAGCGCTTGGACTTGTCGGTCAGCTTGTAGGCCGCCTCGATGTCCTTGCCGACGAGCGTCTTGAGCTTGGCCTTGGCCGCGGTCTTGGCGTCGCTGGTGGCGAGCTCCCACGGCTCCTTGGCGGCCTTTTCGGCGAGGCTGATGATCGCGTTGCAGACCTGCTGCGAAGCTTTGTGCGCGAACATGACGGCACCGAGCATCTGCTCTTCCGAAAGCTCCTTGGCTTCCGATTCAACCATCATCACGGCATTGGGCGTGCCGGCGACGACCAGGTCGAGATCGCCTGCGCGGATCTGCTCCTGGGTCGGGTTGAGGACATATTCGCCATCGATCATGCCGACGCGGGCGCCGCCAATCGGGCCCATGAACGGAACGCCGGAGAGGGTGAGCGCAGCGGAAGCGGCGATCATCGCCACGATATCGGGCTCGTTCTCGCCGTCGTAGGAAAGGACCTGCGCGATCACGAGGACTTCATTGTAGAAGCCCTCGGGGAAGAGCGGACGGATCGGGCGGTCGATCAGGCGGCTGGTCAGCGTTTCCTTTTCGGTCGCGCCGCGCTCACGCTTGAAGAAGCCGCCCGGGATGCGGCCGGCCGCCGAGAATTTCTCCTGGTAGTGGACGGTCAGGGGGAAGAAGTCCTGGCCGGGCTTGACGCTCTTTGCGGCCGTGACGGCGCATAGGACGACGGTTTCGCCGAGGGTCGCGATGACCGCGCCGTCAGCCTGGCGGGCAACGCGGCCCGTTTCGAGCTTGAGGGTTTTTCCGCCCCACTCGATTTCGACAGTTTTCGTATTGAACATTGGTTTTCCTTCAGTCCCGGCGGCCGGATGCCGGCGGGGACAGCTAAGGCAGGCAAGCCGGCCTGCGAGCGGTGCGGGGCCTTGTTGTGCCCCTAAGGCCTTCCGCCGAATTGCGGATGGCCCCGATAGTCGAAGGGCGCCCGCGTGGGCGCCCTCATGTTATTTGCGAAGGCCGAGCTTGGCGATAAGGCCGGTGTAGCGGCCCTCGTCCTCGCGGCGGAGATAATCCAGCAGCGAGCGGCGCTTGTTGACCAGCATCAGAAGACCGCGGCGCGAATGGTTGTCCTTGGCGTGGGTCTTGAAGTGCTGGGTGAGATTCTGGATGCGCTCGGTCAGGATCGCAACCTGGACTTCCGGTGACCCGGTGTCGCTTTTGCCCTGCGCATGTTCCTTGATGAGCGCTTCCTTGCGCTCTGCGGTAATCGACATCGGTTTACTCCTGTTCGTTCTTAAAGGTTGAAACCCCTGACGACCTTGAGGCCGTCGGCCGTGGCTTCGACCAAAGCGACCGGAGTTCCCTCCAGCATCGCCATGCAAAGCCCCGGCTTTGCGGGGACCCCGAACAACATCTGACCATGACGGAGCAGACGGGCCTGATCGGGAGTGACGGGGAGGGCCGGGATGTCGTCCAGCGCCGCGGTTAACGGCAGTACCGTCCTCGTCAGTGCGCGCGCCTTAGCGGCTTCACTCAGAAAGTCCAGCGAAATGGCTGAATCAAGCGAGAATGGGCCGGCGCGCGTACGTCTTAGATAGGTGACATGACCGACGGTTCCAAGCGCGTGGGCGATGTCGCGCGCCAGAGAGCGGATGTAGGTGCCCTTCGATACGGTGGCGGAGAGGGTGATTTCATCCACCGTTCGCCCTGAGCTTGTCGAAGGGCTGCTCTTTTCTTGCTCCGAAGCGAAAGACAGTCCTTCGACAGGCTCAGGACAAACGGAAAGTTGATGGATTGTGATCGGTCTAGCCTTGAGCTCCATGTCTTCGCCCGCTCGCGCCCTTGCGTATGCCGCTTTCCCCTCGATTTTGAGCGCTGAAAAAGCCGGCGGGATTTGCTCGATCGCTCCGGTGAAGCGCGGAAGGATCGCCTTGATCGCCTCGGCAGTCGGGCGAACATCGCTGGTCGCGACAATCTTTCCTTCAGCGTCGAGGGTATCGGTTTCTTGGCCGAAGCGGATCGTGAAGTCATAGGACTTGGTCGCATCGAGCATCCGCCCTGCCAACTTGGTCGCCTCGCCGAGTGCGATCGGCAGTACGCCGCTCGCAAGCGGGTCGAGCGTGCCGCCGTGGCCGACCTTGGTCTTCGGCTCGCCGGACTCGCGGAGGATGCGCTTGACCGCGCTGACGGCGGTCGTGGAGCCGAGGCCGACCGGCTTGTCGAGGATGATCCAGCCGTGGAGCATTCACTTGCGCGGGAGCGACAGGCTCAGCTGGCGCGCTTCCCCCTCGCGCAAGCGCTGGAAGAAATGCCTGCGGCACAGCGCGACATAGCGGTCGTTGCCGCCGATCTCCGTCTGGGCGCCCGCGGCTATCGCATGGCCCTCGGCATCGACGCGCAGGTTCATGGTCGCCTTGCGGCCGCATTCGCACACCGCCTTGAGCTCGATCAGCGAGTCCGCCAGCGCGAGCAACGCCGCCGAGCCGGGGAAAAGCTTGGCCTGGAAATCGGTGCGGAGGCCGTAGCAGAGCACGGGGATACCGAGGCGGTCCGCGACCTCGCATAATTGGAGGACGTGGCGCTGCGTAAGGAACTGCGCTTCATCGACGAGGATGCAGTCGAGCGGGCGCTTCTTCAGCTCATCGGTGATCGCGGTGAAAAGGTCGACGCTCTCGTCGTAACTGTGCGCGGGCGCGGAGAGCGCGATGCGGGAGCCGATCGTTCCTTCGCCCGCGCGATCGTCGAGCCGCGCCGTCCACAGCATCGTTTCCATGCCGCGCTCGCGATAATTATAATCGGCCTGCAGCAGGGTCGTCGACTTCCCCGCGTTCATCGCCGCATAATAGAAATAGAGCTTGGCCATCGGCGCCCACGGTTAGGGGCGCGGAGGCAAGCTGTCATCTAGTCGAGCGTAACCGGGCTTCTGGTATCGACCTGGGGCGGCGGCAGCGATCGCCGAATCGACTGGATTGCGCAGCTCCGCTTCTCTTCCGGGATCAGGACAGTCGTGAAGCGATCGATTTCCTGGCCCGAGCCGTGATGATTGAAGACCAACCTATTCGTATCCGTCGTAGTACCCATGCAGCCGGCATTGAGTTGAAGCCGGTACCATTGGTTGTTCCGGTCCTTCACAAAAAGTACGTCGCGGTGCCCGCGAACCGATTGGCGAACGTCGCCGTAGGGTATCGTGGTTTCTGTGTCGGACACGCCCGGAAGATGGATCAGGACGGGCGAAGCGAGGAGGGGTGCGGCGATCAGCGTTGAAGCTAGAGCAAAAATGGCTTTCCTCATTGCGATCTCCTTCGACTGAAGCGCTTCTATAGTGGATTGCCGGTGAACGTTTGCTGTCGACCCAAGTGCCAGCCTAAGTCTCATATTCCATCTTCAGAATTGCAAACAGGACGGTGTCGCGGACGTGACCAGTCCAGGTAATGCGGTCGGCGCGAAGGACGCCTTCGCGGACAGCGCCGAGCTTCTTCATCGCCGCCTGGCTGCGGAGGTTGCGGCGGTCGACCCGGAACTCGACGCGGCGGATTCCGCAGTCGAAAGCGCGGCTTAGCATCATGCCCTTGATGCGGTGGTTGAAGCCGGTGCCGCGCAGGTGCGGGCGATAGTAGGTGCCGCCGATCTCGAGCACCTGGCGCGAAGTATCGATGCCGAGGAAGCTCGACATGCCGGCGAGTTCGTCGCCATCGAACAGAACGAAGCTGCGGTTGTTGGGATTTGAGACGTAGCGCGCGATGCTGTCGTCGAACCCGTCGGGACCGAAATTGTTGGCGTAAATCTGCCAGATCTCGCTATCCTCGGCGCAGGCGGCTTTGAGCGGTTCGCGATGTTTCTCGGCGAACAATTCTCCACGGCAGCCGTCGCCACTCATCGGCTCGGCGAGCCGGTCCCGATCGATCATTCCTGGTCGAGATCCGCGGCGAGGTCTTGAGCGACCTTTTTCGAGCGCAGCAACTGGTCGATGTGCGTGCCCTCATCGAAGCTTTCGTCCGCGATGAACTTGAGCTTCGCCGCATATTTGAGACTGATTCGGCGAGCGACCTCGCGCTGCAGGTATGCCGTGTTCTGGCGCATGGCCTTGAGCACCGCTTCCTCGTCCTGACCCAGCAACGGTTTCACGAACACGGTGGCGTGCCGGAGGTCGGGGGACATGCGCACCTCGGTGACGCTGACCAGGTGCGATTGCAGCGTTTCGTCATGGACGTCGCCGCGCGCGAGCAATTCGCTCAGCACGTGACGCACCTGCTCGCCAACGCGCAGTAGCCGGACCGAGCGGCCTTCAGGGGTTTCGACGCGGCGCATCAAGCCTTGTCCTCAGTGTAGAAGGTCAGGCGATTGCTTGCAGGATCGGCGATGGTGATCTCCCAAGAGCCCCATTCCTGAAGTTGCGGCTCGCCCGGGCGGGAGTTGCCGAACTCCTTGGCGCGGAGCTCGGCCATGTACGCTTTCACGTCGTCAACGAGGATGCGGACGGAAGAGCCGGGCGTGCCATCGCCATAATGCTCCGATAAATGGAGCACGCACTCGCCTTTCTTCACGCCCATGTACAGCGGCGCCCATTCCTCGAAGCGGTGTTCGAACACCAGCTCGAACCCGAGAAAATCGAGGTAGAACGCTTTCGCGCGCTTCTCGTCGAAGCTGCGGAGGATCGGCGTTGGCGGTCCGAACATCAGCTTACCTCAGCCAGGAAGTCACAACGAACACGAGTGCAAAACACGACAGAATCCACCAGCAACCGACTGCTTCTAACAAACCCCGAAAGGACAGTTCCGCGCAACTTTGTCGCGCTTTCATTTCCTCGTCGGTCGGATCGTCGCTCAAAGCGTCCGCGCGCGCTCCTCGACCTCGAACACTTCGAGGTTGTCGCCTGCCTTGATGTCATTGGTATCGGCCAGCATCACGCCGCACTCGAGGCCCGAGGTGACCTCGGCGACATCATCCTTGAAGCGCCGAAGCGAGCTGATCGTCGTCGCAGAGACGATGACGTCGTCGCGCGTGAGGCGGGCGTTGAGGCCCTTGCGGATGACGCCTTCCAGGACCAGCAGGCCGGCGGCCTTATCCTTCTTGCCGGCCGGGAAGACTTCCTGGACTCGGGCACGGCCGACGACCGTCTCGATGATCTCGGGACCGAGCTCGCCCGCCATCGCTCCCTTCACCCAGTCGGTCAGGTGATAGATGACGTCGTAATAGCGGAACTCGACTTTGTTGCGGTCCGCGACCTCGCGCGCCTTGGCGTTGGGGCGGACGTTGAAGCCGATGATCGGTGCGCCGCTTGCGTTCGCAAGCGTGACGTCGCTCTCGGTAATCGCGCCGACGCCCGCATGCAGAATGCGGACCTTGATCTCGTCGGTGGACAAGCGATTGAGCGCATGAACGATCGCCTCGACCGAGCCCTGCACGTCGGCCCTGATGACCAAAGCCAGCTCCTTGGTGGTCGAAGCGTGGTTGGCGAACATATTCTCGAGGCTGACCGGCGCGGACGTGGTGCGCTTGCGGTCGAGGACGCTCTGCCGATAGGTCGCGACCTCGCGGGCGCGGGCCTCATTCTCGACGACCGTGAACGGATCGCCGGCTGAGGGCACTACCGAAAGGCCAAGCACTTCCACCGGCACGGACGGGCCGGCTTCCTTCACTTGGCGGCCGTGGTCGTCGACCAGGGCGCGGACCTTGCCGCTCGAGGCGCCGGCCACGAAGACGTCGCCGACGCGCAATGTGCCGCGCTCGACCAGCACGGTGGCGAGCGGGCCGCGGCCCTTGTCGAGCCTGGCTTCGATGACGGTTCCTTCGGCGGCGCGATCAGGATTGGCCTTCAATTCGAGGATTTCGGCCTGGAGCTGGATCGCTTCGAGCAGCTTGTCGAGGTTGGTCTTCTTGGTCGCCGACACTTCGACGTCCTGGACCTCGCCGCCCATGTCCTCGACGATGATCTCGTGTTGCAGCAGCTCCTCGCGGACCTTCTGCGGCTTGGCTTCGGGCTTATCGATCTTGTTGATCGCGACGATCATCGGGACGCCCGCGGCCTTGGTGTGGTTGATCGCCTCGATCGTCTGCGGGCGCAGGCCGTCGTCTGCCGCGACTACCAGGATGACGATGTCGGTGACATTGGCGCCGCGCGCCCGCATCTCCGAGAACGCCTCGTGGCCGGGCGTGTCGAGGAAGGTGACCTTCGACTTGTCGGGGAGGGTCACCTGATAGGCCCCGATGTGCTGGGTGATGCCGCCGGCTTCGCCCGAGACGACATCCTCGCCGCGGATCGCATCGAGCAGCGAAGTCTTGCCGTGGTCGACGTGGCCCATGATCGTGACGACCGGCGGCCGGGGCTTGAGGCTTTCGGCCGCATCGACGTCGGCCGAGGTATCGATGTCGATATCGGCTTCGCTGACGCGCTTGATACGGTGGCCGAACTCGGTGACGAGCAGCTCGGCGGTGTCCTGGTCGATGGTCTGGGTGAGCGTGACCGGGCTGCCCATCTTGAATAAGGCTTTGACCAGGTCGGCGCCGCGCTCGGCCATGCGGTTGGCAAGCTCCTGCACCGTGATCGCTTCGGGGACGACGACGTCGCGGACCTGCTTGGCCGAGGGTCCGGCCTCCATGTGGTGGCGCTTTTCCTTTTCGCGGGCGCGGCGGAGTGCCGCGAGCGAGCGGGCGCGGCTGTCGTCCTCGTCGCTGAGCGCGCGAGTGACGGTGAGCTTGCCGGAATGACGGCGATCGTCGCGATCGCGGCCAGGGCGGCCCGGCTCCGGGCGCTTCGGCGCAGGTGCGTGACCGGGACGGCGGAAACTGCGCTCCTCGGCTTCTTCGCGCTGCGGCGCGGGAGCGGAAGCTTGCTCCGCCTCAGCAGGCTCGGCCGTCGCGGCCAGGGCCTGTTCCTGAGCGATCCGCGCGGTTTCTTCAGCCGCTGCCTCTTCGGTGCGGCGATTCTCTTCGGCGCGGCGGCGCTCCTCCTCGTTGGCGGAGCTCTTCGCCCGCTCCTCGCGCCGGCGGGCGTCCTCGAGCGCGGTCATGCGCGCTTCTTCGGCCTCACGCAGCAGACGTGTCTGCATCTCCATGCGCGTAGTGATTTCGTCGCTTGCCGACGGACGGCGCGCGGCGGGCGCGGCCGGCTTGGGCGCGGGCTTGGGCGCTTCGGCGACCGGAGCGGGTGCCGGGGCCTCGACGGGCGGCGGCGGGGCTTCGCCCGGACGCCCGAGGATGCGCCGCTTCTTAACCTCGACGACGACCGTGTTCGAGCGGCCGTGGCTGAAGCTCTGCTTGACCTTGCCGGTCTCGACCGTGCGCTTGATGCCCAGCGGGGGCCGGGTGCCAAGCTTCGGTTTTTCGGTCTGGTCTGCCATTCTATTCCTTCGTCAAATTTTCTTCAGCCGAGAGCGTCCCCAAGGCGGGTTCGCCGCCTCCAAGACCACGATCGGGGCCATTAAAAGCCCGCCACCTGGCAAGCGCGTGTCGGACACGCGAAGCGGCAGCGGGATCGGTCAGCGCGACATGTACCACATTTTCGCGCCCAAGTGCCATGGACAAGATAGTGCGATCCAAGGGGAATATCACCCCCCGAGCCTCGCCTCCGCCGACCCGCCAGGCCTGGTCGAGGTTGCGGCGGCCGTCCTCGCTGGCGTCGGCGGCGTGGATCAGCAGCGTGACCTTGCCCGAGCGGGCGGCATTCTCGACCTTGTCGGAGCCGTTGATGAGATTGCCGGCGCGCGCTTCAATGCCGAGACGGTCGAGCGCGGTTTGGCGGAGCGCCAGCTCGGTCAGCTCGCCGAGCTCGGCGGGGACATTGAGCTCGTTGGTTTTGAATGCGCGCTGGAGCGCCGGCTTAAGCTTCCCCTTCGCATTGGCGACGTCGAGCTCCGCGCGAGTGACTCCGATCCACGCGCCGCGGCCCGGAGCACGGGCGCGTACATCGGGGGCGACGGAGCCATCCGGACCGAGTGCGAGCCGGATCAGCTCATCGCGCGTGCCCTTGCGGCGAGTGAGAACGCACGTCCGCTCGGGAGCATGCGCATCGCCAAGTTCGTTCGTCCTGAGCGAAGTCGAAGGGCGTTCGCTCGTCTGCTGTGCCAAGCGCCCTTCGACTTCGGCCTTCGGCCTCCGCTCAGGACGAGCGGATTCCCCTAGTGCAGGAGTCTCATTCTGAGGATTCCGCATTGGCGGCCTCCTCTGTTTGAGCCGCGGGGGCTTCGTCCTCGAACCAGTGCGCGCGAGCGGCCATAATGATCTCGTTGCCCTGCTCTTCGGTCAGGGCATAGTCGGCGAGGATGCCGCCCTTGTCCTCGGGGCGGTTGCTCGGCTCGCGCTGGCGGCGCTGCTCGGGCCGCTTCTTTTGCACCAGCTCATCGGTGGCGAGGTCGGCAAGGTCGTCGAGCGTCTTGATCTTTGCCTTGCCAAGCGTGACCAGCATCGCCTCGGTGAGATGCGGGATTTCGGCGAGGTCGTCCGAAACGCCGAGCGCGCGACGCTCTTCGCGCGACGCGGCCTCGCGCCGCTCCAGCGCTTCGGCGGCGCGGTTCTGAAGCTCGGACGCGATGTCGTCGTCGAGACCCTCGATCGAGGCGATCTCGTCGACCGAGACGTAGGCGACCTCCTCAAGGCTGGTGAAGCCCTCGGCGACAAGCAGCTGCGAGAGTGTTTCGTCGACGTCGAGCTCGCCCTGGAAGAGTGCTGAGCGCTCGACGAACTCGCGCTGGCGCTTCTCGCTGGCGTCCGCTTCGGTCAGGATATCGATCTGCGAAGCGGTCAGCTGGCTCGCGAGGCGGACGTTCTGGCCCCGGCGGCCGATGGCGAGGCTGAGTTGGTCGTCGGGGACGACGACTTCGATGCGGCTCTCCTCCTCGTCGATCACGACGCGGCTGACGGTTGCCGGCTGGAGAGCGTTGACCACGAACGTCGCGAGGTCCTGGCTCCACGGGATGATGTCGATCTTCTCGCCCTGCAGCTCCTGGACGACCGCCTGGACTCGGCTGCCCTTCATGCCGACGCAGGCGCCGACCGGGTCGATCGAGCTGTCATGGCTGATGACGCCGATCTTGGCCCGGCTGCCGGGGTCACGCGCCGCGGCCTTGATCTCAATGATATTGTCGTAAATCTCGGGCACTTCCTGCGCGAACAGCTTCTTCATGAATTCGGGGTGCGCGCGCGACAGGAAGATCTGCGGGCCGCGCGCCTCGCGCCGAACGGCCATGATCAGCGAACGGATGCGATCGCCGACGCGAACCATTTCGCGCGGGATCTGTTGATCGCGGCGGATGACGCCCTCCGCCCGGCCGAGATCGACGACGATGTGGCCGAACTCGACGCGCTTGACGACGCCGGTGATCACCTCGTTGGCGCGGTCCTTGAACTCCTCGAACTGGCGTTCGCGCTCGGCGTCGCGGACCTTCTGGAAAATGACCTGCTTGGCGGCTTGGGCGGCGATGCGCCCGAACTCGATCGGGGGAAGGGGGTCGACGATGAAGTCGCCGACAGCGGCGCCCTTCTGCAGCTTCTGCGCACGCGTCGGGTCGATCTGCTTGAAATGATCCTCGGGCTCTTCGACCACTTCGAGCACGCGCCACAGGCGGAGGTCGCCGGTCTCGCCGTCGAGCTTGGCGCGAATGTCGTTCTCGGCGCCGTAACGGGCGCGGGCGGCCCGCTGGATCGCGTCCTCCATCGCCTCGATGACGATCGCCCGGTCGATGAGTTTTTCCCGCGCGACGGCGTCGGCGATCGCGATCAGTTCGGCCTTGTTGGCGCTGACGGCAGCGGGTGCGGCGGTGGCCATGAAAATTATTCCTCTACGGTTTCGATGTGTTCGGCGCCGTCGGTGCTGAGCGGCGCGGTGGCGTTGATGAGCTTGTCGGTCAAGAGCAGCTTGGCCGATGAGATGTCGTGAAACGGCAGGCTGTGCTCGACGCCCGCCTTGTCGGTGAGCTTCACGTTGTCGCCGTCCACTCCCCGGATGGTGCCCGAAAATTGCTTGCGGCCGCCGCGCGGCTCGGCAACGCCGATGCGCGCTTCGTGACCGGTCCAGTCCGAATAATCGCGCAGGCGGGTCAGCGGACGGTCGATACCCGGCGAGCTGACTTCCAGGCGGAAGCTGCCCTCGATCGGGTCGTTGGCGTCGAGCCACTCGGACAGGCGGCGCGAGATGGCCTCGCAATCGGACAGGTTTAGCTGCCGGGTGTCCGGCCGTTCGGCCATGACCTGAAGCGTCGGGTCGGAGGTTCCGCCGATCATCGCTACGCGCACGAGATCATAGCCGAGGCTTTTGACCTCGGGCTCGATCCGCTCGGCGAGACCCGCAACGTCGTTCATTGAAACTCCGGTGAACTCAAACGTCTCTCGGACCGGGGCCGGTGGGCCCCAGCCTCAGGCATCTGGCGATGTCGAGGAGAGAGCCGCGATATAGGCGGGAGTCGACCGCGCCGCAAGCAATGCTTATCGGCCGAGCGCGCGGTTCTCTTCACGGATGCGGACGGTGAGCGCGGCGGCGTTCAAGAGGGTGAAGACCAGCGCGGTTCGCCAGAGCCCAAAGACGAGCGGCAGCAGGGCGATCTCGGCGACCACGACGGCGTAATTGGGATGATTGAGGAACCTGTACGGCCCGCGACATACCAGCGTTTCCCCCGGCACGATGATGATCCGGGTCGTCCAGCGTTTCCCTAGCGTCACGAGCACCCAAATGCGCCCGAGCTCGACCAGACAGAAGAGCGCGAGCAGCGGGAGCGACACCGGGCGCCCGGGCGCGAGCCACCACAATGCAGCCAGCCATGCCGCGTGCAACGCGACGATCAGCGGATAATGGCCGGGCGCAATCTCATGACCGCCGGCGGCAAGAAGCCGGCGAGAATTGGCGGCTGCGAACGGCAGCTCGACCAAGCGAGATAGCGTCACCAGGCCGAGAACGACGAGGTTGAGTATCACGCCGCTTCGAGGAGCAGGCCGGCGCAGGTGAAGCCTGGTCCGAACGCGGTCATCATTACCTTGTCGGGAAGCCCCTGCTTCAACAGCCGGTCGAGCACAAACAGCACCGTCGGCGCGCTCATATTGCCGTAATCGCGCAGCACCTCGCGCTCGAGGTTGAGCTCGCCCTGATTGAGATCGAGCGCTGCCTCGATAGCGTCGATCACCTTCACGCCGCCAGGATGGCAGCAGAAGCGCTCGATCTCGCTCCGTCGGATGCCGAGCCCGGCGCACATCTCGTCGACAGTCGCAGCCAGATGTTTCTCGATGAACGGCGGGATAGCGCGGTCGAACACCACCGAGAGACCGGGATCCTCGACATCCCAACCCATGATCCGCAATGTGTCCGGGAAGAGCTTTTCGGCCGATCCGCCGATGCGCGCGAGGCTGTGCTCGCCGCTGGTCACGACGGCGGCTGCCGCGCCGTCGCCGAACAACGCGGTGGCGACGACGGCCGCAGGGTCGTCGCTATCGAGACGGATCGAGATCGAGCAGGTCTCGACGGTGACGAACAGCCAATGGCTGCCGGGATCTGCGGTTGCGAGACGGGCGGCGAGCGAGAGGCCGTTGACCCCGCCGGCGCAGCCAAGGCCGAACACCGGCACTCGCCGAATATTATCGCGGAAGCCTATTCGGCTGGCGACGCGAGCCTCGAGGCTCGGGGTGGCGATGCCGGTTGTCGAGGCTGTGACAACGCCGTCGATCTGCCCAGGCGTCAGGCCAGCTTTCTCGATGGCGGCCGTCGCGACATCGATGAACAATTTCTCCGCCGATTCCAGATAGACGGCGTTGCGGTCATTCCACCCGTGCTTTGCCGAGTACCAGTCGAGCGGAGCGACGATGTGGCGCCGGGCGATGCCCGCATTGTCGAACACGCCGGAAAGGCGGTCGAACAGCGCCTTTCTGCCGAACGCCTCGCGGGCGCGTGCTTTGGCTTCCGATTGCTCGACGACATATGGCGGCACCGCCGTGGCGAGTGAAAGAAGGCTGCAGGTCGGCATCGTCATGGCGGGTTCGTGCGTAGTAGGTGCTTGAGGGTTCACATGATGCACAACGGAGCAAGCGGAATGAGGATGCGTGCAACGCATTATGGCCTTTGTCTCGTGCTCGCCGCCTGCGGCAATTCGCCGAGCAGCGGCCAGCGTGGAGATGGCGCCGCTGCACCGGCGAGCGCGCCGGCCGGGCGGGCGTTCGCGAGTACATCCGTTGCAACGTTCGACTCGCCCTGGGCGATGGCCTTCCTGTCCGGATCAACGACCGCGCTGGTCACCGAGAAACCCGGCCGCATCTGGCTACTGGACCTGCGCAGCGGGAGTAAGCAGCCGGTGAGCGGCGTTCCGCGCGTGGTTCTTAGCGATCAGGGGGGGCTTCTCGACATCAAAGCCTCGCCGGACTTCGCTGCGAGCCGTTTGGTCTATCTGACGTACGCAGAGCCTTCGGCAAATGGCGGCAGCGGATTGGCGCTCGCACGAGCTCAGCTGGCACAAGACGGGACGCGGCTGTCTGGCCTCCAGGTGCTGTGGCACGACCCGGCGGGCGGCGAAGGCGGACAATTCGGCGCGATCATCGCCTTCGCGCCCGACGGCAAGTCGCTATTCCTGAGCTCGGGCGAGCGCCAGCGCTTCACCCCGGCGCAGGACCCAAGCCAGCCGCTTGGCAAAATCCTTCACCTGACGCTCGACGGGAAACCGGCGCCGGGCAATCCGACGGCCGGAAAGACTGGCGCGCAGGTTGTGACCATCACCGATCCACCGCGCGACACCGTGGCCGCGAAAGATGCCAAGGGACGCCAATTCCGTTGGCCGGGGCCGAACCTGACCCCGTCGGAGACCTGGAGCAGCGGACACCGCAATGCCTATGGCCTCACCTTCGATGCAGACGGCCGGCTGTGGGAGACCGAAATGGGTCCGCGCGGCGGCGACGAGCTCAACCTGATCCTGGCCGGCAAGAATTATGGCTGGCCGCTGGTGTCCGAAGGCGAGAATTATGACGGGGTGCCGATCCCGCCGCACTCGACCCGACCCGATGTCGTTCCGCCGAAGCTGTTCTGGGTCCCCTCGATCTCGCCAACGAGCCTGCTGATCTACGAAGGCAAGCTGTTCCCGCAGTGGAAGGGCAACGGCTTCATCGGCGCCTTATCGGGCCAGGCGCTGATCCGAGTGACCTTCAGCGGCGATACCGCGCAGAAAGCCGACCGGTGGGACATGGGCCACCGCATCCGCTGGGTTGGCGAGGGGCCGGACGGGGCGATCTATCTGCTCGAGGATGGCGACGGAGCGCGGCTGCTGCGGCTGACGCCGCCGCGGCGCTAGGCCACCATCGACCGGATCGCAGCGGCGAGCGCATCGCAGTCGCTCATGCGCGTTGCCAGCGCCGGAGTGACCCGGATGCACGAACCCGACCCCAGCCCATCGCGGTGAACGGTGAAGACGCGGTGCTTGTCGAGCAATGTCTTGGCGAGTGCGACATTGTCCTCATGACTGGACCGGCCGCGCAATCGGAACGAGGTGATCGCACCATACATGCCCGGCTCTTCGGGCGTGAAAATCTGGACGTGAGGCAGGCCGATCACCTGGTGGACCCACCTGTCGCGCAGCGCGCGCAGCCTTGCCGCGCGGCGCCCGCTGCCAATCGCCGCCTGGAATTGGAGGGCTGCCGGAACTGTCAGCTGGGCGGAATAATCGGGCGTGCCGGTATGGACGCGGGTCAGGATGTCGGTGCTCTTCGGATTTTCTGCCGGATCGGGGTCGATCGCGCCGATGCGATCGCGGCGGATGATGATCGCGCCGACGCCGAGCGGCGCGCCGATCCACTTGTGCAGGTTGATACCAATGAAGTCGGACTTGAGGTCGGGCAGGCGGACGTCGAGTTGGCCAACGCTGTGGGCGGCATCGACGAGCACATCGATGCCGCGCGACCGGGCGAGCGTCGCAATGTCGGCGACCGGGATCACCAGCCCGGTGCGGTGGCTGAGATGGGTCAGCAGCGCCATCCTGATCGCCGGATTGACATCGAATGCGGCTCGATACGCGTCGATCAGCGACTGGCGCGTCGCCGGTTCGGGCAGGTTGATCTTGATCACCTTCACGCCGCGCCGCGCGGCGAGCGATTCCATGCTGGTCTGCATGCTATCGTAATCGAGATCGGCGTAGAGCACGGCGTCGCCGGGCTTGAGGCGATTATACTGAAGGATCAGCCCCTTCATCGCCTCTGTGGCGTTGCGGGTGAAGGCGATCTCATCGAGGCCGACTCCCATTGCATTGGCGAGCATGGCGCGCACGGCCTCGAGGTCACCGACCATGTTGCGCCGCGCGTAATAGCTCGTGTCGCGGTTCACGCGCTCGACGTGCGCGCGGTAGGCGGCGAGCACCGGCCGCGCCATCATCCCCCAATTCCCGTGCTCGAGCTGGATGACTTCGCGCGTCACATCATATTCGCGAGCGACGCGCTCCCAGTCGTCCGCCGCGGCGGCGGCTGAGATCGGCGCGGCGGCTAACGGCAGCGCGGCAGCGCCGAGCAGGGTCCTGCGATCGATATCCATCATGCCCTCAGCCTAGACCCGAACGTAGCGCAGATAATAGGGGCGGCGGCCCTCACGGTGAGACTTGGCGCCATAACGGGTCTCGATCCAACCGCCCGAGGGTTCGAGGAAGTCCTTCGGACCCTCTACGCGCCATTTGAATTGATGGCGATGGCGCTGCATCACCATCAGCGACCAGGTGAGATAGGTCGGGTCGTCGGTGGCGAGCCGGAACTCGCCGCCAAACTTCAGCTTCGCCGCGAACAGGTCGACCGGTGCATCATTGACCATCCGCCGCTTGGCGTGGCGCGACTTGGGCCACGGGTCCGGGTGGAGCAGATAGAGGAAGCTCAGCGCCCCGTCCGGCAAGCGCCGAAGCACGTCGAGCGCGTCGCCGCGCCACAGGCGGATGTTGGCAAGCTGCTTGTCGCGAACGTGGCCGAGTGCCGTCGCAACGCCATTGAGGAACGGCTCGGCGCCGATGAAGCCGTGGTCGGGCAGCATGTCGGCGCGGTCGGCGAGATGCTCGCCCGAACCGAAACCGATCTCGAAATGCAGCGGGCGCTCGTCGCCAAACAGGCGCGACGCGGTGATTTCGCCGTCGGCCGGAACCTCGATCTGCGGCAGCAGGCGCTCGATGAGTTCCTGCTGGGCCGCGCGCAATTTGTGCCCGCTCGACCGGCCGTAGAGCCGATTCAGCGTCAGCGGGTCGCCGGATTTGAACGCAGTCATCGCGTCGCCGCGCCTAGGGCTCTCCTTAACTTTTTGGAACCTCCGAGGTGGTTTCCGCGTCAAGGCGGGCGGGGTGGGGATGCAAGGAGTCCCCATGGCCGAGACCGTTCACGAGGATCACGTGCAGCGCGTCGGCATTGCGCGTCATCCAATCAGCCCAATTTTGCTGCCGGTGCCGATCGTCTGCTTCGTCGGCGCACTGATTACGGACCTCGCCTACGATTCGAGCGGCGGGAATCTGCTGTGGGTCAATTTCTCAAGCTGGCTGCTCGCCGCGGGACTCGTGTTCGGCGGGATTCTCGTGGTCCTAATGCTGATCGATCTCATCAGGCTCCCGCAGCTGCGCAGCGGCGACGGCTGGGCGGGCTTTGCCCTGCTGATCGCCGCGTGGGTAGTCGAGCTGATCAATTCCTTCGTGCACGCGCGCGACGGCTGGACGGCCGTGGTTCCGTCAGGGCTAATCCTCTCTGTAATCGGGGCGCTCCAAATCCTGATCTTCGGATGGCTGTGGCACGAGACGCGTTATGAGGGAGAGCGGCTATGACCAACCGCCGTCTCATAGGCTTCCTGCTTGCGGCGCCGCTTGCCGCGTGCGGCAACGTGCAAAACATCGACCCCTCGCAGCAGGTCGGGCCCAATCCGGTGCTGCCCAAGCCAGTCGAGGAGCTGGTTGCGGCAGTCGGCGTGCCCAAGGTCGTCGGGTGGAAGGCCGGCGAGACACCGATGGTGCCACAAGGCTTCAAGATAGAAGCGATGGCGACGGGCCTGAAGAATCCGCGCACCGTCTATCCTCTTCCCAATGGCGACGTCCTCGTCGTGGAGACCGACCGAGTGGGCTCCGAACCGGTAGACCGGCCCAAGGACCCGATCCGCGATTTCATCATGTCGATGGCGCATGGCGGTGGCGGAAAGGAGACCGCCGGCGGTGGGAGCGGGACACCGCAGCGCATCACGCTGCTGCGCGATGCTAACGGGGACGGAAAGCCCGAGCTCAGGACGATCTTGCTCGATCACCTCCATATGCCGTTCGGCGTGGTGCTGGTCGGCGGCGATCTCTATGTCGCCGACACCGATGCGATCCTCCGTTTCCCGTTCACTCCCGGTCAGACCAAGATTACCGCGCCGGGACAGAAGGTCATCGATCTTCCCGGAGGCTTGATCGATCATCACTGGACCAAATCGCTGACCGCCAGCCCCGACGGGTCGAAGCTCTATGCCGGTGTCGGGTCGAACAGCAATGCGCAGGAGCGTGGTCCCGAGGCCGAAACCAATCGCGCCGCTATCTGGGAAGTAGACCCCAAAACGGGCGCCTACCGCATCTTCGCAAGCGGCCTCAGGAATCCCAACGGGCTCACCTTCTATCCCGGAAGCAACACGTTGTGGGCGGTCATCAATGAGCGCGACGAGCTCGGGCCGAACCTCGTGCCCGACTATATGACGTCGGTCCGCGAAGGCGCGTTCTATGGATGGCCCTACAGTTACTATGGGCAGCACGTTGATCCGCGGGTGCGGCCGCAGCGGCCTGACATTGTCGCGAAAGCCATTCCCGCCGATTACGCGCTGAGCTCCCACGTCGCCGCGCTTGGACTGACCTTCTACACCGGCGGGAGTTTTCCGGCGATCTTCCGCGGAGGGGCCTTTGTCGGTGAGCACGGCAGCTGGAACCGCACACAGCTGAACGGATACCGTGTCGTATTCATCTCGTTCGCCGGAGGACGGCCGGTTGGAAAGCCGCATAATTTCGTGACTGGCTTTATCGATCCGAACGGCAACGCCCGGGGGCGCCCGGTCGGTGTCGCGGTCGATCGAACCGGCGCGCTGCTGATCGCGGACGATGTCGGTGGGACCGTCTGGCGCGTCACTTACACCGGAGCAGCACCGGCTCCCGCTCAAGTTAAACGATAAGGAGGAGAGAGATCATGGCCTCAATCAATGATGCGCCGGGCGGTCGGCCCCACAGCACGGCGAAGATCGGCGATCACCCGATCCATCCGATGCTGATTCCGTTCCCGATCGTCTGCTTCATCGGCACCTTCGTGACCGATATCGTCTATACCCGGAACCACGACGCCGGCTGGGCGACGGCGTCGCATTGGCTGCTTGCCGTCGGCTTGGTCATGGCTGCGCTCGCTGCGGTCGCGGGACTTACCGACTACCTCGGTGACGAGCGGCTGCGCAGGCTCGGCGACGCGCTCAAGCACATGCTGGCCAACGTCACCGCGGTCGTGCTCGAACTCGTCAATCTCATTCTGCGGTTGAAGAACCCTGGCTTCATCGATTCAACGGGCGTCTATCTGTCAGGTATTGTGGTGCTGATCCTGCTCTACAGCGGCTGGAAGGGCGGCGACCTCGTGTTCCGGCATGGCGTGGGCGTGCACGACACTTCGAACCTCTAAAAGGTCAGGCGGCGAGCGCGATCTTCAGATCCTCGACCAGGTCTAGCCGCTCCCACGGGAACAACTCGCCCTCAGCCTTGCGGCCGAAATGGCCGTAGGCCGCGGTCGCCGCGTAGATCGGTTTGTTGAGGCCGAGATGGGTGCGGATGCCGCGCGGCGTGAGCTTGCCTAACTTGGCGATGCGGCCGATCGCCGCTTCGATCTGGTCGTCATCCACGCTGCCGGTGCCGTGGGTGTCGACATAGAGCGACAGCGGCTCGGAAACGCCGATCGCATAGGCGAGCTGGATGGTGCAGCGCTTCGCCAGGCCTGCGGCGACGATGTTCTTGGCGAGATAGCGCGCCGCATAAGCGGCCGAGCGGTCGACCTTGGTCGGGTCTTTGCCCGAGAACGCGCCGCCGCCATGCGGGGCCGCACCACCGTAGGTGTCGACGATGATCTTGCGGCCGGTGACTCCGGCGTCGCCGTCGGGGCCGCCAATCACAAAGCTGCCGGTCGGGTTGATGTGATAGACCGTCTCGTTGCCGAGCAGGCGCGCCGGCATCACGCGGGCGACCACGTCCTTCACATAGGCGTGCAGCTGCGCTTGCTTCTCGCCTTTGTCGTAACCCGGCTTGTGCTGCGTCGAGACGACGATCGCCGTCGCCTTGGCCGGCTTGCCGCTCTCGAAACGGAGCGTGACCTGGCTCTTCGCGTCGGGCTCGAGGAATGGCGCGGCGCCGCTGTGGCGGTCCTTCGCCATCTCGGCCAGGATCTTGTGACTGTAGTCTAGCGTCGCCGGCATCAGGTCCGGGGTCTCGTCACAGGCAAAGCCGAACATGATCCCCTGGTCGCCCGCGCCCTCATCCTTGTCGCCAGCCGCATCGACGCCCTGCGCGATGTGCGCCGACTGGGGATGCAGGTGGTTGGCGAAATCGAACCGGTCCCAGTGGAAGCCCTCCTGCTCATAGCCGATGCGCTTCACGACACCACGAACCGCGTCCTCGATGTCCTCGCGGATGCCGGGCGCCCAATTGCCTTCCTGGTCCATGATGCCATGCCCGCGAATCTCGCCCGCGAGGACGACGCGGTTGGTGGTGGTCATGGTCTCGCAAGCGACGCGCGCCTCGGGGTCGCGCGAAAGAAACAGATCGACGATGGCGTCGGAAATCTGGTCGGCGACCTTGTCCGGATGGCCTTCGGACACGGATTCGGAAGTAAACAGGTACGAGCTGCGCATGAGTGAGAGGCGTCCTGAATTAGGGATATAAGGAAAGCTTTATATCACGCCTCTAGCGGCGGCGGCGGGCTAGCACAATGCCGCCGATGATGAGGGCAAAGCCGAGCAGCAGCGGGATGAGATTGCCGAAACGCGCGAACGGCGGCGGGGCATTGGCGGCGGCCGGGATGATTGCATCGATTGCCCCGGCGGTGCGCCACGGGAGCGACTTCACGACATGGCCGCGCGCGTCGATGACCGCGCTGATCCCGGTCGGCGTCGAGCGCAGAATGGGGAGGCCTTCCTCGGCCGCGCGCAGTTGTGCCTGGGCGAGGTGCTGCGGCGGGCCCCAACGCCCGAACCAGGCATCGTTGGACGGATTGAAGATGAAGTTGGGGCGGTGCTTCTCGTCCACCACATCACCGGAAAAAATCATTTCGTAGCAAAGCTGGAAACCGACCTTGCCCCACTCGCCGCCAATATCGATCGTGCGGGGTCCGGGACCGGACGTGAAGTCGATCTCGCCGGGCGCGAGGCGCGAAAGGCCTATCGCCGAGAGCAACGGCCGCATCGGCAGATATTCGCCGTAGGGCACGAGGTGCGCCTTGTCGTACCGGCCAATCACCCGGCCGCCGGGCGCGATGATGAAGATGCTGTTGGCCGCGCCGTCGACGTGCGCGCCGTCATGCGATGCGATTGCGATCCCGCCGGTCAGCAAGCGGTCCTCGGGACCGAGCAGGGAGGCGGCGCGGGTCCGCTGGAACTCGGCGAAGGCACTATGCTCGTCGGTTCGGGCGTCCTGAAGCGGATCGGTGATCGCCGCCTCGGGCCAGAGCAGCAGCCGAGACTCGCCCGACGGCGTTCCGGACAGCGTTGCGAGCCGGCGGGCACTTTCCTCGTTGAAGCCCGGGCGCCACTTGTCCTCCTGGCCGATGTTCGGCTGCACGATGCGGACGTTCATCACTGTCAGCGGGTCCGAAGGAACCGACGATGCCGGTAGGGCGGTCAGCAGCGCGGCGGCAGCGACGATAAGGACCAGCGGCAGCCACCGCCGGTTGTAGCCGAGCCACAATGCACCGCTGAGCAATATGACAAGGCCCGACAGACCGTAAGTGCCGATCAGCGCCGTCACCCTGATCAACGGCGTCGAGACCAAGGCCGCAGCGGCTGGGTTCCACGGAAAGCCGGTGAACATCGTCCCGCGCAGCCATTCGCAGATCGCCCAGGCGCCACCCAGCACCAGAACGAGGATTGTGCGGTCCGCGCGGCCGAAACGCCACGCCAGCCCGCTTGCGAGCGCGGGATAGACCGCGAGATACAGCGAGACGAGCGCGACAGCGACCCAGCCGAGCCAGGCGGGCATTGCCGCCTGATAGGTGAAAGCCGTCGCGATCCAGTTGAGGCCGATTAGGAACTGGCCAAGACCGAAGCCCCAGCCGACGAGCAGCGCATGGCCGAGCGTCTTCGACCGGGCGAGGAGCTCGCATAGCAGCGCGAACGCGAGCAGCAGAAGCGGCCAGAGGCCGGTCGGCTCGAACGCGAAAGCCGAGGCGGCGCCGGCAAGAAGGGCGACAAGAAACTGCTTCATCGGCCGCGTCATTGCTTCGCGGCGCGCTCAATGACAATGGCACCAGTGTGACACTCCGGCCCTTCCACTTCGCCTTTCCGGTCGACGACCTTGCGGCGGCGCGCCATTTTTATGGTGAGCTGCTCGGCTGTCCCGAAGGGCGCAGCGCCGACCATTGGGTCGATTTCGACCTGTTCGGCCACCAGATCGTCGCGCATCTGGCGCCCGAGCGCGCGCAGCAACGCATGACCAATCCCGTCGACGGCGAAGACGTGCCGGTGCCGCACTTCGGAGTCGTTCTCGACAAGAGCGATTGGGAGCGACTGTCCGAGCGGCTGACCGGCGCTAAGGTTGAATTCGTGATCCCGCCGACGGTGCGCTTCGCTGGCCAGCCCGGCGAGCAGGCAACGATGTTCCTGCTCGATCCAGCCGGCAACGCGCTCGAATTCAAGACGATGGCCGACCCCGCCAAATTGTTCGCGAAGAACTAATCGCCGTCGGTTGATCGCCCCTCTGGCGCGTGAAGCCGGACGCGAATGATCCGCCGAGGGTCGGAATCGACGGCCTCGAGCTTCCACCCGGACGGATGGGTCACGCACTCGCCCTTCGCCGGTATGTGGCCTGCGAGCAGGAACATCAGCCCGCCGAGCGTATCCACTTCGTCCTCGTCCGACGACAGCCGCGCGTCGACGGCCTTCGCAAGCTCCTCGAGCTCGAGCCGTGCATCGGCTTCCCACAAGCCGCCTTCGAGCATCGACAGCATGCCGGCTTCGGCCTCGTCATGCTCGTCCTCGATATCGCCGACGATTTCCTCGACGACATCTTCGATCGTGACCAGGCCTTCGGTGCCGCCGAATTCGTCGACCACAATCGCGAGGTGGATGCGCTGGCTGCGCATCCGCGCAAGCAGCTCGATCACCCCCATGGATTCCGGAACGAACAGCGGCTCGCGCATCAACGCCGCGAGCGACCGTTCGCGCGCCGGATCGACGTTGGCGATGAAGACGTCCTTGATGTGGACCATGCCGACGACATCATCGAGGCTTTCGCCATAGACCGGCAGGCGGCTGTGGCCGGCGTCGGCGAAGGCCTGGACCAGCTGGTCGAAGCTGATGTCCGAAGCCACGGCCATGATATCGCCGCGCGTAACAGCGATTTCGCCCGCGGTCTGCTCTCCGAAATGCAGCATGTTGCGGAGCATCTGGCGCTCGGTCGGCGAGAGGTCGCCGGCTACCTGTCGCGATTCTTCGGCCTCGTCGATCGCCTCTTCGATCTCCTCGCGCAGCGTGGGTTCACTGTCCTCACCGAAGATCAGGTGGCGCATGCCGCGCCATAGCCGGGAGCCGCCGGCGTCTTCGTGAGGAGTCGCCATCAGGCAGCCAGCTCTTCATAGGGATTGGCAATTCCGAGCCGCTGAAGGGCGCGGATTTCGCGTGCCTCCATATCCGCTGTCTGCTCATCGTCATAATGATCGTAGCCGAGGAGATGGAGCGTTCCGTGGACGAGGAGGTGCGTCGCATGCTGCTCCACACTGATGCCCTTGTCGGCGGCCTCCGCCTCGCAGACGCCGCGAGCAAGCACAATGTCGCCGAGCAACAAATCCAATTCGGCAACGTTTGTGTCTAACAATTGGTCGGCTTCGGCGAGCGGAAAGGAGAGGACATTGGTCGGCCTGTCCTTGCCGCGCCATTGTGCGTTCAACGCGCGGACGTCTTCGTCACCGGTCAGGCGGACCGACAGCTCAACCGTACGGGCGCCAGTCGCCAGCTGCGGAAAGGCGCTTTCGGCGATAGCGGCTTCGGCGGCGCGGCGGACAAACTGCTCCGAGAAGCGGCTACTGTCCCATTCTCCGTCGGATTCGATGGCGACCTCGAGCATCACCTGCCGGGTCCCTCATAGGCTTCGACGATCCGGCCGACGAGCGGGTGACGGACCACGTCGGCGGAGGTGAAGCGAACGGTCGCGATGCCTTTGACGCTTTCGAGTTTGCCAACCGCGTCGGCGAGGCCCGACTTGGTCGGATCGGGCAAATCGACCTGATGCGGGTCGCCGCAGATCACCATGCGGCTGCGCATGCCGAAACGGGTCAGGAACATCTTCATCTGCAAGGGCGTGGTGTTCTGCGCTTCGTCCAGGATGATGAAGGCATCGTTGAGCGTCCGGCCGCGCATGAATGCAATCGGCGCAATCTCGATCTCTCCGCTAGCGATGCGCCGCTCGACCTGCTCGGTCGGGAGCATGTCGTAGAGCGCATCGTAAAGCGGGCGGAGATAGGGGTCGACCTTCTCCTTCATGTCGCCGGGAAGGAAGCCCAAGCGCTCGCCCGCCTCGACCGCCGGGCGCGACAGGATCAGCCGGTCGACGCTGCCGCTGATCAGCTGCGAGACGGCCTGGGCGACGGCGACATAGGTCTTGCCGGTGCCCGCCGGCCCAAGCGCGAAGATCATCTCGTCGCGCGCGAGCGCCTCCATATATACGGTCTGAACCGGAGAGCGCGGAACGATGGTCTTCTTGCGGGTGCGGATCATCACGCGCGGCGCCGAGGTCACCTCGTCCAGGATGATTCCGTCGAGACTTGGCTGAGCCGCCATGCCGAGCACCGCGTCGACCGCTTCGGCATCGACGTCCTGGCCGTGGTCCAGCCGGTTATAGAGGCCGGTCAGGACATCGCGGGCGCGCGCCGCCGAATCCGCCTCGCCCTCGATGTGCACGCGATTGCCGCGGGCAGAGATGTGAACGCCGAGCCGTTGCTCGATGGTGATCAGATGGCGGTCATAGTCGCCAAACAACGGCCCGAGCAGGTACGGTTGGTCGAACTCCAGCTCGAGCCGCGCGCGGCGAGGATCATTGACCCCGACGGCAGCCAGGTCGCGACGGGCCATCAGGCGGCCTCGCTCTGGCGGCTGGCACCGGCCATGCTGTTCGGTTCCGCAGAGACCAGCATAACATCGATGATGTCTCCGCGCGGCGCATCGGTCTCGAGGTGAACCGATTGCATCCAGGGCGAACGACCAATCATCTGCCCGGGGCGCCGCCCCTTGCGTTCGATCAGCACCTGCGTGTCAAAGCCAACCTTCGAGCGATTGAAGGCAAGGCTATGCTCCCAGATGCGGGCCTGCAGCCGCTGCAGCCGTTCATCCATAATCTCGCGCGGGATCTGATCCTCCATGGTCGCGGCGGGCGTGCCCGGCCGGGGTGAATATTTGAACGAGTAAGCCGATGCGTAACCCACCGCATCGACAATGCTCAATGTCGCTTCGAAATCTTCGTCAGTCTCGCCCGGGAAGCCGACGATGAAGTCGCCTGAGATCGCGATGTCGCGGCGCGAGGCCCGCATCTTGTCCAGGATAGCGAGATAAGTTTCGGTCGTGTGACTGCGGTTCATGGCCTTGAGGATGCGGTTCGACCCCGACTGCACGGGCAAATGCAAATAGGGCATCAGCTTGTCGACTTCGCCATGGGCCGCGATCAGCGCATCGGTCATGTCCGCCGGGTGGCTGGTTGTATAGCGGATCCGCTCGAGGCCCTCGATTTTGGCCAGCGCCCGGATCAGGTCGGCGAGCCCGCGCTTGCCGTCGGCCCAGGCATTCACGTTCTGCCCGAGCAGTACTATCTCGTGGGCGCCTCCGTCGACGAGCGCTTGAGCCTCGGTCACAACGTCGGTCCACGGCCGCGAGACTTCGGCGCCGCGGGTGTAGGGAACCACGCAATAGGTGCAGAATTTGTCGCAGCCCTCCTGAATGGTGAGGAAGGAGCTTGGATTGGCGCGGCTCCGGGCCGGCATCGCGTCGAACTTGCTGATCGCCGGCATGTCGGTATCGACCGGGCGCTCGCCCTTGGACGCCGCGGCAAGCATTTCGGGCAGCCGGTGATAGGCCTGCGGCCCAACGACGATGTCGATCATCGATGACCGGCGCTTCGCTTCGGCGCCTTCGGCCTGCGCGACACAGCCGGCGAGGGCGATCAGCGGCTTCGACCCGTCCTCGCGCCGGAGGCGGCCGACGTCCGAATAAGCCTTCTCGGCCGCTTTTTCGCGGATGTGGCAGGTGTTGAGCACGACGACGTCGGCGTCCTCACCGTCGGCGATCGCGCTCATGCCGATCGCGCCAAGCAACTCGGCCATGCGCTCGCCGTCGTAAACGTTCATCTGGCAGCCGAAATTTCTGATTTTGAAAGTCTTGGGAGTCATTCGCCTTCGCCTATAGGCGAGTGGCCGGGCGACGTTAAGCCAAGCCTTTGCGCGATTGCCTCGCGGGCCGCGTGCGCCAGCTGTTTGCGGTCCAGCGAGCGATCCAGCGGATCCAGCAAATGGACGGTGACCGGGATCGTTCCACGCCGGCTGAGCAGCCGCCAGACATTGTCCATAGCCGTTTCGTCGAACCAGCTGACCTCGGTTGCTGCTTGTCCGTAGTCGAGTGCCACGGGTCGGATTTCGACGTCGCGAGCCGCGTAGTTGGCTGCCTCCAGCAGCGTCGAGCGGAACGGTAACAAGTGAGTTCCAGGTCCGGTCGTGCCCTCGGCGAACAAGGCAATGGGCTGGTCCCGCTCGAGCGCCGCCGCCAAGGCCAGCGCCTGATCCTTAGCGCCCTTTTTGTCGGTGCGCTTCACATAGACGGTGTCGTTCTGGTCGGCGAGCCAGTGAATGAACGGGTGGCCGAGCTCATCCTTCGCAATGAAGGAACAGCGGGTGGCGCCGCCGAGCACAACGATGTCGAACCAGCTGAGGTGATTGGCGACGATCAAACTATGGGGCCGCAGCGGCGCACCATCCACCCGCACCCGCGCGCCAAAGGTCCAACCGACGCAGGCGAGGAAGCGGCTTGGCCAGCGCGAGCGGCCGAGCAGGGCCTTCGTCACCAGGTGAATGGGAGCAATGGCGGCAAACAGCGCCAGCGCGCCGAGTACGCGGGCCACGGCTCGCGCGTTGGGCCTCCGCTTAGCGATCGCGGCCGAGGGTGACGCCGTAAAGCTCCATTCGATGGTCGACCAGGCGGAAGCCAAGCTTCTCCGCGATCCGCTTCTGCAATGCCTCCAATTCATCGTCGACGAATTCGATGACATTTCCGGTTTCAACGTCGATCAGATGGTCGTGATGGTTCTCCGACGCGGCTTCGTAGCGCGAACGGCCATCGCCGAACTCGTGCCGCTCGAGGATACCGGCTTCCTCGAACAGGCGCACGGTGCGGTAGACGGTCGCGATCGAGATGTTGGGATCGACCGCCGCCGCCCGCGCATGCAGCGTTTCGACGTCGGGATGGTCCTCGCTCTCACCGAGCACGCGGGCAATCGTCTTGCGCTGCTCGGTGATGCGCAGCCCTTTGTCGGCGCACAGCGCCTCAATATCGATTTTGCGCGTCATTCAGCCAAGTTAAGTGTGCAGGGCCGCTTTTGCGAGCCTTACTTGCCGCCGCGCGTGCGCCGGCGCTTGGTGCCGAGCCCAATCGACTTGGCAAGCGCTCGCCGCTGCTCCGCATAATTTGGCGCGACCATCGGGTAATCGGCCGAAAGTCCCCACTTCTGCCGATATTGATCGGGGGTCATGTTATAGTGGGTCATCAGATGCCGTTTCAGCATCTTGAGCCTTTTGCCGTCTTCAAGGCAGACGATGTAGTCGGGCTTGATCGACGCCCGGATCGAGACCTTCGGCTCCGGCTTCGGTTCCGCTGCCGACGTAGTGCCCGCAATTGCGGACAGGGCGCCGTGGACGTTCTGGATAAGATTCGGCAAGTCGTTGACCGCGACGCTATTGTTGCTGACGTGGGCCGCGACGATGTCGGCCGTCAGAGTCAGCAGTGTGTCGTCGGCGTTTTCGGTGTCGGGCATGTTGGTTTCCTGATTTCGAGCAGAGACCATTGGAAGTAACGCTTTCGTGTAAGAAGAACTACGCTGCCCTTTGCAGCGCCGCAACTCACTGGCGTAAGTCGTTGCAAGACTTGCCGCGGTTCAACTAAAGTTGGCAGGCGAGTGTCACCGCGTCGAATCGTCGTCCGTCGGTCGCATGATAGTAATTGCGGCGGCGGCCGACTGGCGAGAAACCGGCGTCGCGGTACAAACCAATCGCTGAATTCCCCTCGCGCACTTCAAGATGGACGCGCGAGACTCCGTGGTTACGTGCGCGCGCCAGGAAATCCTCGAGCAGCATTCTGCCGACGCCGCGCCGATGCTCGGTGGGCGCCACGGCAATGAGAAGCAGCTCGGATTCGTCGGCGACTGTGCGGAATAAGGAGAAGCCGATCGCGTCGCCGCTGCCCGGCTCGCGGGCAAGGATAAGAGATACGCCGGCCATCGGCAGGATCCCGCCCAGCTGCGAGCGCGTCCACGCTTCCCCGAAGCGGTCGCCGAACGCGGTGTCCATCACCCGCATCACGGCGTCGATGTCCTCCGAGGAACCGGGGGCGATGTGCACCTGCTGCTCCACCGTGGCCATCATGCCGCCTCGGGGATGCGCGCGTCGGGAGCGCGAGCGTAGACGGGGCGAGGGGGTAATGAGCGCAGCGCCAAGGGAAGTTTGAGCGCATTTACCGCCGACGGCCACTGCTCGCGCGCCTCGCCCCAGCCGCGTGCCTCGACGAGCTTTTGGGCGCCGGACCCGACGACCAGGGCCGCGCTTGTGGCGCGCGCGGCCTGGGCCGGGGAGAGGTTCAGGAGGTCCGACGTCGGCTCACCGGCGTTGAATTGCTGGACGAACAGCTCGCCATGGCCCCCTGCGACTGCGGCGGCGACTTCGCCGTTGGCGCCCGCTGCGAGCAATGCGAGCGACGAAAGGCCGTCAAGTTCGGCACCCCAGCCGATCGCCAGCCCATGTGCGGCGGCAATGGCCACGCGGATTCCCGTGAAGCTGCCGGGGCCGACCCCGACCAGGATCTTGTCGACGCGGCGGTCTGTCGTCGTCATCATCTCGGCGATCATCGGCACCAGCCGTTCGGCGTGGCCGCGTCCGATGATGTCGTCTCTAGCGACGACGACAGTGCCGGATTCATCGAACAGGGCGGCCGTGCAGGCGGCGCTCGACGTGTCGAAGGCCAGGATCATAAGCGGCATGATGGACACATGCGGACCAACGCCGCAACCCCTTACAAGCTCAGACCGCCTCGACGCTTTCGACTTCGGGCACGTAATGGCGGATCAGACTCTCGATCCCGCGCTTCAGCGTCACGGTCGACGACGGGCACCCCGAGCAGGCGCCGTGCATCGACACGTAGAGGTGACCGTCCCGGTACCCCTTGTAAACGATGTCGCCGCCATCCTGCGCCACGGCCGGGCGAACGCGGGTCTCGATCAGCTCCTTGATCTGGTCGATGATGTCGGCGTCTTCGGAGCTTTCTTCGAAGTCGATGTTGTTGCCGACGACGATCCCAGCCGCGGTGCCGGGCGTGAACAGCAGCGTTTGGCTGACGAAATGGTCGAGCAAGGTCTCGAGCACCAGCGGCTCAAGGTCGGTCCAGGACACGCCCGGAGCCGCCGTCACGGAGACGAAGTCGCGCCCGTAGAACACGCCCTCGACCATGCCGCTGTCGAACAGCGCCCGGGCGAGAGGCGAAGCCTCAGCGCTTTCGGAATCGGCGAAATCACGCACGCCGGCTTCCATCACCGCCTGGCCTGGAAGGAACTTGCGGGTCGCCGGGTTGGGCGTCTGTTCGGTACGGATCAGCATCAGCGCGATGTGGCGTCTTGCTCCGCTCCCTGCAAGGGAGAGGCGCTCAGCGGCCCCCGCTTGCCAACGTCCGCTTTTGACCGATTGCAGACATTAGCGGAGGCCTGGTTTGCGGCCCTCTTCGAAGTAAGCAGTTGTAGGTAGTTGGAAGTACTCAGGCTAAGACTTGCACGACGAGCAATGGGCGTGCCACCATTCCTTCGCTCGGACGTGGGGGGTGTGACTGTGCGCGTTTTACCGATTGTCCTGCTCGCAAGCGCGGCGTTTTCCGTTGATCAGGCTTCCGCCTCGGAAGTTCTTAAATTCGGCGCTGCGCCATCGTGGGTGCGCCCTCAGACGATCCCTGCAGCCAAAGCGACGGAAGCGCCCATCTCGCTTCTCCTAAGTGACCAGCAGATTGCCTTGGAGCGGGGGAAAACCTCCAGATACAGCGAAGGCGCGATCAAGATCGAGAATTCTCAGGGCCTGGCTGCCGGCAACCTGGCGCTGGTCTGGGACCCATCCACCGAAACGGTGACCGTGAATAAGCTCCAGATTCGCCGCGGGAGCCAGATCATCGACGTGCTCGCGGGGGGACAAAGCTTTACCACGCTTCGCCGCGAGACGAATCTGGACGCGGCGATGCTCGACGGAACGCTGACCGCGACGATTCAGCCCGAAGGGCTTCAAGTTGGTGACGTCATCGATCTCGCGACCACTACCGAACGTAGCGACCCGGTGCTCAAGGGCCACGTAGAATCGATGTTTGCGAGCTGGGGTGCTTTGCCGATCCGGTCGGCCCACGCCGTGCTGCGGTGGCCGAACGACGTGCATCTCCAGTTTCGCGCGACGCCCAATCTTCCGGCGGCGCAGAAATCCACTTCCGCCGGGATCAACCTCCTCGATCTGTCGGCCGAGAACGTGGAGCCCCTGGTGCCGCCCAAGGGCGCTCCGACGCGGTTCAAGATCGGCAGGCTGGCTGAGGCCACCGACTTCGCCACCTGGGCGGACCTCGCGGACCTGATGATCCCGCTTTATCGCGACGCGTCGGTCATCCCCGCGTCGGGTCCGTTGCATGACGAGGTCGAGAAAATCCGCGCAGGCTCGACCGAGCCCAAGGCCCGCGCGCAGGCGGCGCTTTCGCTCGTCCAGGACCGCGTCCGGTACGTCGCGCTATTGATGGGGCAAGGTGGCTATGTGCCGGCCTCGGCGGAAACGACTTGGTCGCGGCGGTTCGGCGACTGCAAAGCGAAAACCGCGCTCTTGATCGCAATCCTGCATTCGCTCGGAATTCAGGCCGAGCCCGTGCTCGCGCAGGCGAGCCTCGGCGACATGATCGCGGACCGTCTGCCGATGATCGGCCTGTTCAATCATGTGCTGGTGCGCGCGCATCTCGGAGCGAAGGACTATTGGCTGGATGGAACGCGCACCGGCGATACCGATCTTGATTCAATCGAAGTGCCCGATTTCGGTTGGGGCCTGCCAGTATTGGCCGGTTCAAAGCTCGTGCAAATGGTCCCGGCGCCGCTCGCGGTGCCTAGCCTCGAGCGTCACGTCAGCATTGATGCGAGCGGCGGGGTGTACGCCGCGGCTCCCATTACGATCGACGAAATCTATCGCGGCGATTCGGCGATCGCGATGAACGCCGCTTATTCGGTCGTCACGGGCGCGCAGCGGGATCAGGCCCTGCACGACGAGGCCAAGAGCTTTTTCGATGATTTCGGCTCGGATTCGTCTTCAGTCCAGTTCGACCAGAAGAAGCGCGAATTCCACATGTCCATAAAGGGCACGGCCAAGCTGAACTGGAAGGACGGTTGGTTCTACGTGCCGACGGCCTCGATCGGGTTCGATCCCGACTTCGATCGGCCAGCTGGCCCGTTCCACGATGTGCCGGTGGAAATCAACCATCCGCGTTACACTAAGGACGAAGCGACCATCCGACTGCCGCCGGGATTCGCCACAAGTCAGAAGCTTGACCCTCTTGTCCGTGAGGCGTTGGCCGGCGTCGAATATGCTCGGACGGAAATGGTCAACGGCGACGCTATTATCGTCGACTCGAGCGAGCGCAGCATCGCGCCCGAAGTGCCTTACAAAGACGCCTTGGCGGCAGTTCCTCGCCTTCGCACTCTGGACAAGGACGACATCAGTCTCAGTGTGCCCGGAAACTACGCCTTCACGCAAAAGGATGTTGCCGAGCTTCAGAGCCGGCAGGCCGTCTCGGCGATGGATTATTTTCTGCTTGCCGCGGCCTTCCTCTCGCAACGCAACATGGACCAGGCACTGGTAAACTTGAACGCAGGTCTCGCGATCGATTCCAAAGATGTTTGGGCACTCCGAAGCCGCGCTGGCATTTTCCTAATGAAGCAGAGGCCCGAAGAAGCCCGACACGACGTCGAGGCCGGGCTGGCAGTGCGGCCTCATGACAATGAGTTGCTGCTTCTCAAGGCTACGATGGGGGCTGCGGGCGGTTCGATGGATTCGGGCATTGAGGGCATTTCGAAGCTGCTGAAAGACGATCCGAAGAACCCGGACGCTTTAATTCAGCGCGCTTGGCTCCTGAATGGGAAGAATGACCGCGACGGCGCGCTTCGAGACTTGAGCGCTGTAATCAACGACGATCCAAAAAACGTTCGCGCACTTGCGGGTCGAGCAATGGTTTACGCTGGAAAACGAGACTTCACCGCCGCTGATCATGACCTCGCAGCCGCGGAAGCGATCGACGCCGCCAATCCGATGGTCGCCAGTGCCAAGGCCGAAGTCGCGCGGTGGCGAAACGACCTTCCCGCGGCGATCGCTGCCATCGAGACTCAGATCGCGGCAAATCCAAGGGACGGCAGTGCATATGCAAGTCGCGCCCAGACTTACTTCGCATCCAACAAATACGACTTGGCGTTGAAGGATTCCGGCAAGGCTATGGAACTGGGCTTCACCAGCCCGCAGCTGCGGCTCCTCCGTGCCAATATCTACATGAGGCAGGGCAACCATAGTGCCGTCGCCCACGAGGCGGATCTGCTGATGCAGGAAAACCCGAGCTCGAATTTTGCTTTTGTGGCTGCGGCGAGAAGTTTCGCGGCCATCGGTCAGAATGATAAGGCGATGCAGGCATTCGACCGTGCCCTGGCGATAAAGGCCGACGCCTACGTTTACATCAACCGCTCGCAAATCCGGCCCAAGACTGACGTCAAAGGGCGGCTGGCCGACCTCGACACGGCGCTCAAGGCCGAGCCGCACAACTTCGACGCGCTGTACGTAAAGAGCGAGGTGCTTCGAGACAGCGGCGATTATGCCGGAGCACTGGCAACTTTGGATGCGATCGATGCAGGGGACCAGCCGAAGCTCCGCGCCCAGCGGGCGTTCCTGCTCTACAAGTCCGGGCACGCGGACGACGCGACCAAGATGTTCGAAACCATTCGGTCAAGCACGACCGATCCGAGCGAGCTCAACAACCTCTGCTACGATAAGGCCACCGCTGGAATCATGCTCGAATCCGCGCTCCAGGACTGCAACGACGCGCTCAAGCTGAGCCCAAACAATCCGGGCTTCGAGGACAGCCTGGGCATGGTCTACCTAAAACTCGGCAAGCTCGATGACGCGATCTCCGCGTACAGCAAGGTCCTTGCTAAGGCGCCGCTTCCCACGTCGTATCTCGGACGAGCATTCGCTTATCGGCGTAAAGGGAATCGGGCCGCGGCGCAGAAGGATCGTACCGAGGCGAACAGCCTTATGCCGGGAATTGAGGCCGAGTTCGCCGGGTACGGGCTGAAGTTCGATGAGCCGCTGCCAGCCAAGTCGAATGCGGTAACCATCAAAAAGGTCGACTGATGCGATCGGCGACGGTCTCCGACGGCCTCACTGGCTAACTAACGACCGCTTTCGACCCATTGCAGACATTACCGACCTGCAAACAAGCACAATTCGTCACGGCCGCGCACCGCTTGAGCGTGGACGCTGAACCTTATGTCTTACAAGCGAACTTACCGGGGGGGTGGGGACTAATTGAGGAGGTCCCGTATGCCTATGATACGACTCATCGCCGCGACCGCGATGATCCTGTCGCCAGCTCTTGCGTCAGCCCAATCAACGCCGCCCGGTAACGGCCAGTACAACGGATCAGGCTACTGGCATTCAACCGGGCCAGACCCGACCCAGGTCGGGCAGCCGAACCAGGACTGCGAGGAACTGATCGCGAATGGAATGGGCGCGGCTCCAGGTAATTCGGCGAGCTCAGGACACTCGGCGTTCGGCGGCAGCGCTGGCGATGTATACGCAGGTTCTCAGCCGCAAAATTCGCGCAATTCCGTAAGCGTGTCGCAGTACGACGTCGCCTGCTCCAACCAGCAGCCGCTTTAGTTTGAACGTATATCGAAGGGTGGCCTGTTGCGAAGCATGTCACCCTTCACGCTTCGCAAGCGCCTACGCTCGACCGAAAATCCACCGGTGAGCGGGGCGCTAATCGAGCAGCTACATCATTCCGATCTGTTTGAGCCAAAGCTCGACAAGGTGCGGCCATGTGCCGACCGGCTCGTCCTTATGGCGAAGGGCAAATGCGTGGCCGCCCTTAGCGAACAGATGAACCTCGGTGGAAACTCCAGCCTTGTCGAGGGCAGTTGCATACATCAAGCTGTTGCAGATCGGATCAGTCGGATCATTCCATGCCTGCGCAATGAAGGTCGGTGGAGCGGCCTTGGTCACCCGCAAGTTGGGATCGAGCAAGCCGTTGTCGCGGCAAATGTGGCCCGGATAGAGTGCCACCGCGAAGTCGGGCCGACTGCTGACTTGATCGACGGCGTCAACTGGACGGTAGGCCGGTGCCAGGATGTTGCTGGTTTGTGCAACGAGATAGCCGCCGGCGGACATGCCCAGGACTCCGATGCGGTGAGGATCGATGCCGAGCTCGCGCGCCTTGGACCGCACCAGCCGGATAGTGCGCTGCGCATCCTGTAAAGCACGTGGGATCGCGGGAGTGATCTGGCGCCGGAGCTTGCTGTCCCAGAAGTCGTTGCCGCCCGGTGCGCGGTACTTGGAGACGATGCAGGTAACGCCCTTTGCCGTCAGCCAGCCGCAGATCTCCGTGCCCTCTAGATCGATGAAGACCTTCTGAAAGCCGCCGCCCGGGAACACGATAACGGCGGTGCCCGTCTTGCGCCCCTTGGCAGGCATGATCGTCATGGTTGGCACGGCGATGTTGAGGACGGCTTCCGACGTGCCGCCGACCGCGCCGGCATCGTCATATCTGTCGACGCTTTCGGGCGGTTGTGGCCTGAGCGTGCCGTTCGGAGCCTCCCCTGGCCAGATGCGCAGCTGCTCCAGGCCTGAAGGGGGCTGCCACGCGCCTGGGTGGTTGACCGGCGGCTTGGCCGGGGATGCCGCGACGTCGCCGGCTGGGCTGGTGGCGGCCGAGGCGTCGGACGCACTGATCAGCGCCAGCACGGGTAAGAGCAGCATTCGAATACGCATGATGATCACCATCGAAGACGTGTTGGATCGGACGTTCCGTGACGCGACGCAAGGCCAGGGCGCGCCCGACCGAGATCCAGACATTCAGTTCAGTTTGGTGCTGCCCCAGGTGCAGTCAGTCGTCCATTGATCCTTTGACGGAGCGACGTAGGTCAGCTTTCTATCCAATGCAGACATTGGCTCTTCTGCCTGTTACGGTTTCGGTCTCGCCGAGGGGCACTTGTATGCATGTTCATCTGCCGAAGCCGCTGCACGGCTGGCGAGCCTTTGCGGGCGAGGTCGGGATTATCGTCATTGGCGTGCTGATCGCTCTCGGAGCAGAGCAGGGCGTCGAGGACATTCACTCGCGCGCGGAAGTGAAAGAGACACGCACAGCGCTGGACGCGGAACTCGCGCATAATCTCGCGGCATTCCAGGGCCGTTTGAGGATCGAGCCCTGTGTTCAAGCTCGTTTGGACGAACTCGAGCGGATTCTCGATCGGGAGCCCGGCCGCGTGCCGCTTCGCCACGCGCTTGAATCAGCGCTTACGATCAACCTCGAATTCGCAGTGTGGGATGCAGCTACGGGTGAAGCCCGGTCACTCATTCCCTTGAAACCGAAGCTTCAATATGCGCAGCTTTATGACGTCTTTCGCCATTACGAGCGTCTTCGTGACCGCGAATCGGACCAATGGGCGCAGCTGACGGACCTGGACCTCAACACGCAGTTGAGCACGCAAGAGGTGAAGCAAGCAAAAGCCACGATCAAGCGAATGCGCCGACTGGACCAGCTGCTCCCCGCCTACGCGTCCTACATTGAGCGTTCGACCGGGCCGCTTGGCATCCAGCCCGACACAAACGTCGATGCGCCGGCGCGTGCGCTGATGGAAAGCAACCGCGCGAAGTTTTGTTCGCCGCTGATGTAGCACGCGGTTCGCGCATTGCCGTTACCGCGGCCTGTCACCTTTCGACCGATTGCGGACGTTTGCCAGGCATTAAACGCGAAAGTCAGCTCATACCGTGCGCCGCCGGAATTGGGGACGGCGCTCCAGCAGGTTGCATCAACAAAGTGGCCGGTTGCTCGCCAGCTTCGAAGCGCGCCAGCAAGGCGTCGGGATCATACATCACCCCGACCGGATTGGCCGCGTAAGCCGGCGTTCTCATCAGCGCGGTCGCCTCCTGGACCGTTCCACAGTCGACCTGGAACTCCATCCGGTTACCGTCCGGGTCGGTGTAATAGAGCGAAATGGTGGTGCCGTGGTGAACGGGCCAGTAGGGTTCGATGCCTGCCCGTTTCAGCCGAGCATAGGTGTCCAGCAAATCTCCGATGCCGCCATACGTATAGGCGACGTGGTTCACGCCGATCTCGCCGCGCTCATTCGCCGACGTGCCGCCTGGCTTTAGCACATCGAGGTTCGCGAAGGCGAAACGATGATGCTCGTCGTCATAAGTGAGGAATGCCAAGGCCGGGTTCTCGTAAACGACCTCCGCTTCGAAGACATTGCGGTACCAGGCAATCATCTCGTCGAAGCGCCGGGTCATGTAGACGACGTGCGCGAACTTGACCGGCTTCACCATTGCTTGCCTCCCCCGCCAGATGGCCGACGCAATGCAGCTGCAAACCCGCGCCGGGCGAACAGTGCGTTAGCAGTTCGGTGGGACGAAGTCTCGCATCGATCGCAAGGCTCGCTTTCCACCCAATGCAGACATTGGCTCTTCCGCCTGTTACAGTTTCCGTCTCGCCGGGGGGCACTTGCATGCATGTTCATCTGCCGAAGCCGCTGCACGGCTGGCGCGTCTTTTCGGGCGAAGTGGGAATCATTGTCGTCGGCGTTCTCATTGCCCTGGCGGCGGAGCAGATGGTCGGCTGGGCTCACGAGCGCGGCGACATCGCTCAACTTCGCGGTGCGCTGCGGAGTGAATTGGCCGACTCCCGCGCGCGCTGGGAAAATATTCGCGCGCAGGACCCGTGCACCGAGCAGCGCCTCGATGCCCTCGATAAATGGGTCGCAAGCGCGCCGACGGGCGCGACCTTGTCCGACGGTTATGGACCGTTCCTTTGGAACATGCACTCGAGCGCGTGGGACCTTGCGAAGACCAGCCCGGTAGCCGAGCATGTTCCGCTCAAGGAACGCCTCACCTACGCGAGCCTGTATGCGGCAATCGACAATTGGCGTCAGTTCATCACCGAGGAAAGCCAAAACTCCCGGAAATTGACGGATCTTCTGGCGACGGCAGATCAACCGGAGAACCGGCGCCAGATTCGATTCTATCTTATGGAAGCTCGGTCCATGCTCCGCCGCAGACGGCTCAACTACGATTATTTCTTCAACCGGTTCGACGAATTGGGGATCGGGCCTGACACGTCTCAGCTTACCATCCGCGTCGACCCGCACCGGCTGTGCAATCCGCTAAAGACGTGATCCGCCGACCTCCGCTTTAGGACCGGACAACCGCTCTAGGGATATTGAGTCACCCAGGCTTGAGGATAGGGCGGGACCCAGGCTGGAGGGCGTACCCAGGCGCTGCCCCGGGGCGCGAAATGTTCCCAGATCGTTCCGACCCGTTGCAGCGCGTCACGAGTCGCCTCGTCGCGGCACGAGCCGGGTCCAACGTCGCTCTCGCCGAGCCTGTCACACACGTAACGAGCGGTGAGCGAGATCCGATGTCTCAGGATATCGCGATCGGCCGGGATACTGAGGTCGAGATCGCCGTAGCCCACAGCCGTTGATGCGCTTTCGACGTTGTCCGGCAGCCTGCCATAATGCCCGACAATCACGATTTGCTCGGGGGCAGGCGCGACCACGACGGGCTGGACCACCACAGGCTGAACCACCACGGGCTGGGCCAACGCCGGCGACATAAAGGCCAATGCTGCCGCGCCCAGCGTGAGCCTGCGCATGACCGGCGAAAAGATCAGGACCGACATTGCCGTCCTCCTTAAGTTCGCCCCAGCTCGCTGCCGGTTGAGGGCAACCGGCAAGCAAACGACGGACGGCATTGTCGCGTTCCAAATTGGCGATGCGCTAACTTCCGCGTTCCACCCATTGCAGACACTGGCTGCGTCGCTACGCTGGGCCTGTGCGTCGACCTGTTTCGCAGTTTCCGGTCAACGGCCAACATCTTCATCAAAGGGCCGAATTTAATATGACATCTGCACGCCTTCTCGCCGGCGCCGCCAGCCTCGCCGCTCTGTCGTTCGGCGGCGCCGCAGTGGCCAATTCGGTCTATGAGCGCCACGTCGTGTTCGACAATACGCGCGGCATCGGCTGGTACCTCTATTCGGCCGGAGAGGCAGTGGCGCCGAGCCGTATCGACCTCGTCAATGGCAAGCTTCCGCTCGAGACCATGGTGACGCATTCGCCGCCGAATGCCGTGCGGCTGAGCTGGACCTCCAAGCAAGGCGGTGATTGGCGGGTGTCGATCGAGACCATAAGGCTATGGGGGACGCAAACAGATTTCCAGGGCGATGCACTGTCCTTCTGGGTCTATGCCGACAGCGAAATCGACGCGGGGTCGTCGCCGCGGATCCAGCTTGTCGATCTGAAGGGCGTGGGCAATCCGGAGATCAAGCTGATCGGCTCACTGCCGAAAATCCCGGCAAAGACCTGGACCAAGGTCGTCCTGCCCTTCGCCGATTTCAAACGCGCGGTCCAAGACACCAGCGACGAGAAGTTCGATCCGCGCCAGTTTGCGCGAATGACGATCATCCAGGGGCTCGACGACGGGCGGCCGCATTCGATAGTGATCGACGATATCCGCATCGAGGATAAGGCGGCGACCGGGACCGCCCCGCCGACCGCTCCAGCCGCCTTGACCGCCCGCGGCTATGAGCGGCACGTCGAATTGTCGTGGAAGCGGAGCCCGTCGCCAGACACCGAAAGCTATCGCATCTATCGCTCGGTCGCCGGCAAGCCGTTTGAATGGGTCGCCAGTCAACGCATCGGCTGGAACCGCTACGAGGACTTCGTTGGTCCGGTTGGCGTGAGGGCCGCTTATCGCATCACCGCGGTGGACTCCGCGGGGCGTGAAAGTCCGGTTACGCCGGTCGTTGCTGCGCAAACGCATGCGATGACAGACGATCAGTTGATGACAATGATCCAGGAAGCGCAATTCCGTTACTATTGGGACGGCGCGCATCCGAAGGCTGGCATGGGGTTGGAAATCACCCCGGGCAATCCCGACCAGGTCGCCATGGGCGGGTCAGGCTTCGGGGTGATGGCGCTGATCGTCGGCACAGACCGCGGCTTCGTCACGCGCGTTCAAGGGGCCGAGCGGATGCTCAAGATCGTGCGCTTCCTGAAAAGTGCAGACCGGTTCCACGGTGTGTGGCCGCATTTCCTAAACGGCAATACCGGCAAGGTGATGCCCGTCTTCGGCAAATATGACGACGGGGGCGACCTGATCGAGACCGCGTTCATGATGCAGGGCCTGCTGACCGCGCGGCAATATTTCACGCGCAATACTGCCGCCGAGCGCGAGATCCGCGACACTGTCACGAGCCTATGGAAAGGTGTCGAATGGGATTGGTACCGGCAGCGGCCCGACAGCAACTTTCTCTATTGGCATTGGTCGCCCGATTACGGCTTCTACATCAACCACCCGCTGGTGGGATGGAATGAGTCGGCGATCGCCTACATCCTCGGCATTGCCTCTCCGACACACCCCGTCCCCGCCAGTTTGTGGCATACCGGCTGGGCGGGCACCTCGCCGCGGGCGATCAAGTACCGCCAGGACTGGAGCCGCACCACTGACGGTGACCATTTCGTCAACGGCCATAGCTATTACGGTTATAAGCTCGAGGTCGGCGAGGGGAACGGCGCGGAACTGTTCTTCACCCAATTCTCGTTCCTGGGCTTCGATCCTCGTGGCAAGCGGGATGCCTACACCAATTACTTCAAGAACAACCGCAATATCGCGTTGATCAGCCACGCTTATGCGATCGAGAATCCGCGCAAATGGACCGGCTATGGTGACGATGCCTGGGGCCAATCGGCGGGAGTGAATAATGGTGGCGGCCGTGCCCAGCCGCGCGACGACAACGGCACGATCGAGGTCCATGCCGCGCTTGCTTCGATGCCCTACACGCCCGAGGAATCGCTCAAGGCGTTACGCCATTATTACCGTGATCTCGGTCCGCGCATCTACGGCACCTACGGCTTTTCGGATTCGTTCAATCAGAGTCAGGGTTTCTATGACGAAACTTATATGGCGCTTGACCAGGCGCAGACCGTGGCGATGATCGAGAATTACCGGACCGGTTTGCTGTGGAAGCTGTTCATGTCGAACCCGGAAATCCAGCCGGCGCTGGACAGGATCGGGTTCAAGCCCGATCGTTAATTCCTCAAAGGCAGACTTCCGAGAAACTCCGGAAACGCGTCGGCTTCGAGGGTTCAAAAGGGCTCGATTTCAGTTTGAGCCGCGCCAGTTCGATGCCTCTCCTATGACTTCGACTTGTGCTCGGGTTTGCCCTTGCGGCTGGTGGACGCCATCTTCTCAAGCTCCTTCTCACTCATCGATGAGGCCATCGACTTCGACGCGCCCTTGAGCTTGCTCTTCGGTGTTTCGCCGCGCTTGGCCGAGAGGGCCGCTCCGGCGGCTTTCTGCTGTGCTGCGGATTTCGCTGGCATGGAAACTCTCCCTGGATTGGCGGATGTGAAACGCTCAACCCGGAAGATGGCTTCGATTAAAATGGAGCTGTCGCGCGCGCTCATCGGAGGGAGCCCGCCCATTGCGGACATTAGCTCTCCATGAAAGGCTGCGGCCAATTGGGGGGGCCGATGAACCGATTAGCGAACATACCGCTTGGAGTGCGAGTTTTGGCCGCGCTCCTGCTCGGCGTTTGCGCCGGCATTCTCCTGCCGAGACCCGGAGCGCAGGACTGGAGCGACCTTATTGTAAGCGCCGCCCATATTGCGGGACAGCTCTGGTTGTCGGCACTTCAGATGACCGTCATACCGCTGATCTTTTCATTGCTGACGATTGGCCTGACCGCGTCATCGCGGATGATCGGCGATGGCGGCTCGGTTGCACGACGGGCACTGCTTGTCTTTGGATGCGGTTGGCACAACTGCAAACGTCAGCATGGATCTTGCAGCGACGGCCGTCGTGGACCGATTTCAGCGACGCGCAATTTCGGGCCGGCGTGGTCGAGCGAAATGAATAGGCGGTCGCCTATTTGCGAATGTCAGCATTCTACCCGAACCGTCCATTAGCAGGCCACATCACAAGGGCGGGGCGCCGGCAATGATCCACCGGACTATCCCGATCGAAACGGCCAGGCAGATCAGCGCGACCCACCATTTCCCCGGCCGCATCGGTTGAACACCATGATCGAGCGCGGCGCGGCCGGTGATCATCGGCTTCGTCAGCTTTTGGCTGCGGAAGAGCCGGTAGTAGACGATCGCGAGGACGTGCAGGGCGATCAGGCCGAGCACGATATTGAACCATAAAGCGTGGATGTCGCGCACCCTGTCCGACGTGTCCGAACTGACCAGCCGTGCCAGCGGACCCATATAGATGCCGTCCTCGTCCTCGGCGAATAGCCCGAGACTGGCCTGGATCGCAACGGCACCAAGCAACGCAAGAACGCTGAGCGCCGCGAGGGGAGTGTGGCCGACGCCAGTCCATTTGCCGCGAAGGTAATTCACTACCGCGCGTGGGCCGCGCACGAAGTTGGAGAAACGGGCGGTCGAGCTGCCCACGAAACCCCACAGCAAGCGGAAGATAAGCAACGTCAGGATCGCGCAGCCGGACCAGATGTGCCAGCCGGTGTGATGGTAATTGACCGACCACCAGCTGAACGCGATCAGCCCGGCGAGCAGCCAATGGACCAGCCGCAACGGCAGGTCCCAGACGGGTTGCTCCACGCGGCCGTCGCCGATCAATGCTCGGGTGCGCGGAACGGATCGTGACAGGCCTTGCAGGCCTTATCGACATTGTCGTGAAGGGCCATGACCTTGTTCACGTCGCCGGCCTTGGCGGCCGCATCGATCGCCAGCGAGGCGGCAAGGAAGTCCTTCGCTTTGTGGCTGAACAGGTCTTTCTGAGTCCAGACTTCCGGCTTTGCCCGGGTCTTGCCGACATCGGGCCCGGTGCCCGCCGGGAAGAAGGCGGGAATCTTTGTCGCGGTCGAGGCCATGGTCGCGGTCTGCACGCGGATCACATTGATGTCCGGCTTGCCCGAATCCAGCTCCCGATGCAGGTCCTTCATGGCTTTGCCGAGGCCTTCCATCGCCTCGTGCCGGTCGTGCATGATTTTTGCCGCGTCGCCGAGCGACAGGCGCTCCTCCATGTTCGAGCCAGCCGCATTGGTCGCATCGCGCGAATCATTGCTGATGTTCGCCTGGGCATTGTTGGCCTGGCTCGTTTGGGGGCCGCCGCAGCCGCTCAGCATGACCAGTGAAGCAGCGAGGGTGAAAGAACCGATACGCATCATCTCTCCTGTTTCTGAACGGCCTTCGAGCTAGCATCGATCATTCTGATCAGCCCCGAAAAATCTTTATTCCCACCACCGCTGTCGACGAAGCGCTGGTAAAGCTCTTCCGCCTCGGCGCCCATGGGCGTGTAAGCGCCGACCTGCTGCGCGGCTTCGGCGGCAAGCTTCAGGTCCTTGAGCATCAGCGCGGCGGCGAACCCGCCTTCGTAATCGTGATCGGCAGGGGTATCTGGACCGACGCCGGGGACGGGCGCGTAACTGGTCATCGACCAGCTCTGGCCCGACGCCTTGGATGAAATGTCGAAGAAGGTCTGCAGGTCGAGCCCGAGCTTCTTCGCCAGGACGAATGCCTCGCAGGTCGCGGCCATGGTCGCGCCGAGGATCATGTTGTTGCAGATCTTCGCCGCCTGGCCGGCGCCAAGCTGACCGGCGTGGATTACCGCCTTGGCCATCGGATCGAGGAACGGGCGGGCGCGCTCGAATTGGGAGTCGGTCCCGCCGACCATGAAGGTCAGGGTTCCGCCCGCCGCGGCGGCGATTCCGCCCGACACCGGCGCGTCGAGGAAGTCGAAGCCCCTGGCCTGCATCGCCTCGCCGACCTCGCGCGCGGATGCGACGTCGATGGTCGAGCAGTCGATCAGCAAAGTGCCGGGCGCGGCGTTGGGCGCGACGTCGTTCTCGAACACGGCCCGCACGTGCTTCGCCGCCGGGAGCATGGTGATGACGACGTCAGCGCCTTTTATCGCTTCGCCCGCCGAGCTCGCCGCCGAGCAGCCCGCGTCAACGGCATGGTGGACCGCTTCGGGCACCAGATCGAAAGCGCGGACCTCGTGCCCCGCTTTGACGAGGTTCGGCGCCATTCCGCCGCCCATGTGGCCGAGGCCGATGAATGCGATACGCGCCATGACTAACGTTCCTTCCAATTCCCGGGCCGCTTCTCGACGAACGCGGCCATGCCTTCCTTCTGGTCCTCGGTCCCGAACAGACCATGGAACAGCCGGCGCTCGAAACGGATGCCTTGGGCGAGCGGGATTTCGAACGCGGCGTTGACCATTTCCTTCACGGCCATCGCGGCAAGCGGCGGCATGGCGGCGATCGCTTCGGCGGTCTTCATCGTCTCGGTCATGAGTTCATTGGCGGGAACGACCTTGGCGACGAGGCCCGAGCGTTCGGCTTCCTCGGCGCCCATCATCCTGCCGGTCAGGCACATTTCCATCGCCTTGGCCTTGCCGACCGCGTGCGCTATCCGCTGCGACCCGCCCATGCCCGGTGTCACTCCGAGCTTGATCTCGGGCTGGCCGAATTTCGCGGTATCCGCGGCGATGATGAAGTCTGCCATCATTGCGACCTCGCAGCCGCCACCAAGCGCATAGCCGGCGACCGCCGCGAGCCACGGCTTGCGCGTCGCCGTGACCTTCTCCCATCCGGCGAAAAAGTCGTGGGCGTACATGTCGGCGAAGCCTTGCGCCTGCATTTCCTTGATGTCGGCGCCGGCGGCGAACGCCTTTTCGGAGCCGGTCAGCACCAGGCAGCGCTGGCTGCTGTCCGCGTCATAGGCGCCGAAGACCTGGATCAGTTCTTTAAGCACGTCGCTGTTGAGGGCGTTGAGTGCCTGCGGACGGTTCAGGGTGACCAACGTCACCGCGCCGCGCTGCTCGACGAGGATGGTGGTGTAGTCGGTCATGCGTTCGTCTCCGGAAACGGCGTCCAGGCCTCGGTCTCGGGCAGCGGCGCAAAGAGGACGTCGAGCATTTCGTCGGTAACTTCTTCCGGCGTCGCCGGGTCCCATTGCGGATCGCCGGTCTTGTCGATCAGCAACGCGCGCACGCCTTCGCGAAAGTCGTGGGTCCGGGCGACGCGGCCGGCGAGCGCATATTCAGCTTTCATCTCATCGGCGAAGCTGGTGCGATTGGCGCCTTCAGCCATCAGCCGCAGCGACACCTTGCACGAGAGCGGGCTTTTCGTGCGCAGCGTCCCGAGCTCGGTCAGTGCCCAATCGCTTTCATCGGCTTCGAGCGCGGCGAGCACGTCCTCGAGCCGGTCGGAGGCGAACAGCTTGGTGATCTGGGGCAAATTCTGCTCGATCTTCGCGTCCGGCGGACTGCCCGCAAAAGCGCCGATCGGCCCCTGGACGCGCTGGGGCGTGGTAGCGATGCGGTCGATCATGTCCGCCAGCGCGGCCTGCTCCACATAATGGGTGGCAAGGCCGAGATAGCGGCACTCGGCGCCGTCGAGCCGCGCCCCGGTCAAGGCCATGAACTCGCCGACACGACCGGGGAGGCGTGGCAAATACCAGCCGCCGCCGACATCGGGGAACAGGCCGATGCCGGTCTCGGGCATCGCCAGCTTGGTGTTCTCGGTCGCGATGCGGAACTCGCACGGAAGCGAGATGCCGACGCCTCCGCCCATCGTGATTCCATCCATGATCGCCACGGTCGGCTTGGGATAAGCGAACAGGAGATGGTTGAGGCGGTATTCGGCGAAGAAGAAGCGCTTCGCCTCCTCCGCGTCCTCGTTACCGCTGCGGGCGATCATCACCACATCGCCGCCGGCGCAGAAGCCGCGACCCTCGGCATGATCGATCACTACCGCCTCGACGCTGTCGTCGTGCATCCAGCCGAGCAGTGCAGCGCTGATCGTTTCGCACATGGCTGTGTTCAGCGCGTGGATCGCCTTCGGGCGGTTGAGTCGAATTCGGCCGACCCGGTCCTGGGTCGTGATCAGGACGTCGTCAGTCATGGCCAACCATCGCCGACCCCGCGAAAGCGGGGCCACAGCGAAACAAAGAAAACTGGGTTCCCGCTTCCGCGGGAATGACGAGAAAAGGGATCATTGCCGGAGCAAATCGCGGCTGATGATCACGCGCATCACCTGGTTGGTGCCCTCGAGGATCGAGTGGACGCGGAGGTCGCGCCAGAAGCGCTCGATCGGATAATCCATCAAATAGCCGTAGCCGCCGTGGAGCTGGAGCGCACGGTCGACGACGGAGGAGCCAGTATCGGTCGCTAGGCGCTTGGCCATGGCCGCAAACCTGGTCTTGTCGGGCGCATTGGCGGTGACCTTGGCGGCGGCCGCATAGAGCAGGGCGCGCGCGGCCTGAAGCTCGGTCTCCATGTCGGCGAGTGTGAACTGCGTCGCCTGGAAGTCGGCTATGGCCTGGCCGAACTGCTTTCGTTCCTTGGTGTAGTTGATCGCCTCGTCGAGGCAGCGCTGGCCTCCGCCGAGCGAACAGGCGCCGATATTGATGCGCCCGCCGTCGAGCCCCATCATCGCGATTCGGAAGCCTTCGCCTTCGGCCCCGACACGGTTCGCAAGGGGAACCCGGACCTCGTCGAAATTGACTTGGCTTGTCGGTTGCGAATGCCAGCCGAGCTTGCGCTCCTGCGCGCCGAAACCGACGCCGGGCATGTCCTTTTCGATGACGAGCGCAGTGATGCCCTTGGGTCCTTCCTCGCCGGTGCGGACCATCGCGATCATGATGTCGTTGGCGCCGCCGCCCGAGATGAACGCCTTCGAGCCGGAGACAACATAATCATCGCCGTCGCGCACAGCCTTGGTTTTGAGCGCGGCCGCGTCCGAGCCGGACGAGGGCTCGGTCAGGCAATAGCTGCCCATGTGATCCATCGTGATCATCGCCGGCAGATACTTCTGCTTGACCTCGGCGGAACCGAAGCGGTCGATCATCCAGCAGACCATGTTGTGGATCGAGATGAAGGCGCTGGTCGAGGGGCAGCCGTAGGCCATCGCTTCGAAGATCAGCGCCGCTTCGAGCCGGCCGAGACCAATGCCGCCGCTTTCCTCGCTGACGTAGATCGCGCCGAAACCCAGCTCGGCCGCCTCGCGGATCGTGTCGCGCGGGAAGATGTGCTTCTCGTCCCACTCGGCGGCAAACGGCGTGATCGCGTCGGCCGTGAACTTCCGCGCCATCTCCTGGATCTGGAGCTGGTCGTCGGTGAGGTCGAACTGGGTCATTGCGCGGGCGCTCTAGCCCGCGTGTTCCTCCTCAAGCAATCCCTCGAACCGAAGCACGTGGCGGACCGAGCCCCGCTGCTCCATCCGGTCACGGAAGGCGCGGAGATTGGGCCAGCCGTCGAGGCCGCCAAGCATCTTGTCCGCCCAGCGGGTGATCACGAACAGATAGGGGTCGGGCAGCTTGAGGTCCTCGCCGAACAAAAAGGGCCCGGCGCCGAGCCGCTGGTCGATATAGTCGAGCTTCTTGGAAAGGTCGGCGATCACCAGCTGTTTCATGTCGTCGGTGGCGTCGGGATTGAACAGGAACCCGAAGCGCTTGTGCAGTTCGGTGGTGATGAAGTTGACCATCTCGAGCACGCGATAACGGCGGAAATCGCCCATCGGCGGCAGAACTTCGGGCCAGCTCGCGCGATCGCCGAGATATTGCAGGATGATCGCATTCTCGGTCAGCACCTCGCCACTGTCGAGCTGGAGCGCCGGCACCGCTCCCTTGGGATTGACCTTCAGATAATCGCTGCCGTCCTCGACCGTCTTGGCCTTGAGGTCGACACGCGCCGCGTCATGGTCGAGCCCGATCTCGTGGAGCAGGATGTGGGGCGCCTGGCTGCACGCGCCGGGGGAATAATAAAGCTTCATCGCGCGAATCCTTCAGTGGCTGTTGCCGAGGTCGTTAACATCGGGATTGTCGAAGCCGTTTTGAAGCTGGTTGGACGGGGTCGTGCTGCTTTCGTCAGCCGGCAAAGTCTCGATGTCGGCATTGGCGGGAAGCTCGCTTGTGGGCATGTTCTGATCGATGTCGATCGACTGGTTCTGCTGAGGCTGCGTTTTGTGGCACGCCGCCAGCGCCGCGGCGCCGAGGCCCAGGGCCAGGATCCTAACTGCAATTCGCATGGCTGAAGGTCTCAACACCTGCCGCGTGCACTTGTTGCAGCGACATCCAGCGAGTTAATTGCTGAACGCGGCGAGACAGCGCGCTCCTCGGTCGGAGTCGGCGGCGAAATTCGCCTTGGTGAAGAACCAGCCATCCTTCTTGAAGCCGTGGAAGGCGGCGCTGGTGACGAGGAGCGCGAAATTGGTCTGGTCGGCGACCTGGTAGGAGATGCCGCCGTCGTTGCCTTGGCTAACTGCGGTGCCGCCGCGGTAGTGCATGACGGCGCGGCCTGGCTCCGGCCGAACCCCGGTATGGATGTTCACCTCGCCCCGGCTCAGCACCAGCCGGACGGCCTGACCGCCGGTATCCTGCGGTAGCAGCAGTGCACGCTCACCGCGCGTCAAAGAGACGCGGTAGCCGCCGCCGCAATAATTTCCGGGTCCGCGATATTCCTCGGTCCTTGGACCGGTCCATTGGCCCTGAGCGGCCAGTGCAAGCGCGAGCAGGATCATGTTTCACCCCCTCATCGTCGGAACGATGGGGCCGCTTACTCCCAAATCAGCGCCACACCAACCGCAGCTTAGCCGAAGGTGGGGATGTGGAACGCGCCCTTGTTGCCAGCGTCGACAATGCCATCGGGCCAGCGCTGCGTCACAACCTTGTTCTTGGTCCAGAAGCGCATGCCCTCCTGGCCATATTGACCGATGTCGCCGAAGCCGGAACGCTTCCACCCGCCGAAGCTGTGATACGAGACCGGCACCGGGATCGGCACGTTGATGCCGACCATCCCGACATTGACGCGGGCAGCGAACTCGCGCGCAGCATGGCCGTTGCGGGTGAAAATGGCGACGCCGTTGCCGTACTCGTGCTCGGACGGGAGGCGCACCGCCTCATCGAAATCGCGGGCGCGGACCATCTGCAGGACAGGGCCGAAGATCTCGTCCTGGTAGCTCTTCATGCTGGGCTTCACATGATCGAAGAAGGTCGGCCCGATGAAGAAGCCTTCCTCATGCCCCTGAAGCATGAAGCCGCGGCCGTCGACGACCAGCTCGGCGCCTTCGTCGATGCCCGTCTGGATGTAGTTCTCGATCCGCTGCCTGTGAGCCGAGCTAACCACCGGACCGTAATGAGCATCCCCGTCGGTGGAGACGCCGACGCGAAGCCCCTCGATCGCGGGAATGAGCTTGGCGCGGAGCGCATCGGCGGTTTCATCGCCGACCGGCACGACCACCGGAAGAGCCATGCAGCGCTCGCCCGCCGACCCGAATGCGGCGCCGGCGAGGTCGTTTACGACCTGGTCGAGATCGGCGTCGGGCATGACAATCCCGTGGTTCTTCGCCCCGCCGAACGCCTGGACGCGCTTGTTGTGCGCGGTGCCGCGCGAATAGATGTACTGCGCGATGTCGGATGAGCCGACGAAGCTGACCGCCGCGATGTCCGGATGATCGAGGATCGCGTCGACCATCTCCTTGTCGCCATGAACGACGTTGAGGATGCCGTCGGGAAGGCCTGCTTCCTTCATCAGCTCGGCGAGGCGAGTGGGCACGCTTGGATCGCGCTCGGAGGGCTTCAGGACGAAGGCGTTGCCGCAGGCGATCGCCATTCCGAACATCCACATCGGGATCATCGCCGGAAAGTTGAACGGCGTGATTCCGGCGCCGATGCCGAGCGGCTGGCGCATCGAATAAACGTCGATGCCGGGTCCGGCGCCGACGGTATATTCGCCTTTGAGCGACTGCGGGATACCGCAGGCATATTCGATGACCTCAAGCCCGCGCTGAACGTCGCCCCGGGCGTCGGCGATGACCTTGCCGTGCTCGCTCGACAGCAGGTGCGCAAGGTCGTCCATGTTCTTTTCGACGAGGTCGCGGAATTTGAACATCACGCGGGCGCGGCGCTGCGGATTGGTGGCGGCCCAGGCCGGCTGGGCTGCCTTGGCGGCGTCGACCGCCTTTTGAAGGTCGGCTGCGGTGCCGAAGCGGACATTGGCCTGGACCTGGCCCTGGTTGGGATCGAACACATCGCCCTGCCGCTCGCCTGAAGCGAAAGTGGAACCGCCGATGAAATGGTCGATGCTGCGAAGCATGGTTACGCGTCCTAGTTGAGTCTTAAGGGGTTGGCCGCCCCCTAGACCCGCACGCTCGCAAATTCCAGTTGCCGAGGCCTATTGATCCTTGGCCAGTTTCGCCTTGTACGCATTGATACTGATCGGCCGGCCGAGGAAGCTGGCAACCAGCTCCGCCGCGGGCTTCGATCCGCCCGGTGCCAGCACAAGCCGGCGATAACGCTCGGCGGTGGCGCGGTCGTGCAGCCCGTTTTTCTGGAACTCGGTGAACAGATCGTCGGCGATCACCACCGACCAGCGATAGGTGTAATAAGCCGCGCCATAGCCCGCGAGGTGCGGGAACGAGTCCTGGAACTGGGTTCCGGGCGCCGGCGCAAGCAGGTCGTATTTCGCATCATATTCATGCGCGGCCGCGCCGAGATCGGCTGGCGCCGGCCGCAGATAATATTGCAGCGCGACGTTCGACAGGCCGAGCTGGCGCATGTCGCCCATGCCGAGGTCGAAATAGCGCGCCTTGTTCATTTTCTCGACGAGATCGCGCGGGATGGTGTGGCCGGCGGCGTCTACGCCGAAGCCTTTCAGCGTGTCATAATCGAAAACCCAGTTCTCCAGCATCTGCGACGGCGCCTCGACGAAATCCCACTCGGTCGAGAAGCTGCTCTGGCCCGCCCACCGCTGGTTCTGCCCGCCGAAGATGTGGTGGAGCAGGTGCCCATATTCGTGGAGGAAAGTGACGACGTCGCTATGCTCCATCAGCCCGTTGGGCACGTTGAACACCAAGGCACCGACCGGGAGCGCCGACCGCGCGCCGTAACGCAGCGGAATGGCATTGGCGTGCTCATACTTGCCGTCACGAGGGTGCGCGTCGAAGTAGATGCGGCCGATCAGCTTGCCGTGGTCGTAAAATTCATAGGATTCGGCGAGCGGATCCCACTTCGGCGTTTTCCATGGGCGAATGTCGACGCTGAACATGTCTTCGGTGAGCTTGAGGATGCCGTCGCGGACGCGGCTGTACGTGAAATACTTCCGCGCTTCCTGCCGGTCGTAGCCGTACGACTGCTTCTGGACGAGGTTCGAGACATAGCCGCTGTCCCACGGCTGCAGGGCGGTCGCTCCGGGCTGGAGCTTCTGGAGCATCGCCAGCTTTTTGGCGTAATCGCGGTCGCCGGCGGGTTTTGCCGCAGACGCCATGTCGTCCAGCAACGCCTGGACCTTGTCCGGCGTGTTCAGCATCCGGTCTTCGAAATTGAGCGTCGCGTAGTTTGAACGGCCGACCAGCTGCGCCAATTCCCCGCGTTTGTTGATCATGTCGCGGAGCACCGCGTCGTTCTCGGGGTAGGCGCGCATGTTGTACGCGCGGTAAAAGCGCTCGCGCAGGCCGCCGTCCTTGGCGTAGCTCATAACCGGCACGTAATCGGTGCTGCTGGTCGTCAGCGTGACCTTGCCGTGGGGCCCGGGCTTATGCGCGGCGATGAAGTCCTGCGGAACGCCGTCGAGCTCGGCGACGGTCGCGGTAATCGTCTTCTGACCCTTGGGAATATTGGCTTCGAAACTGGTGCCGAGGTTCGACACTTCGTCGGACAGCGCCTGGGCCTTCGCGCGGCCGGCTGCGTCAAGCCCGATCCCCGCGCGCTCGAACGCGCTTAGGACCCGCGTCAGGTAGAGCTTGGTCGACGCGTCCGCTGGCGTCGGGATCGCCTTCAGATGCTCGTAGATCGGGCGCGATAGCGACAGCTTGGTTTGCTCGCTCGCCATGCGCACTTCGCACTTTTCGCCGGCTTCGCGACTGGCGGCAGTGGGGGAGACCTGGCGGTAGAAGCCGACTTCCCCACTGCCGTCGTTGATCAGCTCATTGAGCTTGTCATAGGCTGTGAGCGTCGTCGTCAGGCTCGGCTTCACCTTCGAATGCTCGAGAGCGCTCCGCAAGGCGGTGCTGTGCGCGACGAACCAGTCGCAGCGCTGGTTGATCGCCGCGGCGCTCGGCGCGCCGGTCAGGATCGGCGGGATGGCGCTGGTCGCGGCTTGCGCGGCGGTGGCGACGAGACAAGACGCTGCAAGCAGCGGAGCAAGCGATTTACGCATGAAAACCCTCCCCGAGAATCAGCTTTTGGGTAAACCAGCTGTTGTTGCGCGACAATGCCACTCGCATTCGACGGCACGGGGGGTTAGCGGCGACGAACGAGGGAGAGTCGTGATGCGTAAAGCGATCTTTTTGGGAAGCTTGCTGCTTATCGGCGCCGCGCCGCCTCCTTCTCCGGACGCGAGGCTCCGCGCCATCATAGCGCCGGTCAGCCAGGCGCAGCTTCGCCATACGATCGAGACGCTGGTTGGCTTCGGCACGCGGCACACCTTGTCGTCGCAAACCGATCCCAAGCGCGGCATCGGCGCGGCGCTCGAATGGGCCCGCGGCGAGTTCCAGCGGGACTCGGCGGCCTGCGGCAATTGCCTGACGATCATCGACCCCGCCGAGACCTTCACCGGCGCGCGCATCCCGACGCCGACGCGAGTCCGAGACATGGTCGCGATCCAGCGCGGGACCGAGCGGCCCAACGACGTCGTCATCATCCAGGGCCACATCGACAGCCGGGTGACCGACATCATGAATTCGACGTCGGACGCGCCCGGCGCCAACGACGACGGATCGGGGACTGCCGCGGTGCTGGAGGCGGCGCGGGTGCTGTCGAAGCACAAGTTCCCCGGCACGATCGTTTACGCGACGCTGTCGGGCGAGGAGCAGGGCCTCTACGGCGGCAAGGTGCTGGCTAATTATGCCAAGGCCCAGGGCTGGAACGTCGTCACCGTCCTCAACAATGACATCATCGGCAATAGTTGCGGGTCGGACGGCGTCTGCGACTCCACGCATGCGCGGGTGCTGTCCGAAGGGCCGCGCTCGCAGGGCGAGGTCGCACTGATGGCCGCGACCCACAGCCTCGGCGGCGAGAATGATGCGCCGTCTCGCAACATCTCGCGCTACCTCGACAGCCTGGCCGACCGGCTGAAGATCGGGCTTGATGTCAGGCAGATCTGGCGCACCGACCGCTTCGGCCGCGGCGGTGACCATATCCCGTTCCTCGAGCTCGGCTTTCCAGCGGCGCGGATCAGCGTCGCGATCGAGAATTACAACTGGCAGCACCAGGACCTGCGGACCGAAAACGGCGTCCACTATGGCGACACGATCGATCATGTCGATTTCGCTTACCTCGCGAAAATGACCAAGCTCAACGTCGCAGCGCTCGCCGCGATCGCCAGCGCCCCGCCGCCGCCCGTGGGCGTGAAGGTCGAGGGGGCAGTGAGCACCGATACGAAGATAAGTTGGATACCGAGCCTATCGACGTACGGTTACAGGATTTGGCGTCGACGGACCGACGCGTCGCAGTGGGAAATTGGTGGCGACGTCACGCCCGGCTTTCTCATGAAGCCGAGCGGCATCCTTTTATCCGCTGAAACGGCCACAATCTTGCCCCACATCCGCGTCGACGACTGGGTGTTCGGCGTCTCCTCGGTGAGCAAGGACGGGTTCGAAAGTCCGGTCGCCTCGGCGGTACCGGGCGGTGCGTTCAAGCCGTTCGTGGCGCCGGCGAAGAAGTAGCTCGTCACCCCGGCCTTGAGCCGGGGCCTGCCTTTCTTACATGGTCAGGCGGATCCCGGATCAAGTCCGGGATGACGAGAGTTGGAGCAAACATGGCCGGCGGATGGACGCGCGACGGCGCGGTTCAGGACCAGATTGACAATACGGTGAAGGACGCCGTCCTTCGCGCCCGCGCGCTGACGCCCCACGGCGAGAGCGCTGAGGAATGCGACGATTGCGGCGAGTCGATCCCGAAGAAGCGGCGCGAAGCGCTGCCCGCCGTACGCACCTGCGTCGCCTGTCAGTCGGTGCGCGACAAGGCGGTGACCCATTCGACGATCAACCGTCGCGGGAGCAAGGATAGCCAGCTGCGCTAGGCGCGTTTAGGTCCTCACCATGGCCAGATCGCCCCGCACACCGAGAACTCCCCGGCCGCCCCGCTCGTCACGACCATCGCGGCCGCCGCGCAATCGGCCTGACGGCCTCCCTAGCCGCAAGCAAATCCTCGACTTCATCGCCACGTCGGACCAGCCGGCGGGCAAGCGCGAAATCGCCCGCGCATTCGGGCTGTCGGGGCAGGACAAGATCGATTTGAAGCGCCTGCTCAAGGACATGGCCGATGAGGGGCTGATCGATTCATCGCCCGGACGGGCGTTCCACCAGGCGGGGGGCGTGCCGAAGGTGACCGTGCTTCGCGTGCAGTTGGTCGACGACAGCGGCCGTGTCTTCGCGGTGCCCGAGCAATGGCATGCCGAAACGGCCGCCCCGCGCATTCGCCTGGTCGAACGAGGTAAGCGCAGCGCGCTCGGCATCGGCGACCGCGTGTTGTGCCGGACCGAGCAGACCGGCGACGCCTTCATCGCCCATCCGATGAAGAAGCTCGAGCGCTCGGCGGAGCTGGTGCTCGGCGTCGTGCGGCGCGACGGCGAGCGCTTATGGCTGTCGCCGGTCGACAAGAAGGAGCGGCGAGAGTTCTCGATCGCCGATCTCAAGGACGCCGAGGCTGGCGACCTCGTCCTCTGCGAAGTCGCCGGACGCCCGCCGCGGGTCCAGGCCCGGGTCGATGCGGTGCTCGGCGACCCGTTTGCGCCGAGGAGTTTCAGCCTCATCGCGATCTATAAGCATGGGTTGCGTGCGGAGTTTGCTCGGGAGGCAATCGACGAGGCGCATCGCGTGTCGAAGCAGCCGCTCGGCGAGCGGGAGGACCTGACGCATCTTCCGATAGTCGCGATCGATCCCGAGGACGCGCGCGACCATGACGACGCGATCTGGGCGGAAGCCGACGGGGAGGGCGGCTGGAACGCGATCATCGCTATCGCCGACGTCAGCTTCTACGTGCGCCCAGGCTCCGAACTGGACCGCGAGGCGCGCGCGCGCGGCAACAGCGTCTATTTCCCCGATCGCGTGGTACCGATGCTTCCGGAGGAGTTGTCGGCCGACATCTGCTCGCTGAAAGAGGGCGAGGCGAGGGCGGCGATGGCGTGCCACCTGAAGATCGCCAAGGACGGAACGCTCAAGAGCTGGCGTTTCACGCGAGCGAAGGTTTGCATTGCTGCAAACATTGCTTACGAAGATGCCCAGGCTGCGATCGACGCGGCAGCGGAGGAGCGGGTCGAAGTCAGTTCGCCGACCTGCTCGATGCCCGAGGTCGAAGGACCGGTGTCGAAGGAGCTGGTCGAGAAAGCGCTGAAGCCTTTGTGGGCCTGCTGGCGGGCGCTGTTCGCGGCACGGCAGAAGCGCGATCCGCTCGAGCTCGACCTGCCCGAGCGCCGGGTGATGCTCGACGAGAAGGGACGCATTATGTCGATCGCGCCACGTGATCGGCTCGACGCGCACCGGCTGGTCGAGGATTATATGATTGCGGCCAATGTCGCGGCGGCGCGGGCGCTCGAGGCCAAGAAAGCGCCCGTCATGTACCGCATCCACGAGCCGCCGAGTCGGGAGAAACTGGTGGCGCTCAAGGACTATCTGGCGACCTTCGGGATCGAGTTCGCAATGGGGCAGGTGATCAAGCCTGGAACCTTCAACCGGGTCATCGAGCGGATCGGGGATGCCGACGGACGCCAGGAGATCATGGAGCAATTACTGCGCACCCAAATGCAGGCGCGTTACGGTCCCGAGCGGCTCGGCCACTTTGGCCTGGCGCTGGCGACCTACGCCCACTTCACCTCGCCGATCCGCCGCTACGCCGACCTGTTGGTCCATCGGGGGCTGGTGAAGGCCTATGGGCTCGGCGAGGGGGGATTGCCGCCGGGCGACGAGGAGCGCTTCGAGCAGATCGGCGAGCAGATCTCGATGCTGGAACGGCGCGCGATGGAGGCCGAGCGCGATACGATCGACCGCTATGTCGCGGCATTCCTAGCGGACCAGGTCGGCCAGCTGGTGGAATGCCGGATCACCGGCATCCAGCCGTTCGGATTTTTCGCCACGGTCGATAATTTGGGTGGCGACGGGCTGGTCTTCGCCAAAGATCTGGGGCGCGAATATTATCGTTACGACGAAGCGGCCCGGACGCTGGTGGGCGACGAGTCGGGCGAAACCTATCGGGTAGGCCAGCGGCTTACGCTTCGGCTGGCGGAAGCTAATCCGGTTTCCGGTTCGTTGCGGTTCCAGCTCCCGGAGGGAAGTTACGGCGGCCCGGCTGCGCCTCCGCGTCGCGATCGGACCCGCGGCCCGCGACGTGGTCGTCCGGCGAATATTCGCCATTCCAATCGCAAGCGCTAAACAGATTCGTCCAAGGGGGAGGAACACACCATGGCAAGTGCGGCAGCAGCGTTGGTCGCTCGCGCAAGGCGCGAAATCCAGCACCGGTTTTTCGAGGCCGATGCCGTTCGGCCGGATCGCGCAATCAGCTTCGAGCCATCCAATGGCTTCGAGCGACGTATTTTCGACCGGTACCTGCGCCGCGGCATCGTGCGCCAAGGGATGGGCGGGCAATATTGGATGGACGTCGCTGCCTATGATGTCGATTTGCGCCGTCGCCATCGCATTCTGCGCAACGCGCTGTTGACGCTCATTCTGGTCCTGGTGGTCGCGATGCTCGCCGGCGCATTGCAACTACCCCGCTAGGCGATCGATCGGCCGTCGCAACTTTCCGGCTTCAGGCGTATTGGGCCGGCAAGCCCAAGGAGAGAGCCATGGCCTATAACATCGCAATTATCGTCGGCAGCCTCCGTGAGGGAAGCATCAACCGCAAGGTCGCGCGGTCAATCTGCGCGCTTCGCGACGACAATCTCGATTGCTCGATGATCGAGATCGGCGACCTGCCGCTCTACAATCAGGACCTAGATGGCAATCCGCCCCAGCAATGGACGCGCTTCCGGCAACAGGTCGGCGCCGCCGACGGAGTGCTGTTCTGCAGCCCCGAATATAATCGCGGCATTCCCGGCGTGCTCAAGAATGCGATCGATGTCGGCTCACGGCCCTACGGCCAGAGCGTGTTCGACAAGAAGCCGGCGGCGATCGTCACGGCCTCACCGGGCAGCATCGGCGGCTTCGGCGCGAACCACCAGATTCGTCAGGCCGGCGTGTTCCTCAACATGCCGATGATGCAGCAACCCGAAGCCTATCTGGGGCACGTGACCGACGACAGCTTCGATGCCAGCGGCAAGCTCAAGGACGGAGCTCTGAAAGGCCTGATCGAGACGCTTGCTCACGCGTTCCACGACTGGGTCCACATGATCCACGAATCGCGGCGGCTGCTTGCCGAGGATTCGGCGCATGCCGCACAGGCGCGGGCACACGCCTGACACTTGGCGGCGGTCCATTCTGGACCTTAGCTAGTCCGTACCAACTCGCTGGAGGATTGCATGGAACTACCCTGGCTTTCGCGCTGGCAGCCGCAGCTGCACGCCATCTTGCGCATCATCGTTGGATTGCTGTTCCTCGAACACGCCCTGATCAAGCTGGCCGGATTTCCGCCGGACGGAAAGCCCGGCCTTCAGCACGTCGGCACCCTCTTGTGGGTAGCGGGCATAGTCGAGCTCGTCACCAGCGTGCTGGTCACTCTCGGCCTGTTTACTCGGCTTGCTGCGTTCATTGCGGCCGGTGAGATGGCCATCGCCTACTGGACGGTCCACGCCAAGATGAGCTTTTACCCGGCGGTCAACATGGGTGAAGCGGCGATCCTCTATTGCTTCATCTTCCTGTATCTCGCCGCAGCCGGGGCCGGACCCTGGAGCATCGACGCCGCGCGGACGAGAAACGCGCGGATCAGGTAACCTTCGCGCGCTCAAGGAAGCGCGGCTGATCCCATTCGCGGGTGGCGAGAATGTCGGCCAGCGTTTCGGCGGCGCGGTCCATCTCGTCGTGGCTGTTGTACAGCGGGGCGAAGCCGAAGCGCATCAAATCGGGGCTGCGGAAATCGCCGATCACATGGCGTGCGATCAACGCCTGCATGATGGCATAAGCCTCCGCGTGGGCGAACACGACGTGGCTACCGCGCTGCGTCGGGTCGCGCGGGGACGCGAGGCGGACTTCGGGGCCGCAGCGGGCCTCGACCTCGTCGATGAACGTCTGCGAGAGCGAGCGCGACTTGGCCGCGACGTCCTTCATTGCGATGCCGTCGAAGGTGCTGAGTCCCGCCTCAAGTGCGGCGAGCCCCAGAATCGACGGGGTGCCGGTCAGGAACTTCAGCATTCCCTCGGCCGGCCGGTAATCATCGACGAAGGCGAACGGGTCGGCATGGCCCATCCATCCCTGCAGCGGATTGGCAAGCTCGCCCTGCAGCGCTTCCGCGACATAGATGAAGGCCGGAGCGCCGGGGCCACCGTTCAGATATTTGTAGCCGCAGCCAACCGCCAGCTCCGCGCCGGCGCTATTCAAGTCGAGCTCGATAGCTCCAGCGCTGTGCGACAGGTCCCAGACGACCAGCGCTCCCGCCGCGCGTGCGGAGTCGTTCACCGCGCGCATGTCGTAAAAGGCTGCCGAGCGGTAATCGACATGGGTCACCGTCACGACCGCGGTGTCCGCGCCGATGGCGCCGATGATCTTGTGTGGCTCGACCGTTTTTAGCTTAAGTCCGAGCAGGTAGCAAAGGCCCTCGGCAATATAGAGGTCCGTCGGGAAGTTGCGCTTCTGGCTGAGGATGGTCGTGCGCCCTGGCCGTGCCCGCGCCGCGGCGGCGAGCAGCTTGAAGAGGCAGACGCTGGTCGAATCGGCGATCAGCAGCTCGTTCGGCTTCGCGCCCACGATCGGCGCTAGCTTAGCGGCAATGCGCGTCGGCCAGTCGATCCACCCATGCTTGTTCCAGCTGGCGATCAGGTCGTCGCCCCATTGCCGCTCAATGGTTTCAGACAAGGCACCGGCCGCGGCAGCCGGGAGCGCCCCAAGCGAATTGCCGTCGAGGTAGATCACGCCCTCAGGCAGCCGGAACCGCTCGCGCGCTAATGCCAGCGGGTCGGAGGCGTCGAGTTGTCGGGCTTCGTCGGGGCTCACAGCTTGGGAAGGGTGACGCCCCTCTGTCCCATATATTTGCCGGCGCGGTCGGCGTAGCTGACCTCGCACGGCTCATTGCCCTGGAGGAACAGGAACTGGCAGGCGCCTTCGTTGGCGTAGACTTTCGCGGGCAGCGGCGTCGTGTTCGAGAATTCCAGCGTCACATGGCCTTCCCAGCCGGGCTCGAGCGGCGTCACGTTCACGATGATCCCGCAGCGCGCATAGGTCGATTTGCCGAGGCAGATGACGAGCACGTCGCGCGGCACTCGGAAATATTCGACTGTCCGCGCCAGCGCGAAGCTGTTGGGCGGGATGATGCAGACGTCTGTCTTGCGGTCGACGAAGCTGTTGGCGGCGAAATTCTTGGGGTCGACGGTTGCTGAGTCGACGTTGGTGAAGATCTTGAACTCGTCGGCGACACGCGCGTCGTAACCATAGGACGACAGGCCGTAGCTGATGCACCCCTCGCGCCGCTGAGCCTCGACGAACGGCTCGATCATGGCGTGTCGTTGCGCCTGCTCGCGAATCCAGCGGTCCGATAAAATCGACATGGAGAGTGAGTAACGAGGCAAATTGAAGGCTTCAAATTTGCGCCGATCAAATCTGTGGATTGGCGGCAAATCAGATTTCGCAATTCCGGTGGGTCTAACTCTGATTCGTGCACAAGCTATCCACAACTGTGCTATTTTCGCCGCGCTTGATGTGGGGCCACACCAGCGTAGGAGCCGCGCATGGCCGAAGTCATCCGCATCGCCGAGTCCGCGTCAGAAGCACCTCCAGCTCTTCCCCAAAATGTCGAAGCCGAAGCCGCGCTGCTCGGCGCGCTGATGATCGACAACCGGCTGGTCGAGGACGTCCAGCTCAAATTGAAACCGCTGCATTTCTTCGAGCCGCTGCACGGGCGCATCTACGAAGCGATCCTGCGGCTGACCGATTCCAACCGGATCGCCAACCCGGTGACCCTGAAGCCTCTGTTCGAGGCCGACGAAGGCATGAAGGAAGTTGGCGGGCCGTCCTACCTCGCCCAGCTGACCGGTTCGGGCGCGGCGGTCATCGGCGCCCGCGATTTCGCGTCACAGATCTACGATCTCGCGCTGCTGCGCGCCCTTGTCGGCGTCGGCCGCGAGCTTGTGGAAGGCGCGCTCGATACGAGCGAGGACGTTGCCCCCCTGGCTCAGATCGAGCGCGCCGAGACCGAGCTGTACAAGGTCGCCGAGGAAGGCGGCGCCGAAGGCAAGGCCAAGAGCTTCGGCGAGGCCACCAAGGAGGCGCTTCAGCTCGCCGAGAAAGCGCTCAACAGCGGCGGGCATCTGTCCGGCTTCACCACCGGCCTCGACAGCCTCAACACCAAGATCGGCGGGCTTCACAAGTCGGACCTGGTGATCGTCGCCGGGCGCCCCGGCATGGGCAAGAGCTCGCTCGCGACCAACATCGGCTTTGCCGCCGCCAAGCGGCTGCTGCAGGACCAGGAAGACGGCATCGAGCCGGCCAAGTCGGCGGGTGCGGCGGTCGCTTTGTTCAGCCTCGAAATGTCGGCTGACCAGCTGGCGACGCGCATCCTTGCCGAGCAATCCGGGATCAGCTCCGAGAATTTGCGCATGGGACGGATCAGCCAATCGGAATTTCGCTCACTCGCACGCGCCGCCGCCGAGCTGCAGAGCCTGCCACTTTATATCGATGATACGCCCGGCCTGACCATCGCCGCGCTTCGCGCCCGCGCCCGCCGCCTCAAACGGCAGAAGGGCATCGGGCTGGTGATCGTCGATTATCTGCAACTGCTCCAGGGCACCGGCAAGTCGAGCAACGATAATCGCGTTAACGAGATTTCCGAGATCAGCCGAGGCCTTAAGACGCTCGCCAAGGAACTCGACGTTCCGGTGATGGCGCTGTCGCAGCTCAGCCGCGCGGTCGAACAGCGCGAGGACAAGAGGCCGCAGCTTTCCGACCTTCGTGAATCGGGCTCGATCGAGCAGGACGCCGACATCGTGCTCTTCATCTATCGAGAGGATTATTATCTCGCCGCGCGTCAGCCCGCCGACGACCATCCCGAAGTCGACAAATGGCGCGAAGAGATGGCGCGGGTCTACGGCCTCGCCGAAGTGATCGTCGCCAAGCAGCGTCACGGTTCGACCGGCAAGATTCGGCTCAAGTTCGACAGCCGCATCACCAAGTTCAGCGACCTAATGGATGAGGGGTACATGCCGGAGCTTCGCGGCAGCTGAGGCCCGGGACACGCCCTGTGGGAGGGGGATGAGGGCGTCGGGTTCGTTCCCGGCGCCCTCAACTATTTACGGCCCGATGTCGTCGCTGCTTTCGGGCTGTTCGATCTTGATCGGCACTCCTGGCGCCAGGTCCAGTGCCTTGGCGATGTTGTCGTCCCAGCCGTAAACGTCGGGACGGAACTGGATCGCCGAGCCGTCCCAGAACGCCGTCTGGTAGAGCAGCCGCACCGGGATCGGAGTTTTCAGCTTGATGAACTTCTCGTCGGGCTGGCCCATCGCCTGCTGGAACTGGTCGAGGATGCCTTGCTCCTGGACAAGTGCGGTCGCGAATTGCACCGCATTCTGGACGCGGACGCACCCATGGCTGCGATGCCGCTCGGGCATGCTGAAAAGCGCCTTGGCCGGGGTGTCGTGGAGATAGATCGCCTCCTTGTCGTCCATGTCGAACTTGACGAGGCCCAGCGAGTTCTTGGGACCGGACTGCTGGACCCATTTACCGTCCTTCTGAACGTAGCCGTTGTTGGCCAGCCAGCCCGCGCTTTTCGTTGAAAGCTCTTTCACGCCGATCCCTTCGGGGACGTTCCACGTCGGCTTCGCGACGAGCCGGACGATCGGCGCCTGGATTTGCGGAGTCGGCTTGTCGGGCTCACCTTCGACGACCTCGCGCCGGTCGACGCGCTGACCATCGCGCCAGTAATCGAGCATCGAGGCGGCGGTGTTGACGTCGATCCGCGTCGCCGGCGGGGTGCGGGGAAGCCAGCGCAGCCGTTCCATCGCGATGGCGAGCTGCCGCGCGCGGTAGGCTGGGCCGGCGTTCAGCACGTCGAGCGTCGCTCCGCCGATCACGCCATCAGGTTTCAGGCCCCATTCGGCCTGCACCTTTTTCACGGCCGCGACGAGGTCGGGCGAATATCGGCCTGATGACCGCGCCGGCCGTTCCGGCGGAGCGATAGCTTCGCTTGCGGTGAGCGCTGCACGGATGAGCGCGATCCGAGAGTCATGACCGCCGGGCTTGATCGCCTTACCCGCGGGAACGGGCTGCATCTGCCCCTTCGAAGCGAGCTGAAGATAGTGGAGATGAGCCTGGCTCAGCGCGCGATACTCGTCGGTTTGAGGGGCGAGTGATTCCAGCCAGCTCTTCACGTCGCCCTTCTGGATCGCATCCGCGAGGCCCTGCCGCACGTCCATCTTCGGGTGAGGAATGGTGTAGACTTCGTGCAGCTGGCTCGGATCCGAATAACCGTTGGCCAGCGCCGAGGCATATTTCAGCGCCGCATCGGTCAGCGCCGCGCCACTCTCTCCACCTTTGAGGAACAGCTCGGGCTTGAGCCCGTTGGCCGGCGCTTCGGCGATCGCATGACGAAGCTGCCTTTCGGTATTCGACTTCCATTGGACGTTGACGCTGCTGCTCGAAACATTGCTGTTTCCGCCGTCTTGTGAGTTGCGGTTGTTGACATGGCATCCGGTAAGGGTTGCGCTGCACAGGGCAAGACCAAGGGTCGTGCCGATCCATTTGCGGTTACTCATCCGCCGCTGAACGGCTGTCACCCCGAACTTGTTGCAGGCGGATGGAGGTCAGTCTTCCTGCATGTTGGGGTCGCGCAGGCCCTCGCCGAGTGAGGCGCGGGCGCGGTCGACCTCGCTGCTGGTCACCGGGTCTGCGCAATAATCGGCGGCATAGAAGGCGCTTGGGCGGTGGTTGCCGGACATCCCGACCCCGCCGAACGGCGCGTTCGAGGGAGCGCCGTTGGTCGGCTTGTTCCAGTTGATCACGCCGGCGCGTACCCGGGCCCAGAACTTGTCGTACATTTCGGGACTTCCGCCGACGAGGCTCGCGGCAAGGCCGAAGCGGGTGTTGTTCGCCTCGGCGATCGCGGCGTCGAAATCCTTGACCCGGATGAGCTGAAGGACCGGCCCGAAAATCTCCTCGTCGGGACGGTCGCGAATGTCGGTCACGTCGATCAGCGCCGGGGTGAGGAATGGCGCGTCCTTGGTCGGGCGGTCGAGCCGGCAGAGTGGCTTGCCTCCCTTCATCATGAGGTTGAGCCACTGCTCCTGGACCTGGTCGGCGGCGGCATTGTCGATCAGCGGGCCCATGAACGGCTGCGGGTCGGCAAAAGGCTCTCCGACGATCAGGCGGTCGATCAGGGTTTTGACGGCCTCGATCAGCGGTTCCTCATGCCCGTCCTCGACGATCAGCCGCCTCGCAGCGGTGCAGCGTTGGCCGGCCGAGAGATAGGCGGACTGGACGACGATCGCCGCGGCAGATTCAATGTCCTTCGCGTTCCACACCACCAGCGGATTGTTGCCGCCAAGCTCGAGCGCGAGGATCTTGTGCGGGGTCTCGGCGAACTGGCGGTGAAGCGCCATGCCGGCGCGCGCCGAGCCGGTGAACAGCAAGCCATCGATGCCGGGGTGCCCAGCAAGCGCTTTCCCCTGGTCAGGGCCCCCGACCAGCAGCCGGACGACGCCATGCGGAATTTTCGCCTCATGGAAGCAATGGACGAGGAACTCCCCGGTCGCGGGCGTCTTCTCCGACGGCTTGAACACCACCGTATTGCCGGCAATCAGCGCGGGGACGATGTGCCCGTTGGGAAGGTGCGCTGGGAAATTATACGGTCCCAGAACGCCGAGCACGCCGTGCGGCTTGTGGCGGACAGCGATGCGGTTGCCGAGCGCGGCCTCCATTTTCCGCTGGGGAGTTCGCTCAGCATAAGCCTCGACCGAGATGTCCACCTTGTTGACCACCGCCGCGACTTCGGTCCGGGTCTCCCACAGGGGCTTGCCGGTCTCGCGCGCGATCAACTCGGCAAACTCCGCTTCCTTGCGGCGCACGACGTTGGCGAAGCGGCGCAGCGCCTCGATGCGATAGGCGTGGGAGTGAGCGGCCCAGGCGGGGAAGGCGGCGCGGGCCGCTGCGACTTCGGCACCGGCATCGCCGGTCTTGCCCGACCACAGCTCGGCACCCGTCACCGGATCGGTCGAGACAAGCGTCCCTGCCGGGTGCGCGGGCGCGACGATGTCCGCTGGATCGTTAACTTGCCGATGCATCCTGTTCCATCGCTTCCCCCATCCGCCGCACCGCTCTAACCTTGTCATCGAACGGCTGCCAGTCGTCGCGTTCGGCGATCGCCGACCAGATCGCCTCGACCTCCTCGATGTGCATCGAACAGGGCTCCGGGTCCGACCAATAATCGTGCCTGAGCACGACTTGGCGTCCGTCGAGTAGCCGGGCAAGCCCGCGGAACGGATCGGCGGGATAAGGCTCGGCACCCAGGTCGGGGCCGCCGCGCCAGTCGAAGAAGATTCGATCGATGGTGTGGGCCCTTGTTGCGAGAGCCTTGATCAGCGCCGCAGCTATCGCGCGGTCGTTTTCGCCTCGCGCAATCCCGAGCCGCCGCAGCATCGCCGTGACGAGCGCTTCATCGAACCGGTCGCTCCAGGAGGCGAGCAATTCCGAAAGCGCTGTCGTGTCGGCAACAAGCGACAGGCAGCCGGCGAGCTGTGCCAAATCCCAATGAATCGCCTCCGGCTGGCGGCCGAAGCTGTAGAGGCCGTAATGGTCGAAATATGCGGCGGTGAAGTCGGGATCCCACTCGGGCGTGAAGCGCCATGGCCCGTAATCGAAGCTCTCGCCCGTGATGTTGATATTGTCACTGTTGAGCACGCCGTGGACGAACCCGGCGGCAAGATAGGAGGCAGCGAGCTTCGCGGTTGCTGAGCTGACGAGGTCGAACAGCCGCAGCGCATTTTCGGCGTCGTCGTCTGTCGGTTGCTCGGAATAGAGATTGGCGAGGCAATAGCGGGTCAGCGCATTGATGTTGTCGACCTCGCCAAAGAAGGCGAGCCTCTGGAAGGCGCCGATGCGGATGTGGCCGTGACTGAGGCGCGTCAGGACCGCAGAGCGGGTGGGCGACGGCTCATCGCCGCGCTCGAGCGCCTCACCCGTTTCGAACAAAGCGAAGCTCTTCGAGGTGTTGACGCCGAGCGCCTCGAGCATCTCGGTCGCCAGCACCTCGCGCACGCCACCCTTGAGCGTCAGCCGCCCGTCGGCGTGGCGGCTGTAGGGAGTCTGCCCCGAACCCTTGGTGCCGAGGTCGAGGAGGCGGCCAGCGGGCATCGGTTGGCTTGGATGGGCGCGCGGATCAAGACTCTCGCGCAGCTGAGCGAAGGTGAAGCCGCGGCCGTCACCGATGTCCGGATTGTACACGCGAAACTGGTGGCCGTGATAGCGCAGCGCGAGCGGCTGGGGCAGGTTGTTAGGCAGCGGCTCGAACCTGCAGAAATATGCCGCCCATTGCTCATCGGTGAGCTGCAGACCAACGCGCTCAGCCCAGCGCTCATTGGCGAAGCGGCGCACGCATTTTGGGAACCTGGCGGGCTCGACCGGATCGAAGAAGTCTGGCCCAAGCGAGAGGATCGCCCAGTCGGGCCGATAGCGGTTGGCAAGGTCGGGCACGCCGCGCACTTAAGTCATTGCCGAGCGGCCACAAGGGCTTGTTCAGCCGCCGTTCGTATGATTTGTGCGTATCGCTATCCAACTGGATAATATGATGCAGGTGAGAACATGACTTCGACGGCAATTCGAATTCTGACGGGCGTTGGGCTGTTTTTCGCGGGAACAACCGTGGCCGCGGCCCAGGCGGCGGGCTCACCCGGTGGTGGTCTGCCCGGTACGGGCAATTCCACGACCATCTCGCAGGGAAATCGCGCCAACAACGCAGAGTATAATCACCTCATTGCCACTGGCGATGACAAGCCGAAGAAGGAGCAGGATGCGCCGGTGCGGCATGCGGCCGTGGCTGCCACTGCGCAGGACTTCAAGGCAGGCGCATCGCTGCGCGACATCAAGGGCACGCCAATCGGCAAGATCGCGTCGCTCGACGGCGAGCAGGTGATTGTCGATACCGGCCAGACCAAGATCGGTGTCCCACTGAGTGCGTTCGGCAAGGATGATAGAGGCTTGCTACTCAGCACGACCGCGGAGAAGTTCAATCAATTGGTCGCACAGGCGCACGCCAAGACGCAGGGCTCGAACTGACGAGGACCCGCGGTCAGCCCCTGCCTGAAGCGCCTGGCGGTGCGCAAGCGACGTCGCTGCCCGGCATTGAGGAATGCGATCCCGCGCAGTTTGCGGAAATTATCAGGGACCGCGACGAGCCGGCGGTGTTTCGCGGACTCGTCGGCGACTGGCCGATCGTTGCTGCATCGCGACGCTCGATCGACGACCTCGCCGCATATCTGACGTCGCTCGACCGGGGCGCCAATGTTCGCGCGTTCGTCGGTGAGCCGGATTCCGCGGGTCGGTTTTTCTACACCGACCGCCTGGAAGGCCTCAATTTCCATGTTTCCGAGACCCGTTTCGCGCAGTTGATCGGGACGCTTGTACAGTTTCAGCGCAAGGGCACGACCACACCGATCTACATGGGATCGACGCCGACCTCGAAGATTCTTCCGGATTTTGCCAAAGCCAATCCGCTCGCCGAAATAGAAAAACGTGGCGGCCCGCCGCGGGTTTGGATCGGCAACAACAGCCGGGTCGCGGCGCATTTCGACGAAGCAGACAATGTCGCCTGCGTTGTCAGCGGAACCCGGCGATTCACGCTTTTTCCGACTGAACAGGTTGCCAACCTCTATATTGGCCCTATCGAGCGCACGGTCGCTGGACGGCCAATCAGCCTTGTCGATCTCACCAATCCGGACTTGGTTCGCTATCCGAGGTTCGGCGAAGCGCTGAGACATGCGCGCACGGCAGAGCTCGGCCCTGGTGATGCCATCTACATCCCGAGCCTGTGGTGGCATGGCGTCGAAGCCACTGGGCCGCTCAATGTGCTGGTGAATTATTGGTGGCAGGACGAGCCGGCCGATGCGGATTCGCCGCTTCACGCGATCGGCCACGGATTGCTCGCGGTGGGCCATCTCGCGGAGCGGAAGCGCGAGCGCTGGCGGGTGTTGTTCGATCATTACGTCTTCAGAGAGAATGGTGACCCCGCCGAGCATATGCCCGAACATGTCCGCGGCATCCTTGCCCCTTCGACGTCGGAGTTGCGGGGCCTCATTCGCCAGTTCCTGATCCAGAAGCTGACGGGCCGCTAGCTAGGCCCAATGGCAGGCTTCACACGCCGTGAGATCCTGGTCGCCGGCGGGGCCGTGGCCATGGCTCGCCCGGCGATCGGCCAGACGGCTCCCGGGTTGGTCGCGCCGACGTGGGACTCGCTCGCTAGCCACTATCGCGTCCCCGAGTGGTTCCGCGACGCGAAGTTCGGGATCTGGGCGCACTGGGGTCCGCAGTGCCAGCCCGAATGGGGCGACTGGTACGCGCGCCTGATGTACGTTCCGGGACGTCAGCCGTGGTTTCCGCCGGAAACCGCTTACGAGCACCATCTCAAACATTACGGTCATCCCAGCCGTAGCGGTTTCATCGAGGTCATCGGACAGTGGAAAGCCGAGAAGTGGGACCCGGCATATCTGGTGAAACGCTATGCCGCCGCGGGCGCGCGATACTTCATGGCGATGGGCTGCCATCACGACAATTTCGACAATTTCGCGAGCAGGCATCACGGCTGGAACTCAACGCGTGTCGGACCGAAGAAGGACATCGTCGGCGGCTGGGAGCCGCTCGTCCGAGAGGCCGGCCTGAAGTTCGGCATCTCCAACCATTCAAGTCACGCCTGGCACTGGTACCAGGTGGCTTACGGCTACGATCCTGAAGGACCGATGCGCGGTCGCCGCTATGACGCTTACTGGCTTCGGAAGAAGCATGGCCGGGGCAGGTTCTGGGATGGGTTAGACCCGCAAGAGCTTTACACCGGACCTTATTACGCGCCGCCGCCCGGCATCAGCTCGAACGAAGAAATGATGGCCTGGCACGACAAGCGCGACGGCCAGTGGATCGAAGCCGCGCCGCCATATAATCCCAGCTTCGTCCGCAACTGGCTGCTGCGCCAAAACCAGCTCGTGGACGATTATAAGCCCGACCTCGTTTATTTCGACGACAGCGGTCTGCCGCTCGGCCAGGCGGGGCTCGACGCGGCGGCGCATTTTTACAACCATGCGCTAAACCAGAGCGGCGACACCGACGTCGTGCTGTTCGGCAAAAAACTCGACGGTCTGCAGCGGCGCGCGATCGTCGAGGATGTCGAGCGCGGCTGGGCCGACCAGATCCGCGAACTTCCGTGGCAGACCGACACCTGCATCGGCAACTGGCATTACTCTCGCCGCATCTACGAGCAGAATGCGTACAAGACTCCCAAGCAAGTGATCCAGCGCCTCGCCGACGTGGTGTCGAAGAACGGCAATTTGCTGCTCAACATCCCGGTTCGCGGCGACGGTACGATCGACGACAAGGAAGAGGCTGTTGTCGACGCCATCACGCGATGGACGCGCCGCAACGGCGAAGCGATCTTCGGCACGCGTCCCTGGCGCAGGTTCGGCGAAGGTCCGACCAGACCACCAGAGGGCATGCTCAACGAAGACCAGGCTAAACCATTCACCGCCGAAGACATTCGCTTCACACAAAAAAACGGCGCGCTGTATGCAATCTTCATGGAATGGCCGGAGCGGGAAAGTGTCATTGCGTCACTCGCCGGCAAAGCACTGACGGGCGCAGTGATCGAGCGCATTGATCTGGTCGGCGGACCGCAACTCCAGTTCCGCAGTGAGGACGACGCGCTGCGCGTGACGTTGCCGCGGGCTGCGGACGGGGCGTTCGTGCCCGCGCTCCGCATCAGCGGGCGCGGGCTGGTCTAACCGTCACGAGCGCGGGCTCAAAGGCCAAAATACCAAATCGGAAACAGTGCGGCCGCAAACAGGACGAGCTGAAGTGCGAGCACCGAGAGTCCAGCCTTCAGGTCGCGCCTGACCCAGTGCAGCAGGAACCAGGCTAGGAACGGCAGCTGCCCGGCCATGAGCAGCTGCCAAATATGTGCGGCGGTGCCTTCATCCGGCTGCCGTTTCGTGCCGGAGATGGCGAATGCGGTAATGACGACCGCCAGGGCTCCGGCTGACATCAAAATGGGGACAATGGCGCTGGGCTTGCGCACCAGGATTCCGATGTTGCTGGGGTAAGCGCGCATCGCTTGTGCTCCCGTTCTGGTGGAATGAAACAGCCGCTCGACCAAGGCGGATTTCGCGACGTCGACGACGGTGCGCCAATCGCGCTCCTCGCCCAAAAGCTCGTCCATCTCGGCGCCGTACCGTTCGCGCCAGGGGCGCGGATAAAGCCGAAGGAGCCAATGGTGCCGATGCCGGGTCATGTCGCCGCCAAGCGGCCCGTCCCGGTGGTCACGATCCGCTGGAGCGTTTTCATCTTTGCGGAAAACGCCCGCTGGCCGGCCTCGGTCAGCCGGTAAGGTTTACGCCTTTCATCGGCGGGCAGGGGCTCGATCCAGCCCTGCTGCTCCAGTCTCGCGATGGCGCCGTACAATGTGCCGGGACCGAGGCGAGCACCGCACATTTGCTGAATATCGTCGAGCATCGCGTGGCCATGCTTTGGCCCGTCGGCCAGGCTTGTGAGCACCAGCAGCTGCGCGTCCGAAAAATGTGCGCCTTCCGGGCTTGATGCTACGTTTCGCGAACTACGCATAACGTAATAATGAAGCGATCCGATGTGGAATGCAATGGCGGACTAGCGCATCCGCACCGTCTTCGGACGGCCGTCGTACGCGATCGTCGCGTCCGCCTTTCCGTCAAGGTCGAGCGCCCGGGCGAGGTCGGGCTTCATCCAGCGGATGTTGATCACGCGCTTCCCCGCCATTCCGGGATACCCGTTCCCTTCGCGCGCTCCGATGGTCAGCGTTTTCGTGCGCTCGTTCCACCTGAGCGGGATCCGCGAATACTGGCCATGCAGATATTGCCGCGAAACGCCATCATCTTCGTAGAGCGAGAAGCTGCCGCTCGCGCCAGTGTAGATGGTGAGCGTCACGGGCGAATGGCTGTTATTGCCCGTGAACTGGATCGCGGGGCCGGTTGGAACGATCGAACCCGCGCGGACGAACAACGGCATGCGTTCGTACTGCGCTGCCGCGGCGATGGTCTGTCCGCCAGCGAGGCTGCGGCCGCTGTAGAAATCATACCAGCGGGTGCCGGCCGGCAAATACACCTTGCGTGTGCGCGCTTTGTATTCGGTCACGGGGGCGACGAGGAAAGCTGGCCCGAACAGAAATTCATCGCCGATGTTCCACGCGCGCTTGTCGCCAGCGAAATCCATCACCAGCCCGCGCATTAGCGTGCCGTCATGAAAATAGGTGTCGGCGCCGGCGGTGTAGATGTAGGGCATCAGCCGGTAGCGAAGCCGGTCGTACCAGCTCATTGAGTTGTAGGTCGGCGAACCCTCCG
>JAZKBB010000028.1:0-6836 GCA_040388865.1 Pseudomonadota bacterium | reverse complement strand
CGGCCGGTGATCCAGTAATAGCCGTCCTCGTCGCGGCGGCAGCCGTCGCCGGTGAAATAGAGACCCGGATAGGCTTTGAAATAGGTTTCGAAGAAGCGGCCGTGGTCGTTCCACACGGTCTGCATCTGGCCCGGCCAGGAGGCCGAAATGCACAGATTCCCGTTCGCCGCGCCTTCGAGCACATTGTGTTCGGCATCGACGAGAAGCGGCTTCACACCCGGTAGTGGCTTCGTCGCGCTTCCCGGTTTCATCTCGGTCGCGCCGGGGAAGGGGGAAATCAGGATCCCGCCCGTCTCGGTCTGCCACCAGGTGTCGACCACGGGGCAGCGAGAGTCACCGACCACCCGCCAATACCATTCCCAGGCTTCGGGGTTGATCGGCTCGCCGACCGTGCCGAGCAGGCGGAGGGTCGAGCGGCTGTGGCGCTTCACCGGCTGGTCGCCTTCGCGCATCAGGGCCCGGATCGCGGTCGGCGCGGTGTAGAAGATGGTGACACCGAGGCGGTCGATCGTCTCCCAGAAGCGGCCGAAGTCGGGGTAGTTGGGAACGCCGTCGAACATCACGCTGGTCGCGCAATTGGCGAGCGGGCCATAGACGACATAGCTGTGCCCGGTGATCCAGCCGACGTCGGCGGTGCACCAGAAGATGTCGTCGGGCCGGTAGTCGAACACCCAGTCGAAGGTGGTTGCGGCCCACACCGCGTAGCCGCCGACAGTGTGGACGACGCCCTTGGGCCGTCCGGTCGAACCCGAGGTGTAGAGAATGAACAGCGGGTCTTCCGCATTCATGATCTCGGGGTTGCAGTCGGTGGCGAGGCCGTCGCGGACGTCCGAATAGCGGATGTCGCGACCTTGCTTCATCGGCACGTCCGCGCCGGTACGGGTGACGACGATGACTGTCGGAACATCGCGAGCGGCGAGCGCCGTATCGACGTTGCGCTTGAGCGGGATCGGCTTGCCTCCGCGCACGCCCTCGTCGGCGGTGATCACTGCGCAAGCGTCGCAGTCCGCGATCCGCCCGGCGACGCTTTCGGGCGAAAAGCCTCCGAATACCACCGAATGAATTGCGCCGATGCGGGCGCAGGCGAGCATCGCCGCTGCAGCCTCCGGAATCATCGGCATGTAGATCATGACGCGGTCGCCGCGCTTGACGCCGCGCGACTTCAGCAGGTTCGCGAAGCGGCAAGTCTCTTCGTAGAGCTCGCGATAGGTGAGGCGGTGGCCTTGTCCGGGTTCGTCAGCCTCGAAGATCAAGGCGGTCCTATCCCCGTGCTCCGCCAGATGGCGGTCGAGGCAATTGACGGAAATGTTGAGCTCGCCATCCGCGTACCAGCGGATGTGGAAGTCATCGTGATCGAACGACCAGTCGCCCGCTTTCGTGGGAAACTTGTTCCATGTCAGCCGCCGCGCCTGGTCGAGCCAGAAGCGATCGGGATCGGCGCGTTCGAGATCGTGCAGCTCGGTAAGCTCGCGCGGACCGATACGCGCGTTGAAGTTGTCGGGAACCGGATGGACGGCTTCGGCCATGTTCAGTCTCTCGCCACTCGCTCCAGAACGCGCCGCGCCTGCATGAGATGCGGGCGATCGACCATCTTGCCGCCCACCGATAGCACCCCGGCCTCGGGATGCGCCTCGAACGCGCCGACGATCTCCTCGGCGTGCGCGACGTCCTCGGCTGAGGGCGTGAATGCGGCGTTGATGACACCGACCTGTGCCGGGTGGATGGCGAGCTTGCCGGTAAAGCCCTCGCGGCGCGCCGCCTCGGCTTCATCCTTCAGGCCCTCGTCGTCGCGAAAGTCGGCGAATACGCCGTCGACCGGCTGGACTCCGGCTGCGACAGCGCCAGCGAGGCACAAAGAGCGAGCCAGCCTGTAGCTGAATGCGAGCTCGCCGTTCGCATCGAACTTGGTCGAGGCGCCGAGCGCCGCCGACAGATCCTCCGCTCCCCAGCTCATCGCCGCGAGCGGTGAGCCGGGTTGCCGGTAGGAGAGGAGACCGAACAGGCTTGCGGCGGTCTCGGTCACGATCGCGTGGATTGGAATGTTACCGGTGCGGTGGGCGAGCTCGGTGATGTCGGCACCGCCCTCCGCCTTTGGTAGCACGATGCCGTGAACATCGGCGATTCCGATCAGCTCCAGGTCTTCGCGGATGAACTCGCTCCCAAGTGGATTGACGCGGACCCACCATTCGGGGCCACCGGAGCGCTTCAGCATCGACTTCAGCACATCGCGCGCGACGGTCTTCATCGCCGGGGCGACGCTGTCCTCAAGATCGAAGATGATAGCATCGGCCTCGCCGTCGAGCGCCTTGGTGATCTTCCGCTCGCTGTCGGCCGGGACGAATAGCCAGGAGCGGGGTTCCTTCATTGCGCCTTCTTGAGGATCAGCGCCGTGCGAGTCATTTCGCATACCAGTTCGTCGCGCTGGTTGAGGGCGCGGTGCGCCCAGGTGACGATGCCGGCATTGGGCCGCGACTTGCTTTCGCGCAGGTCGATGCATTCGCTTTCGCAGCGCAGCGTGTCGCCGGCGAACACGGGGTTGGGCAGCCTGACCTTGTCGAATCCGAGGTTGGCGACGAGCACGCCGAGCGTCGTGTCATGGACACTGATGCCGACCAGCAGGCTGAAGGTGAAGCAGCTGTTGACCAGCGGCTTGCCGAATTCGCTTTGTGCCGCCGCTTCATAGTCGAGGTGCAGCGGCTGCGGATTGTGGGTGAGCGTCGTAATCAGCAGGTTGTCGGTCTCGGTGACGGTGCGCGTGAGCGAATGCGACACTCGGTCGCCGACTTCCCATTCTTCAAAATAACGCCCGGCCATGGGCGCTGCTGTAAGCCAGCGATCCGCGCCTTGCCAACTCTAGAGAATGCGGGTGCGCATCAGCCGGGCTTTCAGAGCGGTCATACCGATCGCGTCGACCGCGCCGGGCGGATCGCTCGAGCGGATCACCGCAGCGATATGGCCGAGCATCTGACCGACAATGTCGATCGCCTGCAACTCGGCAAGGTGTCGCCCGACGATCACCACGTCGGAGGCGAGTTCATCGCCCATCGACGTGAGCATCCGCCGCGCATAGTCCAGCTCCTCGGCGAGCCGCAGCCGCAGCGCATCCTCGGTGGGGATAGCGGCTTCGGCCGGAGGCGGCGGATCGCGGCGGATCGACGGGCGTGCCTTTTGCTCTGTGCCGAAATCGGGACGGATCACGTCATCATCGGCACGATCGTTGCCAGCCTGCGCGGCCATGCGCGCCGCCTTCGTCCAAAAACTCGTCATTCACTTCCCCCGGTGGGTGGGGGAATATCCGATTAAAGGTTGTCCGGAGCCAACCAACTCATCCATTCTGGAGCAGAATTTCCGCCACGGCCTCGGTGATCGCCGCGCCGTCGAGGCGGTAGGCGGCGTAAAGGCCGGCGAGGCTTCCGGTCTGGCCGAACTTCTCGACCCCCAGCGGCGCGACGCGATGGCCGAGCACGCCGCCGAGCCACGAAAGCGATGCGGGCGCCGCGTCGGCGATGGTGACGAGACCGGCGCCTGGCGAGAGCTTCGAGAGCAAGGCTTCGGCGTGGCTCGGTTGACGTTCGCCATTCCAGCGGGCCGCCTGCGCGGCGGTCCAGCCGCGGTGGAGCAGGTCGGGCGAAGTGACGGCGAGCAGGCCCAGTCCAGGGATGTCTTCGCTCAGTTCCTCCCAGGCGGCGAGCGCCTCGGGCATCACCGCGCCCATGGCGACGATCGCAGCCTCGACGTAAGGGCCGGGCTCGCGCAGCCAGTAGCCGCCTTTCAACGCGCCCTCGCGCCAGCTGTCGTCAGCGCGTTCGATCTGGCGGATGTTGCGGGTCGAGAGGCGCAGGTACGTGCTCTCGCCGGGTGGGTCGTCGATCAGCCGGAATGCCTCCTCCATCATCGCTGCAAGCTCGTCGGCGTAAGCCGGTTCGTAATGGCGCAGGCCCGGCTGGCCGAGGGCGATCAGCGGCGGGTTGATCGACTGGTGAGCGCCGCCTTCCGGACCGAGCGTGATCCCACTAGGCGTCGCGACAAGCAGGAAGCGGGCGTCCTGGTAGCAGGCGTAGTTGAGGGCATCGAGGCCGCGAGCGATGAACGGGTCGTACAGCGTGCCGATCGGGAAGAGGCGCCGGAAGAATAGATCGCCCGAAAGGCCGGCGGCGGCGAGCATCAGGAACAGGTTGGACTCGGCGATGCCAAGCTCGACATGCTGGCCTTTGTTGTTGGCGCCCCACTTTTGCGCAGACGCAATTTTTGCTTGAGTATAGACGTCGGGCATGTCGCCGCGCCGGAACAAGCCGCGCTGGTTGACCCACGCGCCAAGGTTGGTCGAGACGGTCACGTCGGGGGAGGTGGTGACGATGCGGTCGGCGAGATCGCCGCCGGCCTTCGACAGGTCGAGGAGGATGCGGCCGAAGGCGGCCTGGGTCGACTGTTCCTCGCCCGCGGGTGCCGGAATCGCCGGGACAGCGACGGCGCCGAACGCGCGGCCGCGCTTTTCGCGCGCGATCCGGGAGCGGTCGATCAGCGCCTCGACGCCGGTGCGGGCATTGTCGCCGACGCCCTCCAACGGCTCCCACTCGTGGCCCTCGCGGACGCCCATGGCATCGCGCAGCGTAGCCATTTGTGTCGGGTTCATCAGACCAGCGTGATTGTCCTTGTGGCCGGCAAAGGGCAGGCCGAACCCCTTGATCGTCCAGGCAATGAAGAGCGTGGGCACATCGTCGTCCGCGGCATCGAACGCTTGCGTCAGCGTCTCCAAGCAATGGCCGCCGAGGTCGGTGAACAGGCTCGCCAGCGCCTCGTCCTCATATTGCTTGAGGAAGGCGGCGCCCTTCTTGCCGAGACCCCCGTCGATCCGCGTCCGCCACGCCGCGCCACCCTGGTAGTGAAGCGCCGACAGTTCGGCGTTGGACAGCTGCTCGAACCAGTCCTTCAGCGGCTTGTGCTTGTCGAGGGCGGCCTGCAGCTTCCTGCCATAACGCAGCTCGATCACGCGCCAGCCGCAGCTGCGGAAGATCTCGTCGAAGCGCTCGAACATGCGGTCGGCGCTTGTCGCGTCGAGGCTCTGGCGGTTGTAGTCGACGATCCACCACAGGTTGCGGACGTCGTGCTTGGCGCCCTCGATGATCGCTTCGTAGATATTGCCTTCGTCGAGCTCGGCGTCGCCGATCAAGGCGACGAAGCGGCCGCGGTCCTGCTCCTCGAGCCAGCCGTGCGCGGAGAGATAATCCTGCACCAGGCTCGCGAAGAGCGTGATCGCGACGCCCAGGCCGACCGAGCCGGTCGAGAAATCGACCGGGATCCGGTCCTTGGTGCGGCTGGGGTAGGATTGCGCGCCGCCGAACCCGCGGAAATTCTCGAGCGTCTCGCGCGACTGGCTGCCGAGCAGATAATGGATCGCGTGCAGCACCGGCCCGGCGTGCGGCTTTACCGCGACGCGGTCGTTGGCCCCGAGCGCGTGGAAATAAAGCGCGGCCATGATCGCGGTCATCGAGGCGCAGCTCGCCTGGTGGCCGCCGACCTTCAGCCCGTCGTCACTCTCGCGAATGTGGTTGGCGTGGTGGATGGTCCAGGCGGACAGCCAGCGCAGCCGGTCGTCGAGGGTCTTGAGCGCGTCAATGTCGGTGGTCGTGGGCTTGAGCATCGCCGGGCGATTAGCCGAGCAAAGGGCGTGCGCGAAGCCCTGAGAATTGGCCGAATGTTCGGGAATGTCCGCGGCGAGGAATCGGTGGAGGGCTTAATAGCCCTCCAGCCGTCGTGGCGTTCGCGGGCGATTACTGCTCCTTCTTGAACAAATCCTGGAAGATGAGCCGGCCCCAAGTTTTGCCGCGCGCGTGCACCAGCGCTCCACCATCATTGAGTTTTCCCAGATTGACGGGTGCGAACCCGAGTTGCTTTGCCAAGACCGCAACCGGAGCGATCGCATCCTCGTCGTCGCTCGCCAGAAAGACAACTCGGTGCCCGCCCTCGACGACGGGATCGGTAGCCAGGGTGGCGGCAATCAGGTGATTGAATCCCTTCACGAGTTTGGCGCCGGGGAACGCCTTCGCGATAAAAGCGGAGGACGCCAGGTCGCCGAGCTCTTCGATGGGAACTCCATAAGCGTTCGTCGCGTCGATGATCGTCTTGCCTTCCCAGCTCGGCAGGGCCTTCGCAAGATCGCGATGCTCCCCGAACGGGATCGCCAGGAAAATCGTGTCGGCCTCGAGTGCATCCCGCAGCGACTTGGCGACGACGGCGGGTCCAATCGCCCGAGCCTCCGGCGCCAACGCCTCGGGCGGCCGGCGGCTCGCGACGGCCACGTCGACGCCTTTGCGGGCGAAGGCGTGGGTGAGGGCCTGGCCGATACTGCCGAATCCTACAATTGCGTAGCTCATGATGCTTCTCCAATCCGTGTGAAATTGATGCCCCGGCTCTCAGCGGCGCCGGGTTACCGCCTCAAAGTTGCGCAAGGCCGCCGTCGACGGCGAGCTCGCTGGCGGTCATGAAGCTGCTGTCCGACGACGCGAGAAAGGCCGCCGCCGCCCCGATCTCCGTCGGCTCGGCCATGCGCTGGAGTGGATTCATCGCGGCGAAAACCTTCAAGCCTTCCTCGCCCAATGCTTCCTTCGCCAGTTCGGTCGCCGTCGGCCCGGGCGACAGCACGTTGACCCGGATGCCGGTGCCTTTCAGGTCCTCCGCCCAGGTCTTCGCGAGGTTGCGCACGGCCGCCTTGCTCGCGCTGTAGGCGCTGAAGGCCGGCGCGCCGGTGGTGCCGGCACTCGATCCGGTCAGGATGATCGAGCCGCCCTGGCCCATCAGCGGCAGCGCCTTCTGGACCGTGAAGATCGTACCCTTCA
>JAZKBB010000027.1:0-6970 GCA_040388865.1 Pseudomonadota bacterium | reverse complement strand
GAAATGGTGGTGGATCGGCGCCATTAGGAAGACGCGCTTGCCGGTGCGCTTGTAGACCGCGACCTGGATGACGACGCTGAGCGCCTCGACCACGAACAGGCCGCCGACGATCGCCAGCACGAATTCGTGGTGGGTGGCGACGGCAATGGCGCCGAGCGCGCCGCCGAGCGCGAGACTGCCGGTGTCTCCCATGAACACCGCCGCGGGCGGGGCATTGAACCACAGGAAAGCGAGGCCCGCGCCGACGATGGCGAGGCAGAGGACCGTGAGGTCGCCCGCGCCGGGGACGTGGGGGATGCCGAGATAATTGGCGAACTTCGCATTGCCGACGAGATAGGTGATGAGCAGGAACGCGATGCTGGCGATGATCACCGGCATGGTGGCGAGGCCGTCGAGGCCGTCGGTCAGGTTCACCGCATTGCCGAAGGCGACGATCACGAACGCGCCGAACAAGATGTAGAACCAGCCGAGGTCGATCACCGTCTCTTTCACGAACGGAAGGTGAAGCCCGGTGCCGCCGGTCCGCACCATCAGCCAGGTCGCGACACCGGCAATCAGGAATTCGAGGGTCAGCCGGGTCTTGCCCGACAGCCCCGCGTGGTGCGCCTTTCGCACCTTATCGTAATCGTCAAGCCAGCCGATCAGGCCGAACCCGCCGGTGACCAGCAGGCACGCCCAGACGTAGGGATTGGCAAGGTCCATCCACAGCAGAACCGAAATCGCTACCGAGGTCAGGATCAACAGGCCGCCCATGGTCGGCGTGCCGCGCTTGGCGAGGTGGCTCTGCGGGCCGTCACTGCGGATCGGCTGGCCCTTGCCCTGCTTGGTGCGCAGCCAAGCGATGAAGCTCGGGCCCAGCAGCAAGCCGATCAGCAATGCGGTGGCGCTCGCCGCGCCCGCGCGGAAGCTGATGTAGCGAATGAGGTTGAGGATGCCGGGAAAACCCAGATGCTGGGCGATCAGGTAGAGCATGCCGGTTCCTTTGCCATGCTCTCGACGAGTTTAGCGAGCCCGACGCTGTTGCTCGCCTTGACCAGCACCGCGTCGCCGGGATGGACGAGGTGACGGAGCCGGTCGGGTGTCTGGCCGCGTGGTGGGTTAAGCGTGAGGTGACGGAGCCGGTCGGTAGCCTCCGCGACGGTCGAGACCCGGTCGACTGCGACGCTGCCGTCGAGCGCATCATCGAGCGGGACCATCTCGTCGCCGATCAGGATCAGGCGATCGACATGGGCCGACAGCACCGCGGGAGCGAGGCCGGCGTGGAGCGCCTCGCTGTGGGCGCCAAGCTCTCGCATCGGACCCAGCACTGCAATGCGCCGCGCCGCCTCTTTTTCCGCACCGAGGCTGGCGAGCGTCGCCGCCATCGATGCCGGATTGGCGTTATAGCTTTCGTCGATCAGCAGGATGTCGCCGCCGTCGACGTGCAGCCGATGGCGCTCGCCCCGGCCCTTGAGGCCGCCCCTGTCGGCGAGCGCGAGACCGGCGATGGCGACGTCGGCGCCGGCGGCCTCGACCGCCGCCAGCACGCCGAGCGCATTCGATACCCAATGGCCGCCCGGCTGCGAGATGGTGAAGGTCAGCTCGCGCTCAAGCAGGGCCGCGCTGATCAGGCTTCCGCTCCCTTCCGCGCTGACCGCGTGGACCGCGTGGACGTCGGCGTCGCCGTTCCCGAAAGTGATGATCCGCTCGGCTCGGCGGCGCGCGGCCTTGAGCAGCCGGTCGCGGTAGGGCGTGTCATTGGGGATGATCGCGATGCCGGAGGGCTCGAGGCCGTCGAAAATTTCCGCCTTGGCATCGGCGATCGCCTCTTCCGAGCCGAGATTCTCGATATGCGCGGGCGCGATCGCGGTGATCAGCGTGATGTGCGGGCGCACCTGCGCCGTCAGGGCGCGGATCTCACCCGCATTGTTCATGCCCATTTCCAGCACGGCGAACTCGGCGTCGCGCGGCATCCGGGCGATGCTCAGCGGCACGCCGGTGTGATTGTTGTAGCTTTTGACCGAGCGGTGGACCTTGCCCGGCCGATTGCGCTCGAGCGCGGCGTAGAGCGCTTCCTTGGTGCTGGTCTTGCCGACGGAGCCGGTGACTCCGAATATCGTCGCGCGGGACCGCTCGCGGGAGGCCCGGCCGAGCGCCTGCAGAGCGGCGAAGGTATCGGCAACAAGCACATGCGGGCCGTCCACCGCCTGCGATACGATGGCGCCGGCAGCACCGGCGGCGAATGCGCCATCGACGAACTTGTGGCCGTCATGGACGGTGCCCGGCATGGCGACGAACAAATCGCCGGGCTGCACTTCGCGGCTGTCGAAAGTGACTCCGGTGGCTTCGAACCTTGTGCTCGCCTTTCCGCCGGTCGCGGCCGCGATCTCGTCGGAGGTCCACAGCGCGGTCACGTCGCGCATTCCCTTGCTACCAGCGCATCGTCGAACGGAAGCACCTTGTCGCCAATGATCTGCCCGGTCTCGTGTCCCTTGCCTGCGACGAGAACGATGTCGCCTTCGCGGGCAATGCGGATCGCCTCGGCGATGGCTTCGCGCCGTCCCGGGACCTCGGTCGCCCCGGAAGCGCCAGCCATGATGTCGGCGCGGATCCGGGCCGGGTCCTCGCTGCGCGGATTATCGTCCGTGACAATGACCAGGTCCGAGAGCTCGGTCGCGACTCGGCCCATCTCCGGCCTTTTGCCCTGGTCGCGATCGCCACCTGCGCCGAATACAATGATCAGGCGTCCAAGCACGTGCGGACGAAGCGCGGCGATAGCGGCCTCGAGAGCGTCGGGCGTGTGCGCATAATCAATATAGACCGGCACCCCGCTGCGGCTGATGACCGCGCGCTCCAACCGACCACGCACTGGAGCGACGCGCTGCATGGCCGCAAACGTCTCCTCCCATTTGCCGCCGGTCGCGAGCACGAGCCCCGCAGCGGTCAGCACATTGGCGGCCTGATAGGCGCCGATCAGCGGGAGCGCGAGCCGGTGCTGCTTGCCGCCATGTTCCAGCAGAAGCTTCTGGCCGAGCGCGGTCGGGCTTTGCTCGAGAAGCTTGAGAGTCTCGCCTTTGCGGCCGACTAAGAGCAACTCATGCCCGCGCTTGAGACAGCGCGCGATCACATCATCTGACTTGGGATCGTCGGTCCAGATGACGGCCGGGTTGCCTGGCTGAAGCAGCTCGTCGAACAGCCGCATCTTGGTCTCGAAATACGCGTCCATCGTGACGTGATAATCGAGGTGGTCGCGGCTGAAGTTGGTGAAGGCGGCGGCGGCGAGCGGAACCCCTTCTGCCCGGTGTTGATCGAGGCCGTGGCTCGACGCTTCATAGGCGACATGGCTGATCCCCATGCGCTTGAGCCCCGCCATATTGTTGAGGAAGGTGACGATGTCGGGCGTGGTCAGGCCCGTCTTCACCTGGTCGTCGGACGTGGTGACGCCGAGAGTGCCGATTGAGGCCGAGCGGTGACCCGACATGCGCCAGATCTGGCGGGTCATTTCGACCGTAGAGGTCGTGCCGTTGGTGCCGGTTACGGCGACCACCGTCTCCGGGAAAGGCGCGTAGAATTTGGCGGCAAGTTCCGCGAATAACCGCCGGGGCTGCCGGTCGGCGAGCAGCGGCACCTTGGACGCGGGCGCTTCGGGCCGGGCAACCACCGCCACGGCCCCGCGCTCCACGGCAGCGCCAATGAAATCCTCGCCATTGAACACTGCGCCCTTGAACGCGCCGAAGATGCTGCCGGCAGCGACCTTGCGATGGTCGAGGGCAAAACCGGTGACTTCAGAATCGGAATCGACGGCGGCGATGTCGCGCAATTTCAAGCCGGTCAGTCCTTCTTCGCGTCCGCTTTGGGATCACGCACATAGGGAAGGACCTGGTTCATGTCCGGCTCGCGGTTCATGTCCGGCTGAACGCCGAGCATCGGCGCGATGCGGCTGACGGTGCGGCTAACCACCGGAGCGACGTTCCAGCCGGCGGTGGTGAAGCCGAACGTCTCCTTGGTGGCTTTGGGTTCGTCGAGCATCACCACGATGACATAGCGCGGGTCATCCATCGGGAACACACCGGCGAAACTCGTGAGGTTTATCGTCTTACTGTAGTGACCGTTGATCAGCTTTTGAGCGGTCCCGGTCTTGCCGCCGACGCGATACCCCGGAGCATTCGCCTGTTTGCCCGTGCCTCTCATCACCACGAGCCGCAGAAGCGCGCGCATTTTATAGCTCGTCTCTTCCGAAAAGACGCGGCGCCCGGGCGGCAGCGGATTACCCGGTCCGCGCTTGAGGATCGTCGGCGGATGATAGACGCCGTTATCGAACAAAGTCGCGTAGCCCATGGCGAGCTGAAGCGGTGCGACCGCAATACCCTGGCCGAAGCCGATGGTCATGGTTTCGAATGGCCCCCAACGCGAGCCGGGTGTCAGCGGACGGCCGCGCTCGCGAAGCTCAATTTCCGGCCTGTCGAGGAAGCCCATCTTCTTCAGCCACGCCTTCTGCCGCTGCGTCCCGAGCCTGTCGGCAATCTGGGCCATGCCAATGTTGGAGCTCTCCATCATGATTTCCGCGATGGAACACTGACGGCCGAACGGGTGGGTGTCGTGCACGAGATGGCCATAAGCGGGTAATACTTTGGGGCAGTTCAGGATCTGCGATGGTCCGGAAACGACACCGGAATCCATGGCCATCGCCAGTGTGAAGGGCTTGAACGTAGATCCGAGCTCGAAAACGCCGAGCGTCGCACGGTTGAACATCTGGTCTGGAGTGCCCTGCCCCGCGGCATTTGGATTGAACGCCGGAAGCGACGTCATGGCGAGCACTTCGCCGGTATGGACGTCCATAACGACCCCTGCAGCCCCAATGGCGGAGAAGTGCTGCAGCGCATCGCCGAGCTCATGCTCAAGCGCCTGCTGCACGTGGCTCGAAATCGAAAGTACGATAGGCTGGCCGCGCGTCTGCGGATTGGCCAGCTGGGCATCAAACGCACGCTCAATTCCCGCGGCACCATGACCATCGATGTCGGTGAAGCCAATCACGTGCGCAGCCAGGGAAGTCTGCGGATACAGGCGGTCTGGCTCACGCTCGATCGCGAGCCCCGGCTCACCGAGCGCGTTTACCGCCTCCACGAGCGCAGGCGAGGCACGGCGCCGGAGATAGAAGAACGGCTTGCCGGACCTCAGGAGCGCGAAATACTGCTCTTCGCTGTGTTCCGGCATCAGCTGCGCAAGCTGACGAGCCAGAGTCAGCTTGTCGCCGATCACCTTGTTGGGGTGAACTGCAATGGTCCAGGCGTCAATCGTCCGGGCCAGGGGCTCGCCGTCGCGATCGACAATGTCGCCGCGCTCGGGGATGTAGGAAGTCAGTTCCTCCTTGCGGCCGGCATGGTCGCCAAAGGCCGCGAGATAGAGGATGCGCAGCGCGATGATGGCGATGATGCCGGCGTAGACCAGCATGCCGAACATCAGGCGCTGGTGCATCACGGCGAGCAGCTGGCGGCGCTGGCCGACCAGTCGGAGCCGCTCGGGCCGTGGCGCGACGAGAGCGGGCGACGGTGCGTTCATCGTTCGGCGGCGATATCCTTGGCGTGGCCGGTGTGCTTCGCCGGAAGCAGCGCAAGCGGGTCGACTTTCGCAATCCGGACCGCTCTTGTCACGGTCCCAGCCGTAACGACCGCGGGCTTATCCACCGATTTCTTGGCCGAGATTTTCACCGGTACGGATGCGCGCTTCTTCGGTTGGGCGGCCGCGAGGCCCGGCTTCACCACGGCAGTAGATTGCGCCGGCTTAGCCGAAGTTGCCGGCTTCTCCGTGGATCGGGCCATCGTCAGGGGCAATGCGACGATTGGCCGCGCCGGGACCTCGCGCGTCTCGGTTTTCAGGCTAGCCTGGTGAAGCAAGGAGTTGGGACTGGTAGCCATGCTTGGCGCGCCGGAATCGTCCGTTTCCGGCTGCCCCACCGCGGGCGCCTTTGAAGGCGCAGGCGCGGAAGCGAGCACCACCGGCGCCTGGAAGTCGACCTTGCGCTCCGGCCGGGCAAGCCGTGCCAGCTCAAACCCGCCCTTGAGGAACTGATCTGCCGACGGGGCGCCGAGCGCGAACGCTCCGGCGTTCCAGCGCTCGAGCTGCGACAGGCGGCCGCGCGTCCCGAACTCGGTCTGCAGCACGCGCATGTCGCGCTGAGCAAGGACGATCCGTGTCTCGACGCCCTCGAGCTTCGCTCGCTCCGACGCGACGCGGAGCGAAACCATGTAGCAGCCAAGCGCCGCGCCGGCGCAACTGGCGACCATGAAAACGGAGCGGAAGCTGCGGCTACTCATTGCAGGCGTCCCTTGCGAGGTTGAGCTGAAGTGCGGACGGCGGAGCGCAGGCGCGCCGAGCGGGCGCGCGGATTGGTGGCAAGCTCGCGCTCGGAGGGTGCAACGGGCTTGGCGACGCGCTCGAAGGTGGGCTCGATCGGGTCGACGATCGCGGGCCGATGACGCGAGCCCGCCGGCGTCGCGCCGCTGCGCTCGCGCAGGAAGCGTTTGACGATGCGGTCTTCGAGACTGTGGAAGGTGACGACTGCCAGCCTGCCTCCGGGCTTCAATGCACGTTCGGCCGCCTCGAGCCCCTGCTCGAGCTCGTCGAGCTCGGCGTTGAGGTGGATACGGATCGCCTGGAAGGTGCGGGTCGCAGGATCGGCCTTCTGGCCCTGGCGGAAGCCGGCGGCGCGACGGACGATCGCCGCCAACTCAGTCGTCCGCTCAACCGGGCGTGCGGCAACGATCGCGCGGGCAATCGAGCGGGCGCGCGGCTCTTCGCCGTAATCGCGCAAGACGCGGACGATCTCAGCCTCATCGGCACTGTTCAGATATTCGGCTGCGGTCAGTCCCGAGCGGCTCATCCGCATGTCGAGCGGACCGTCCGCCTGGAACGAGAAGCCTCGTTCGGCGCGGTCGATCTGCATCGAACTCACGCCGATATCGAGCGCAATCGCGTCGACAAGGCCGATGCC
>JAZKBB010000026.1:19866-43918 GCA_040388865.1 Pseudomonadota bacterium | reverse complement strand
TTGAGCGTGGTGCTTGCCGTGGCGCTCATCTGGTACATCTGGTGGCTGGCGATCATTGGCCTGATCGGCGCCTTCGCAATATTCGTATGGTACGCGTGGCGCGACGAGCATGAGCACATCATCCCCATCGAGGAGGTGGTCGCCAACGCACGCGAGCGGCGCCGAATTCGCATGGAGCACCTCCACAAGCTGAGCCAATCGACATGAGCACCCATGCGGAAGCTGCGGCGATCGGCCTGACCCACCACGGGTCCGAGGACACCGGCCTCGGCCAGCGCGGCCCCGCGTCGAAGAGCATTGTCGTGCCCTATGGCTTCTGGCTGTTCGTCCTCTCGGACATGGTGTTGTTCTCGGCGCTATTCGCGACCTACGCGAGCCTGGTCCATGCAACCGACGGCGGCCCAACCACGAACCAGCTGTTCGACCGCCGGCTGGTCGCGGTCGAGACCCTCGCATTGCTCGCTTCGAGCTTCGTCTGCGGGCTCGCGATGATCATGGCCAAGCGGCGCAACATGGCGTGGACCCAGGGTTGGCTGGTCGTCACGGGCCTCCTCGGCCTTGTCTTCTTGTCGATCGAATTGTTCGAGTTCGCAAAGATGATCGGCGAAGGCGCCGGGCCTCAACGCAGCGCCTTCCTGTCATCCTTCTTCACCTTGGTCGGCTGCCACGGCGTGCATGTCACCGCCGGCCTGCTGTGGCTCGGAACGATGATGGCCCAAATCTGGGCCAAGGGCTTTCGCGAAGACATCATGCGCCGGCTGCTCTGCTTCAGCGTTTTCTGGCACGCCCTCGACATTATCTGGGTGGGCATTTTCACCATCATCTATCTGATCGGGACACTGTCATGACCGAGCATGATGCCGAACAACTGAACGTCGCGCCGGGCCAACCGCACGACAGTGTGCTGAGCGAGACGATCAGCTATGTCCTCGGCTTCGGGCTTGCCCTGCTGTTGACGGGCGTATCCTTCTGGGTGGCATCGACGTCGGCCCTGTGGGGTCCTGGCGTCGCGGTTGGGCTAGTGGTGCTGGCGATTGCCCAGATCGGCATTCACCTGGTCTTCTTCCTCCACGTCACCAGCGGTCCCGACAACACCAACAACGTGCTCGCCTTGGCGTTTGGCGTCCTCATCGTCTTCCTCGTGATGATCGGCACAATCTGGATCATGGCGCATCTGGCGGCGAACATGGGCCCGACGCCGGCGATGACCAACCTGCAGATGCAGCGCTAGGCGGCGATAGCCGCCGGCCTACATTCCCGTGGCGGCGAAGGTGTGTCCGTCGGGATCGAGGTCGCGCAGGTCGCGGCCTCGGGTTTCACTGCCGAACCACGACACCAGCAGCAGTGCCGCGACGGTCGGCAGCATGATTCCGATTGAGACTGCCGACAGCGGCGGCACCAGCGTGAACATCGCCAATAGCTGGGCGACCATGCCGCCAGCCTTGGTGCAGGCAGCAACCGTGCCCGTTGTCCGGCCGCGAATGCGCAACGGGAAGCTTTCCGCCGTATAGGGCAGCAGCATGGCGATCAGGGCGTTGGTGCCGACAATCAGCAGCGCAACTGGAAAGACCGGGTTGCCGTCTCCAGTGAGCTCCAGTCGCAAGACACCCGCCAGCCCCACGAGGGTCACGGCCAACGAACCCACCAGCGACCATTTGGTGCTCCAGCCGCTATAGAGATAAGCGACGATGAAGACCGTCGGGAAGGCGATCAGCGCCGACTCCGCGAGGAGCTTGCTCGAAACGCCGACGCTATAGCCCTTCGCCACCAGATCGGCCGGAAGCCACAGCAGCAGCCCAAAGTTGACTAGGCTGAAACAGATAGCGCCGAGGCTCAGGGCGAACAGCTTGCCAAAGAAGGCACGGCCAGTGAGCGCCACGGACGGGCCGCGTTCAAGCGCTACGCGTTCAGCGACGCTGGTTTGCCGCGCTCTCGACCCGAAGCGCTGCATCACCCGCTGCGCTTCTTCGCTCCGGCCTCGAGCGAGCAGGAACTTCGCGGATTCGGGCATGAAAGCCCCGAGCACGACGAGCGATAGCCCAGTGGGGAGGTTCAACACCCACAGGATGCGCCAGCCGAAAAACGGCTGCAGCACCGCCGAAAAAGTGCTTGCGGCAAAATAGCCGCCGACTGCGCCGAGGCCGCCGACAAGTACGAGGCTCCAGCCGCGGTGCTTGCTCGGCATCATTTCGGCGAGCAACGCGTAGGTCACGGGCAGCATACCGCCCGCGGCGACGCCCATCATGAAGCACATGCCGACGTTCCACCACAAAGACGGCATCGCGCCGCAGATCGAGGTGCCGACGAACATCACCGCGGAGAGAAGGATCGTCGCCTTGCGGCCGTAAATGTCGGCGAGCCAGCCCCAAATGATCGACCCGACGACCGTGCCGGTCAGCGCCGAGAATGGGAAGGCGGACACCGTGGCCTTTGTCACATGATACTCAGTCATCATCCCCGGCAGCGTGAAGCCGAGCGTCGCGGGCTTCATGATGTCGATGATCAGCGCAATGACGAGAACGCTCATCAAGCCCCAGTGCGCAGGGCTGAGCGGCTGATCCTCGGGAGGTGAAACGACGATGTCCTGGCTGGCGGCGAGTTGGGTTGCGATATTCCTCGGCAGCAAGCCGTAAGCGGCGATGGCACAACCGCCGACGATCGCAGCCATGCCCGCCACCATGTCCCAGCCAATCGGCATACCGGCCAAGATGAAATGGTTTTGCCGGCCCATCAGGAACATCGGCGCGTGCATGATCACGCCGCCCGTGACCAGGATCACCCCAAGGACGAATGCCCAAAGCCCGCGGCGGTCTGACAGTGTCGAACTGCTAAGCAGCGGCTTTGGTCCTTTTGTCCGGCTTCACACGCATCATCGCCGGTGCCGCGATAACCGTAACGACCGCGACCGCAAGCATTGTCAGTCAGGCGCTTGATCACAACGGACGATTGTGCGGTAGGAATACCAGGCGCTTATTCTGCGCTGATCGAGGAGCTGGAATGAAGTTGCGTACGATTTTGGCTGCGGCCGCGCTTGCCGCTTTGACTGTGCCGGCCTCTGTCCAGGCGGCGCAGCCCGCGGGCGCAGGCGCGCTGAAGTCGCTGACCAACGGAGTCGAAGTCGGCAATGGCGTGGCCACGCTGAGGGTGACGGCGCTCACCGACGGCATATTGCGAGTGCGGATCGCGCGAGGCGGGACCTTCCCCGAGGATGCGAGCTGGGCCGTTCCGCACGACGTCAGGATGAAGAGCGTTCCGGTGCGGGCGACCGGCGACGGCTTCACAACGGGCGCGGTCGCCGTGCACATCGACCCGGCGACGCTCGCGCTGACCGTGACCGACCCGGCGGGACGCACGATCCTTGCCGACGCGCCGGAGCCGCTTCGCTTCGACGGGCGCGGCTTCGCGCTGCGCAAGGCGCTGCCGATCGACCAGCATATTTTTGGCCTTGGGGACAAGACTGGCCTGCTGGACCGGCGTGGATCGACCTTCGTCGACTGGAACACCGACGCCTTCGGCTTCGCGCCGTCGACGGACCCGATTTACAAATCGATTCCCTTCTACATCGGCAGCGATAGCGAGGGCCGCAGCTACGGCCTGTTCCTCGACAACAGCTGGCGCAGCTCGTTCGACTTCGGCCACAAGGATGCGAGCGCGATCGAGATGAGCGCGCCCGACGGCCCGATCGATTATTACGTGATCGCGGGGCCCAGCATCGGCGAGGTGGTTCGCCGGTACAGTGGTCTGACCGGCAAGGCTCCGATGACGCCTTTGTGGGCGCTCGGATACCAGCAGTCGCGCTGGGGCTATAGCAGCGACCCCGAAATTCGCGGCATTGCGCAGACGCTGCGCGCCGACCGGATCCCGGCCGACGTCATCTGGATGGATATCGACTACCAGGACCGGTACCGCCCTTTCACCGTCGACCGGACCAAGTTCCCCGACCTGAAAAAGCTCAATGGTGACCTCAACGCCGACGGTATCCGGCTGGTCGCGATCACCGACCTCCACATCGCTTACGCGCCGAACCAGGGTTACGCGCCGCTCGACGCGGGTCTCGCGACGAACCAGTTCGTGCACAAGGCCGATGGCTCGCTTTATGTCGCGCCCGTGTGGCCGGGCCCCGCCGTTTTCCCCGACTTCACGCGCGCCGCCAGCCGCGACTGGTGGGGGAGCTTGTACAAGGACTTCATCGCCGACGGGTTTGCGGGTTTCTGGAACGACATGAACGAGCCGGCGGTGTTCGAAACGCCGACCAAGACCATGCCGCTCGACAATATCCACCGCGTCGACAGCGACGATTTCGCGGCGCGTGACGCGACGCATGCCGAGATCCACAACGTCTATGGCATGCAGAACACGCGCGGCACGTTCGAAGGAATGCTGCGCCTGCGGCCCGGCGTGCGGCCGTTCGTGATGACCCGCGCTTCTTACGCCGGTGGGCAGCGCTATTCCGCCACCTGGACCGGCGACAATAGCTCGACGTGGGATCACCTCCGCTTGTGCGTCGAGCAGCTGCAGAACCTCGGCCTGTCGGGCTTCACCTACAGCGGCTGCGACGTTGGCGGCTTCATCGGCGGCGCCAGCCCGGACCTGCTCACGCGCTGGTACGAGGTCGCCGCCTTCACGCCAGTGTTCCGCAACCACAGCGCGCATGATGCGCCGCGCATGGAGCCGTGGGTCGACGGGCCCGAGCATCTCGCGATCCGGCGTCATTTCATCGAGGAGCGGTACCGGCTAATGCCGTACCTGTACGCGCTCGCCGAGCTCAATTCGCGTACCGGCGATCCAATCATGCGGCCGGTCTTCTACGACTATCCGGACGCGCTGAAGAGCGACTGCGACGAGGCGCTGAGCTTCACGCTGGGCCGCGATCTGTTGATCGCCGGACCGCCCAGGCCGGAGTCGCCGCAGCCCTTCTCGATCTGCCTACCCGCCGGAGGATGGTACGATTATTGGACGGGTCAGCCGGTCAGCGGTGCGAAGCTGACGCAAACGCCAAAGCTCGACTCATTGCCGGTGTTCGTTCGCGCCGGCACGATCCTCCCGCGCCAGCCGCTCGTTCAAAGCACGATGCAAGTGCCGCAGGGGCCGCTCAGCCTCGACATCTATCCAGGCCCTGATTGCCGTGGCGAGCTCTATTTCGATGATGGGGTGAGCATCCACGGGCCGAGCCTACGGCAGTCGGTCAGCTGCACCGTGACACCCACCGGCGTGCGGCTGCGCTTCGGCCAGCGGCAGGGGAGCTGGCGGCCGTGGTGGAGGACCATCGCTGTGACGGTGCACGGTGCTCAGCCGACCAGCATGACCATCGCGGATCATCCCCGCGCCGGCGAGGTGCTCATCGCGACTGCACGCTAAGGCGCTAGTTGAGCCGCCGCGCGGGCACGCTCTCCAATCGTCGCGAGATCGTCGCCCCGTTTCACGAACCAGGTACCACCCACGCACAGCACCGATGGCAGCGCCAGCCAGTCGGCGGAGGTATCCGGCCGGACGCCACCGGTGGGGCAGAAACGGACATTGGCGAAGGGCGCGGACAGCGCCTTAAGCGCCGGGATTCCGCCGGACGCTTCGGCTGGGAAGAATTTGAAGCGGTCGAGACCCAGATCGAGCCCGCGCATGATGTCTCCGGAAGTCGCAGTGCCGGGAAGGTAAGCAATGCCGGACTCGATCACGGCTTTGCCGAGCGGCTCGGTGAGGCCGGGCGAAACAATGAATTGGCTGCCCGCCTGAGCGGCCTCATCCAGCTGGCGTTCGTTGAGCACGGTTCCGGCGCCGACAATCGCGCCCGCGACCCCGCTCATTTCGCGGATTGCGTCGAGCGCGACCGGCGTGCGCAGCGTCACCTCCAGCACCGGCAGGCCGGACGCGACGAAGGTCTCGGCGAGCGCGGCCCAGTCCATCGCCTCCTCAAGAATGAGCACGGGAATGACCGGCGCTGAGCGCATGATCGCGTCGATGTTCATCCGTGTTCCCTTGCGAAGGCTGCAGCGGCGCCGAACAGGCCCGGCTGCGGATGGGTGATCAGCTTGACCGGCATTTCGTCCATGCGCCGTTCGAAGCGACCCTTGGCGATGAAGCGGTCGCGGAAGCCCGAGCGCGGCAAGTAATCGGCAAGCCGGAAACCGACGCCGCCGGCAATCACCACCGCACTTGCGCCCTGCGCGAGCGCCAGATCGCCGGCGACCGCGCCGAGACTGAGGCAGAGCCGGTCGAGCGCCGCGGCAGCGAGGCTGTCGTTCCCGGCCAAAGCTGCAATCCAAAGCTGCTTGTCGTCATGGATGCTGACGTCGAGATCCTCGATCGAGGCGAGTGCTTCATAGAGATTGGGAAGCCCCTGGCCCGCGACCACCCGTTCAACTGATACCCGCCGGTAATTGCGCCGAAGGTGCATGAGGATCTTGTCCTCGAGGCTATCGAGCGGTGCGAAATCGATGTGCCCACCCTCGGTCTCGATCACCTCATAATGCTCGGTCTTGCGAAGGAGCGCGGCGACGCCGAGGCCGGTTCCAGGTCCGACGATCGAAGTCACGCCCTCCTTCGGCAACGGCCGCTCGGGCCCGCACACGTGCCGAAAATCCTCGTCCGGGAGGGTCGCGACGGCGTAGGCGACAGCGCCGAAATCATTGACGATCACATAGCGATCGACGCCGAGCCGCTCCTTGATCAAGGCCCGCCGGATCACCCAGGGATTGTTGGTCAGCTTCAGGGTTTCCCCGCCGACCGGGCCGGCAAAAGCGATCGCCAGCTCGTTCGGAAGATCGATGCCGGTGCGGCGCCCGAACTCCTGCCATGCGAGCTGGAAGCTGCCATGCTCGGCTGTCTTGAGCGTCACAGGTTCGCCGAGCGCGACCACCCTGCCGCCGTCGATATCGGCGAGCGCGAAGCGAGCGTGGGTTCCGCCGACGTCCGCGACTGCGACCTGGCGGCTCACGCTTGTTCGGCTTCCATTGCCGCGAGCATCGCCGACGCGCCCGATTCAGCGTCGCTCGCCTGCATACGCATCATCGCGAAGAGCTCGCGGCCCGTGCCGGCGGGTGGCGGCGGCGAATTGGCCGACGGACGCGACGCGAGATCGACCCCGACGGCTTCGAGCGTTCCGCTCCGCGCGTCGAGCCGGACGATGTCGCCGTCGCGCACACGGGCCAACGGTCCGTCGGGCAGCGCCTCGGGCGAAACGTGGATGGCTGCCGGCACCTTGCCGCTCGCGCCCGACATGCGGCCGTCGGTAATCAGCGCGACCTTGTGACCCCGGTCCTGGAGCACGCCCAATGTGGGCACGAGCTTATGAAGCTCGGGCATGCCGTTGGCGCGCGGTCCCTGGAAACGAACGACGACGGCGCAGTCGCCGTTGAGTTCGCCAGCCTTGAACGCCTCGAGCACCGCATTCTGATCCGAAAAGCAGCGCGCCGGCGCCTCGATCATCCAGCGCTCCTCGTCGACCGCGCTGGTCTTGAACACGCCGCGCCCGAGGTTGCCGGAAACCAGCCGCATCCCGCCGTCGGGCTGGAACGGTTGCGACGCGGGACGCAGCATGTCGATGTCGGCGCTTTCCTCGGCGCTCTTCCAAATGACTTCGTCGCCGTGAAGCTCGGGATTGCCCACCCACGCGTCCATTGAATCCGCGCCGGCGGGGAGCGTATCGGTGTGGAGCAGACCTTCGCTCGACAAGGTGTAGGTCACGAACGCCATTCCACCCGCATCCTGGAAGTCGTTCACATCCTTTGCGCCATTGGGATAGATGCGCGCGATCAGCGGCACCGCCGCCGACAGCTCGGCAAAATCCTGCCAGTCGATCAGGATCCCCGCGGCGCGGGCGATAGCCGGCAGATGGATGAAATGGTTGGTCGAGCCGCCAGTCGCGACAAGACCGATCATTGCGTTGATGATCGCTTTCTCGTCGATCACCTGACTCAACGGCCGTTCGCCGCGTTTCGCGAGGTCGGCGAGCCGGTGGACCGCGGCTCGTGTCAGCGCCTGGCGGAGCGGTGTGCCGGGGTTGATGAAAGCGGCGTTGGGTACGTGAAGGCCCATCAGCTCCATCATCATCTGGTTGGAATTGGCGGTGCCGTAGAAGGTGCAGGTGCCGGGCGCGTGGTACGACCTGCTCTCGGCCTTGAGCAGCTCGTCCTTGCCGACCTTGCCCTCGGCGTAGAGCTGCCGGATGCGCTGCTTCTCCTTGTTCGGCAGGCCAGACGGCATCGGTCCGCCGGGGACCAGCAGCATCGGCAAATGGCCGAAGCGAAGCGCGCCGATCAGCAGACCGGGGACGATCTTGTCGCAAATACCGAGCAGGGCCGCGGCGTCGAACATACCGTGGCTAAGCGCAATCGCCGTGCCCAAAGCGATCACGTCGCGGCTGAACAGCGACAGGTCCATGCCCGGCTGCCCTTGGGTCACCCCGTCACACATTGCCGGAACCCCGCCCGCGACCTGCGCCGTGGCGCCGACCTCGCGCGCGAAGATTTTCATTTGCTCCGGGTAACGGCCGTAGGGCTGATGCGCCGACAGCATGTCGTTATACGCGGTGACGATGCCGATGTTCGGGCCCGCGAGGTGGCTGATCGCCTCCTTGTCCTCGCCTGACGCCGCGAAGCCGTGCGCGAAATTGCCGCAGCTGAGGCGCGGGCGGTTGATGCCCCGGTCCTTCTCCTCGGCCATCAGGCCGAGGTAGCGGCGGCGCGTCGGTTTGGAGCGGGTGATGATGCGGTCGGTGACCGCGGCGATCCTGGAGTCGAGTGCCATGACGCGCCTTTACTCGTGCCAGCTGATGCCGTCTCGCTCGGTGAGCGCGATCGCGGCAGATGGTCCCCAAGTGCCTGAGGCATAAGGCCGTGGTTTCATGCCCTTCTCGGCCCAGGCGGCGCGGATTCGATCAATCCAGGCCCATTGCGCCTCGACCTCGTCGCGGCGGACGAACAAAGTTGGGTCACCCTCGATCAGATCGAGCAGCAACCGCTCATAGGCGATGCGCCGGCGATTCTCGCTGAACGCATTGGCGAGCCCGATGTCGAGCGGGACCTCGCGGAGCCGCACTCCGGCGCGGTCAAGGCCCGGCGTTTTCGCCATCAGGCGCAGTTCAATGGCCTCGGTCGGCTGCAGGCCGATGATCAGCTTGTTCGGCCGCGTCGTCGCCCCGCGCGACGCGAAGATCGAATAAGGCACGTCCTTGAACTGGATGAAAATCTCGGTGTCGCGGGCGGGCATGCGCTTGCCGGTGCGAAGATAGAAGGGCACGCCCTTCCACCGCCAATTATCGATATGCGCCTTCAGCGCGACGAACGTCTCGGTGCCGCTGTCGTGGCCGACCTCTTCAGCATAGCCGGGCACCGGTTCGCCATCGATTGCGCCGCGCGCATATTGACCGATGACGGTCGTCGCCTCGGCGTCTGCTGCACTGATGGGACGAAGCGCGCGCAGCACCTTGACCTTCTCGTCGCGGACCGCGGCAGCATTGAAATCGCTCGGCGGCTCCATCGCCACCAACGCGAGCAGCTGGAGCATATGGTTCTGGACCATGTCGCGAAGCGCGCCGGAGCTCTCGTAATAATCGCCGCGCCCTTCGAGCCCGACGGTTTCGGCGACGGAAATCTGGACGTGGTCGATATGCGCGCTGTTCCACAAGGGCTCGAACAGCAGGTTGGCGAACCGCAGCGCAATCAGGTTCTGGACCGTTTCCTTGCCCAGATAATGGTCGATCCGGAACGTCCGGTCCTCGGGAAAGTGCGCTGCCACGGCATCGTTGATCTCGCGGCTGGATTCGAGGTCGGTGCCGAGCGGCTTTTCGAGCGCCATCCGCACGGTCGGGCATGCCAGTCCCGCGCCCGCGAGGCCATCGATCGTCGCCTTGAACAGCGACGGTGCGGTCGACAGGAAAATGCCGACGCCGTGGCACGGATCGCCAATCCGCTCCGCCAGCTTCGAAAAGCTCGCCTGATCGGTGATGTCGATCGCAACATAATGCAGCCGCGACAGGAAGCGCTCGGCGATACCGGCGCTGTAGAATCCTTCCGGAAGGTGCTCCTTGAGCGCGGCATCGGCGCGCTCGCGGAACGCCGCATCGTCAAGCGCCGTGCGCGCGGTGCCGATGATCCGCAGATTGTCCGGCAACAGCCCGTCGGAGTCGAGGCCGTAGAGCGACGGCAGCAGCATGCGCCGGGCGAGGTCGCCGGTCGCTCCGAACATCACGAGGGTCGAGATCCGATCAGCCATGGCGCCTGCTATATTGCCCATGGCGCTGGCGCAAAGGCGCAAATCGCCCTCGCGCACACGTATTCATTTGGCCGCGGCATCATAGGCGTGTCCAGGCGAGGGCAATCATGACAGCCAAGGCGACGACGCTAGCGGACATGGCAACCGCCGCCGACATGCCGCGGCTCCGTGCATAGACGAGCGTGATCCCGATCTTCACCGCCATGTTGATGATGATTGTCCCGCTGATCGCCATCGCCGCGACGACGGGCGAGATCGCTCCCGCGGGAAGTCCTCCCAAGGTGACGATCGCCGTGTCGACGCTCATGCTTCCCACGATCAGCAGGAGGATTGCGATCCCGCTCTGGCCGAAGCGACCTTGCGCCCAGGCGGCCGCGATCGCCGCTGCTGCGACGAAAACCGCAAAGCCGATCGCCGGAAGAAGCGCAATCGGATTGCCGGGCGGCGCCGGCGCATTGGATGCCGGCGCCTTTCGGTAGAGCCATAAGCCGGCGCCCCAGGCGACCAGCACTGCGGGCAGGAGCAGGATCGAGATCGCCGGAAGCGCGCGCGTCGCGAAGACCGCCATCAGCACGGGGACGCGCAGGTACATGACTGCCGTGGCGAGCGCGATTCCGGCCGGTTCGGCGCCCGCCGTCTTCTTCGCGCCGAGCCGCTGCGCGAGCGACTGGGTCACCGCCGTCGAACTATAGGCGCCGCCGATCAGCGCGGTCGCAATCGTCCCGTGCCGCTCGCCGAAAATCCGGTTCGCGACATACCCCAGGAAAGAGAAGCCGGTGACCAGCACCACCACCAGCCACAGTCGCTGCGGGTCCCAGGCGCCGAGCGGCCCGTAGTGGCCGCTCGGCAAGAACGGCAGGATCGCCCCGGCGATGACCGCAAAGCGCGCGAGTGCCTTGACGTCGTCGGCGTCCAGATGCTCGACGAAGCCGTGCAGCTCTTCGCGAAGCGCCAGAAACGCGACTCCGATTGCGGCACTGGCGATCGCCAGTGCCGGATTTCCGTTGCCTGCAAGAAAGCCGATGGCGATGGTGCTTATCGCGGCGACGGCGCTGGTGGAATCATGCTGGCTCCTGAGCTCGCGCGAATAAGCGACGACCATGATCGCGACCATTCCGACCGCGATGGCTGCCGCCACGACGGGCTCGCCGATGGAGCCGAGAAGCCCGGCGATTCCGCTTCCGAGCCCGAGCATGGTGAAAGTCCGCACGCCGGCCACCCGCAAGCCGGGATTCTGGTCCCGAAGTTTCCAGCCGCGCTCGATGCCGATCAGCAAGCCGCAGGCGAGCGCCGTCCCGACGCACAGCGCCTGCCAATACCAGCCGGCGATCAGTTCAGCCTCTCGGCGTGCCAGCGCAGATGATCGGTCATGAACGTCGAGATGAAATAATAGCTGTGATCGTACCCCGGCTGGCGGCGCAGGGTTAAAGCGATCCCTGCACCAGCACATGCTCGCTCGAGCAGCCCGGGCCGCAATTCCTTTTCGATAAACGGGTCGGCATCGCCGACGTCCACGAGGAGCTCGGTCAGGCGAGCCCCGTCCTCGATCAGCGCGACCGAGTCATGCTTGCGCCAGGCGGCGCGGTCTTTGCCGAGATAGCCGGTCAGCGCTTTCTGTCCCCACGGCACCTGGCTGGGAGCGACTATCGGAGCAAACGCCGACACGCTGCTAAAGCGTTCGGGATTGCGCAGCGCGACGGTGAGCGCGCCATGACCTCCCATCGAATGGCCAGTAATGCCCTGCCGATCCATGTCGACCGGAAACTCAGCGGTGATGAGCGCCGGAAGCTCTTCCGTGACGTAGGACCACATGCGGTAATTGGTGCGCCACGGCTCCTCGGTCGCATCGACGTAGAAACCCGCGCCCTGGCCGAAGTCATAACCTTCGGCGTCGGGCACCTCCTCCCCGTGCGGGCTCGTATCGGGCGCTACAAAGATCAGCCCGTGCTCGGCACAGGCGGCGCGATACTCACCTTTGTCGGTGACGTTAGCGTGGGTGCAGGTCAGGCCGGACAAATACCAGACGACCGGCAACTTCCCGCCTTCCTCCGCTTGCGGCGGCAGGAAGATCGAGAACGTCATGTCGGTCGATGTCGCGGCAGACGCGTGGCGGACGACCAGCTGCAGTCCGCCGTGTGACTTGTTCTCCGAAACTACATGGACGGTCACTGCTGCGGACGATGCAATCCGCAGAGTTTGTTGCCGTCGGGGTCGCGCAGATAGGCGAGGTAGAGCTTGCCGAAACTCGCTTCGCGAATGCCGGGCGGATTTTCGATTGCCACACCGCCGGCCTCGACTCCGCGCCGATGCCATGCGTCAACTTCCTCGGGCGTGTCATAATTGAAACCGACGGTGCTGCCGTTGCCATGGCTTGCCGCCTGACCATCGATCGGCGGGGTGACCATGAACACGGAGCCGTTGCGGCGATAGGCGATGCGTCCCCTGTCATCGACCGCAGCCTCTTTCTCGAACAACGCGTCGTAGAATTTCTTCGACCGCTCCATGTCGTTTGAACCGACCATGATGTGACTGAACATTCCTTGCTTCCTCCTAATAGATGACGACGGACCGGATGCTCTCCCCGGCGTGCATCAAGTCGAAACCCTTGTTGATGTCGTCGAGCTTGAGCGTGTGGGTGATCATCGGGTCGATCGCGATCTTTCCGTCCATGTACCAGTCGACGATCTTCGGCACGTCGGTGCGGCCCTTGGCCCCGCCGAACGCGGTGCCGCGCCAGTTGCGTCCCGTGATCAGCTGGAACGGACGCGTCGCGATTTCCTTGCCGGATTCGGCAACGCCAATGACGATGCTGGTACCCCAGCCGCGATGGCAGCATTCGAGCGCGGTGCGCATCACTTCGGTGTTGCCAGTCGCATCGAAGGTGTAGTCGGCGCCCCCGTCGGTGATCTTCAGCACTTCCTCGATGATCGCCTGACGGTCCTTACCGCGGCCATCGATGAAGTCGGTCATCCCGAACTTGCGGCCCCAGGCTTCACGGTCCGGATTGATATCGACGCCGACGATCTTGCTCGCGCCGACCAGCCGAGCGCCCTGGATGACGTTGAGGCCGATCCCGCCGAGGCCGAACACGACGACGTTCGCGCCCGGCTCGACCTTGGCGGTCTTGACCACCGCGCCGACGCCCGTCGTGACACCGCAGCCGATGTAGCAGGCGGTCTTGAACGGCGCGTCCTCGCGGATCTTCGCGACCGCGATTTCGGGCAGCACGGTGAAATTCGAAAAAGTCGAGCAGCCCATGTAATGGTAGATCGCCTCGCCCTTGTAAGAAAAGCGGCTGGTGCCGTCGGGCATCACGCCCTTGCCTTGGGTAGCGCGGATTGCGGTGCAGAGGTTGGTCTTGCCCGAAAGGCACGACTTACACTGGCGGCATTCGGGCGTGTACAAAGGGATGACGTGGTCGCCCGGTTTCACGCTGGTGACGCCGGGGCCGACCTCACGCACCACGCCCGCGCCCTCATGGCCGAGGATCGACGGGAACAGTCCTTCGCTGTCGAGCCCGTCAAGCGTGTAAGCGTCGGTGTGGCAGATGCCCGTCGCCATGATCTCCACCAGGACTTCGCCGGCCTTGGGGCCTTCAAGATCGACCTCAACGACCTCGAGCGGTTGCTTGGGCGCGAAGGCGATGGCGGCGCGGGTCTTCATGAGTAGGCGTTCCCCAATCGAGTGCCGCCGCTCCTTGCCACCGCCGGACCGTTGAGCCAATGCTTTGGGCGAAAGAGGGGACTTCAATGGCCGATCGTCCGCTTGCCGGCTGCCACGCCCTGATCACCGGGGGAGGAACCGGAATCGGCGCAGCCGCCGCCGAACGCTTGAGTGCGGCCGGTGCAAGGCTTTCGCTGCTTGGTCGCCGCATGGAACCGCTACAGGTCGTTGCCGAAGCACATGGCGGAATTGCGGTGGGATGCGACGTCACCGATGCCGATCAGGTCGCCAAGGCATTCGACGAAGCGCGAACGCTGAATGGCCCGATCGACCTGCTCATCGTCAATGCCGGGATCGCCGAGAGCGCGCCGTTCCACAAGATGACACGCGAGAGCTGGGACCGGATCGTCGGAACCAACCTCACGGCCGCGTTCGACTGCTCGCGAGCGGCGATCGGCGACCTGCTGAAAAGCCCCAATGGGCGGCTTGTGTTCGTCGCGTCGGTCGCAAGCCTGCGCGGCGTACCCTATGCGTCGCATTACGCCGCCTCGAAGCACGGCCTGCTCGGGCTGATGCGCAGCCTTGCGGCCGAATATGCCAAGACCACTTTGACGGTGAACGCGGTCTGCCCCGGCTATGTCGATACGCCGATGACCGACCAGTCGGTTGCGCGCGTGTCCGAGATCACCGGGCGCAAAGAGGCGGACGCCCGCTCGGCGATCACCAACATGAATGCGAGCGGGCGGCTGGTCGACCCCGCGGCGATCGGCAACATCATCGCGATGCTGTGCCTGCCGCTTTCGCGCGACATCAACGGCGCAGCGATCACCATCGATGGAGGGACCAGCGCGTGACCTTCGATCCCGCAGCGTTCAGTCCGGCGCACTTCCTGTGGACGTTCGAGGAGGGCATCGCGACAGTCACGCTCAACCGGCCCGAGCGCAAGAACCCGCTGACCTTCGAATCCTATGACGAGCTGCGCGACACCTTTCATTCGCTGAAGCAAACGCGGCAGGTGAAGGTCGTGGTGCTGCGCGGCGCCGGCGGCAATTTCTGCTCAGGTGGCGACGTTAACGAGATCATTGGGCCGCTGACCCGCATGGACGAAGCGGGACTGCGCCGCTTCACACGAATGACGGGTGACCTGGTACGCGCGATGCGCGCGTGCCCCCAGCCGATCATCGCCGCCGTCGAAGGCACATGCGCCGGCGCCGGCGCGATCCTGGCGATGGCCAGCGACTTGCGGCTCGCCGAACCCGGCACGAAGACCGCTTTCCTGTTCACCCGCGTCGGTTTGAGCGGGGCCGACATGGGCGCCTGCTCGATCCTGCCGCGGTTGATCGGCCAGGGCCGCGCCGCGGAACTGCTCTACACTGGCCGCGATATGACGAGCGAGGAAGGGCTCGACTGGGGATTCTACAACCATGTCGTCGAAGACGTGAGCGGTGAAGCCTATGCGCTCGCCCAAAGCCTCGCGAGCGGTCCCTCGATCGCCCACGCGATCACCAAACGCCAGCTCGAGTGCGAGTGGAACGTATCGTTGGACGAGGCGCTGGAGATGGAGGCGCGGGCGCAGGCGCGGTGCATGGAAACAAACGACTTCAAGCGCGCATATGCTGCGTTCGCGAACAAAGAGAAGCCGGTGTTCCAGGGCAATTGAGCAAATGAGCGACCGAAGCTTTCTGTCATGGCCATTCTTCGAAGCGCGGCACCGCGAGCTCGCCGATCAATTGCAGATATGGTGCGCGGACAATCTGACCGGCCGCTACGCCGAAGATCTCGACAGCGAATGCCGTGCGCTGGTGCGCGAGCTTGGCGCTGCGGGCTTCCTCAAGCTGTGTGTCGCGGACGGCGAGATGCGCCCCGACGTGCGCAGCCTCGCAATCGCGCGCGAGACGTTCGCCTATCACTCCGGGCTCGCCGATTTCGCCTTCGCGATGCAGGGCCTCGGATCCGGCGCCATCAGCCTGTTCGGAACGATCGAGCAGAAACGTGAGTGGCTGCCGAAGGTGGCGTCCGGTCAAGCGATAGCCGCCTTCGCGATGACCGAACCGGAGTGCGGGTCGGACGCGGCGAACATGCAAACTTCGGCGATGCGCGACGGCAACCACTGGGTGCTGGTCGGCCAAAAGACCTACATCTCGAACGGCGGCATCGCCGATTTCTATGTGACGTTCGCGCGCACCGGAGAAGGTGAAGGTGCGCGTGGTTTGAGCGCGTTCGTCGTGCCGGCGGAGGCGGTCACCGTCGCCGAGCGGATCGACGTGGTCGCGCCGCACCCGCTGGCGCGATTGACCTACGATAACGCGCGCATCCCCGCGGACGCGATCATCGGCGAACCCGGCGAAGGGTTCCGCATCGCCATGGAGACGCTCAACCTGTTCCGCGTCACGGTCGGCGCGGCGGCGCTGGGGTTCGAGCGGCGCGCGCTGGACGAGGCGCTGGGCTTCGCATCGAAACGCCGGCTCGGCAGCGGAACGCTTAGCGAGAATGCCGTGACCCAGGCGAAGCTCGCCGACATGGCGCTCGCCGTCGATGCGTCGGCGCTCCTGATCTACCGCGCCGCCTGGCAGCAGGACGTCGGCAGCGTAGACAACCGTCGCGCGGCCGCGATGGCCAAGCTCCACGGGACCGAGAGCGCGCAAGCGGTGATCGACGCGGCGGTGCAGATGCACGGCGGCGCCGGCGTCACCCGCGGGGTCAAGGTCGAGGAGCTCTACCGCGACATCCGAAGCTTGCGCATTTACGAAGGCGCGAGCGAGGTGCAGCGGCAAATCATTGCACGCGATTTGCTGCGCAACATGAACCTTGGGGGGGAACCGTCATGAAGATATTGCAGCCGACCAACTGGCCGCGCCCCAAGGGCTATTCAAACGGTATCAGCGCGTCGGGGCGGATGATCTTCACTGCCGGCATCGTCGGCTGGGACAAGCATGAGGCTTTCCCCGAATATACGCTCCACGGCCAGTTCGCGCGGGCGCTCAGAAACACCCTGCAGATCTTGGCCGAGGACGGGGCCGGGCCGCAGCACATCGTCCGCATGACCTGCTACGTTACCGACCGCCACGAATATATGGTCTCGCGCGACGAGATCGGCACCGCGTGGAAAGAGATCATGGGGCCGAATTATCCGGCGATGGCTTTGGTCGAGGTCAAGGGACTGGTCGAAAGCGCAGCCAAGGTGGAGATCGAGACGACGGCGGTGGTGGAGGAGTGAAAAATATTCTCACGCGAAGGCGCGAAGAGTTGACACACGCGACGACGCCTTCGCGATCTTCGCGCCTTCGCGTGAAACAAAAGGACTTATCCGCTTCGCGGCGATGGTCATGACTTATGACAGCTTCGTCCGCGAGCGACTTCCGCCGCCCGAATTGCTGCCCGAATTTCGCTTCGACCTGCCCGAGCTTCAATATCCCGAGCGGCTGAACGCCGCGGCCGAGCTGCTGAAGGGCGGCGCGCGCGACGCGCTCGCCGTGGTCAACGATCATGGCCGCTGGAGCTATGCGCAGCTGGACGACTTCAGCGGGCGCATCGCGCGGCTGCTGGTCGAGGAGGAAGGCCTGATACCCGGCAACCGAGTGCTTCTGCGTGGGCCCAATTGTTATACGATGTTCGCATCGTGGCTTGGAGTGCTGAAGGCCGGCGGCGTGGTCGTCGCGACTATGCCATTGCTGCGCCCGGGCGAGATCGCGACGGTGATCGAGCGGGCGCAGATCAGCCACGCGATCGTCGACAGCCGCTACATCGGCGATTTCCGCCAGGCGGTAGAGCAAACCCACAGCATCAAGCACATCGTCAAATATGACGGCGACTATGGGAAGGGCGAGCTAGAGACGCGCACCGCCTCGCTGCAGCCGCTTACCGCCATCGACACCGGCCGCGACGACCCGTGCATCATCGCCTTCACCAGCGGCACCACCGGCGTTCCCAAGGGCTGCGTCCACTTCCACCGCGACATACTCGCGCCGTGCGACACGTTCGCGAAGCATCTTGTCGGCCCCAAGTCCGGCGATGTGTTCCTGACCAGCGCGCCGATGGCGTTCACCTTCGGGCTCGGGATCACACCGATGTTTCCGCTGCGTTTCGGCGCGGCGAGCGCGACCATCGAGCAGGGTGGCCCGCAAGCGCTGCTCGACGCAATCGTGAGGCACGGGGTCACCCACCTCGGCACCGCGCCGACGGCATACAAGGCGATGCTTGCCACAGAGTCCGTTCGTCCTGAGCTCGTCGAAGGACTTTCTTTCTCTTCCTCAGACAAGGGCAAGGGCAGCCCTTCGACAAGCTCAGGGCAATCGGAGAGTGGGTTGACGCATGCCCTTAAGACCCTCCGCTATTGCATCTCGGCGGGTGAGCATCTGCCCGAGGCGATCTGGCGCGCGTGGCGCGAGCGCACCGGGATCGCGATCACCGACGGCATCGGGTCGACCGAGATGATGCACATCTTCGTCTCCGCCGCGGACGGGGACGTCCGCCCCGGCGCGACGGGCAAAGCGGTGCCCGGATACGAAGCGACCGTGCTCAATCCCGACGGAAGCCCGGTTGACGAGGGCGTTGGCCGCCTCGCGATCAAGGGCCCGACCGGCTGTCGCTATCTCGATGACCCGCGCCAGCGCGACTACGTCGTGAACGGCTGGAACGTCACCGGCGACACCTATCGCAAGGACGCCGACGGCTACTTCTGGTACCTCGCGCGCAGCGACGACATGATCGTCAGCTCGGGCTACAATATCGGCGCCCCCGAAGTGGAGAATGCGCTGCTGTCGCACCCCGCGGTCGCCGAATGCGCGGTGATCGGCGTGCCGTGTCCCGAGCGTGGGCAGAAAGTGAGGGCGTTCATCGTCCTCGCCGATTTCGCGGAGCCCAGCGACGAGCTTGCCGAGAAGCTGCAGGACTTCGTCAAGGAGCAGATCGCCCCCTACAAATATCCGCGCGAGATCGCGTTCGTGGAGGCGCTGCCAAAAACCGCCACGGGCAAACTCAGGCGGAGTGAGTTGCGAGGCCGCTGATCTCCTCCTCTGCAAATGCAGGGGAGGAGATTCATTCAAACTCCACAATGACCTGATCGACCGCGAGGCTGTCGCCCGCTTTGGCCGGGGTCGCCTTGACCGTCGCGGCGCGGCCGGCGCGGAGGATATTCTCCATCTTCATCGCTTCCATCACCGCGACCGGCTGGCCGGGCTCGACCTTGTCGCCGACCGCGACGTCAAGGCGCGTCAGCAGCCCCGGCATTGGCGCCAAGAGCAACCGCGACAGGTCCGGCGGCACCTTCTCGATCATGTGCTTCGAAAGCTCGGCGACATGCGGTGGCAGGACCTGCACCTGATGGCTGGCGCCCTGCGTCTGAAGCTCCCAGTTGCGGCCGGCGCGGCGGACCTGGACGATGCGGCGGCGGCCATCGACGATAACGCTCAATAGCCGCTGCCCCGGCACCCAGCGCCCGACGATGTCGACGAGGTCACCGCCGTCGAGCACCGCCAGGGTGCCGCCGGTGTAGGGCTTGATCCGGACGCGGTGGTCCTCGCCCGCAATGCGCACGATGCGGTCGCAGGACAGATGGGTGCGGGGGCCGAGCTGGTCGCTGATCTCGGCTGCGCGTTCGTCGGTGATGACCGACACCATCCCGGCGATCGCGGTCAGGTCGGCGATCAGCTGCGCGTCGGCGGGCGCGCCCTCGAAGCCGTCGGGATATTCCTCTGCAATAAAGCCCGTGGTGATGTCGCCGGAGCGGAAGCGCGGGTGCTGCATCAGCGCGGAGAGGAAATCGACATTGTCGCTGATGCCGTCGATCACGAACTGGTCGAGCGCGGCGACCTGCGCGTCGATGGCTTCGAGCCGCGTCGGCGCCCAGGTGATCAGCTTGGCGATCATCGGGTCGTAGAACATGCTGACCTCGCCGCCGTCGGCCACGCCGTCGTCCACGCGGATTCTTGGTCCTTCGAGACGGGCCTTCGATGCGCTGCGCTTACTCAGTCCCTCCTCAGGACGAGCGGTGCTGGAAACACTCCGAATCCGCTCATCCTGAGGAGCCATTGAGCCTGTCGAAATGGCGTCTCGAAGGACCTTGTTCGGAGGCCAATACCGCACTAACCGCCCGGTGCTCGGCAGGAAGCCGCGGTACGGGTCCTCGGCATAGACGCGCGTTTCGACCGCCCAGCCGTCGAGCTTCACCTCATCCTGCGTGAACGCAAGCTTCTCGCCGGCCGCGACGCGGATCATCTGCTCGACGAGGTCGAGGCCGGTAATCTCCTCGGTCACCGGATGCTCGACCTGCAGCCGCGTGTTCATCTCGAGGAAGTAGAAGCTCTTGCCGCTGGGGTCGGCGCCGTTGACGATCAGCTCGACCGTGCCGGCGGAATAATAGCCGACCGCCCGCGCCAGTGCGACGGCCTGCTCGCCCATTGCCCGACGCATTTCGGGCGAGACGAACGGAGAGGGGGCTTCCTCGACCACCTTCTGGTGGCGTCGCTGGATCGAGCATTCGCGCTCGTTCAGATAGACGATGTTGCCGTGCTGGTCGCCGAGCAGCTGGATCTCGATGTGCCGGGGCTGCTCGATGAACTTCTCGATGAACACGCGGTCGTCGCCGAAGCTGCTCAATCCCTCGCGCTTCACGGACTCGTAGCCCTCGCGCACGTCGTTCTCGTTCCAGGCGAGGCGCATGCCCTTGCCGCCGCCGCCGGCCGAGGCCTTCATCATCACCGGAAAGCCGATGTCCTTGGCGATCTTCAGCGCTTCGTTCGTGGTCGCGATGTCGTCGAGATAACCGGGGACGATGTTGACGCCCGCTTTCTGCGCGAGCTTCTTGGACTCGATCTTGTCGCCCATCGCCGCGATCGCCTTTGGCGGCGGGCCGATGAAGGCGATGCCCGCTTTCGCCAGCGCCTTCGCGAAGCTCTCGCGCTCGGAGAGGAAGCCATAGCCCGGATGCACGGCTTCCGCGCCGGTCGCCTTGCAGGCGTCGATGATCAACTCGGCCTTGAGGTAGGATTCGCTCGCGGGCGGCGGGCCGAGCCGCACCGCTTCGTCCGCCATCTTCACATGCGGCGCGCGCGCGTCGGCGTCGGAATAGACCGCGACCGTCTTGATCCCCATGCGCCGCGCGGTGCGGATCACCCGGCACGCAATCTCCCCGCGATTAGCTATGAGAATCTTTTTAAACATCCTTGCCCTCAACGAAGCGCCTGTAAGCCGCATAGGCAAGGCAGATCAGAGCACCGCCTGCGAGACCATATAAAAGGTCGTGCATTGCGTGTGCATTCTGCATTTGATGGCAAACGTCATCGCCTCCGCAGTCGCCGAAATAGGCGAAAACCATGAGAAATAAGACAAAGCCTGACCAGGCGAGGCCGACCAAAGAGAAGACAATGCAGCCGATCGCGTGCCTCACTCCGCCGCCTCGTCGAGCGGCGGGCGGTTGTGACCGAGCAGGCGCAGCACCTCGTCGGCGGCGTCGGCGAGGTTGGTGCCGGGACCGAAAATCGCCTGTACGCCCGCGGCGCGGAGCGCGGCATAATCCTGGGGCGGGATGACTCCGCCGGCAACGACCTTGATGTCGGCGCGGCCCATGTCCTTGAGCGCCTCGATCATCTCGGGAATGAGCGTGCGGTGGCCGGCGGCGAGGGAGCTTGCGCCGACCACGTCGACATCCGCCTCGACCGCCATTTGCGCGGTCTCGCGCGGGGTCTGGAACAAGGGGCCGGGAATCACTTCGAAGCCCAAATCGGTGAACGCCGACGAGACCAGGTTCGCACCGCGGTCGTGCCCGTCCTGCCCCATTTTGGCGACCATGATCCGCGGCTTGCGGCCGAGCCGGTCGGCGACCGATTTCGTGCCTTCCTCCGCGAGCTTCCACCGTCCGTCGCGGCGCGCCTTGCCGTAAATCCCTCGCACTGGAGCGGGCTTCGTCCCGTAGCGACCAAACGCGCGCTCCAGCGCATCGGAGATTTCGCCGAGCGTGCAGCGGGCGCGGGCTGCTTCGATCGACAAAGCCAATAAATTCCGCTCATCCTGAGGAGCCGGTGAGCTTGTCGAACCGGCGTCTCGAAGGATCCTTCGAGACGGGTCTTCGGCTTCGCTCAGTCCCTCCTCAGGACGAGCGGTTTGGGGGTTGCGAGCAGCTTCTGTCAGCGCATCCAGCGCGGCGCGCGCTTTCGCCTCATCGCGTGACGCCCGCACCTGCTCGATCCGCGCGATCTGCCCGGCGCGTACCCGGGCATTGTCGACCTCGAGGAAGTCGTGCTCCTCCTCTTCCGCCAGCCGGTAGCGGTTCACCCCGACGATCACCGTCTCTCCGGTGTCGACCTTCGCCGCGCGCGCTGCCGCGGCTTCCTCGTTACGGTGCTTGGGCAGCCCTTCGGCGACCGCCTTGGTCATGCCGCCATGCGCCTCGACTTCCTCCATCAGCGCCCAGGCCTTCTCCTCCAGCTCGCGGGTCAGCGCCTCGATGTACCAGCTGCCGCCGAGCGGGTCGGCGACGGCCGTGACGCCGCTTTCCTCGGCCAAAATCAATTGCGTGTTGCGGGCGATGCGCGCGCTGAAATCGGTCGGCAGCGCGATCGCTTCGTCGAAGCTGTTGGTGTGCAGCGACTGGGTGCCTCCGAGCACCGCCGCGAGCGCCTCGATCGTGGTGCGGACGATGTTGTTGTATGGGTCCTGCTCGGTGAGGCTGACGCCGCTCGTCTGGCAGTGGGTGCGCAGGCGCTTGGATTCGTCCTTCTGCGCGCCGAGATCGGTCATGATCCGGTACCACAAAGTGCGCCCGGCGCGGAGCTTCGCGACCTCCATGAAGAGGTTCATGCCGATGCCCCAGAAGAAGCTGAGGCGCCCGGCGAAGTCGTCGATGGCAAGGCCCTGCGCCATCGCGGCGCGGACATATTCCCGGCCGTCGGCGAGCGTGTAGGCGAGCTCCTGAACCGCCGTCGCCCCGGCCTCGTGCATGTGATAGCCCGAGATGGAGATGCTGTTGAACTTGGGCATCTCCGCCGCGCAATAAGCGATCACGTCGCTGACGATCCGCATGCTTGGCTCGGGCGGGTATATGTAGGTGTTGCGGACCGCGAACTCTTTCAGAATGTCGTTCTGGATCGTGCCGGTGAGCTTGTCGTGCGGTACGCCCTGTTCCTCGCCGGCGACGATGAAGAAGGCCATAACCGGAAGCACCGCGCCGTTCATGGTCATGCTGACCGACATCTGATCGAGCGGAATGCCGTCGAACAGCAGCTTCATGTCCTCGACGCTGTCGATCGCCACGCCCGCCATGCCGACGTCTCCGGCGACGCGCGGATTGTCGCTGTCATAGCCGCGGTGGGTCGCGAGATCGAAGGCGACGCTCAGCCCCTTTTGACCGGCGGCGAGGTTGCGGCGGTAGAAGGCGTTGGAGTCCTCGGCGGTCGAGAAGCCGGCGTACTGGCGGATGGTCCACGGGCGGCCCGCATACATCGTCGCGTAGGGGCCGCGGGTGAACGGCGCGACGCCGGGGAAGCCGCTGTCGATGCCGGCCGCTTCCTCTGGCCCGTAGACGGTGTTCAGGCGGATGCCTTCGACGGTCTCGCGACCAAGGTCGCGCCCCCGCGATTCCTTCGCGGCGAGCCTTTCCCAATCCGGTCTGCTTGGCTTGTCGCTCACCGAGGCGCACTAGCGCGGCCACGTGGGAAGCTCAAACAGGCGTGGGGTCGTGTGACTTGTTTATTGGTCGATATTACATAATATTGATACTAATTGGAGAAGGGCATGGCCGACGATGGGCGCGTAATCACGGCGAAAGTTCCGCAAGAACTTGCTTCGGAGCTGGATGAAATTGCGGATCGGATGGATCGCAGCAAAAGCTGGATAGTGCGAGAGGCGGTGAGCCAGTGGCTTGCGGAGGAGCAGCGGCGTTACGAGCTGACTCTTGAGGCGCTCAAGGAAGTCGATGCCGGACTCACCTACAGCCAAGAGGAAGTTGAAAAACACTTCGCCGCGAGGCGCAAGGCTCGCTCCAGGGCCGCGCACGCGGCGTGATCCACTGCTTCACGGGATCGGCTGACGAGGCTCGCCTGGCGCTCGACATTGGCTTTTACGTCTCGTTCGCGGGGATTCTGACGTTCCCCCGTGCGCAGTCGCTGCGCGACGCGGCCGCGATCGTGCCGCTCGATCGGGTGCTGGTCGAGACGGATGCGCCGTTTCTGGCGCCGGTGCCGTA
>JAZKBB010000026.1:10053-19856 GCA_040388865.1 Pseudomonadota bacterium | reverse complement strand
TCCAGGGCCGCGCACGCGGCGTGATCATTCGATGGTCGCGCTTGGCGCGTGCGGACGTCGATCGTCTCGCGGATTTCGTCGCGTCATACGACTCGGGGCGGGCAGACGAAGTTGAGCGCCGGCTGAACCAGGCTCCGAAAAAACTGCTGCAATTCCCCAGGCGAGGATCGCGGTTGAGCGACTTCGATCCACGCGAAGTGCGGGAATTCCGGGTCGGCGATTATCTGCTCCGCTACGAGCTCACCGGAAGCGATATTTTCGTGCTGCGGTTTTTCCGCGGGCGAGAGAATCGATTCTGAGCCAATTTCGTCCGCTTCGGACATGTTGAATAGTTCTTGGTATGTTCTAACCGGGTACAGTGCGGACATGCCCGCGTGGTCACCCGAGATTGCCAATGAATTCATCAGGCTGGCTGCCAAGGAGGGCCGTGCGCTCGATCAGATCCAGCTACAGAAGCTGGTCTATATCGCGCACGGATGGCGTCTCGCCATCAGTGGGCAGCCGTTGACCGGGGATCGCCCCGAAGCGTGGGAATTCGGGCCCGTATACCGCCGCTTAGCCGACGCGCTTGCGCCTTTTGGCGTCGATCCAGTGCCACACGAGCTCCGCTGTTTGGAGCCATTCGGACGAGTGGCCATTTCCACGTTCAATGTATCCGATTTGGATGAAGATGAGCGTGACGTGATTGTCCGCATCTACCACGACTACGGCAAATTCAGTGGGTCGCAGCTCTCCAACCTGACGCGTCGAGGGAGCGCCCCTTGGAAACGGATCTATGCTGATGGCGTGGGCGAATTCCGCGATATTCCACACGAGTTGGTAAGGGCACAATTTGTCCGACTTGCCACAAAGCGGAATGACTGAGAGCATCACGGTCGACGCAAGCTCGACCGGCGTATCTGAGGTTCTCGATGGACCGCCTGACGACGCACTCGACGACGTTGAGGCGAGCAAGTTCGTTGAGGCTCAGCTGCGGTGCGACCTGCTTCGCGCCCAGATTCGCTCCGTGCAGCGCGACGGAGAGCTTCGAGCTCTTATCGTCAGCCACAGCGTGCTGCGCATAGACTGCATCGTCGTTTTGACAGTGCTCGCTATCGGCTGGCTGGCACTATTCGCCACGAGCTCGGACCCTCTCATCTTACCCAGTCTGATTTTCGTCCTCGGCATCACGACGATGGCGGCTGCACGATCGAGCCACTTCCGTCTGCAGTGATTCGCTAAGGTCAGAGCGTCGGCGTTTCCATGATCTCCGTCAGCACGCCGCCCATGTCCTTGGGGTGGACGAAGAAGACCAAAGTCCCATGAGCGCCGATACGTGGCTTACCGAGGACGCGGGCGCCCTTGGCTTCGAACTCGGCCTTGGCGGCGTGGATTTCGGGAACCTCGAAGCAGACGTGATGCTGGCCGCCGAGCGGGTTCTTCTCGAGGAACTTGGCGATAGGCGAGTTCTCGCCCAGCGGCTCGATCAGCTCGATCTGCGAGTTGGGCGTATCGACGAAGCACACGCGGACGCCCTGCGCGAGAAGGTCGACTGCGGGGCCGTGCGGTTCCGCGCCGAACATGTTGCGGTAGGTCTCAAGGCTCCGCTCGATCGACGGCGTCGCGACGCCAACGTGGTTCAGGCGGCCGAGTTTCATTGGTCTATGGTTACTTCCGTGGTCACGCTGTTGGCGATGAAGCAGGCGTCGTGCGCGCGATGGTGGAGGTCGGCGAGCTCCTCGGCGGTTGGCGGATTCGCACCCGAAAACTCGACGCGCGGGCGCAAGGTGACACGGCTCATCCACATTTTCCCGTCCTCGCGCTTGTCGAGCACGCCCTCGGCCTCATCGACATAGCTATCGACGACGAACCCGGAGCGCCGCGCGAAGTCGACGAAGAACAACATGTGGCACGACGACAGCGAAGCGACGAACGCCTCCTCCGGATCGACGCCGCGCTCGTCCGACCAAGGCGACGGCACAACGTGCGGGCTCGGGCTCGCCGGAACCACCGCGCCGCCGTCGAACGCCCATTGGTGCGCGCGGCTGTACTGGCCCTTGGCGAAGTCGCCGTCGCCCGTGCGCGTCCAGCGGATGGTGGCGGTGTAGGTGGTCATGGGTGCGTGTCCGCTGGGTAAGGAAAGTAAAGCTGGTTGCCGTCAGGGTCCTCGATAATCATCAGTCTATATCCCCACCAGCCGTCCTTCACATCCACTCCGCGGCCTTCGAACTCCGCCCGTGCGGCGGCCAGCACGTCAGGGTCGAGCGAGACGAAAGTCAACGCGGAGCCGATCTTCCCCGACCATTGCGATGAGAGGATCAGCTCGCAGCCGTGGCGTTCCACCTGCGCGACGAGCAGCTGTCCATCCTCGACATGGCGCCACGCCTCGTTGAACCCGAGCTTGTCGATGTAGAAGCCGAGCGACGCCTCAATGTCTGTGACGAAGAGAACCGGTCGCGTATACCATTTGCTGCTCACCGCGGCCTCACAGCGGAATGTTGTCGTGCTTCTTCCACGGATTCTCGAGCTGCTTATTGCGGAGCTTGCGTAGTCCCATTGCGACGCGGCGCCGCGTCGAATGCGGCATGATCACCTCGTCGATGAAGCCCTTGCTCGCTGCAATGAAGGGGTTGGCGAACTGGGCCTCATATTCGGCCGTGCGCTTGGCGATCGTCGCTGCGTCCTTGGCATCCTTGCGGAAGATAATCTCGACCGCACCTTTCGCTCCCATCACCGCGATCTCGGCAGTCGGCCAGGCATAGTTCAAGTCGCCGCGCAAATGTTTGGAGGCCATCACATCGTACGCGCCGCCATAGGCCTTGCGGGTGATCACGGTGATCTTCGCGACCGTCGCCTCGGCGTAGGCGAACAGCAATTTCGCGCCGTGCTTGATGATTCCGTGATGCTCCTGCCCGACGCCAGGCAGGAACCCGGGGACGTCGACGAGGGTCAGGATGGGGATGTCGAACGCGTCGCAAAAGCGGACGAAGCGCGCGCCCTTCTTGGCGCTGTTGATGTCGAGAACGCCGGCAAGCACCATTGGCTGGTTGGCGACGACGCCGACGGTACGCCCCTCGATCCGGCAAAAGCCGACAATGATGTTCGCGGCATGGGCGGGCATCAGCTCGAAGAAGTCACCCTCGTCGGCGACCTTCCGGATCAGCTCATGCATGTCGTAGGGCTGGTTCGCACTCGGCGGGATCAAGGTGTCGAGGCTGTCCTCGACGCGGTCGACCGGGTCCTCGCACGGCCGCTCGGGCAGATCATGCCGGTTCGACAGTGGCAGGAAGTCGACGAACTCGCGCGTCGCCAGCAGCGCGTCGATGTCATTCTCGAACGCGACGTCGGCGACGCCCGACTTGGTCGTGTGGGTGACGGCGCCGCCCAGCTCCTCTTGAGTCACCACCTCGTTGGTGACGGTCTTCACCACTTCGGGGCCGGTGACGAACATGTAGGAGCTGTCCTTCACCATGAAGATGAAGTCGGTCATTGCCGGCGAGTAGACCGCGCCGCCCGCGCACGGGCCCATGATCAGGCTGATCTGCGGGATGACTCCGCTGGCGAGCACGTTGCGCTGGAACACCTCGGCATAGCCGGCGAGGCTGGCGACGCCCTCCTGGATGCGCGCGCCGCCTGAATCGTTAAGGCCGATCACCGGCGCGCCCACCTTCATCGCCATGTCCATGATCTTGCAGATCTTCTGCGCGTGGCGCTCGCTCAACGAGCCGCCGAACACGGTGAAGTCCTGCGCGAAGACGAACACCAGCCGGCCGTTGATGGTGCCCGATCCGGTGACGACGCCGTCGCCCGGGATGCGCTGCGTCTCCATCCCGAAGTCGGCGCAATTATGCTCGACGAACATGTCATATTCTTCGAACGAACCGGCATCGAGGAGCACGCCAAGCCGCTCGCGAGCGGTCAGCCGGCCCTTGGCGTGCTGCGCCGCAATGCGCTTTTCGCCGCCGCCCAGGCGCGCCAGTCCGCGGCGCTTTTCGAGCTCTTCGATCGTCGTTGCCATTCGGCCAATCGTCCCCATCTAAGGCAGAGCCAGGCTCCTTCCACGCGCGCTTCGTCGGGTCAATCGGGCAGCATGGCGATTGCTGCACTGCACCATGAGTAGATTCACATTAACTTCGATCAACGTTGGGGAACCGCAATGCGAGTCGTTCCGTTCAACTGATGGGCAACACATGCAACGGAGGTTTAACGGAAAATGTTGACTCGCGTCGGGGTGCCAGTGGAGTTGGAAGCCGAGCCCTCGGCGCCTGGTCCTGAACCCACAACTTTGATCTGCTTTTCGCACTTGCGGTGGAATTTCGTGTTCCAGCGGCCGCAGCATCTGATGAGCCGCTTCGCGCGGCAGATGGACGTCATCTACTGGGAAGAGCCAGTCGAGATTGGACGGCGGGAGACCGCGTTCCTTCAGGTGCGCGAAGCCCAGGACGCGCCAAACGTCCGCGTCGTCGTTCCCCACATGCCCGAAGGCATGCCCGACAATGCCCGCGATGCCGCGCTTCAGCGCCTGCTGGAGGCACACATCGCCTCCCTGCGCGGGACCGTGATCGCCTGGTATTATACGCCGATGATGCTGACTTTCTCGCGCGACATCGACGCCGACCTCACGGTCTATGATGCAATGGACGAGCTCAGCAAATTCAAGTTCGCGCCGGTCAAGCTGCTCGATCTGGAGCAGGAGCTGATCGACCGGGCTGACGTCGTCTTCACCGGCGGATCGAGCCTTTACGAGGCCAAGAAGGACCGTCATCGGAACGTCCACTGCTTCCCCTCGTCGGTCGATCGCGCCCATTTCTGCAAGGCGCGCGCGCGCCAGTTCGAGCCGGGCGATCAGGAAGACCTGCCGCGGCCGCGCCTCGGCTTCTATGGCGTGATCGACGAACGCTTCGACACCACATTGCTCGACGAGGTCGCGCGGATGCGCCCCGATTGGTCCTTCGTCATGGTTGGACCGGTCGTGAAAATCTCCCCGGACGAGCTGCCGAAGCGGCACAATATCCATTATCTGGGCGGGAAGACGTACGGCGAGCTGCCTGGCTACCTGTCGGGCTGGGACGTCGCGCTGATGCCGTTCGCGATGAATGAGTCGACGCAGTTCATCTCGCCGACCAAGACGCCTGAATATCTGGCGGGCGGAAAGCCGGTGGTGTCGACGCCGATCAGGGACGTGGTGCGCCACTACGGCCAGCTCGAAGGCGTCAAGATCGCCTCGACTGCGGCGGAATTCGTCGCTGCATGCGACGCCGCGCTCGAGCTCTCGCGGCATCCGGAAAACGGCTGGCTGGCCGAGGCCGACCTGCTGCTTTCGGCAACCAGTTGGGATACGACACAGGCGCGGATGGAGGGTCTCGTCCATGACCTGCTCGGCACGCGGAAAGGAGCCACGTCGGCGGCGATCCTCGTGGCAGCGGAATGAGCGCGCTTTTCCGCGCTCCCAAGCGCTACGATTATCTGATCGTCGGCGCCGGATTTGCCGGCTCCGTGCTTGCCGAGCGGCTGGCGAGCCAGCACGGCGCTCGGGTGCTGCTGATCGACCGGCGCCCGCACGTCGGCGGCAATGCCTACGACGAGCCCAACGAAGCCGGCATCCTCTACCATAAGTACGGCCCGCACATTTTCCACACCAACAGCGAAGCGGTCGTCGACTATCTCTCGCAGTTCACGAAATGGCGGCCGTACGAGCACCGCGTGCGGGCCCGGGTGCGGGGGCAGCTGGTGCCGATCCCGATCAACCGCACGACCCTGAACATGCTGTTCAGGCTCGACCTCAAAACCGATGAGGAAGCGGCCGAATATCTCGCCTCGCGGGCCGAGCCGGTCGACGAGATCACGACGTCGGAAGACGTCGTCGTCAACGCGGTGGGCCAAGAACTCTACGAGCTGTTCTTCCGCGGCTACACGCGCAAGCAATGGGGGCTCGACCCGAGCGAGCTCGACAAGCAGGTGACATCGCGGATCCCGACGCGGACCAACACCGACGACCGCTATTTCAGCGACACGTTCCAGGCGATGCCGCTCCACGGCTACACAAAGATGTTCGAGAAAATGCTCGATCATCCGTTGATCGAGGTGCGTACCGGAGCCGAATTTGCGGAACTCAAGGACCGTGCCCACGAAATGGCCGAACACATCATCTACACCGGGCCGATCGACGAATATTTCGATTTCCGTTTCGGGAAGCTTCCCTATCGCTCGCTTCGTTTCGATCACCAGACTCTTCAACAGGAGCAGTTTCAGCCGGTTGCGGTCGTGAACTACCCGGACGAGACGGTGCGCTACACCCGCATCAGCGAGTATAAGCATCTGACGGGGCAGCAGTCGCCGGTGACCACCATTACCTACGAATATCCTTCGGCCGAGGGCGATCCTTATTATCCAATCCCGCGCCCTGAGAATCAGGAGCTGTTCAAGCGTTATGAGGCGCTGGCCGACGCGACCGGCGGCGTCACATTCGTCGGGCGGCTGGCGACCTACCGTTACTACAATATGGATCAGATCGTTGGGCAGGCGCTCGCCACGTTCCGCCGCATCGACGAGAAGCGAACCAGGGAGCGGCCGCAGCGGACTGCGGTCGCCGCCGAGTGAGCAGCGCGGGGGTGAAGAAGGCTCCGGCGCTCGCGGCGACCTACGTCAATCCCGTTCTCAACGAGGATTTTCCCGATCCCGCAGTCATCCAGGCGGCGGATGGATTCTATTACGCCTACGCAACCCAGACGCTGCGCGACGGAAAGTGGATTAACGTCCAAGTCGCTCGCTCGCCCGACCTCGTCCATTGGCATCATCTCGGCGACGCGCTTCCCGACAAGCCCGACTGGGCCGGGGAAACCCAGGACTTCTGGGCGCCCTACGTCGTTCGCGATGGCGACCGGTACCTGATGTATTATTCCGCGACGCACGACGCGTGCCACGATCCCGAGCGTGGCCATTGCCTCGCAGTCGCAACTTCGAAGTCGCCGGCCGGGCCATTTGTCGACATGGGCATGCCGCTGCTGCTCGGCGTCGGCTTTGAATTCATCGACCCGATGGTCTTCATCGATCCGCAAAGCGGCAAGTGGCTACTCTATTGGGGTTCAGGTTTCACGCCGATCAAGGTCCAGGAGCTCGGGCCGGATCGGATGTCATTCGCCCCGGCGAGCGAGCCGACGAGCATCATCTGGCCCAACCCGGTGAGAGGTGCGTTTCCGCGGCTGGTCGAGGCAGCCTGGGTGATCCATCACGACGACTATTACTTCATCTTCTATTCGGGCGACAATTGCTGCGGCCCCGACGCCGAATATGGCGTGATGGTCGCGCGCTCGCGCAGTGCGATGGGCCCATTCGAAACGCTCGAGCAGGCGCGCGGCGTGCCGCACAGCCTGATGCTGTTCAAGAGCGAGCATTGGCTAGCGCCGGGCCACAATTCGATCGTGACCGATAAGGCTGGACAATATTGGATGGTTTATCACGCGATCGACGTGAAGCGGCCGCGCCAACGGCAGGAGGACGAGATCAACAGCCGCCGGATCCTGCTAATCGACCGAATCGAGTGGCGCGATGGCTGGCCCCATGTCGGCACTCCGTCAGACGAGCCGCAGGCGGCGCCGATTACCTGAGCCACGGCTGACGCCGGCAAGCCTGGCGAACTTCTCCCGCTGGACGTCGAACTCGGCAAGCAGCCGCCCGTCGACGTGGCGGCTGCCGTCGGCAACGACCGGCGACAACAGGCCGGTCTCGGCGTGGCGCGAATTGTCCCAGCCGGGATAAGCGGTGATCGGGTACCAGCAGATGCCGCGGATGTCGGCCCCGCGCGCCAGCGCCTCGCGAACTTCATTACTGACATAATGGAGCCAAGACGGCTTGCCGGTTCCCTCCGCGCCCGTTTCGGACAGGAAGACGGGCTTGTTGTAGCGCCCGCACATTTCGACCAGCATATCGGCAAGCGGCCGGTATTCGTGGTGACCCATCGGGATCGTCGGGCCGTTCCAATACCATTGATTGTGCGGGTAGAAGTTCCACCCGACCACATCGACCAGCGACGGATCGCCGCCGAGCTCGGGCTCGGCCATCCCGATCATCCAGTCATAGGCCTCGTACATCCCCTGAAGGTTCTCCCGTGCGCCACGGATCGTCTGGCGGCGGCGGTCGTGCGGGGCGATGTGGATCAGCGGTTCGGCCCACACGATTGTCGCGCCGGTCCAACGCTGCTTGATCGCCCGCGCCGCCATGATGGCGGTCCTGACGAGCTGGCGCTTGAACCAGCCCCGCCGCTCAGGACCCACATGAGGAAAATAACCGTCGTCCACGGCCCAGGACAGGAAGTTGATCTCATTCAGCGGACAGACGAGCGGCGCGCGCCCGCTTATCGATTGTTGGACCTCCAGCGCGGCCATGGCAAAGTCGGTGAAGCGTTCGGGAAAGTCGTCCCCGGCTTGATCCACGTGATCGGGGGACCCGTAGTGGAACAGGTCCCAGATCACCCGGACGCCGGCCTCTTCGGCCGCCTCAAGCGCTGGCGTCCAGCTAGACCAGTCGTATTTTCCCGGAGCTTTTTCGACCAGGTGCCAGCGAATTCCGTCGCGCAGCGTCCGGAAGCCTAGCTCGCGGCACTGGCGATAGTCATTCAGGACGTGCTTATCGTGGCCGGTCGCGCGGATGAGGTCGAGCCGGACCCCGTCGCGGCGCCGGTGCGACGAGCACTCGAACCCGGCGAGAAACCAGCTGTCGAAAATATCGTCGATTGGGCTGTTCACGGTCGCCACCAATGCACGAAAAAGAAAATCGAGCCTTTTCAAACGCACAAATAGCACGATCGAACCAGTTTCTCGCCTGGCCCACTCCGGGTCCCCGCGTCTGGCACAATCCGTGCTGTGGTGCTTTGAGCCCTTCGAGGAGAAAGCAATGCGCCAGAATTGGCCCGAGCGTCTGTGGCTGGTCCGGCATGGCCAGAGCCAGGGAAATGTCGCCCGCGACGCGGCCGACCAGGCCGGCGCGCACGAGATCGACGTCGAGTTGCGCGATGTCGATGTCCCGCTTTCTACGCTGGGCGAAGAGCAGGCCGAGGCCGCCGGCCGCTGGTTCCAGCGGGCATCCGCCATAAATTCCCGGAGGAGGCCGCCCACCGCCGCCGCCTCGGCAAATTCTACCACCGGCCGCCGGGCGGCGAGAGCTGGGCCGACGTGATTCTTCGCCTGCGCTCGATGCTCAACACCATCAACCTGCACTATTTCGACCGCCGTCTGCTGGTCGTGTGCCATCAGGTGGTGGTGCTGTGCTTCCGCTACATCCTGGAAGAGCTCGACGAGCAGGAAATCCTCAGCATCGACCGGCAGGCCGAGGTGCTTAACTGCGGGATTGCGGTCTACGAGTTCGAGCCCGACGCAAAGGGGCTGTGCGTGCCCGCGCTCGAGCTATGGAACCACGGCGCCCCGCTCGAGGCTGAGGGCGCTCCCAAGACCTCGGCTCCCGACGCCATGGCTGGAACGCGGTGAAGCTCGATCGCGCCGCGCTCCGCGCCCATCCGCTGCCGCCGGTCATCGACGGCGAGAAGGGGAGCAAGGGGCGGATCCTCGTCATCGCGGGCAGCCGCGAGGTTCCGGGGGCGGCGCTGCTGACAGCGTCGGCCACAATGCGCGCCTTCCTCGCCCGCGAAATCGCCGACGAAATTCCTGCGCTACTTCCGCGCTGAGGCCTCCGTGGCCTGGTGCCGCTCGAGCTCGTCGCCGATCAGCCGGACGACGTGGAGCACGTTGGTCGAGCCTGCCGTGCCGAATGGAATCCCGGCCATCAGCACGATGCGGTCGCCGCCCTTCGCCATTTTATGGCGAAGGGCC
>JAZKBB010000026.1:0-10043 GCA_040388865.1 Pseudomonadota bacterium | reverse complement strand
TGCGCTTGCCCTTCTCGACCATCTCCTCGAAGCTCGAGACATCGCGGGTGTGGACGGCATGGACGCCCCACAACAGCCCGAGCCTGCGCGATGTATGAAGCGAGGCACTCATCGCCAGCAAGGGCACCGGCGGCCGCTCGCGCGCAATCCTGCGCGCTGTCGCGCCCGAGCTCGAGTAGCAGACCATCGCTGTCGCAGAGACCGTTTGCGCGATCTGCCGCGCCGAGCCGGCAAGCGCGTCGGCGGTGGTCGGCTCGAGCCGCGTCTGGGTAAAGTGGATTCGCGCCTGGTAACTCGGATCGCGCTCAACGCTTACGGCGATGCGATCCATCATCTGCACCGCCTCGCACGGATATTGGCCGGCCGCGCTTTCGGCTGACAGCATGACCGCATCCGCGCCGTCGTAGATGGCGGTGGCGACGTCGCTGACCTCGGCCCGCGTCGGGGTTGGCGACGTGATCATCGATTCGAGCATCTGGGTCGCGACCACCACCGGCTTGCCGAACTGCCGCGCGGTGGCGACGATCCGGTTCTGCATCGGCGGGACCTGCTCGGGCGGAAGCTCGACCCCGAGATCGCCGCGCGCGACCATCACGGCATCCGACAGCGCGATGATGTCGTTCAAATGCTCGATCGCCGCTGGTTTCTCGATTTTCGCGAGCAGTGCCGCCCGCTCGCCAATCAGCGCGCGGGCCTCGGCCACGTCTTCGGGGCGCTGGACGAACGACAATGCGATCCAGTCGGTCCGCTGCTCAAGCGCAAACTGGAGGTCGTCGCGGTCCTTGTCGGTCAGCGCCGGGATCGGCACGACCACGTCGGGTACGTTGACGCCCTTGTTGTCCGACACCGTGCCGCCGACCCGAACTTCGCAGACGATCCGATCGGGACTCGCTTCGAGGACCGCCAGCCGAACCTTGCCGTCGTCGATCAGGATGTTGGTGCCGGACCGCACCGCCTCAAACAGCTCGGGGTGGGGCAGCTGGACGCGGCTCTCGTTCCCCGGAGTCTCGTCGCGGTCGAAGATGAACCGGCGGCCCTTTTCGAGCACGGTGCGGCCGCCTTCGAAAAGACCGACGCGAAGCTTGGGGCCTTGCAAGTCGAACAGGATCGTCGTCGGCCGGTGGAACTCCTTTTCGAGCGCCCTGATGTGCCCGACCAGCTTGGCCTTCTGCTTCTGGTCGCCATGGCTCATGTTGATGCGGAAGGCGTCGGCCCCGGCCAGCATCAGCTTGCGGATCATCTGCGGCGTGCTGCTCGCCGGGCCGAGCGTGGCCAGGATTTTCACCTTGCGCGAGCGGGGAGAGAGAGTTTCGGTCACGTGTGTCGCCTTAGACGCTTGATATGACCGTTCAAGCGGTTAGAGCCGCGCTTCACACATCGAAAAGCGGAGTTCACGAAAGATGGCGGAAGGCACCGTCGCGGCCGATCAGCTGCGGCTGTTCATCGAGCGCATCGAGCGCTTGGAGGAAGAGAAGAAGGGCATCGCCGACGATGTCCGCGACGTCTATGCCGAGGCCAAGGCCAACGGCTATGATCCCAAGATCATGCGGATGGTCGTGCGCCTGAGAAAGATGGAAACGCACACGCGGCAAGAGCAGGACGCGGTGCTCGACACCTATCGCCAGGCGCTGGGTCTGGCGTAAGGAACTGCCATGGCTGGCCACAGCAAATATAAGAACATCATGTACCGGAAGGGGGCGCAGGACAAAAAGCGCTCCGCCCTCTTCTCGAAACTGAGCCGCGAGATTACCGTCGCGGCCAAGATGGGCCTGCCCGACCCCGACGCCAATGCGCGGCTGCGCGCGGCCATCATCGCTGCGCGCGCCCAGTCCGTGCCCAAGGACAATATCCAGCGGTCGATCGACAAGGCCTCGGCGTCGGACGCCACCAATTACGAAGAGATTCGCTACGAGGGTTTCGGGCCGGGTGGTGTCGCGATCATCGTCGAAGCCTTGACTGACAATCGCAACCGCACCGCGACAAATGTCCGCACGATCTTCTCGAAGAACGGCGGCAATCTCGGTGCGAGCGGCAGCGTCAGTCACGGGTTCGAGCGCCTTGGACTAATCGAATATCCGGCAAGCGTTGGCGACGCCGACAAGGTCCTGGAAGCTGCGATTGAGGCCGGAGCCGAGGACGTCGAGAGCGACGAGGGCGGCCACCGCATTTGGACCAGCATCGACAGCCTCCACCAGGTCTCGCGTGCGCTCGAGCCGATGCTCGGCGAAGGCGAGGGCGCGAAACTCGCATGGAAGCCTTCGACCGAGGTCGAGATCCGCGGCGACGACGCGGAGCAGTTGATGAGGTTGATCGACTCACTCGAAGAGGATGATGACGTCCAGACCGTCTGGGGCAATTACGACGTGCCCGAGGAAGAGCTGGAGAGGCTGTCTTAATCCCCTACCCTTTAGGGGAGGGGCAGGGGTGGGGTGCGCCGTTGGTGCAAGATTTGCATCTTCTCGATCGGGCAAGGCGGCTCAGGAAAGCTTTCACGCCACTTGAGGCAAAGCTCTGGAGCCGCATTAGCAAATCGCAACTCGGCGGGTTCAAGTTTCGACGCCAGCACGTCATCGGCAACTGCATTGTCGACTTTTTCTGTCCACAGAAGGCTCTGATCCTCGAAGTCGACGGTGATACGCACAACGCCGTGAAAGACGGAAACCGTGACGCAATGAATGCGCATCGGGGCTTTTCGACGATCCGGTTCACGAACACGGATGTTGGCAGCAACCTTGAAGGCGTGCTTGCGGATATTCTCGCGGAGCTAACCTCTCTCCCCGACCGTTGGCCCCACCCCAACCCCTCCCCTGAAGGGGAGGGGAAGCAGTGAAGATCCTCGGCCTCGATCCCGGCCTCGGCACCACCGGCTGGGGATTGATCGAAGCTGACGGCAACCGCCTGAGCCACATCGCCAACGGGCAGATCAAGACCGACACCGGCGCATCCTTGCCACGGCGGCTGGCCGCGCTTGCGGATCAGTTAGAAGCCCTGATCGCCGACCATGCGCCGGCCGCTGCGGCGGTCGAGGAAGTGTTCGTCAACAAGAACCCGCAATCGACCTTGAAGCTCGGACAGGCGCGGGGCGTGGCGTTGATGTGCGCGGCACGCGCCGGGATTGAGGTCGGCGAATATGCCCCAACCCTCGTGAAGAAGGGGGTGGTCGGCACCGGCGGCGCCGAAAAGGCGCAGGTCCATGCGATGGTTTCACGCCTGCTTCCGGGGGTGAAGATCGCCGGCCCCGACGCCGCCGACGCGCTCGCGGTCGCAATCACCCACGCGCATCATCTGGCGACGGCGAGAGCAGTTCGCTGACCGTCATTGCGAGGAGCCGAAGGCGACGCGGCAATCCACTGGATTGCTTCGCTGCGCTCGCAATGACAGGTTGTCTCTGAAATGATCGCGCGCCTCTCCGGAACCCTTGCCGAAACCGCCGACGACAGCGCGGTGATCCTCGTCGGTGGCGTGGGCTATCTCGTCCAGCTCAGCGGCAAGACTCTTGGCGAGCTGGGTTCCGTCGGCGGCGACATCACGGTGCTGACGGAGCTTCAAGTCCGCGAGGATGCGTGGACCTTGTTCGGCTTCGGTTCGGCGGCGGAGCGCGACGCCTTCCGCGCCCTCACCAGCATTCAGGGCGTCGGCGGGCGCTTGGCGTTGGCAATTCTCTCGACGCTTTCGACCGACGAGCTCGCTCGAGCCGTCGCGCAGGACGACAAGGCCATGATCGGCCGCGCAAACGGCGTAGGGCCCAAGCTTGCCGCGCGCATCACCAATGAGCTTCAGGGCAAACTCAGCGTCGTCGGTCTCGCCGGCGGAGCGCCAGTTCCCCGCGGCAGTGCCGCATCCGACGCTCTCTCCGCCCTCGCCAACCTCGGTTTCAAGCCCGCGGAGGCGAGCGCCGCCGTCAACGCCGCGCAGGATGAGCTCGGACCCGACGCCACCCTCGACGCGCTGGTTCGTCTGGCGCTGAAGAAGGCCGCGAAATGACCACCCACACCGCCTCGTGCCGCTGCGGGCAGCTGCGTGCGGTTGCTCATGGCGACCCTGTTCGAGTTTCAGTCTGCCATTGCCTCGCGTGCCAGAAGCGGACCGGCAGCGCTTTTTCGGTGCAGGCGCGCTGGCCCGCGGAATGCGTCGAAACCGAGGGTACGTCGAAGGAGTGGACCCGCACCGCCAATAGCGGTCAGACGACCATTTATCACTTCTGCCCCGAATGCGGATCGACCGTGCATTATGGCGGCGGCAACTTCCCGGAGCTGGTCGCCATCCCGCTCGGCGCCCTCGACGACCCCTATATCGTGGACAGCCCCGATTTCTCGGTGTGGGAGAGGCGGCGCCACGATTGGCTTGAGATCATCGACGAAGACGTCGAACATTCCGATTGATGGCAACCGACCCCGCCCGAATTACGACGCCAGAGCGCACCAGCGAAGACGCGGATGTCGCGCTGCGCCCGAAAAGCCTCGACGAGTTCATCGGCCAGCAGGCCGCGCGCGAGAACCTTCGCGTGTTCGTCACGGCCGCGAAGAGCCGGGGCGAAGCGCTCGACCACGTCCTGCTGCACGGCCCGCCGGGGCTCGGCAAAACCACGCTCGCCGGGATCATCGCGCGCGAGATGGGGGTCGGGTTCCGCGCGACATCAGGACCGGTGATCGCCAAGTCGGGCGACCTCGCGGCGTTGCTCACCAACCTCGAAGACGGCGACGTCCTGTTCATCGACGAGATCCACCGCCTCAATCCGGCCGTCGAGGAAGTGCTCTATCCGGCGATGGAGGACCGGGCTCTCGACCTGATGATCGGGGAGGGGCCTTCGGCGCGGTCGGTCCGGATCGACCTGCCGCGCTTCACTCTGATTGGCGCGACCACGAGGCAAGGGCTACTGACGACGCCGCTGAGAGACCGCTTCGGGATTCCGGTGCGGCTCAATTTTTATACGGTGGAGGAACTGGAGCAGGTCGTTCGCCGCGCCGCGCGGTTGCTGAGCGTCGATATCGCCGACGATGGCGCGCACGAGATTGCACGGCGCTCGCGCGGGACGCCGCGCATCGGCGGACGGTTGCTGCGGCGGGTGCGCGATTTCGCCCACGCTTCCGGCGCCGATCGAATCGACACCGAGGTTGCTGATAAGGCGCTGTCGCGGCTCGAAATCGACGCGCTTGGTCTCGATGCGATGGACCGGCGCTATTTGACGATGATTGCCGACCTCTACGGCGGTGGGCCTGTGGGCGTGGAAACTCTGGCGGCGGGCCTCAGCGAGCCGCGCGACACGATCGAGGACGTGATCGAGCCGTTTCTCATTCAGCTCGGCCTCATCGCGCGGACGGCACGGGGACGCTGCCTCAACGGCCGCGGCTATGGCCATCTCGGCTTGCCGACGCCTGCAGGTAGCCAGTCCGGCCTGTTCGACCAGGGAGCTGCGTCCGAATAATGCGCTATATTTCATTCCTTGCCGCTGCCGCGGTGGCGGCGGCAACGCCGCTTTCTGCCCAAGCTCCGGCAACGCCAGCCGCCCCCGATTATTCAAAAGACTCGGCCTGGCTGTGCCTGCCCGGGCGTGCCGACCCTTGCTCGACGGCGCTTCCGACCACAGCGCTCACTCCAAACGGCTACGGCGCAACCAGCCAGAGCAAAGTCGCGAAAGACCCGCTGCTCGACTGCTTCTACGTCTATCCGACGGTCTCGCGCGACCAAGGGATGAACAGCGACCTCAATGTCAGCGAGGAGAAGGGCGCGGCCGAAGTCCAGTTCGCCCGCTTCTCAAGCGTGTGTCGCGCCTTCGCACCAATATACCGTCAGATGACGCTCGGAGCCGTGGCCGCTTACTCCGCAGGAGCGAACATCGATGCCGCTGGCGCTCTGGCCTACGCCGACGTCGCCGCCGCCTGGCGCAATTATCTCGCCACAAAAAACAATGGCCGTCCGTTCGTGCTGATCGGCCACAGCCAGGGCAGCTTGATGCTGCAGATGTTGATTGCGCGGGAGGTCGAGAACAATCCCGCTGTCGCCGCGCGGATGAAGCGCGCGATTCTCCCAGGCTTCAACGTCATCGTCCCTCAGGGCAAGCTGGTCGGGGGCACGTTCAAGAGGACGCCGCTTTGCAGCGGTCCCGGCGAGACCGGCTGCGTCGTCGCCTACAGCAGCTTCCGTGAGAATAACGTTCCTCCGGCAGGCGCAATTTTCGGCATCGCCGATCAGCCCGGCATGACCGTCGGCTGCGTCAATCCAGCGCGGCCGGGGGCGAAGGATTGGGTGCCGCTCGACAGCTACTGGTACGCGCGACTGAACCTTCCGGTGCCGGGCGGACCGATCAGCTGGTCGACCGAAGGACCGCCGCCCTCTCCATTTCTGCGGACCCAAGGACTGGTCTCGGCCAAGTGCGTCAACGACGGGCAGCGCGGCTATCTGTCGATCCGGACCAATCACAAGCCCGGTGCGAAGTGGACCGACCGTATCGGCGGCGAGGTCGGTTTCCTGGGCATGTTCCTGCCCGGCTGGGGAATGCATTTGGCCGACGTGGAAGAAGCGCAGGGCGATCTGGTTCGTCAGGTCGAGGAGATCAGCGGGAAGTGACCGAGGCTCTCGACACGCCCTATCGCGGCGGCTTCGTAGGTAAGGAGCACCGCTTCGCGCTCAGCGTCTATTTCGAGGACACCGATACGGCGGGCGTGGTCTATTATGCCAATTATTTGAAGTTCATGGAGCGCGCCCGCTCCGACATGCTGCGCGCCGTTGGCATTGATCAGGGCGCAATGCTCCGTGGCGACGGCAGCGCTTATTTCGTGACCGAGGTCGACATCAAGTACCGCCGTTCGGCACGGCTCGGCGAGGATTTGCAGGTTGTCAGCAGTGTCGAACAGGTCCGCGCATCGTCGGTCGATATTCATCAGCGAGTCATGCGGGGAGCCGAACTGTTGACCGACGCTCGCGTCACGGCGGCCTTCCTCGACGGAGCTGGCCGGCCGCGGCGGCAGCCCAGTGAATGGGTCGAGAAATTCAAGGCAATTTTGACGGACCGATGAAGCGAAAATTCTTGCCCCTCCTGCTGCTCGGCTTCGCCGGAGCCGCGCACGCCCAGCTGCCGGCGGCGACGGTGATCGCCATCCCGCCGCTGACCAGCCCCGACAGCGGCGACAAGGGCAATCAGATGCTCGCCGTCGGTTGGCAGGTCACCCAGGCGATCGAATCCGACCTTCGCCAAACCACAGAGGTGATGCCGCTGAAGCCCAACCGCGACGATTATTATTCGTATCCGGAAGTGACCGCGCCCGGGTTTGCCAAGTGGCGCTCGGCCGGCGCGAAGGCGTTGGTCACCGGCTTCGTCCAGGGACGCCCGGACGGCCGCCTGACCATCGGCTGCTACGTCTACGACGTCGACAAGGGCCGGGAGCTAGCTCGCAAGGGCTTCATCATCGGCGCCAACGACTGGCGCCGCGCGGCCCACAAATGCTCTGGGGTCGCGTACACGGCGATCACTGGTGCGCCCGGCACGTTCGACACGCGCATCGCTTACGTCGCCCAAAGCGGGACCGGCGAAGGCCGAATGCGGCGCATCGCGGTGATGGACAGCGATGGCATGAATCACCGCTATCTCACCGCGGGAGACGCCATCGTTCTGAGCCCGCGATTTGCCCCGAAGGGGACGCAGCTCGCCTATGTCAGCTTTTCCGGCGGCAGGCCCAGCGTCAGGGTCATCGATCCGACTTCGGGTCAGGAGCGGCCGCTGATGCCGCTCGACGCGATAAGCTTCGCGCCGCGCTACTCGCCCGACGGGAGCAAAATCGCCGTTTCGATGATGCTCGGTGCCAATAGCGACATCTACGTCGCCGCGGCCGCCGGCGGGCCTCCACAGCGACTGACGACCTCGCCGGGCGTCGACACCGATCCCAGCTTCTCGCCGGACGGTAGCAGGATCGTGTTCGAGAGCGACCGAGGCGGAACGCAGCAGCTGTACGTGATGAACGCCGATGGTACCGGTCAGCGCCGGATCAGCTTCGGGGGAGGATGGTATGCGGCGCCAGCGTGGAGTCCCGACGGTCAGTGGATCGCCTTCACGCGCCGCGGCCAGGACGGGCGGCGGATCGGCATCATGAAGACCGACGGCACCGGTGAGAAGCTGTTGACCAGTGGTCCGGGCGACGAGGGGCCGAGCTGGGCGGCGAGCGGCCGCGAGATCCTCTTCCAGCGCACCGGCGGCGGAGGCCGGACCGGGCTGTATCGTGTCGGGCTTGACGGCGGCGAGCCACGCCAGGTCGCTACCCCTCAGGACGGCTCGGACCCCGACTGGTCGGGAGTGATGGATTGATGCGGAAGACTGCGATCATGCTCGCTCTCCTGCTCGGCGCCAGCGCGGCACAGGCGCAGCTGCCGGGTTTGCGCAGGCGCGGACCGGCACAGCCGACGCAGCCGGTGCTGCAAGGGATCGATGCGCTGCGCACCGACTTTGCCGCCCAGGCTGGCGGTACCATGGTCTATTACGGAGCCGGGAGTGTCATCCTCGGCGCGCCAGCCAAGGCCGCGCTCGGCCTCCAGGCTGCGTGGCTGCGCCGTCACCCGGAGGTTGTGGTGCGGATCGAAGGCTATGGTGATTCGCTCGAGACGCGCGATCATGCGCTCGCCGTCGGCGCCGCCCGCGCCGAGGAAGCGCGGAATTATCTGCTGCTGCTGGGCGTGCCCGCGGCGCAGGTCTCGACGACCAGCTGGGGCAAGGAACGGTCCGGCCTCGGCCGCGCCGTCACGGTGCTGGTTCGGTAATTAAGCCGCGCGGCGCTGGTAATTGGTGGTGGCGAGCCATGCGCGTGCCTGACGCTGGGCTTCGGCGATCTCGCGTGCGGTCATTTCAAGGGCAATTTCGGCGCGGCATTCCTGACCCCGAGTGCAGCCCGACAATGCTGAAAGATTGAACCATTTGTGCGCTTCGATCAGGTCTACCCCGATCGCGCCGCGGCCGGTCGAATATGTAACGCCAAGTTCGAACAATGCATCGACATCGCCGGCTTCGGCGTCGGCAAGGCGGCTCCTAAGCAGGAACTCCGCGCTTTTCTGACTAATCGCCCCCATTTGTACCCCCCAACTTCTGTGGGTGCGAAGTTCGTCCCGGAATGGCAAAGAAATGGTTAACGCGATTTTGCCACGTTTAGATCGCCACATTATCTATGAGGCGCGTGGAGCCGATTACCGCTGCCGCGATCAGGCGCATTTCGCCTTGCGGGACCTCGAGCGACTCCAACGTGGCGGCGTCGACTAGCGCGAAATAATCGATCCGCGCGAAGCCGCCGTCGCGGAGAGTTGCGTGCGCGTCGTGGAGCGCCTGGAACACCGGAGTTCCGCCGCGGATGGCCGATCGGGCTGCATCAAGTGCGCGCGGCAGGGCAAGCGCCTGCTGCCGCTCTTCGGCCAAGAGGTAGGCGTTGCGCGACGAGAGAGCGAGGCCGTCCGCCTCGCGCACCGTCGGCACACCGACGATCTCGACGGGCAGGCCCAGGTCCGAGACCATTCGCTTGATCACCGCCAGCTGCTGAAAATCCTTTTCACCGAACAGCGCGACATCCGGCCACACAGCCACCAGCAGCTTGGCGACGACTGTGGCGACACCGTCGAAGTGGCCCGGCCGTACCTCGCCCTCCCACCGCTCAGATACGCCGCTGACGCTGATCTTGGTCGCGAAACCGTCAGGGTAGATGTCCTCGACGGACGGCGCCCAGAGCAAATCGCAGCCTCCGGCCTCAAGCATCGCCGCGTCGTCCGCTTCCCGGCGTGGGTAGCGGCCGAAATCCTCGCCCTCGCCGAACTGCGCCGGGTTGACGAAGATCGAGGCGGCTACCGCGTCGGCCCGCTTTGTCGCCTCTGTGATCAGCGCCATGTGCCCCGCGTGGAGCGCGCCCATGGTCGGCACGAGTGCCACTTTGCCCCGGAGAGCGCCTCGTGCTCGCGTCAATTCTTCACTGTTACGAACGATTTGCACGTGGGCAGGGGCTCCGGTAAAACCGTTGACGGGCGGCGCTTGCACATGCGCCGGGGGAAAGATCAAGCATGAGCCAGCCGCATTT
>JAZKBB010000025.1:94133-111185 GCA_040388865.1 Pseudomonadota bacterium | reverse complement strand
GTGGCCTCTGCCTTCGGAGGGCAGCGCTCTATCCAGCTGAGCTACGGGTGCCTGGACGGCGACTTAGCCTTGGTGGCGCGCGTTCGGCAAGCCGTTACCCGGGGCATCGGCCAGTTTCGCCTTCACCCCTATGTGGATGAAATTTCAAAGAAATACTTAACCATTAAGAAGACTGTCGCAGAAACAACAGGGAAAAGAACTTAGCAGTTGTGGACATATTGCAACTTGCGGGGCTGAGTCCGGTGGATTAAGTACAGACACATCAAAGGCGGCTCGGGGCCTACGACAACATAACTTACTAACAGGGGTGTCACATGACTATTCGTCTTCCTGCAAAGCAATGCCTGATGTTCGGGACCGCCCTTACTGGGCTCGGCATTCTCGCTCCCTCGGCGGCGCTTGCGGACTGCCTGATCAACGCGACCAACGACACGGTCACCTGCACCACCGGCGACACCGACGGCTTTCAATCGTCGATCAACCTGCTGACGATCAACGTCACCCCCGGCGCCACCGTTTCAGGGACGACGCTGACATCGGCTGCCCCGATCCTTTCGGCTGGTACGCAAAGCGTGGTCAACAATGAAGGCGACATCACCAGCGTCGGCGCGCCCGCGGGCAGCGTGGCGATTTCGCTCGGTGGCGGCAGCCGCGTCACCGAAGCATCGACGGCAACCGGTACGATCACCGGCGACATTCTGTTTGGCGCGGCGACGGCCACTCAGACCAACACGCTCGAGAACCTGAACACAGCGGCAACGATCACCGGCAACATCACCTCGGCGGGCGGTGCTTTCCTGGTGACGAACAATGGCGGCATCACGGGCGATATCACGTCGTCGGGTAATACCACGATCAACAACAGCGGTACGCTGACGGGCAACGTCACACTCGGCGCAGGCAACGACACGATCACCGACACCGGCGCGATGAACGGCACCGTGGACATGGGTACCGGCACGAATGTGTTTAATGCGGACAACGGCGCGCAGCTGCCGACATTGTTGACGGCGGCTGCGGCTGGAACCAACACTGTCAATCTCGGTAGTGGGGGCGGCACGGTCGGCGCCATCACGAACTTCGACGTGATGAATATCGACGCGCTGGGCAATTTGTGGGTCTTGAACCAGCCGATCTCGCTGTCGGACAGGATCAACCTGAACTCGGGTGAGTTCGAGGTGACCAATGCCAGTTTCCTCGGCTCTAATACCATCGTCAACAACGCTGGTCAGAGTGTCGGTAACGACGGCTTGTGGTTCGAAAACAACGCCTCCGGCACCTACAGCGGCAATATGACGGGGACGGGGAACGTCTATGTCGGCTTTGGTGGGCCTGGTATCACGACCTTGTCCGGCAACAACAATAGCTTCGCCGGAGACACCTACATCTTGGGCGGTACGCTCGCAGTCACGGGCGGTAACGCGCTGTCCGACACGGGCGGCATTTCCCTCGCAACCGGCGGCATTCTCGATGTCCAATCGACCGAAACCATCGGCTCGCTGAACGACGGTGGCATCTACGGCGGAACCGGAACGGTCACGCTGAGCGGCGGCAACCTGCTGGTCAACAGCGGCGCCTTTAGTGGCGCCATCTCCGGCGCAAACGGGATCACGAAGATTGGCACGGGTACGCTGACCCTTTCGGGCGCGAACACCTTTGCGGGCGCGGCGACGGTCTCGGCCGGTACGCTCGACCTTCAGGGTGGCAGTGCGATTGGCGATACCACGGCCGTGGTGGTCAATGGCGGCACGCTTCAGGTCGACACTGCCGAGACGATCGGCAGCCTTGCTGGAACCGGCGGCTACGTTCTCCTCAATGCCGGCCTGACCACGGGCGGCGACAACACGTCAACCACCTATGCCGGCGTGATTTCCGGCGTCGGCGCTCTCGACAAGGAAGGCACCGGCACGTTCACGCTGACCGGCGCGAACACCTATTCGGGCGGCACGACGATCAACGCCGGGACGCTCGCTGGGAATTCGACTTCGCTGCAGGGCGGCATGCTGGTCAATGCGGCCGGTACCTTGCTGTTCAATCAGACCGCGAACGGCACTTATGCCGGAGCTATGAGCGGTGCGGGCACATTCACCAAGACGGGCGCGGGTGTCCTCACGCTGACTGGCAACAACAGCGGCCTTACGGGCACGAGCAATCTTAACGGCGGTACGGTTTCGATTGGTGCGGCAACGAACATTGGCGCCGGTCCGCTGGTATTCGACGGCGGCACGCTATTGACGACGGCAGCTCTGACGCTCGCCAATCCGATCACCCTCAATGCGGGCGGCGGCACCTTCAACACCGGCGCCGACACGACGCTGTCTGGCGGCATCGGTGGCGCTGGCGCTCTCACCAAGACCGGCTCGGCTCGTCTGATCCTTACTGGCCCAAGCAGCTACACTGGCGGGACAACCGTCAGCGGGGGCGTGCTCCAGGGAGATGCGGGAACGGCGATCCAGGGCAATATCGTCAACAATGCCGAGGTCGATTTCACCGGCATCGAGGCGACCTACAGCGGCAATATGTCGGGGACAGGATCGGTCCAGATCCTGCCTGGCTCGATCGTCGGCTTCGCTGGCACTAACACCTACTCCGGTACGACCACGATCGATGCGGGCAGCGGGCTCTATGCCTTCGGTACTACCGGCGCGTTGAGCCCCAACTCGGTGATCATTGATAATGCTCCTGTGGGAACGGTCGGCGGCGATGCAACCGGTCTCAATGTGTTCATCGATTCGACGATCAAATCGCTGGGTGGGGCGGGTGCTGTTCAACTCGGTTCGGCCACCACACTCAGTGTCGGTGACGCCGGCAACTACACTTACTCGGGCACGTTCACTGGCGGCGGTGGCAATCTCACCACGTTCAAGAACGGTGGCAGCACCTGGACGTTCGCCGGAACCGGCACGGGTATCAACGCCTTCTCCGTCGGCAGCGTCACGAACCTCACGGGCTCGTTGACTGCCACGAGCACGACTGTCGCAAGCGGTGGAACCCTCAACGTCGCGTCGACGGGGACGCTCACGTCACCGGTTACTGCAGCGGCAGGCTCGACATCCGTCATCAACGGTAACGTCATTGGCAACTACACGAATGCCGGTGCGGCATCGGGTACGGGCACCGTCACGGGCGCGTTCACGAACAGCGGAACCCTCTCGCCGGGCACGAGTGGCACGACGGGCATTTTCCATGTCGTCAACGGTCCGTTCACGCAGACCGCCGCTGGTACGCTCAACATCGATCTGACCCCAACCGCCACCGCCGGCGCGGGTTATGACCAGGTGCTGATCACGGGCACGCCGGGAACGGCGGTTCTTGGCGGCACGTTGGCGCTGCATCCGCAGACCGGCGTCCTCTACGTCAGCGGCACCAACTACGACGTCGTGAATGCGGCGGGCGGCATCAGCGGCGCGTTCGCATCGACCACCGGTGGGACGATCTCGCCGTTCCTGAACTTCGCGAACACCGGAATCGTCACCATCGCCGGGACCAACCAGGTCTATCGTGTGACGGTGGCGCGCGTTTCTTACGCGACGGGCATCGGCGCGGCCGGGACCGCCAACCAGATCGCGGTCGCCAATGGCTTCCAGGGCTTGGTTACGGGAGCGACAGGCGACGCGGCGACCCTGGTCACCGCCGTCGATAATATGACGGTCGCTCAGGCGCAGTCGTTCTTCGACCAGGCAAGCCCGGAGCCGTACGGCGCTTATGCCAACGCGCTTTACAACCAGGGCGAGCTGTTCACTCGCCAGGTCGCGCTTCAGATGCACGGCACGCCCAATCCGGGCGGTGGTCTCAGCCTCTGGGGCCGTGGTTATGGCCAGTGGGGTAACGGCAGCAATCGCGGGATGAGTTTCGGCACCGACCAGAATACCTATGGCGGCGCGATGGGCGTCGATTACCGCCAGGGCGGCCTGACGGTCGGCGCCGCCGGCGGCTACTCGCACGACAAGCTCGATTACGCGCTGGGCAACAGCACCGGCCGTATGAACAGCTGGCAGGTCGGCGGCTATCTCGATTACGCGGCGGGCCCGATCGATTTCGATCTGCAAGCTGCATACGAGCACGGCAGCGGCAGCGCGACCAAGACGATCAACGTCAGCGGGATCGCAAATGTTGCGAGCATCGCCAGAGCGGCGACGGCTTCGCCGAGCGGCCACCTGTGGAGGGCGATCGGTACCGTCGGCTACAACGCGCCGCTGAGCACCAGCTACACCGTGCGTCCGTTCGTCGGCCTCGACTGGAGCGATGGCAGCATCGACTCCTTCACCGAGGCTGGAGCCAACGCGGCGGACCTGACGGTCAGCAGCATCAACGTCCGCCGTACCGACGCGGTTGTCGGCGTGGATGTCGGCTCGAACGGCGGGACTGGTATCGCTCCGTACGGTCGCCTTGCCTACAAGTACGACCTCAGCGACCACCACAACAACGTCAGCGCGATGTTCAACGGTAATTCGGCGACGGCGTTCACGGTTGCGGCAGTGCCGCTGGGCCGCTCGGAGTTCGATGCCGATCTGGGCCTCAGCTACTCGCCGAACCACAAGTTCATGGTCTTCGCTGGCTATGAAGGGACGTTCCGCAACGACCTGAAGAGCAACGGCGTGTCGGCCGGGTTCCGGCTTAGCTTCGGTGGTGAGGTGGCTGCGCCGCCTCCGCCGCCGCCGCCGCCCCCGCCTCCGCCTCCGCCGCCTCCCGCTTCGGCTACCCAGACGTGCCCGGACGGATCGGTGATCGACGCGACGGCGACCTGCCCGCCGCCGCCACCTCCGCCTCCGCCGCCACCCGCGCAGAGGGGTGAGCGCGGCGAATAAACTGAGCTATGAGGGAAATTGGGGCGGGCCGGAAACGGCTCGCCCCTTTCTTTAGGGCTCCCGCCTCCCGGGTCGCCCTTTTCCGAACTATTGGCTGAGAAAGACCGCGAGCTCCGCGTGAAGCCGGTTGCGGGCCGAGCCGACGATCATCCCGACATGGCCGGACGGGATGGCGACGACGTCGCCGGAAGCGCCGGTTTGCGGTGGCGCGATGAGATCGCGCTCGGCGGTGAGGTGAAGCGTCGGGACCGGTAGTTCATCGGACACCGGCTGACCGCCAACCAGCCAACCGCCGGAGCCGGGCAGGTCCTCGCCGAACAATTGCTCGACCAGCTCCTTGGCCGCGGGATAGGGCAGGGGCTCGCCTTCATTGGCCCATTCCTCGAGCTCGATGAAGCGCAGCGCATCGACACCGCCGGGTGAAAGCCGGCCGAACTCCGCGAACTTGCGCACCGTCCGCTCTGGATCGAGCGACCAGAATGCCGCCTGCAAAACTTCCATCGGCAGCGCGCCCAGCGCCTGTGCCGCCGCCCGCGAATGTTGCCACATGTCCTGCAGCGCGCGTTGCGATTTTTCAGGGTATCGGGTGAAGTTCCACGGCGCCGCCAGCGTCACCACGCGCTCGACCTCGATCAGGTTCGCCGCGGCAATCGCCATAGTCCCGCCGAGGCAATAGCCGATCAGCGCAACCGGCTCGTTTATGATGCGCAGCAAAGGGAGCAGCAATTGTTCGATGTGGCCGGCAACCGAAAGCTCGGCCCGTTCGTCGGCCTTGCCCCAGTCGAGCAGGAATGTTCGGCACCCCATCCGGCCGATCGCGCCGGTCAATGAAACCTGCTCGTCGAGATCGAGGATCCGCGGCGGATTGATCAGCGACGGCACCAGCACCGCAGGCGGCCCGTCGCCGCTGTGATCGCGCAATGCTGCACCGCGGACGCGCGCGATCTCCGGCTTGGGCGGCGGCCGCTCGCGGCGCGGCGCGCGCTCATATGCGCGCAATCCCGTCAGTGCATCCGATGCAAGCTGCGGATCGCGTCCCGAGACCTCCCGTACCAATTCGAGAAACAGCGGAAGCGGGCGTGGTGCGCGTTCATGTTGCAGTGCACTATACTGCGGTAGTAAGGCGCGTTCCGCGTCTGGAGAGCTGGTCATGGTGAAATCATCGGGCAAGGTGACAATCAAGAAGTACGCCAACCGGCGGCTTTATGACACCGAAAGCTCGACCTACATCACGCTCGACCGCCTGGCGCAAATGGTGCGCGAAGGCCGCGAGTTCGAAGTCGTCGACGCGAAGAGCGGCGAGGACATCACCCGGCAGGTCCTGACCCAGATCATCGTCGACGAGGAAGCCGGCGGCGGCACCATGCTTCCGATCAATTTCCTGAAGCAGTTGATCGGCCTTTACGGCAATTCGATGCAGAATTTCGTGCCGCAATATCTCGAAGCCGCGATGGACGCGTTTCAGCGCAATCAGAGTGCCGCCAAGGACGCCTTTAGCGGCAACATTTTTGCCGATCTCGCCAAGCGGAACATGGCGATGCTGGGCGACGCTGCGGAGGTCTTCACAGGCAAGAAGTCCGAGGCGAAGCCAAAGCCCGCGAGTACGAATGGCGGCAGTGACATGGATCAGCTGAAGGCCGAGCTCGCCGCCCTTCAGGCTAAGGTCGACAAGCTGAGCCGCTGACGATGTTCCGGATTGCTGGGGCGCTTGCGCTCGTCGCGGCGTCGCTGGCCGGCGCGCAGGACTACAGCACCGCGACACCGATCGCGGGAAGCTGGAGCTACGGTCCGGCAATCGACGGCAGCGAAGCCGTTTTCACCAATCGCACCGGCAGCCCGCAGCTTTGGGTTCATTGCACGCGATCCACTCGGCGCGTCACAATCTCTCGCCCGGCAACCGCCGCCGCGCCTTTCATCAACATCTGGACGAGCTCGGAAAGCCGAAGCGTGGCGTCGAGTTTCAAGCCGGCGACCGGGCGGCTGACGATCGACCTCCCGGCGTATGATTCTTTGCTCGACGCGATCGTATCGAGCCGGGGGCGGATTGCGTTCACCGTGGGTACTCAGCCGCCGCTGGTCGTGCCGCCCTGGGCCGAATCTGCTCGAGTGATCGAGGATTGCCGCGTCTGACGCTGCGTCCGTCGCGCGAAGGGGCGGAGTTTGACGATAATTTAGGCGAATACAAGTCTTGCGCTCGCGCTCATGATGAATCACATTCCTCTCAGCTTCAACGCAGCGAAAGGAGGTGATCCGATGTCTCATGGTTCAGCACAGAGGTCGGAGAGGGGTGTTCGTAGGCTCTAATCGCTGACGAACGGCCGCACCTTCGGCCGCTGACCATGTCGAAGGGCATCGCCGCGAACCGCGGCGGTGCCCTTTAACATATCTGAGGCAAAGCACTTCCGGGTTCATTCGGGAACCGTTACGGGCTTGAAGTGTCTTTTCCGGCAAGAACGGCGGGAGATTGAAGCGATGGCAAAATCCTCACGAAAGACTTCTTCGAAATCATCTTCAGGCAGCGGCAACGAGACTGTCGACAAGATCGCCAAGGCCGCGATGAGCAAGGAAATGCTGGCCGCGGGCCTCGCCGCGGCTGCGGCCGCGATCAGCGCCAGCCCGAAAGCCAGGCGCGCGATCCGCGATGCCGGGCTCGATGCGGCCGATAGCGCTTCTCAGGCGGCGAGCAGCATGGTGGCCAGCGCAACCAAGCTCGGCTCGCTGATCGCCGAGGCTGTTGCCGACGCGGCGCAACGGATCATGTCCGGCAACTGGTCGGTAGAAGCGACTGCAAGCACCGGCACCAGTTCCGGTTCGTCGCGCAGCAGTGGCGCAGCGCGCAAGCCTGCCGCCAAACGCGCTACCGCAAAGAAGGCCACCTCAACACGCGCGAAATCGGCAAGTGCCGGCGCGGGCCGTGCGTCCACCGCGCGGAAGCCAGCCGCAAAGCGCTCGACCGGTACGGCAAAGCCGCGTCGCAGCACCACGCGCAAGCCGCGCGGCACGAGTTCCCGCGGTCGCGGCCGTCCTTCCGGCGGGTCCGGTGGGACTTCGGGCGGCGGCGGCGCGAACGCCTAGGCCGCGCGCTCCTCGAACTGCAGCCGCGCCAGCCGTGAGTAGAGTCCGCCGCGCGCGTTGAGCGTCGTGTGCGTTCCCTCTTCAACGATCCGGCCGTTGTCCATCACGACGATGCGGTCAGCAGCGCGCACAGTTGCCAGGCGGTGGGCAATGACAATCGTCGTGCGCCTCTCCATCAGACGGTCAAGGGCGTCCTGCACCAGCCGCTCACTTTCGGCATCGAGCGCGGACGTGGCTTCGTCGAGCAGGAGCAAGGGCGCATCGCGCAGCAGCGCGCGGGCGATCGCGATACGCTGGCGCTGCCCGCCCGACAGGCGCGCCCCGCCTTCGCCCATGTAGGTATCGAGCCCTTCGGGAAGCGCGCGCAGGAATTGGTCGGCATTGGCGTCGCGCGCCGCCTGCCACAGTCCGTCCTCGGTCGCGTCCCAGTTTCCGTAGCGCAGATTGTCCCGCGCCGAGGCGGCGAAGATGATCGTCTCCTGCGGCACCATTGCGATCCGCTGGCGGACGTCGGCCGGGTCGGCGTCCTTGAGGTCGACCCCGTCGAGTCGGATGCGGCCGGTATCCGGATCGTAAAAACGCTCGGCGAGTTGGAAAATAGTCGTTTTGCCGGCGCCCGAGGGCCCGACCAGCGCGAGGCGCTCGCGCGGCTTCACGGTTAGGCTGAAATCCTCGAGCGCCGAGACTTCGCGGCGCGTCGGATAATGGAAGGTGACGTTGTCGAAGGCGAGTTCGCCGAGCGCAGGCTCGGGAAGCTTAGCCGGTGCTGCCGGTGCACGGATCTCGGGCTCTGCAATCAGAAGCTCGGCGAGCCTTTCCGATGCTCCCGCGGCCCGCAGCAGGTCGCCGTACACTTCCGACAAGGCGCCGAACGCTCCCGCAAGAAGGCCGCCGCAGAGAATGAATGCGGCAATCGTGCCGCCGCTCATCCGCCCTCCGGCGACATCGATCGCACCTTGCCAGATGACCAGGACGATCGCGCCGATCATCAGGAAGATGATCATCGCCGTCATGACTGCGCGCGTGCCGATGCGCCGCTTGGCGGTCGCGAACACACGCTCGACGGCATCCCCGAACCGGTCCGCCTCGCGCTGTTGCTGGTTGAATGCCTGGACGATTTTCATTGCGCCGAGCACCTCGGTGGTGACCGTCCCGACTTCGGCGATCCGCGTCTGGTTGCTCGTTGAAATGCCACGAACGCGGCGTCCCAGGATCACGATCGGGCCGAGCACGACGGGGATCCCGAGTAGCATCAGTCCCGCGAGCTTGGGCGCGAGGATGAACATTGTGATGATGCAGCCGATGCCCATGATCGAGTTGCGCAGCGCGACGGAAACGGTGGTTCCGACAACCTGCTCGATGATCGTCGTGTCGACCGTAATTCGCGAGGTGATCTCCGCCGGGCGATTTTCCTCGAAGAAACCGGGCGACATCCGCAGCAGGTTGCGGTGAACCGCGAGCCGGATGTCGGCGACGGTGCGCTCGCCGAGCCACGAGACGAAATAATAACGCACCGCGGTGGCAATCGCGAGCACGCCGACGATCGCCAGCAGAAGCTCGAACCACGGCGCGATCGCCCGGGCATTGCTCGCGCCCGTTCCAAAGCCCTTGTCGATGACGAACTTGAAGCCCCAGGGGATCGAGTTCGTCGCCGCGGCAGCGACCAGCAATGCGAGTGCCGCAATCGCGATATGGCCTGGGTACCGGGTGGCAAAGCTCCACACCATGCGGAGGCTTTTGACAGAGCGGCCCTTGGGGCGGTCACCGGAAGCAATGGCCATGCCGACCCCTAACAGCCGCTGGCGCCTGCCTCAAATGGCGTTTGGGTATCTCGCTGCGGCGCGAAGTAGTTGCTTCGGGGCATCCACGGACTAGTAAATGAGGAATTAACGAATCGAGGCGAATTTCCAATGGCTTCCGAAGTGCGTGAACAGCGGGCCGGCTTCAGCGACTTGCTCGCTGAGCTGACCGACAGCGATGTCGTGGTCGAGGTGGTGGCAAGCGCGGGGTCGCGGCGGCCGCCCGAGATGGGGCAGGCGCAGCGGCTCCGCGAGGCCATCGAAGGGTCCTATCGAGCGCTCGCCGGGCCATCATCTATCCAGTTCGAAACTGTCGCGGTTTTGGAAGAAGTGAGCCGCCGCAGCCTGTCGCTGTGGCTCAAGGCCGTCGCGCCAAGCGCGCAGGCGGGCGAGGACGAGGCGTCGCTGCTGAAGTTTCTCGCCCGCGGGACGCTGGCGATCATCGCCTGGATGGAAGGCTCCTCGACCCACCAGCTCGCCGATCTCCAGCAGGCGATCCGCGTGCTCGCGTGGGGAACGTCGATTACGACGACGGCTCAGCCGGTCCTGCCGTCTTCGACCGACCTCGTCAGCGCGGTCGCCGCCTGGCAGAAGGCCAAAGCCGGCATTTCCGCCGGCTCTTCGGTCCGCATCACCACCAACAGCGGGTCGGCCGACCTAGATCTCGCCAGGACCATCGCCGAGCCGCGCGCGCTGCTGCAGGCGCGCAAGCTGGTCAATCATTCGGCCGACATGATCTTCGTCGTCGAGATGCCCGACTATCAGGCGACCGGCCAATGGCAGCTCAAGCACGGCGAAACCCGAACGATCGCTTATAGCGAGCCCGGCACCTTGCTCGACAAATTCTACCGGCGCGAGCTCGACATCCGGCCCGGCGACGCACTCCGCTGCCGGGTCGATTTCGAGACCTCTTACGGCCCCGATCACGAGGTTCTTTCGGAGCGCTATCGCATCGTCGAGGTCCTCGAAGTACTTCCTGCCGCGCGTCCTGGTACAGAGGCGCCGGCGGCTACTGCTGCTCAACCGCAGCAGCGCGAGCCTGCACGGGAGCTCGAAACCACCTCCTAGTCGTCTCGCGCGGAGACTGCTGCACTGCAACATGCTGCTTGCCAGCGGAGCAAAGCGGGGCCACATCTAGTGGTGGGGGAAGGAAATCACCACAGATGCTCTATGACGCCTATGAAGTGCAGCGCTCGTTTCTCGCGGGTGCGAGCAAGCTCGCAGGCTTAGGAGCCGGGTGGCTTAACAATCCGGCCAATCCCTGGGGGTACAGCTCGATGGGGCCGGTGGTCGCCGCAAGCCTTGAGGTATTCGCTCATGCGACCGCTCCCCACGGCAAGCCCGAATTCGGCATCGAGAGCGTTCGCGTTCGCGGCAAGAACGTCGCGGTCCATGAGGAGATCCTGCTCCGCAAGCCCTTTGGGCAGCTTAAGCATTTTGTTCGGGAAGGTGTCGACACCGGCCCCAGCCTGCTGATCGTCGCGCCGATGTCGGGCCACTATGCGACCCTGCTGCGCGGCACCGTCGAGCGTCTGCTGCCCGGCGCCGATGTGTACATTACCGATTGGCGCGACGCGAAGCTCGTCCCGCTGTCGGACGGCAGCTTCGATCTCGACGACTATATCGATTATCTGATCGAGTTCATGGAGGTGATCGGCGAGCGCACCGGCGAGCGGCCGCACATGCTCGCGGTTTGCCAACCTGCGGTTCCCGCCTTCGCCGCGACGGCGCTGATGAACCAGGACAAGAACCGCTGGCGGCCCAAGACGCTGACGATGATGGGCGGGCCGATCGACACTCGTCAGGCGCCGACCGCGGTGAACACGCTCGCGACGCAGCGGCCTTTCAGCTGGTTCGAGCAGAACGTAATTGCTACTATTCCGATGATTTATCCGGGCGCGGGGCGGAAGGTCTATCCGGGCTTCCTTCAGCTCGCCGGTTTCATGACCATGAACCTCGGTTCGCACCTCGTCAGCCATTGGGAGATGTTCAAGCATCTCGTCGTTGGCGATGACGAAAGCGCTTCCGGGACCCAGAAATTCTACGACGAATATCGCTCGGTCTGCGACATGACCGCCGAATTCTATCTTCAGACCATCGACGTGGTGTTCCAGCGTCATTTGCTCCCCGATGGCCAGCTCGAGCATCACGGCCGGCGGGTCGACCCGGCGGCGATCCGGGATACCGCGCTGCTGGCGATCGAGGGCGAGCGCGACGACATTTCAGGCCTTGGTCAGACCAAGGCCGCGCTCGATATCGCGACCGGCTTGCCGCGAACCAAAAAGCAGTATTTCTTCGCCGCTGACGTCGGCCATTATGGCATCTTCAACGGCCGCAAGTGGCGCGAGAAGATCGCGCCCGTCCTCGAGAAGTTCATCGCCGCCAACGACTGAGGCCAGGCGGCCCTTCGACAGGTTCAGGACGCGGCGCTTTTCATTCTGACGCCGCCCAGCATCGTCAGTGCAACCACTCCGGCAAGCGCGGCCACGCCCGCCGATACGAACATCGCGACATGGAAGCCTGAGAACAGCGCTTCTCCCTTGCTGGCCAGGACCGCGCCGAGCAGCGCCGTTGCGATAAGACCCCCGGTCCGCGCGACCGCGCTGTTGAAACCCGACGCCATCGCGACATGCTGCTCCTCGACTGAGCCGAGTACTGAGGCAGTCAGCGGGGCGACCGCGATGGTCATTCCGACCGCCATCACCGTGATCATTGGGAAGGCGCCGGTCCAATAGCTGGCGTCAGGTGTGACCAGGGGCGCCAGCATCATTCCCGCGGCGACGATCGCCGGTCCGGTCGTCAGCGGAATGCGCGGGCCGAGTCTGGCCGCAAACCCGCCCATCGTCGGCGACAACGACGTCATCAGGACGGGCAGGGGAAGCATCGCGAGTCCGGCCTGCACCGGCGAATAACCGCCGCTGCTTATGAGCACGTAGGGGATGAGCAGCATCGCCGCGCCGAACGCGCCATAGAGCAGGAACGTGAGCAGGTTGAGGCCGGAAAAACAGCGGCCTTTGAACAGGTCGAGCGGCATCATCGCGCGCCGCCGGCGATGATGTTCGACCGCCAGGAAGCCGCCGATCAGGATCAAGCCGGCAATCAGCATGATCACCGCTTCGCTGCTGAAGCGCTGAGTCGCCGACCACAAGGTCAGGGCATAGGTCAGCGCGCCGAGCCCAGCCGTGACCAGCGCCGCGCCGGCGTAGTCGGTTCGTCCGGCGCCGGGCTCTCGGCTCTCGGCGACGAAGCGCAGCGCGAGCAGTATCGCGCCCAGCGCGAGCGGCAAGTTGATGTAGAAGATCGACGGCCAGCCGACGGTGCCCACCAGCCATCCGCCGATGAGGGGCGCGACCGCAGCGGCGGCAGCGCCTGCCGCGGCCCAGATGCCGACGGCGCGCCCGCGCTTCTCGCCCTGGAACGCGGCGTTGAGCAGCGCCAGGCTGTTGGGCAGCAGAAGCGCCGCTCCGATCCCCTGCGCAGCCCTGGCGGCGAGCAACACCGGGAGACTCGGCGCTAGCGCGCAGACCAGCGAAGCGGCCGCGAACAGGCAGGTGCCAACGACGAGCAAAAGCCGCCGCCCAAAATGGTCGCCGAGCGCTCCGCCGAGCAGCAGCAACGCCGACAGGGGCAGCAAATATGCGTTGACCACCCATTGCACATCCTGCGCACCGGCACCGTAGCTCGCTTTGATCGCGGGAAGCGCGACATTGAGGACCGACCCGTCGACGAACGACAGGCTCGACGCGAGGATGCAAGCAGCGAGGGTCCAGCGCGCACTCGCCCGCGCCTGGTCGGTGCTGCTGGAGTCCCGCGGGCTCAATCGACCCTTTGGGCGATCGCCGCCTCGACCATGTTGCGCCACGTCTCGACATCGCCCGCCGCCGCCTGGGCTTCGTCGGGCTCTCGCATCGTGTGAAGCACCGCGAGGGCCTGATTCAGATGCTCACGCCAGGCGAGATCGACCTTCTCTCCCGCCGACGGATCACTTCCTTCCGCATTGCTGCTGAACGCGGCGCCGGCGAGCACTCGGGCAATGCGTTCGACCAGCGGGCGATTGGATTCGGGCATGTCTTTCGTCCTCTCTCTGACCGCTTAACCCGCTCTCCGTCGTTTGGGTTCAAGCCTCGAGCGCCTGCCGAAAGAGATGGCTGTCCACGTGTTGAACGAAGTGAGTGATGCGTCCCTCGCGAACGGTCCACAAGTGGGCAAAGGGCACATCCAGTACGCCTCCCGCGCCGGTCCCGCGATATCGTCCGAGTGACAAGACGCGATCATCGCCCGCGGAGATGATCTCATCAGGTACCGCGCTGAAGCCTTGTACATCGCGTCCAATAGGACCGAACACGTTCGCGGCAATGTCGCCGAAACCGCGATAGGTGCCGCCGTAGGGCAGGCCCGCAGCTTCGATCCAATGGGTTTCTTCAAGCATCTCTCCGAGGCGCGCGCCGTCGCCGTTCGCGAATGCGGCATAAAGACCCTCTACGACTTCGGTGCGCTCCATTTGTCGGCTCTCCTATTTCAGCTGATCTGTTTCCGCCGGCGGCAGTCCGGCGATCTTTCGAGCGGCATGGACCAGCTCAACCGGAAGCATGGCGACAATCGTCGTATTATGCTCGACGCCGATTTCGCTGAGCGTCTGGAGACGGCGCAGTTCGAGCGCTGCGGGGACGGTGCCGATCGTTTCGGCAGCCTGCGACAGTTTCAGCGCCGCTTCCTGCTCGCCCTCGGCACGAATGATCCGCGCGCGCTTCTCACGGATCGCTTCCGCCTCCTTGGCGATTGCGCGCTGCATTTGCTCGGGGATGTCGACGTCCTTGACCTCGACCGCATCGATCTCGACACCCCATTTGAGGGACGCCTCGCGGAGCAACTCCTGCAGCCGATGATTGATCGACACGCGGTCCTTCAGCATGTGGTCGAGATCACTCTGGCCGATCGCGTCGCGCAAGGCAGTTTCGGCGGCTTGCACCGTCGCGGACATCCAGTTCTCGACGGAGTTCACAACCTGGATCGGCGATTCCGCGCGGAACCACAGCACCGCGTTGACGCGCACCGCGACGCCGTCGCGCGTGATCGTTTCCTGCGTTTCAAGCTGATAGGTGATGATCCGCGTGTCGACCCTGACGACGCGGTCCACGAACGGGATCAGCCAGTACCAGCCGGGACCCTTCATCTCGCCGAGGCGACCGAGGCGGAACAGGACGGCGCGCTGATATTCGCGGTTGATCCCGAAGCTCTTGAGCGCCGTCACAAGCAACAGGAGCAGGACGACGACGAGGGCAATAAGCACGGACGAAATGATCATCGCTTGGGCTCCCTCACTTGAGCGGCCTTATAGCACTTCGAACAATCCCGCCGCGCCCATTCCGCCGCCGACGCACATCGTCACCACGACATATTTGACGCCGCGGCGCTTGCCCTCGATCAGCGCGTGGCCCGTCATGCGGGCGCCGCTCATGCCGTACGGGTGGCCGATCGAGATCGAACCGCCGTCAACGTTCAAGCGGTCCTCGGGGATGCCGAGCTGCTCGGCGCTGTAGAGCACCTGAACCGCGAACGCCTCGTTTAGCTCCCACAAGCCGATGTCGTCGGCCTTGAGGTCGAATCGCCGTAGGAGCTTGTTGACTGCATCGATCGGCCCAATGCCCATTTCGTCGGGCTCGGTACCGGCAACGGCCATGCCGATGTAGCGACCCATCGGTGCGAGGCCGCGCCGTTCGGCTTCCTTCGCTTCCATCAGGATCGACGCCGAGCTTCCATCGGACAGCTGGCTGGCATTGCCGGCGGTGATCGAAGTGTCAGGGCCGAGGACGGGGTTGAGGCCCGACAGACCCTCCAGCGTGGTGTCGGCGCGGTTCCCTTCGTCCTTGGCGATCGTGATTTCGCGTTGCGAGACCTCGCCCGTGTCCTTGTCCTTGACCATCATCGTCGTCGTCACCGGGACGATCTCGGCATCGAACCGCCCTGCAGCCTGGCCCGCGGCGGTGCGCTGCTGGCTCTTCAGCGCATATTCGTCCTGCCGCTCGCGGCTGATGCTGTAGCGCCGTGCGACGGTTTCGGCCGTCTGCAGCATCGGCATGTAAACGTGCTTGTGCATCGCGATCAGCGAAGGATCGGGCGCGATGCGCATCTCCGGGGTCTGAACCATGCTGATTGAATCCTGGCCGCCGGCAGCAACCACCTCCATCTTGTCGGTGATGATTTGCTTGGCTGCGGTGGCGATCGCCATCAGGCCGGACGAGCACTGCCGGTCGATGGTCATGCCCGAGACGCCGACCGGGCATCCCGCCCGAAGCGCGACTTGGCGGCCGATATTGCCGAACTGCGTTCCCTGCGTGAGCACCGCGCCCCACACGACGTCGTCGATCTCGCCCGCCTCGATCCCCGCTCGCTCGATAGCCGCCTTGAGCGAGAACGAGCCTAAGGTCGGTCCCGGCGTGATGTTGAACGCCCCTTTATAGGCTCGGCCGATCGGCGTCCGGGCGGTCGAAACGATCACGGCATCACGCATCAAGATCTCCTCAAGTGAACATCAGGCCAAGCCAGACGGCGGTCAGCGCCGGCTTGCCCTCGCCTTCGATTTCAACGGTCACAACGTGACGCAACAGCCATTGCCCCGGCGCTTTCTCCTCTATGGAGTCAAGCGTGAAGCGGCCGCGCACCCGGCCGCCCGATTTGACCGGCGACAGGAAGCGCACGCGGTCGAGGCCGTAGTTGATGGCCATCTTTACCCCGTCGGGGATTAGCATCGCCTCGGCCGCCATCCGCGACAGCAGCGAAAGGGTGAGGAAGCCATGAGCGATCGTCCCGCCGAACGGCGTCAGTGCCGCGGCTTCGGGGTCGACGTGGATGAACTGCCGGTCCTCCGTCGCATTCGCGAACGCCTCGATCCGGGCCTGATCCATCGTCAGCCATGACGAAACGCCGACCTCGCTTCCGACGCGGGCGCGGATCTCATCGAGGCTGGCTACCGGCATCCGCCGTTATTTGCAGCCGTGTGAATAAGACACAAGCCTAGAACGGCAGCGGCGCGGGTGGCTGGTCGGACGCGCGCATCAGCGGCAGCTTGGCGGCGGCAAGCTGCTCGACCAGCGAGCGCAAGATCTGCGACCGGTCTTCGGCGAGTTTTTCGGAGTTGGATGTGGCGTCGTCATAAACCAGGTCGAACGCGAGGGCTCCCGCGCCAGCACCAGTGAGCGCGCACCGCACAAGCTTACAGCCCTTCTGGCGCTCCACTGCGCCGGCGGCCGCCGCTGCGACGGCGTCGATCGAGTTGCCTGAGGCTTCGCCGCCGACTGCGAGATGGATCGTCACTCGACGCACCTTGGCCGCCGCGAAGTTGTGGATCTCGCGCTCCAGGAGCTTGGTAT
>JAZKBB010000025.1:79517-94115 GCA_040388865.1 Pseudomonadota bacterium | reverse complement strand
GCCATCACCAGTTGCTCGCCCGTGATGGAGCGCAGCCGTGTGGTCTTGAGCCCGATGCGCTCGACCGTGCCGGTACTGCCGTCGTAGCGGATGGTGTCGCCCTTCTTGAACGGCCGGTCGAAAAGGATTGAAAGTGCCGCGAACAAGTCGGAGAAAATGCCCTGCGCGGCGAGACCGATCGCGATACCCCCGATGCCAAGGCCGGCGACCAGCGCGGTCACGTTCACGTCGAGATTGTTTAGGATCAGGATGCCGGCGATGCTGAACAAAGCAACGCTGACCAGCACGCGGATGATCGCCATCGCGCTGGCAAGCGGTCCCGAGCCATCGTCGACGGCGACCCTGCGGCCGATCACACCGAGGATCAGGTCGCGGCCCCACACCGCACCCTGAATGGCGAAGGCGATGACGAAGAGAATGTGGATCAGCCGCGTGGCCCTGTGCGGCAGCTCGGCATAAGTCGCGACCACCTCGGCGGCGGTCAGCACCATGAAGCCGATGCTGGTGTTGGCGAGGACCCGCCCGAACACCGCGCGCCAGCCCATGCCGAGCGGGTCGCGCCGAACCGTTCGCTCGCCGTAGGACCGCAGCACGAGCATCAGGGCGACCAACACGGCCCCTACGGCGACGCCCGTCAGCAGTCCGTCGCGATTGGCCTCGAACCAGCTGGTGAAACGATCTGCCCCCATCGCCTCACGTCTTGGCGGGAGCGGGTAGCGCAATCAAGCGCTTCGCTTGCGCCCGCGTCTTTCGCCCTTGGCGAGGAACTCGAGCAGGCCGACCTCGGCACTCGACAGCCGGGCGCGACCGCTTGGCCGTTCGATCTCGCCCAACGGATCGCGCGGATGCTGCTGGACCGCTTCGAGCAAGGCCGGATGGACATAAGATTTGCGGCTGATCGCCGGCGTATTGCCGAGCGCTTCCGCCACGGGTTCGACCACGGTCTTGATCGTGATCCGCGCATCCTCGGCCTTCTTCAGCATCTGCTCGAAGCCGATGACGCTCGCGCTCCAGGTGCGGAAGTGCTTGGCAGTGAAGTCCCCGCCGGCTGCTTCCTTGATGTAGGCGTTGACGTCGCTCGAGGTCACCGGCTTGGGCTCGCCGTCGCCGTTCACATATTGGAACAGCATCTGGCCGGGCAGGTCCTGGCAGCGCTTGCAGATGCGCTTCAAATTGCTGTCGGTGATCTTCACCTCGCGAACGATCCCGTGCTTTCCGGTGAAGCGCATCATCAGCGCATGGCCGGTGCGCTTCAGGTGCCGGTCCCTCAGCGTCGTCGCGCCATAGCTTTTGTTCGACTTGGCATATTCCTCATTGCCGATGCGGATATGTTCGGTGTCGAGCAGCCGGATGATCGCCGCCAGCACCGTTTCGCGGCTCAGGATTCGGCGCTTGAGGTCCCGTTCCACCCGTCGGCGTAGCCGCGGCAGCGCTTTGCCGAATTCGAGCAAGCCTTCGTATTTCGCGCTCTCGCGTTTCTCCCGAAACTCCGGATGATAGCGATATTGCTTCCGGCCGCGCGCATCCACGCCGGTCGCCTGCAAATGGCCGTCCGGATCGGCGCAGAACCAGGCATTTTCGTAAGCCGGCGGAAGGCCGACCGAGTTCAGCCGGTCGATCTCCTCGCGGTCGGTGATGCGTTTCCCCTCCGCGTCGAAATAGGCCCAGTACCGGCCCATCCGCTTGCGCGTGATGCCCGGCTCCGCGTCGCTGCTATGCCTCAGCACGCCGCACTGCTCTTTCCTCGACTTATTGCCGCGCATAAGCGAGCGGCCGCGGAGGGGGTTCCTGCTGAAGGAGGCAACAAGTGCCGACGATTCCGAATTCCAGAGTGTTGATTGTTGCAACCGACGGCTTCGAGGAATGGGAGCTGTTCGGCCCGCGCCAGATCCTGCAGCAGCGAGGTGCAGAAGTCATGCTCGCATCGCTGAAGCTCGACCCGATACAGGCGACGGTTCATGACGATCCGGGCAAGACGATCCGCCCCGACCTTACGATCGACCAGGCGAGCGCCGACGATTTCGATGCGCTCATCCTCCCGGGCGGCGTTCGCAATCCCGACGAGCTGCGGTTGCATAGCAATGTCATCGAGCTCATCCGCGACTTCGACGACCAGGAAAAGCCGATCGGCGCGATCTGCCATGGTCCGTGGCTGCTGGTCGAAGCGGATTTGGTCGATGGGCGCACCGTCACCAGTTGGCCCTCGATCCGCACCGACCTGCGCAATGCTGGGGGCAACGTCGTCGATGAGCCCGCAGTCACGGACGGCAATATCGTCACCAGCCGCAAGCCCGACGATGTCGAGGCGTTCACCAATGCCCTGATCGACCTCATCGAAGACCGCCCCGAAGTGACCGAAATCGGGGCGACTGAAGAGACCGCTGCCTAACCGACTGGAAACCTATTGCGTGTATCGGTCCCGATATGGATGCGGGACTGATCGAGCGAATTGAGACCGCCGCGGAGCGCGGCGCGTCGGCGCTGTTGGCAGCTGCCGTGGCCTATGCGGCCTATTGGGTGACGACTTCGGCGGGGCTCGGTGAGCCGTTGCGGTACTTTGCGGCGGGGACGGGCACGCTCGCTTTTCTGCCGTGCCTGCTGGTGCTGCGGGTAGCAGCGGGCGGGAGTGGCCGATTTGTCTTGCCGGAGTTCGCGTTGCGCGACGTTGAATTCCCGGAGGTCCAAGAGGAGCTCCTCTTGACCGAGCGGGTTGTGGCCACGGAGGAACTGCTTCTGACGGAGCAGCTCGTACCCGCTGAACTGCTTTTATCGGATTCCGACCGTGTCGATCCCGTCGAAGCGCAGGAGGACGTGGAGCCGCTGGTGCTCGATGACATTTTGGCCGAGATCGGCTCCGACGCTCGCGTTGTCCGCCTGTTTGATCGCAAGGCGATGCCGGCGCCGGCACTGACTCCCGGCCAGCTCCAATCGCGGATTGCAGATCATCTGGCGGATGGAGCGCCCCTGTCCGCCCCGTATAATGTCCCCGCTACAAACGATGCATCGCAAGCCCTGTCGGCGGCGCTTGCCGAGCTTAGACGCTCGCTTCGCTAATCGGCACTCACCGTCAGCGCTTCGATGGTGATGGTCGTCGACCCGTCACGCCCGGGCGCGGCAGTGGAGCCAATGTCTGCGACGATCACGCCCGAGATGTTGAACTCGGCGTCTTCCAGTCCGTCGCACATGCGTTCCACGATCTTTCGGGAATCGGGCGGCGGAATTCGCAGCTGGAGCTGGTGGCGTTCGCCGGTGAAGGTGAGCGAGCACCACTCGACCGTAGCGGCTTCGGTAAGTAAAATCCTATTGCGCGGCACGTTTGCCCGGTCGATCAGCCCTCTCAGCAGCGCCGAGGCAACCGGTGCGATGGCGATGCGGTTCATAGAACACCTGCCTCGAGATAGGCCCGGACGCGCTCGACCGTTCGCGGGCGGGGGTCCCGTCCCTTACGCAAATCGAAGACAAATCGCGGATCTCCCACAACATCTCTGCCAAATCGGGTCGGAGCCGTTTCATTACGGCGCAGGTATTTTTCTCCTTCTCTGAGCAAATGCACCTGTCGTTTCCTTATAGCCACTAGCGACTCGGCTGCTCATCCCTTCCAGTCGATTTCCTACTTGTCTAGGTAATTACCTATCACTACTAAAGGCGCATTAATGATGAACGATCCCCGCGAAATTCTGCAGCGGTTGTGCGCCGAGCGAGGCGAAGACTTCGCCGGGCTATCGCGGATGCTCGGCCGCAACGCGGCCTATATCCAGCAGTTCGTTCGCCGCGGGATTCCCAAGCGTCTGGGGGAGGATGAGCGCCGGAAGCTCGCCCGCTACTTTGGAATCCCCGAGACTGTGCTTGGCGGGCCGGTTCCGGAGACCGTGGTTGCGGACGGCTTGATCAGCGTCAAACGTCACCCGGTAATGGTTTCGGCAGGCCCGGGCGCGATTGTCACCGAAGAGATTGGGAAGCCCTATTTCGCGTTCGACGAGCGATGGCTGAAGGCGCTGACGCCAAGCGCACCATCAAGTCTGTCGATCGTTCGGGTCGATGGCGATTCGATGTCACCGACGCTCAATCCGGGTGACGACATATTGGTCGATCTCGAGGATTCCACGGCGCGGCTGCGCGACGGCATTTACGTCCTTCGGATTGATGATGCGTTGGTGGTCAAGCGCCTGGCGCTCAACCCAATCGCCAAGCGCGTCACCGTCCAGTCCGACAATCCGGCTTATTCGGACTGGCCCGACTGCAGCCCCGGCGAAATCAATTGCATCGGCCGGGTCATCTGGTCCGGCCGGCGAGTCCTTTAACGCCGCCGTTGGCGGTCGATGAGCCAGGTCGCAATCGCCAGGACGGCGCCGATGGCCAGGCCGATCAGCACGCCCTTGAGCGGATTGCGGATCGACAGGCCGTAGAGGAAGCCCAGCAGGATGAAGAGGGTGAGGAAGCATCCTCCGGCGCGGGTCGAACTGGGCATAAGCGCGCCATGCCGAGCCTCGGCTCGAAAGCCAAGCATTATGGTTCACGGGTCGTTGACGACGATCGTCCGCAGTCGGGAAACACCGTGCCGCTAAACAGGGCTCCATGGACGAGCCATTCATCCACGGCCGCGTTGCATTGGCCGATGCCGCCGAGCTGATCGCCCGCTACGGCGATGACGCCGGATTCGAGGCGGCAATCCGCGCCGACCGCAGCCGCGACGACGGCAATGTCGCCCGCTTCTGCCATTGGCGGCAGATCGAGCGGGTGATCGCGACGCTCGCCAGCGACGAAGTCACTGGCACCATCCACTAAGTCCTTCGGCTACCGAGAGAACATACTGGCGCGGTTCAGGTGCGCTGGCTAAGGCTTCGCCCGGATGGTCGGGTGGGGATTCAAGGTTACGCGCGGGCAATTGTGGTGCGCGGCGGCCGCTGCCTCGGCATTTCTTCCTGCGCCTTCGATTGCCCAGCAGGCTCCGCCAGCGCCGCTGCCTCCGCCAGACCCCGCCGAGCTCGACCCCAGCGCGCCCCTCGACCCGATGCCGAACCTCGGTGTCGCCTGGCCCGAGCTCAACGCCAAGGACACGGCGGCCCCAGCGGCCGAACCCGTTTCGCAGCGTAAGGGAAGCACTCCGGCCCCGGTGAGCGGCGAAACGCGCTACACCGTTACGGTCGAAGGGCTGGCGCCGGTCAGCGGCGCCGCCGAGCTGCTTAGCGCTTTCCGGCAGCAATCGGCGCTCGAAGCCGAGCGAAAGGATCCCGCCAATGCCGCGCAGATCGGCCGCCGTGCCGAAGCCGATGCGGACCTCCTCACGCAATTGCTGCGGTCGCAAGGCTATTACGACGCTACGGTAGAGCCGCGCACGGTTAAGGCCGGCGATAGCCTTAGCGTCGTGCTGACGGTCGATCCCGGCCAGCAATACAGCTTTGCATCGGTCGACCTGCCCGGGCTCCAGGCAGCAGGCCCCGACGTGGCGCGCCTTCGCAATATTTTCGCGGTCAAGGCCGGGGATCCTGTCGTGGCGACCGACGTCATCGCCGCCGGCGTCGCGCTGACGACCGCGCTTGGCGAGGAGGGCTATGCCCAGGCCAAGCTCGGCGAGCAGGATATCGAGGTGAACCATCAAACCCACCTCGCAACCTTGACCTTGCCGGTCGATCCAGGCCCGGTCGCGCGATTCGGCTCGATCCATGTCAGCGGGCGGCCGCCGTTCAGCGCGAAGCACGTCGCCCTCATTGCCCGGTTCAAGCGCGGCGATCCGTTCCAGCGCTCCAAGCTCGACGACCTGCGCCGGGCGCTCATCGCGACGACCCTGGTTGCCAATGCCGACATTCAGGTCGTGCCGGTCGACAAGGGCCGGGTGGTCGACGTCAACGTTCGGCTCGAACCTGCCCCGTCGCACACCATCGCCGGCGAGCTTGGCTACGGTACCGGGCAGGGGGTGCGGCTCGAAGCGAGCTGGACCGACCGCAATTTCTTCAATCCGGAAGGCGCGCTGACGCTTCGCGGGGTTGCCGGTACAACCGAACAACTGTTTGGCGTCCAGTTTCGGCGCTCGAACTTCGTGATGCGCGACCAAACGCTGAACCTGCAGCTTACGGCTTCGCACCAGACGTTCGCCGCTTACACCGCCAAGACCGTCGACCTTGCCGCCAATATCGAGCGGCAGAGCAACTTCATCTGGCAGAAGAAATGGACCTGGTCCTACGGCGGCGAGTGGCTCGGAACGATCGAGCGCGGCGTCTTCAGCAATAGCGGCCTCAAGGACACTCATCGCTTCCTGATTGCCGCGGTGCCACTCGCGGCAGGTTATGACGGCAGCGACAATCTGCTCGATCCGACGCGCGGCTTTCGGCTGAGCGGGCGCCTCAGTCCCGAACTCTCCTTCCACGGTGGCCATTTCAGCTACGGACGGGCGCAGGTCGACGCCAGCGCCTATCACCCACTCAGCGACAATGTGGTGGTCGCCGGGCGCATCCGACTGGGGACGATCTTCGGCGCTGGCCTGTTCGATATCGCTCCGTCGCGCCGCTTCTATGCCGGCGGCGGCGGCTCGGTTCGGGGCTATGGCTATCAGCAGCTCGGACCCAAGGACCTGGACGGTGATCCCATCGGTGGTCGTGGGCTCGCCGAGTTCGGATTGGAAACGCGCATCCGGCTGAAGCAGTTCGGTGGCAATTTCGGCCTGGTCTCGTTCTTCGACGGCGGCACATTGACCTCCTCCGCCACCCCCGACCTTAGACATTGGCGTACCGCCGCGGGCCTCGGCGTCCGTTATTATTCGAGCTTCGGCCCGATCCGCGTCGACTTTGGCGTCCCGCTCAATCGCCAAAAGGGCGATGGGCCGTTCGCCGTCACCGTGTCGCTGGGCCAAGCCTTCTGATGAGCGAGACGGCAATCGAAACCGCGGCGGAGGAGCTGCCGCGCCGCCGCTTGCGCCGCGATTGGCCGAGGCGCCTGCTCAATGAGCTGTTCGCGCTGTTCGTCGCTTTGCTGTTCCTGCTCGCCGGTTTGCTCGTCCTGCTCGACAGTGCGCCGGGTCACCGCTTCATCGTCGACCAATTGAGCGGAATGGAGAGCGCCTCGGGCCTCCGCATCCGCATCGGACGGATCGACGGTTCGATCTTCGGCAAATCCCAGCTGAGGAACGTCAGCGTCGGCGACAGCCACGGCGTGTTCCTGACCTCGCCCAATATCAAGCTCGACTGGAGCCCTGGCGCGTGGCTCGACAACAAGCTCCACGTCGACGCCCTGAGCGCCGAGCGGGTCAGCCTGATCCGCCTGCCGAAACTCAAACCAACGACTAGCAAGGGCCCGATCCTTCCCGGCTTCGATATCCACGTCGGCGAGCTTCGGATCGATCGGCTCGACGTCGGTGCCGCCGTCGGCGGCGCGGAGCGAAGCGGAAGCGTCCGCGGCAAGGCCGACGTCAATCATGGGCGCGCCCTGGTCGAGCTTGCAGCGGTGATGAATAATGGCGGCGACCGCATCGCGTTCCACCTCGACGCCGAGCCGGACCGCAACAAGTTCGACGTCTTCACGCGCGTGATCGCGCCGGCCGATGGCCTCATCCCGGCGCTGATCGGTAGCCACCGCGCGCTCAATCTGACCATCGGCGGCAAGGGCAGTTGGACCCGGTGGCGAGGGAGCGCTGCGCTCGACCTTTCCGGCCGGCCGGCAGCCCGCCTCGCGCTCGGCGTGGATAGCGGACGCTACCGCTTGCAGGGGCAATGGGCGCCGGCTCAGTTCGAGAGCGGCAAGTTCCAGCGCCTGACGGCGCCGGTTGTGACGATCCGCGGCGACGCGACGTTCAAGGACCGCTTGCTCGACGGCCAGCTCACCGCCGCCACGCCCGAGCTTCGGGCCGTCGCGATGGGTACGCTCGACCTCGGCGCCAACCGCTATCGCGGAATGCGGCTCGGTATCGATCTGTTGAAGCCGTCCGCGCTGTTCCCCAACATGACCGGCAAATCGGTGCGGATGGTGTGGACGCTCGACGGCCCGTTCGCGACCGCCGATTATTCCTACCGGCTGACCTCCGACTTTGTGCAGTTCGACGAGACGGGCTTCACCGGGCTCCATGCCGAGGGGCGCGGGCGCCTCTCGCCGTGGCCGATGCGCGTGCCGATCCGGCTCGCGGCCAAGGCAGTCACCGGCGTCGGCGATGTCGCCGGCGCAATGCTCGCCAACCCGCAAATCGAAGGCTGGCTTGCCGTCACGCCCAAGCTGGTCCGGGGCGACGGTCTCAAGCTCACCAGTGCCAAGTGGAACGGCAAGCTTTCGCTGCTGATCGACCTCGTCAGCGGCCGCTTCGACGTCCTGCTGTCGGGCGCGATGCAGCGCTACCTCATCCCGGGCCTTGGCCTCGTCGACGTCGTCACCGACCTCCACGTCGTACCGGGCCCGAACAACCATGGAAGCCAGGTCGTCGGCACCGCCAAGGCCTGGGTCCGCCGCCTCGACAACAGCTTCTTCCAGAGCCTCACCGGCGGCTTGCCGTCGCTCACCACCAACCTGGAGCGCGGCAGCGACGGGATCGTCCATTTCAGCAATTTGCAGATATTCTCGCCCAAGTTGAGGCTCTCGGGAGCGGGGGTTCGTTTCAAGGACGGAAGCTTCCACATCGATGCTACCGGACGGCAGGCGAAATACGGACCAGTGAAGCTTGTACTCGACGGGCAGATCGAGCGGCCGAGGCTCAATATCTTCCTGCCGAGCCCCAACGAGACGCTCGGGATCGCCGACATGCATCTCGCGCTCGATCCGACGCCAGCGGGTTACAATTATCGCGCGAACGGCGGTTCGCGGCTCGGGCCGTTCACCAGCGCCGGGCAGATCCTGCTGCCCCACGACGCACCCACGGTGATCGCCGTCGCCAGCCTGGACGCGGGAGGCGCCCATGCCAGTGGCAATCTCCGCTCCGATCCGGGCGGCTTCACCGGGCGGCTGACGCTCGCCAACGGCACGCTGGGCGGAACACTCGATTTTTCGCCGGCGGGACAGGCGCAGCGGATCGACGCGCATTTGACCGCGTCCGATGCGAGCTTCCCCGACGCTTTCTCGGTCCACACCGGCCGCGCCGACGGGATCATCATCCTCGCCGACGACAAGACCGCGCTCGAAGGCAGCGTCGATGCGCGCGGGCTTACGGCGGGCGCGGTCGAGCTGGCGCGGCTGACCGCCAACGCCAAGCTGGTCAACGGTGCCGGCCAGGTCCGCGCCGCCTTCGCCGGACGCCGGGGCGCCGCCTTTACTTTCTCGACGCTCGCCGACGTCTCCGCCAACACCATCCGCCTGACCGGCAGCGGCCGCGTCGACCGCGAGCCATTGGTGCTCAACCAGGCGGCGGTGCTGACCCGTTCGGGCGACGGCTGGGCGCTTGCCCCGACGAGCATCCGCTTTGCCGGCGGCAATGCGACCGTATCCGGCCGCAGCGGCTCGGCGCCGGAAATCCACGCGCAGCTCGGCGCGATGCCATTGGACGTGCTCGATCTGTTCTGGCCCAACCTCAACCTGTCAGGCTCGGCGACGGGGCGGCTCGACTATGCTTGGAAGAGCAATCGCACCGGCCGGCTTGACCTCAAGGTCCACGGGCTCAGCCGCGCCGGGCTGGTGGTCGCGTCGAAGCCGATCGATGTCGCCGTCGCCGCTTTGGTCAGCGGCAATCAGGCGGGGCTGCGCGCGGTCGCCGCCAGCGATGGCGCCATTGTCGGGCGTGCCCAGGCACGCTTCGCGCCGCTCGGCTCCGGTCCGCTCGTCGCCGAGCTGATGAACGCGTCTCTGTTTGCGCAGCTGCGCTACGCCGGCCCCGCGGATACCCTCTGGCGGCTGACCGGCAGCGAGGTGCTCGACATGTCGGGCCCGCTCGCGGTCGGCGCCGACATCGGCGGGCGGCTCGCCGACCCGCAAATCCGCGGCTCGCTCCGCACTCAGGATGCCCGCCTCGAAAGCCAGGTCACGGGAATGGTGATCGACCATGTGAACAGCCAAGCCCACTTCTCCGGGCCGCAGCTCATTTTCAGCCAGATCAGCGGCCAGACGGTCAACGGCGGAAGCATCAGCGGCAGCGGCTCGGTCACTTTCTCCGGCGGCAAGACCCTCATGAACCTGTCGTTCAACGCCAGCCAGGCGCTGCTCCTCAACCGCGACGATGTCGCGGCGCGCGTCACCGGTCCGCTCCAGATCAAGTCCGATGCGAAGGGCGGGACGATCTCGGGCGATCTCAAGCTCATCAAGGGGCGCTTTCAGCTCGGACGCGCGACTGCCGCCGCCGCGGTGCCGCAGCTCAACGTGCGCGAGACCGGCCTCGACGAGGAGGACGTGATCCCGCCGACCACGCTCCACCCGTGGCACCTCGATCTGAAGCTCGCCGGAAGCGAGCTCCAGGTCACCGGCCTCGGTATCAACAGCCGCTGGTCGACCAACCTGCAGATCGGCGGCCTCGCCGACGAGCCGCGCTTCACCGGCCGCGCCGACCTGATCCAGGGCAATTACGATTTCGCGGGCCGCGTCTTCCGGCTCGACCGCGGAGTCATCCGTTTCCGCGGCGAAAGCCCGCCGGATCCCTTTCTCGACATCCATGCGGTGGCCGCTGTGCAGGGTCTGGACGCGACGGTCAGCGTCGTCGGCACCGGCCTCAAGCCCGAAATCACGTTCGCCAGCTCGCCGCCGATGCCGCAGGACGAGCTCTTGTCGCGCATCCTGTTCGGCACCTCGATCACCAACCTCTCGGCGCCCGAAGCGCTTCAGCTCGCCTCCGCCGTCGCCGCCTTCCAGTCGGGCAAGGGCAGCCTCGATCCGATCAACGCCTTGCGCAAGGCGATCGGCCTCGACCGGCTGCGCATCGTCCCCGCGGACGTCGCCACCGGGCAGAAAACCGCGATCGGCGCGGGCAAATATATCCGGCGCAAGCTGTTCATCGAGGTGGTGACCGACGGGCAGGGCTATTCGGCGACCAACGTCGAATATCAGATGACGCGCTGGCTCTCCTTGCTGTCCACTGTCTCGACCATCGGCCGCTCCAGCGCCAGCGTCCGCGTCAGCAAGGATTATTAGAGGTCGCTAGAGTCTGCTTGGGTGGAAAGCAGGCACTTGCCGTTGTGCCGTTGCGCTGGCTACCCCTGTTGCATGTGGCCAAACGTCGTAATCATTTTTGTCGGCTTGCTCCTCGCAGGATGCGACCCATTCTACGGTGTCGAGAGCCGCGCGAAACTTGCTGGTCCGGTTGATGTCGAGTGCGTTAATGCCGCGCTGGGAAGCGTCTCTGAAGCATGGCCAGTCACGCATCAGCGCCGGGAGGACCATTCGACGGAAGTCCTGCCAAAAGAACGTAACGTCGCGACCATCGCTCACGACTGGGTTTACGGGGAGGGCGGCTCAGATATCTTAGAGATCATTCAGGGTCCGGACGGATGGAATTTCCGCAATTCACGTAGTCGCATGGGTGTAGCTGTGCCGCATGATGAAATGGCCCGTTTCGTGCCGCTGATGCAGAAGGTGAACCGAGCGATAGAGACCCGATGCGGACTGCCGGTAGCCAACCTGAAAGCCACAGCGGTCGGGGATACTAGATCTTCTGACATCTAGTGGCAGGAATGGGTCGAAAGCAGACCCCCCATCTTCGAGTTCCCCGCCAGCCGGTCCTAGCGCGCGATCGGCTGGGGGAAGTTCCTGAACAGCGCGGCAGTCACGCGAGCGGCGACCGCGTCGGGCCGCCACTTCTTGTCGGCCTCGCGAGACACCAGTTCCGCCCGGCCTTGCCACAGCAGCTCGTGCGTCGTCGCATCCTGGATGCGCACCTCGACCTCGGTCGAGATTAGCGCGCTGAGCGGCTTCGAGAAATCGAGGCCAATCCCGATTCCCACGCCGGAGCCGTAAGAACGGTAATGCCGTCCGCCTCCACCTCCACCGACGCCGACATCGACGCCGCCGCTGATCGGACTATGCCGCTGCTCCGGAGGCTGAATGACTTGCCGGGTCACGACCAGCTCGAGCGCCTGGCCGGCGCCCGGCGCGCCGACTTGATAACCGGAATGGGAAAGCTGGTCGGCGATTGCCGCCTCGAACAGGCCGACATCGGGACCATCGCGGCCGGCGTTGATCGTGATCGGGCCATGACCGAGTGCCGCGACAGCGGGAGTGGAAGCGGCGAAGGTCTGGACCTGAATCTTGCCTTCGCGCGGATCGCGCGTGCCTGGCGGCTCCAGATATCCAGGGGCCGCTCCGTACCCTGGGCCGTTCCACGCGCCGGGAGCGGGCTGCGCCGCGGCAGCCGACGCGAATGCTGTTCCGACGAGGCCGATCCACTGAACATTGCTGAATTTCACTATCGGCTCCCTCGTGGCAGAAACGATGAAGCTGCGGTGGGCTGGCCGCGCTTGCGCTATGATGAACGGCCGTAGAGAGGCCGCGGTCAAGCTGAATCAGCTGTCCTACAGCAGCACGATTGTGCTTCAGGCTAAGCCATGAGCGGACGCGTGATTACGAGTGAACCCGACAAAGCCGACACACCCCACCCCCCTCACACGTACGCGCGGGTAGGGGCATGGACTTTGTGAACTTTCGGCCCCGGTTGCGCGGTGCGATTGGCGCGCTAGGGTCGCGTTGAGGGGCCAGGGGGAGCTGCGCGCAGCATGAAAAACTGGAACGTCCGCAAAACGGTTGTCGCCCGCGAGGACATGCCCGCCGAGCACCGGCTGAAGCAGTCGCTGTCCTGGCCGCATCTTGTCGCGCTCGGCGTCGGCGCGATCGTCGGAACCGGCATCCTGACGCTGATTGGCGTCGGCGCAGGCAAGGCGGGCCCGGCGGTGATCCTGTCCTTTGCCATCGCCGGCGCGATCTGCGCCTGCGCCGCGCTCGCTTACGCCGAGGTTGCGACCATGATCCCGGCCTCGGGGTCGGCCTACACCTACTCCTACGTCGTGTTCGGCGAGCTGATCGCATGGATGATCGGTGTCGCCTTGATCCTCGAATATACGCTGGTGGTGAGCGCGGTCGCGGTCGGCTGGTCCGGCTACGCCGCGGGCTTCCTGAACTCGATCGGGTTCGGCCTGCCTAATGCGCTCATCCAGGGACCGGCGCTCGGCGGCGTCATCAACCTGCCGGCGATCTTCATCATCTGGGTGGTGGCCGGGTTGCTGATCGCGGGGACGCGCGAAAGCGCGACGGTGAATGCGATCTTGGTGGTGATCAAGATCGCCGCGCTGATCCTGTTCGTCGCGGTCGCGCTGCCGGTGTTCAAAGCCAGCCATTTCCACCAGTTCATGCCGTACGGCTTTCCCCGCAGCGGCCCTCCGGGCAGCGAAGTAGGAGTCATGGCGGCGGCCGCGATCATCTTCTTCGCCTTCTACGGCTTCGATGCGATCGCGACCGCGGCGGAGGAAGCCAAGAACCCTAGCCGCGACCTTGCCATAGGCATCGTCGGCTCGATGCTGGTGTGCGTCCTCATCTACATGGTCGTCGCGGCGGCTGCGATCGGCGCGGTGATGACGACAGGCTTCGCGAATAGCCCCGAACCGCTGGCGCTCATTCTGCGCGAGATCGGTAAGCCCTGGGCGGCGCGTGTGCTCGGCGCGGCTGCGGTCATCGCCTTGCCGACCGTCATCCTTGCCTTCTTCTACGGCCAGAGCCGGATCTTCTTCACCGTCGCCCGCGACGGCCTGCTGCCGAGCAGCCTGGCGCGCGTCTCTCGGCGCGGAACGCCGGTCCGCATCACCATCTTCACGGCTGTCGTGACCTCGGTCTTCGCCGGCCTGATCCCGCTCGCCAGCATCGCCGCTTTGGCGAATGCCGGGACTCTCGCTGCCTTCGTCGCGGTGTGCGCGGCGATGCTCGTGCTTCGCCGGCGCGAGCCCGAGACTGAGCGCAAGTTCCGCGCTCCGTTGCCGTGGCTGGTTGGCCTCGGCGGAATCCTCGGCTGCATCTACCTGTTCATCAGCCTTCCGACCCACACGCAATTGTTCTTCCTGAGCGCGCAGGTGATCGGCCTCATCCTCTACGCGATTTACGGGAGCCGGGCGGCGGAGCGGGCGCGGGCGCGTTGAGCGGAGCCGATTGATGGCGAGCGCGGCCGCCGAGCAGAAAGGACGAATCAACCTCGCGCTGCTTGTCGCCGTGCTGCTGATTCCGGCGGTGCTCGGCAGCTCGCAGACGATCTTCAACGACGGCGACGTCAGCTGGCACATCGCGACGGGCCAGTGGATCCTCGATCATCGCGCCATCCCGCACACTGATCCCTTCTCGTTCACCTGGTTCGGCAAGCCGTGGGTGCCGATCGAATGGCTCTCGGAGGTGATTTACGCGAGCGCATACCGGCTTGCTGGCTATGCCGGCGTCGCGGCCCTGGTGACCGCGGCGCTGATGGCGCTGCACGCGATCGTGTATCTGAACGCGAGCCGCTGGGTCCGCGCCGCGCTGCTGCCGATCGTGGCGATGGATTTCGTGCTGATACCGATGCTGTCGGCCAGGCCGCATGTGCTGACCTGGCCCCTGCTCGGCTTGTGGACCTTACTGATGCTGCGCGCTCGGGAGCAGGACCGCCCGCCGCCGCTATACGCGGCCGGCCTCATGATCCTGTGGGCGAACCTCCACGGCGGGTTCGTCTTCGGACTGGCGATTGCCGCTGCG
>JAZKBB010000025.1:42822-79507 GCA_040388865.1 Pseudomonadota bacterium | reverse complement strand
GGCTCGAGGCACTGGTCGATTCAGCGGACAGGCCGCGTGCTTTCCGCCAATGGCTGGTCTTCGGCATCGCCTGCGGTCTTGCCTGCCTGGTCAATGGCAACGGCCTGGAAGGCGTGATCCATCCGTTCCGCTTCACGCAGCTCAAGATGCTGGGGCTGATCGATGAGTGGAAGCCATCGACGCCGGCCATCACTCCCTTCTTCTTTGCGGTCCTTGCGGTCACGCTGGCAGTGATCGTGTGGAAGCGGCCGCGCCTTCCGTGGGTTCGTTGGCTGCTCCTCGCGGCGATGCTCGGGCTCGCCATGTTGCAGGTGCGGCACCAGGCGATGCTGGCGATTGTCGCCGCGATGATCCTGCCGCAGGGTTTTGCCCACGGTGCTGAGCTCGCGCGCCCGATCGATCGACTGTCTGGTCGGGTCGTACTCGCCGGAGTGGCGTTGTTGATCGTGATCCGCGCGATCATGCCGCTGCAGCCGCCCGACAATGAAGCCAATCCGTGGAAGCTGATCGCGATGGTCCCGCCGCAGCTGCGCTCGCAGCCGGTGCTCAATGGCTATTCCATGGGCGGGCCGCTCATCCTCTCGGGCATCCGCCCTTATGTCGATGGACGCGGCGATATGTACGGCGACGAGCTGGTCGTCGGCTATGCCGATATCGTCCATGGTGACAAACCGGCGTTCGAAGCGGCGGTGAAGCGCTGGAAGATACGCTGGGCGATGCTTCCCAATCGGAGCAAGCTAGTTCCGATCATCGCCGCGTCACCAGACTGGCGGCTGGTGGCGCGCGACAAGGTCGGCGTGATCTACGAGCGGATTAGGCCCCGAAGTATTCCTTGAGTTCTTGCTGGAGCTGCGCAGGGCTCAGCCTTCGTAGCCGGCGTTCCCATGCAGCTTGGATGGCGCTGTTGAGATAGGACGGGGGTGCCCAAGTTGATTGGGTGGCGATGGGACGCGCCTGGACGAGTAGAGTCAGGTCGAAAGAATCCTGGAAACTCACGCCCAAATGTTCGCCACTGGTCCATTCTACCGTGGCGTGGATAGAGATGGTTTCGCTGAGTTTCAGCAGTAGCTGGGTTCCGACTCGAAATGGAGCCGGCGACTGGATCATTGCTCCGGTCGCCGAGATGTTGCGCACGCGGACTTCGCTGCTTTGATTGTCGTGGTGAAGGACGCCTCTCCAGATGAGCGACTGGCGCTCTGCGCGCCGTTCCTCCTCGATCTTCAATGCCGCTTTCGACTGCATCTTGCCGCCACTCCGCACCTCGAAGGGGAGACTTATGCTGCGGCGGCTTACGGATGTGTGGAGGTTAAGTCCGGAATGGACATGATGCCGATGGGAGGAAAGGGAAGGTGGGAGGGTTCCCCCCATCGGCGTCCCGAAAGTTGGATGTTACCGCAAATTTAACTGGAATAATACATATCGAATTCGACCGGGCTCGGCGTCGTCTCCCAGCGCATCACTTCTTCCCATTTGAGCTCGATGTACGAATCGATCTGATCTTCGCTGAACACGTCGCCGCGAGTGAGGAAGGCGCGGTTGTTCTGCAGGCTGACCAAAGCCTCGCGCAGCGATCCGCACACCGTCGGGACGTTGACCAGCTCCTGCGGCGGCAGGTCGTATAGGTTCTTGTCCATCGGATCGCCAGGATGGATGCGGTTCTGGATGCCGTCGAGTCCGGCCATCAGCAGTGCCGAATAAGCGAGATAAGGGTTGGCGAGCGCATCCGGGAAGCGGAACTCGACCCGCTTGGCCTTCTCGCCGGCGCCGTAGGGGATGCGGCACGAGGCCGACCGGTTGCGGCTCGAATAGGCCAGCAGCACCGGCGCTTCGAAGCCGGGGACAAGGCGCTTGTAGCTGTTGGTGGTGGGGTTGGTGAAAGCGTTCAATGCCCGCGCATGCTTGATCACCCCGCCAATGAAATAGAGCGCGGTCTCGCTGAGGCCGGCATAGCCGTTGCCGGCGAAGAGCGGCTTGCCGCCCTTCCAGATCGACATGTGGGTGTGCATGCCGCTGCCGTTATCCTTGGCGATCGGCTTTGGCATGAAGGTCGCGGTCTTGCCGTAGGCGTGGGCGACCATGTGCACGACATACTTGTAGACCTGCATGCGATCGGCGGTCTGGACGAGGCTGCCATAGGTGAGGCCAAGCTCGTGCTGGGACGCGGCGACCTCGTGATGGTGCTTGTCCATCGGCAGGCCCATTTCAATCATCGTCGCGACCATTTCGCCGCGGATATCCATGGCGCTGTCGACCGGAGCGACGGGAAAGTATCCCCCTTTGGCTCGCAGCCGGTGGGCGAGGTTGCCGCCTTCATATTCGCGCATGGTGTTGGTTGGCAGCTCGATGTCGTCGATCTTGAAGCCGCTTGCAGCGTATCCGTCCTCGAAGCGGACATCGTCGAACATGAAGAACTCGGCCTCGGGGCCGACGAAGACGGTGTCGCCGACGCCACTCGCCTTGAGATAAGCTTCGGCGCGCGTCGCCGTCGAACGCGGGTCGCGGCCGTAGAGCTCGCCGGTCGATGGCTCGACCACGTTGCAGAACAGGATCATCATCGGGGTGGCGCTGAACGGATCGACGTATGCGGCGTCGAGGTCAGGCTTCAGGATCATGTCGGATTCGTTGATCGCCTTCCATCCGGCGATCGAGCTGCCGTCGAACATGAAACCGTCCGTCAGCATGTCCTCGTCGATGAGACCTGAGGCCATGGTCAGATGCTGCCACTTGCCCTTGGGGTCGGTGAAGCGGAGGTCGACCCAGTCGATCTCCTCGTCCTTGATCCGCGACAGGATCGTGCCGGGGTTATTCGACATCGCAGGGCCTCGCTCAAAATGTTCGTCTCGCCCGTGTCATCAATGCCGAGTGCCGGCCTTGGGCCGGCGGCGACGATGCGATTCGAGCTTGGGGCTCCAGATTCCGGAACGAGTGCCGAGAGTCAGGAGGGCGGCGAATATTTCACCGCTGCTGTTGCGCTGTCACGGAAACGCAGTGACTATGCCGAATGCTGATCGCGCTCATCGTGCCGCTGGTGCTCGTGGTCCTAGTGTTCACGTTCGTTCTCGTCCGTAGCGCGACCCAGGAGCGCGTCGTCCCAAGCATCGAGGCGATGGTTGTCGGCGTCATCGTGAATTTCTTCGATGCACTGGGGATCGGTTCTTTTGCGCCGACGGCCGCGTGGCTCAAGTTCCGCAAGCTGGTTCCAGACGGGCTGATTCCACAGACCATGCTGGTCGGCCTGACCCCGCCGTCCATCGTCGAGGCAATCATCTTTCTCGTGCTGTTAGGGGCTTTGGTCAGCGCACCGCTACTGGTCGGCTGCGTGCTAGCCCTGCTGATGGGTGGCTTGGTCGGCGTTCCGCTGGTCAACCGCGCTCGGGTATGGGTCGTGCAGCTAGTGGTTGCGAACGCGTTGCTTGTTGCCGCGATCGCTTATGCGATGCAGAACAAGGACCTCTTTCCCGGCGGAGGTACTGCTAGCAGTCTCCCGCTAGCGATGATGATTGTCGCCATAATCGCAAATTTCATTTTTGGCGTTCTGGTCAATTTCGGCGTCGGCAATTTCGCTCCGAGCCTGGTGAATGTTCGGGCTAATGGGGCTCGACCCCCGTTACGCCTTTCCGATCATGGCGGGTGGCGCAGCGCTGATGGGCGCTGCGGCAAGCACGCGGCACCTCCAAATCGGTAAGATCGACCTTCGCATCGTCCTTGGTCTGGCGATCGGCGGCATTCCAGCGGTTATAATTGCTGCCTTGGTCGTCAAGCACATGGATATCAAAACATTGCGGTGGTTGGTTTGTGCTGTCGTCCTCTACGCGTCTGCGGTGATGTTTCGCTCGGCCCTGCTCGGCCGGCGCCAGCATCACCCCGAACCCGCAACGACCGCGGTCCTGGACTAGGGAACCGTTCCGTAGCCGGATTATTCTTACCGCCAGGTGGGCCTACCCACGGAGGCGTATGTCATGCGTTCCATCCTGCTATGGCTGATCGGCATTCCGATTCCGATCATCCTTCTGCTCGCGCTCTGCACCCATCATTTCTGAGCGATAGCTCCCAGGCACGACCGGCATTGCCGCCGCAGAGTCGCTAATCTACAGCCAGCCACGGAGTGACATCCTCGGGGGACGACCTTGTTTCAGTGGTTTCAGCGGCTGTTGCCCCACAAGGGTGACTTCTTCCAACTGTTCGAAGCGCATGCGGTAACGCTCGTGGCCGCCGCGGCGTCGCTGCAGGAGTTGGCTCAGGACGGGTCGTCGACTGCAGAAGCCCTGCGCACCATACAGGATCGGGAGCATGACGCGGACGACATCATTCGTCGCGTGCTCACCGAAGTCCGCAAGACCTTCCTCACGCCGTTCGACCGCGGCGCAATCACATCCCTCATCGGGTCGATGGACGATGCCATCGACGAAATGCTTGCCTCGGCGCGCGCGATCGATCTCTACCAATTGCGCAATTTGCCTCCTGAAATGAAGCAGATCGTCGAAGTGATCGTCGAAGCGGCCGCGGTCACTTCCGAAGCCGTTCCGCTGCTGAGGAACATCACCGGGAACGGCGCACGACTGCACAAGCTGACAGCGAGGCTGGTCAGTCTCGAGGGCACGGCTGACGACATTCACGCGGCCGGGCTGCGGCGGGCATTTCAAGACGCCAGGGCCGATCCGTTGCAGTTCGCCGTCACTCGCGAAGTCTTCAAGAATCTCGAGCGGGTCGCCGACGCCTTCGAAGACGTCGCCAACGAAATCGATGGCATCGTTATCGATTATTCCTGATGCACCAGCTCGCACTACCCCTGCTCGTCGGGCTGATCGTCGTCGCGCTGGCGTTCGATTTTCTAAACGGCCTCCACGATGCCGCAAACGCAATCGCTACGGTCGTGGCCACAAGGCTGTTGAGACCGGTGGCGGCGGTTGCCTTCGCCGCGTTCTTCAATTTCGCGGCTTACTTTCTGGCGCTGCAATGGCCGGCCCTGCACAACGTCGCCAACACGATCGGCAAAGGGCTGATCGACAAGGATCTCGTCACGCCCGCCGTCGTTTTCGGCGCGCTCATCGGGGCAATGTTCTGGAACGTCGTCACCTGGCTCAAGGGTCTTCCGTCCTCGTCCAGCCACGCGCTGGTCGGCGGAATCATAGGCGCTGGTGTTGCCCATGCCGGGCTTACCGGCATTCAGTGGACCGGGCTCAACAAGACACTCTTCGCCATCGTCCTTTCGCCGACCCTCGGTCTCGTCCTTACCATGCTCATCATGTTGGCAACGAGTTGGGCGGGGGTGCGCGCCAGTGCCCGCGGGGCCGAACGAACCTTCAAGGCGCTGCACCTGTGCTCCTCGGGAGCATACTGCCTTAGCCACGGCCTCAATGATGCGCAGAAGACGATGGGCCTGATTACCGTGCTGCTCTACTCAACCGGTCATCTTCCGGGCGGCTTCCACGTCCCCAATTGGGTGTCGTTGAGCTGCTATATCGCGATGGGCCTCGGGACGTTGATGGGCGGCTGGCGTATCATCGAAACGATGGGAACGCGGATCACGAAGCTGTCTCAGCAGCAGGGTTTCAGCGCATCGCTAGGTGGTTCGATCATGCTGTTTTCGAGTTCGTGGCTCGGTATCCCGGTATCGACGACGCACACGATCACCGGCTGCGTCATCGGCGCCGGGGCTGCCCGGAGGGCTTCCGCCGTGCGCTGGGGCGTTGCGGGGAACGTCGCAATTGCATGGCTAATTACCATTCCGGCCTCGGCAACGGTCGCCGCACTCTTTTACTGGCTCATCAGCGGCTACTTCGCTCGCGTTGCGATCATTCTCGGGCTGATTTTGTTTTTCGGCTATTTGGCCCGAGCGTGGAAAATCCAATCATGAGCCGGGTGCTTTAGGAACTCATCTCCAAGTTCGCCGTTCGGCCCCTTCACATCCCCCAAACCCCTCGCTATCAGGCCCGCCAATCGCGCCGGTGAGGAGCCGGAGCGGCCTCTCGCTCAAGGGCCTTTCCGGCACCGAGGGCATATCGCGTCACACAAGGGGTATGATGGTCACCCAATCCGCTGAGGGTTCCACCGACATAGGTCACGATGGAGAGGGCGACGGGATCCGCCGCCGTGACTTCCTCAATGTCGCCGCGGTCAGCTTCGCCGGCGTCGGCGCCGTTGCCGCTTTGGCCCCGTTGCTGGTGCAGATGGCCCCGTCCGCGGACGTGCTGGCGATGGCGACCACTGAGATCGACGTATCGAAAGTCCAGGTGGGGCAACGCATCAAGGCGCTGTGGCGCAAACAGCCCGTGTTCGTCGCTCATTTGACTCCCAAGGAGATCGCCGATGCGAACGCGGTGCCGGTGTCCTCGCTCCGCGACCCCGAGACGCTGCAGCAGCGCACGCACCCAGGGCATTTGAACTGGCTGATCGTAGTCGGCGTCTGTACCCACCTCGGCTGCATTCCGCTTGGAAGCGGCGAGGGCGAGAACAAGGGACCGTTCGGCGGCTGGTTCTGCCCGTGCCACGGTTCCCAATACGACACGGCTGCCCGCATCCGCCAGGGACCTGCGCCCAGGAACCTTGCCGTTCCCGATTATACGTTCACGTCGCCGACGACCGTCCTGGTTGGCGAAAAGGGGAAGTGAGTAGATGAGCTTTTCCTGGGCCAAGCCCTACGAACCCAAGCACCCGCTGATGCGCTGGCTCGACGAGCGCCTGCCGCTACCGCGCATCGTGTATAATGCGACGGGGCCCGGCTATCCTGTCCCGCGCAACCTCAACTATTTCTGGAATTTCGGCGTCCTCGCCGGCATCTTCCTGACGATCCAGATCGTCACCGGCATCGTCCTCGCGATGCATTATGTCTCGACTGCCGACGGCGCGTTCAATTCGGTCAACCAGCTGATTATGCGCGACGTCAACGCGGGGTGGCTCCTGCGCTACGCGCATATGAATGGCGCGAGCTTCTTCTTCATCGTCACGTACATCCACATCTTCCGCGGACTTTATTACGGGTCCTACAAGGCGCCGCGCGAGCTGGTGTGGATGCTCGGCCTCGTCATCTACCTGTTGATGATGGCTACCGCCTTCATGGGCTACGTCCTTCCCTGGGGGCAGATGAGCTACTGGGGCGCGCAGGTGATCACCGGGTTTTTCTCGGCATTCCCGGTCATTGGCGAGCCGCTGCGCGTGTGGCTGCTCGGCGGCTATGCACCTGACCAGGCGGCGCTGACGCGCTTCTTCTCGCTCCATTATTTGCTCCCGTTCGTCATTGCCGGCGTGGTGATCCTCCACATATGGGCGCTGCATATTCCTGGTTCGAGCAATCCGACGGGCGTGGACGTCAAGGACGAGCGCGACACGCTGCCATTCCATCCGTTCTACACGGCGAAGGATGGATGGTTCGCCGCGGCGGTGTTGCTGATCTATGCGGTCGTGACCTTCTACGCGCCAAACTATCTCGGGCACCCGGACAACTACATTCCGGCCAACCCCCTTGCGACGCCGGCACACATCGTTCCCGAATGGTATTTCTGGCCGTTCTACGCGATCCTGCGCAGCTGTACGTTCAACCTGTTCTGGATCGACGCGAAGCTGTGGGGCGTGCTGGCGATGTTCTCGTCGATCCTGCTGCTGTTCTTTCTGCCGTGGCTCGATAAGTCCCCCGTGCGCTCGGGCGCGTATCGCCCGGTATTCAAGCGGTTCTTCTGGATCCTGGTCGTGGACGTCGTCGTGCTGGGATACATCGGCGGCGCTCCGATCAGCCCGTTCCGGACGGCGCTGGGCCAGGTAGCGGCCGCCTATTATTTCCTTCACTTCCTCGTGATCCTGCCGCTGGTGTCGGCGTTCGAGACACCGGACCCGCTGCCGAACTCGATTTCCGAAAGCGTGCTTCACGGCGAGGAAGCGGAGGCCGCTCCGGCGGGACAATCCAGGCCGCGCCGCGGCTCCGTTGCGACCGCCGGCTAAGGGGGCAGCAGGAACATGCTTCGTTTCATTCTCGGTTTGATCGGCGGGATCTTCGCTCTTGCCATGATCGGCTCGCTGTTCAGTGGCCTCAAAACCTACTTCAGCAATCCACCGGCCCAACTGGCTTCCGACGTGTTCCACAAGGAGCCGAGGGAGCTGCACCTCGCTTCCGATGGTCCGTTCGGCAGCTTCAAGCATAATCAGGCGCAGCTACAGCGTGGCTTTCAGGTCTATTCTGAGGTCTGTTCGGCCTGCCACAGCCTGAAGCTGGTCTCGTTCCGCGACCTAAAGGGCATCGGCTACAATGATGCCGAGATCAAAAAGATCGCGTCTGACTGGAAGACACAAGTTGCGTCGATCAACCCGGACACCGGCGAAGCCTCGACCCGCAAGGCGCTTCCGTCCGACACTTTCCCGCCGCCGTTCCCCAACGAAGTCGCCGCGCGTGCAGCCAATAATAATGCGCTGCCGCCCGACCTGTCGCTGATCACCAAGGCGCGTGAGGGCGGTCCGGCCTACGTCTATTCGCTGCTGACCGGTTTCCAGCCGCAGCCCGCGGAGCTTCTAAAGCGGTTCCCGGAGGCGAAGACGCCGCCGAACCTGCACTACAACCCGTATTTCGCGAACCTCAACATCGCGATGCCGCCGCCGCTGACCACCGAAGGTCAGGTAAGCTATGCCGACGGTACCAGGCCGACAGTCGACCAGATGGCGAGGGACGTCGCGGCCTTCCTGGCTTGGACGGCCGAGCCGAACCTCGGGAACCGCCATGCGGTGGGTTTCGCGGTCTCGTTGTTCCTGTTGTTCACGGCGGTGCTTGCCTATCTCGCCTATCAGCAGATTTGGCATGATGCGAAGCGCGCGGTCCGGGTCACCGGCGCCCTCGATCCCAAGAACCAGGCCAAGACCAAGCGCGCCAAGGCGAAGTAAGGCGTCGCCGGCTGAGGGCTGTCGCCCCCTGAACAGCTGAAATTACAATAGCTCCAGCCGACCGCCCGTAGGGACGGCCCGGAACGCGAGCGAAGCCGGTTCGTTTTTGCCATTCATTCCCTCGAGTGAATTTGGCAGGTGTGAAATGCGTCTCTCATGGATTGGACTGGCGGCGGCGGGCGCTCTGGCGCTCGGTGGCTGCGCGTACGACGACTACGGCTACGGCGGTGGTTATTACGGGGGATTGGGCTACGGCGGCGGTTATTCCGCGTACGGCTACGCCGCGCCCTACTACGGATGGTACGACGATTATTATTATCCTGGCGCAGGCGTCTACGTCTATGACAGCGGCCGCAATCGCCATGTCTGGAGCGACCGGCAGCGCTCGTATTGGAGCGGCCGCCAAGCGACCACCGGCGGAAGCCGGACTTATCGTCAGAACTGGAGCGGGTTCCGGCATCACCGGATGCGCTAGGGCCCGCTGACTATTCTGTGGACCGGCGGCTGATCAGAACGATCGAGATGAAGGTCATCACCACGTCGCCATTCTGATTGGTGACAATCGTCTGCGTCCGGAATGAACCCAGGTCGGGCCGGCTCCTCGAGGGCGTCTTTTCGAGAATCTTGCCGCGGACGTGCAGCGTGTCGCCGGGGAAGACTGGCTTTTTCCACCGCAATTCGTCGATTCCCGGCGAACCGAGCCCCGCCTGTTCCTGATCGACAACCCGGCGCGCAATGACGGCCATGGTCATCGCGGCGGTGTGCCAGCCGCTCGCCGCCAGCCGCCCGAAATGCGTCTTCGCCGCTGCTTCGTCGGACAAATGAAACGGCTGCGGATCGTATTTGCGAGCAAACTCCAGCACTTCCTCGCGAGTGACGCGGTAGCTGCCGAATTCGGTTTCCGCACCGACGACCAAGTCTTCGAAATAGATCATGAGCGCGGCGCATAGCGGTGCCGAAAGCTTCGCGCTACGCTGGGCCGTGGCCACGCATTCGACCCTTGGCACCGGCTGGGACCCGCGTCTGATGGAGGCGGCGGCCGCGCTACGCGACAATCGGCTCGACGTCGCCGAACGCATCCTCAAGCCGTATCTCAAGGAACATCCGTTCGACGCCAAGGCGATCCGGATGCTGGCGGAGCTTGCGGGCCGGATCGGGCGCTGGCGCGATGCCGAGATCCTGCTCCGACGCGCTGTCGAGATTGCGCCGGAGTGGACCGCTGCCAAGACTAATCTGGCGCTGGTCCTTGGACGCACGGGGCGTCCAGCCGAGGCGATGACGCTTCTTGACGACGTGCTGGTCGAAGAGCCGGACTGGGTCGGCCACTCCAATCTCAAGGCGGCGACCCTCGGCCGCCTCGGCGATTTCGACGAAGGAATTGCGCTTTACGAGGACGTGCTGAAGCGCGCGCCCGAGCAGCCGCGCGTCTGGCTGAGCTATGGCCATATGCTGAAGACAATCGGGCGCCTGGCCGACGGGATTGCCGCCTATCGCCGAGCGATCGCGCTTCAGCCAACCCTGGGAGAGGCTTGGTGGAGCCTTGCCAACCTCAAGACGCTTCAGTTCGACGAGGCGGAGCTAGAAGCGATGCGGCAGGCGCTGGAAACCGGCAATTTGTCCGACAGCGACCGTTTGCATCTCGACTTTGCACTTGGGAAGGCGCTGCACGACGCCGGACGCACCGACGAAGCGTTTGCTCATTATGCCAAGGGCAATGCGTTGCGGCTCAAGTTGGCCCCTTATGACTGCTCGCGGATTTCCAAATCCGTCGACCGCTGCATCGACGCATTTTCCGCTCAATCGTTCGCCCAACGGCCGGGCGGCTGCGAAGCGCCAGATCCGATCTTCATTGTGGGGATGCCGCGCGCCGGCTCGACGCTCATCGAACAGATCCTGTCGTCGCACAGCCTGGTCGAAGGCACGTCCGAACTGGCCGACTTGCCGCCGCTCGCGCGCAAGCCGGGGCCTTATCCAGACGGGGTGCTTGGAGCGTCGGCGGAGGAGCGCAGTTCGCTCGGCGACGAGTATCTGAAGCGCGCAGCCGTCCAGCGCCGCACCGCGAAGCCGTTTTTCATCGACAAGCTGCCGAACAACTGGCTGTTCGTGCCATTCATTCAGCTTGTGCTACCCAATGCAAAGATCATCGATGCGCGGCGCCACCCACTCGGTTGCTGCTTCTCGAATTTCCGTCAGCAGTTCGCGAAAGGGCAGGACTTCACCTACGACCTTGGGGACGTCGGCCGATACTATGCCGATTACGCGCGGTTGATGGCGCACATGGACGTGATCCTTCCCGGCCGCGTCCATCGCGTAATCTACGAGCGCATGGTCGAGGATACCGAGGGCGAGGTTCAGCGGCTCCTGGATTATTGCGGGCTGGAATTCGAACCCCAGGTGCTCGAATTCTACAAGACCGAGCGCGCCGTTCGAACGCCGAGCTCGGAGCAGGTGAGGCAGCCGATCTATCGCGACGCGACCGAGGAATGGCGACCATATGAAGTCCACCTCGGGCCGTTGAAGGAAGCGCTGGGCGGAGTGCTGGAAACCTATCCAGAAACGCCTGCGGCCTTCCCGCAACGCTAGTGAATATTCGAAATCCCCGCGGCAACGGTTGTTGACAAGGCGTAACGGCTCTGTCGGAATGCCTACATTGGGCTGAACGGGGGCGTCACATGACTAATTTGCGCGCAGCGACTCTTGGGCTTCTCGCGTCGACCGCGCTCGCGAGTCCGGTGCTCGCTCAGCCTGGGCAATCGCCCGCGCCAGGAACCAACGCGACCGATGTCACGTCACCGCCTCCGAAGGTTCAGACTGCGCAGGCAGGCAATGTCCCGGACCAGACCGAAATTGTGATCACTGCGACCAAGCGCGAAGAGCGGCTCCAGAACGTTCCGCAAAGCGTCATCGCAATCGGGACCCGGCGGCTCGACCAGCTCAATATTTCGAACTTCGAGGAATATACTAAGCAGCTTCCGTCGGTCAGCTACAATTACGCGCAATCGGGCGGGACAGTCGTTTACATGCGCGGAGTCGCGACGGGCGGCGACGGCAACCACTCGGGCGCCTTGCCTTCGGTCGGTGTCTATCTGGACGAGCAGCCGGTCACCACGATCGGCGGAGCGCTTGATGTCCACATTTACGACATTGCCCGGATCGAGAGCCTCGCGGGTCCGCAGGGCACGCTCTACGGCGCCTCAAGCGAAGCCGGCACGATCCGCATCATCACCAACAAACCCGACCTTAAGGCAACGTATGGCCGCGTCGATGGTGAGCTGAACACAGTCGATCATGGCGGTGTCGGCGGGAAGCTCGAGGGCATGATCAACGTGCCACTGGCAAGTCGCATCGCCTTCCGCGGCGTGGCCTTCTACCAGAAGGACGCCGCCTACATCGACAATGTGCCCGACTCGCGCACCTATTGCGGGACGCCGGTCACGGATGGGGAGGAGATCACCGGTTGCATCCGCGATGGTATCCACGTCACCAATGCCGCATTCGTTCGGAACAACATCAATACGGTCACCAATTACGGCGGCCGCGCCGCGCTGAAGATCGATCTTGATGATAACTGGACCGTCACTCCGACGATCATGCATCAAAATTATAAGCAGGACGGGTTCTTCGCTTTCGATCCCCTTCTCGGCGATCTCAAGGACTCGCGGTTCCGCGACGAATATCGCAGGCAGCAGTTCACTCAGGCGGCGCTGACCGTTGAAGGCAAAATCTGGAATTTCGATCTAACCTATGCCGGGGCGTATCTCGATCACCCAACACACTCGCTTGGCGACTACACCGACTACACGGATCACTATGACGCTTATTACACCTACTGTGGTGGCCTCGCGAACTGCCAGCGTTATGTCGATGCGGCCGGCAACACGATCGACCCGCGGCAATACATCGTGGGCGGGGAGCACTTCAAAAAGCTCAGTCAGGAATTGCGTCTTGCAACGCCGAAGGACGCGCCCCTGCGCGCGATCGTTGGTGCGTTCTACCAGCGTCAGACGAACCACATCTTTCAGAACTACCTGGTCGACAATCTCGGCCCGCAGGTCTCGGTGGACGGATGGCCGGGCACGATCTGGCTGACTCTCCAGGACCGTACGGACAAGGATTATGCCGTGTTCGGCGAGGCCGAATATGACGTCATCCCGAAGATCACGCTGATCGCGGGCGGCCGCTACTACAAGTTCGATAACACCATCATCGGCTTCAATGGATTCGGCTCGGACAACCCCAGTGGCTCGACGCTTGGCTACAACCGGTGCCTGACCGTGAATGGCCTGGAACTTCGGAACGACCCGACAAGTGCTTTGATCACCGGTGGCGTGCCTGGAACGCCCTGCACAAACGTTGGACAGGTCATCAACGGCAAGCTCGAGCCCAAACGGAGCGAAGGTACCGGCTTCACCCATCGCCTGAGCGTGCGCTACAAGCCCACGAAGGACGTAATGTTCTACGCGACCTGGTCGAAAGGTTTCCGGCCAGGCGGTATCAACCGTCAGCCGACGGCGCCGTCGTACAACCCGGATTACCTCTATAATGTCGAGGCAGGCTGGAAGACCTCGTTCGGCCCGCTCGTCTGGAACGGCGCAATCTATCACCAGATCTGGCAGGGCTTTCAGTTCGCGTTCCTGGGAGCGAACAGCCTCACCGTGATCCAAAATGGTCGCGACGCGAAGATCAATGGCATTGAAAGCGATCTTTCTTACACTGCCCACGGCCTCTCCCTGACCGCGGCGGCATCCTACACCGACGCGAAGACCAAGGGCGCCATCTGCCATTCGTCCACCGATCCTGCGGCAGACTGCTCGGCGGCAGGGGACTATATCGTCACGCCGTCAGGAACCCGCCACCCGATTACGCCCAAGTTCAAGGGTACGGCGACCGCGCGGTACGGCTGGCAGATGGGTTCGGGCAAAGCCCACGTCCAGGGGAGCGTAGCCTATCAAGGCTCGTCGAGCGTCGACGTCAGGCAAAATATCGGGCCGGGCTTCAATCCCAACGACCTGTTCGGACGCGTCAAATCATCGACGCTGGTCGATCTGTTCGCCGGCTACGATTGGCGCGACTATAGCTTCGAACTGTTCACCACGAACGTCTTTGACGAACGAAATGAGCTCGCCCGTATTCTGGCTTGCGGCGCATGCGACAGGGTGCACATCATCCCGGGACGCCCACGGACGGTCGGGATCCGCATCGGAGCCAAATTCTAGGCTGAACGCCAGGCTCGCTCGGCGGTTGGACGTTCGATGAGCGAACGGCCGTCGCGAACGCGCGCATATTGGAGTTTTGCCGCGGCAATCGTGGTGCTTGCCGCCGTGTGGCTGACAATGCTGGTGGGCGGGGCCGGCGAGCTCGATCGTCGCATCTACGTGGCCCTTTACGCCGGTCATCGGCCCGCGCTTGTCGCGATTGCTCGCGTCTTTACATTCCTCGGCGAGCCGACCCTGCTGATCGGCGTATCCGCCGTGGCCGCGCTGTTGTTGTGGCGCACCGGTCGCGGAAGGATGGGGCTCGTGCTGCTCGCGGTCACCCTAACCGGTCGAATATTGAGCGAAGCGCAGAAATACTGGATTGCGCGCCCCAGGCCCGGGCTCGAGCCACATCTCGTCGTCGTGAAGACCAGCAGCTTTCCCAGCGGACATGCGACCAGCTCGATGATTTTCTATTTAGCGTTGGCGCTTGTCCTTGCCGGTCATAGCCGCTGGCGTTCGGCGGCGCCCGCTGCAGCGATCATTCTCTCGTTGCTGATCGGTACCAGCCGGGTGATGCTCGGCGTCCATTGGCCGAGCGATGTGATCGGCGGCTGGGCCTTCGGGCTGCTGTGGGTGCTTCTGACGCTGCGTCCGGCGGAGCAACTACTCTATTCCGATACCGCAACGGACCAAACTGCGCTAAGCTGATGCGGGGCTGAAAAAAGGGGAGGGCTCAAATGTCCAGACCAATTACGACGATCTCCGCGCTGATCTTCTTCGCCATGGCGCTGGTGCACGTCTATCGCGTTTTCACGCATTTCCAGATCATCATCGGCAGCCACTCGATTCCGATGTGGATCAGCTATTTCGGGATCGTCATTCCGGCATTGCTGGCAATCCTGCTGCTGCGGGAGAGCCGCGCACCGTAGCCGCCTAGACGTTGAAGCGGAACAGCATCACGTCGCCATCCTGGACGACATACTCCTTGCCTTCCGAGCGGAGCTTTCCGGCGTCGCGCGCGCCCGCTTCACCGCCGAACTTAACGAAATCGTCGAAGGCGATGGTCTCGGCGCGAATGAAGCCGCGCTCGAAGTCGGTGTGGATTTCGCCCGCGGCTTCAGGCGCTTTCGCGCCCTTGTGCACCGTCCAGGCGCGCGCTTCCTTGGGACCGGCGGTGAAGAAGGTGATCAGCCCCAATAGCTCGTAGCCGGCGCGGATGACGCGCGTGAGGCCGGTCTCATGCAAACCTAGGTCGGCGAGGAAGGCGTCGCGCTCATCGGCCGGCAGGGTCGCGATTTCGGACTCGATCGCGGCGGAGACCACGACCGCCTTGGCGTTCTCCGCAGCGGCTTTCTCAAAGACGCGCCCGGACAATGCGTTGCCGTCAGCGGCGTCGGTTTCATCGACGTTGCAGACGTACAGCACCGGCTTGGCTGTGAGCAGCTGGGCGCGCTGCAGCGCGTTGGCTTCCTCGACGTCCCTCGGCTGGACCAGCCGCGCGGGCTTCGACGCGCGCAGCAGGTCGAGCGCCTGGCCAAGCACCGACGCTTCGATCTTGGCTTCCTTGTCGCCCTGCTGCGCTTTCTTCACGAGCGCGGGGACCCGCCGCTCGAGGCTCTCGAGGTCGGCCAGCATCAGTTCGGTCTCGACCGTCTCCGCGTCCGCGATCGGATCGACCTTGCCCTCGACATGGGTGACGTCGCCGCCCTCGAAGCAGCGCAACACATGGACGATCGCGTCGACCTCGCGGATATTGGCGAGGTACTGGTTGCCGAGACCTTCGCCCTGGCTCGCGCCGCGCACCAGGCCGGCAATGTCGACGAACTCGATCTGGGTCTCGATCTCCTGCGCCGAGCCGGCGATCTCGCGGATCTTGTCGAGCCGCTCGTCGGGCACGGCGACGCGGCCCACGTTGGGTTCGATCGTGCAGAAAGGATAATTCGCCGCTTGCGCCGCGGCGGTCTCGGTCAAAGCGTTGAAAAGCGTCGATTTGCCGACGTTCGGCAGGCCGACGATGCCGCAGCGGAAGCCCATGAGTTCTCCGGAAATGTAGTCGTCATCCCGGCCTTGAGCCGGGATCCGCCTGTTCTTTTGACGGCGCTAGTAGGAAGGCAGGCCCCGGATCAAGTCCGGGGTGACGAATCAGGCGAAGTTGAACGAAATGCTCAACCGCTCGCCCTTGCCGGTGCCGGCGAGCACTTCGTGCCGAAGCCAGCTTTCCCACATCAGCAGCAGGCCCGGCTTGGGCTCGATCGTAAAAAACGCGTCCGGCCGTGCAGGCGCCGCCATCATCAGCGGAAGCCGCGGGTCCTCGAATCGGACAGCCCCCGAACCTCCGGGCACTTCGACATAGAATGTGCCTGAGATGATGCTGTGGGGGTGAATGTGTCCACTGTGCTGTCCACCGGCTTTCAACAGATTGACCCACAAGCTGTCGAGCTTCGGCTTGCGCTGAAGGTCGAACCCGCACTCCTTGGCGAAAGCCGCGGCGTGCCACGCCAACAGCCTGGTTAACCCGGTAAAGGCCGGATCGCGCTTCGGCAGGTCGTTAAGCGAAGCATAGCTGGTGTAGCCGGGGTAAAGATGCTCGCTCGACCAGCGGCGGCCGGCCTCGTCGTCCCGCGACAGGCTGCGGATCGAATGCGCGAGCTCCGCGAGCAGCGCGTCGTCCGCGACCTCGGCTTCGTAGAGCTTGGTGACAAACAAGGATCTCACCCACCTGCTGTGCGTCGCGAGCGCGGGCGGTGCAAGGCCGTGGACAGCCATGCGGCCGCTCTCTAGCCTTCCGCGATAATCCGCCTGGGGGGTTTCATGCATCGAACGGTTTGGGTGTTTTCACTGTCGGTCGGCCTTGCATTGTGCGTGGCAAGCCCCGGCCAATCCGCGCCTGTTGCGAAGGCAGCGGCGCCAGCCGAAAAGCCGCTGCTCGACGTCAAAGCCGACGCGAAGAGCGGGAAGATCATCGCGACCTTTCCGAAGCCTGGGGCCGACGGCGTTTCGGCGCGCTACATCTACATCAGTCAGCTCGAGAGCGGCCTCGGCTCGGCGCCGACGCAGCTCGACTTCGGCGCTGCGACGAACTCGCGGATTCTGGTCTTCCGGCGCATCGGAAAGAAGGTCGCCGCCGAGGTCGAGAACAGCAAGTTCATCTCCAGCAACCCCGCCGAACGGATTACGTCCGAACACAGCTTTCCGAGCTCGCCTTTGTGGATGGGCGATGTCGTCAAGGATCTTCCGGATGGTTCCTATCAGGTCGATCTCGCCGGATTCCTTGACCGCGACGACATCGGCATCCCCCGCGCGATCAAGAATGCCGGCGGCGGCGAGTTCAAGTTCGTGCCGGAGCTGAGTTCGGCCGACCCGTCGTTCGTGAAGGTCTTTCCCAAGAACGCGGAGTTCGCCGCGCGCATCTCTTTCCGTTCGGACGAGCCGCAAGCCGAGATGAACAATATTCTCCCCGGCGACGACACGTTGAGCGTAGTCGAGCGGTATTCGTTGATCGCTCTGCCCGAGCCCGGCTATGTGCCGCGCACGGACCCGTACGGCTACACCATCGGCCGGCAACAGGTCGATTTCTCCAAGCCACTCGGCGCTCCGATCGTCAGCGATCTTGCACGCCGGTTCCGGCTCGAGAAAGTCGACCCGGCGGCTCCGCGCTCGCCGGTCAAGAAGCCGATCGTCTTCTACATCGATCCCGCGATGCCGCCGGCGATCCGCGACGCGGTCAGGCAGGGCGTCAGCTGGTGGACGCAGGCGTTCGACGCCGCCGGCTTCGTCGATGCGTTCGAGGTCGACGTGCTTCCGGCGGGCGCCGACCCGCTCGACGTCCGCTACAATGTCGTCAACTGGGTCAACCGCGCGACCCGCGGCTGGTCCTATGGCAATCCGATCGACGATCCCCGCACCGGCGAAATTATCAAGGGCGCGGTCGTGCTTGGATCGCTTCGCGCGCGCCAGGACATGATGATCTTCCAGGCGCTGGTCGGTGCAGGGCTCACCGGAACGGGCGATCCCAACGACCCGATTACGGCTACGCTGGCCCGGCTGCGCCAGCTGGGCGCGCATGAAGTCGGGCACGCGATTGGCCTCGCGCACAATTTCGCCGCGAGCACTCAGGGCCGCTATTCGGTGATGGACTATCCGGCGCCGCGGATCACGCTCGAGGGCGGCACTCCGTCGCTCAAGGACGCTTATGGTCCGGGTCTCGGACCGTGGGACCGGTGGATGATCGAATGGCTCTACGGAGCTCGGACGGATGCCGACGCGGCGCCCGCAATGGCGAAAGCGAGGGCGCAAGGGCTGCGCTTCGTATCCGACGATGACGCGCGGCCGGTGTGGACCGGTCAGCCGTTGGGATCCTTATGGGATGATGGGCCGGACCCGGTCGCGGAGCTTCGGCGGATGATGGAGGTGCGGCGGGTCGCGCTTGCGCGGTTTGGAACCGGAGCGCTTGCCGCTGGCGAGCAGCTGGCAGATTTGCGGCGCGCATTCGTCCCGATCTGGCTGCTCGATCGGTATCAGATCGAAGCCGCAGCCAAATCGCTTGGCGGCGTCGATTTCCCGTACGCCGTGAACGGCGAAGCGCTGACGACGCGGACCGTACCAGGTGCGACGCAGTGGGCGGCGCTATACGGCCTCATCGACACGATTAGCCCCGCCGAACTGACAGTCCCGACACGTCTTCAGCCGCTGCTGTCGAGTGGATCGGGCGGCAATTCGGACCGGCAGATCGAAATCGAGATCATTCCCACCGGCGGAGGGCCGGTGTTCGACCCGCTGAAGGCAACCGAAGTCGGGGCAGTGCAGACGTTGAACGCTCTGCTCGCGCCCCAACGGCTCAACCGCCTCGAAGCGCAACATGCCGCCGACGCAGCGGTGCCGTCTCCGGCGCAACTTACGGAATTGCTGCTCGGGCGGGTCATGGCCGGCGCTGGCACGGAGGTTGGCCAGCGTGTCGCGACCACCGCCATCCTTGGCCTCGCGCGGGTACAACACGATCCCGCGCTGTCGCCGACGGTTGCACTACAATTGGCGGGGCGGCTCGATCGCTTGGCCGATCAGCTGGAGCGGGGCAGGGGCGCCGACCAGGATTGGGCGAAGGGCCTATCCGCGCTGCTCAAGGACCGCGAAGCTCTGGACAAGGCAATCGCGGATCCCGCGCGCCTCCCGCGAATTCCGCCCGGCATGCCGATCGGTATGGACGACGCGCTCTAGCGATCCGTCGACGAATGGATGTCTTGTTTCGGTGGTCGAACGGCTCGTGCGGTTTGCCGAATGCTTGGAGACACCGCCGTCATCTAGCGTGAAGCGCCCGCGGGAATTCCGAACGGAAGATGTGGCATGATGCAGTCATTGGGCGGAGTTGCGACGTTTAGCATTGCTGCCGTTGCGTTCGGGAGCGCCGTTCCCGCCGTCGCTCAGTCACGTTCGTCCGATAATGCCGTCACCCAGGCCGAGGATGCCTTCGGCTTCAGCGTCGGGCGCGAGAGCCTCGGTATCTACAGTGCGGGCAACACACGCGGCTTCTCGCCCACAGCGGCGGGCAATGTTCGCATCGACGGCCTTTATATCGACCCGGGTAACGCTTTCGCGTTTCCGGCGGGGCTTCCAAGCACACTGCTCGGCTCCTCCAGCGTCAAAGTGGGGCTGTCGGCGCAGGGTTACCCGTTTGCCGCGCCCAGCGGCATCGTCGATCAGTCGCTGCGGCTCCCCAACGCTAAGAACGGCGCTTCGATCATCACCAATTTCGACAGCTACGGCAGCATCGGAACGGAGGTCGATGGGTCTTTCAACCCCAATGCGAAGTTGGATTTCGCTTACGGATTGATCGGCAGCCACGTCGAATATCCGGACGGAACCAATAACTGGAACCACACCGAAAGCCTGCTCGCGAGATGGCGACCGTCGCCGGCCATCGAAATCGTGCCGTTCGCCTATTTGTACAACGATTATGACGACGAGGCGGGCGTATTCTTCATCCCCGCTGGCGAATATTTGCCCAAATTACCCAGGCCTCACCGCTTCGAAGGAGCGCAGTGGGGAGACTTCCGCTTCGTCGATTCCGCGGAAGGCGTGCAGGCTTCGGCGAAACTTGCGACCAACTGGCTCTTTCGGGTCGGCGGCTTTCGCGCTGTCCATAACCAAAAGACCGGATTCAGTAACTTTTTGGACAATGAGCACCCGGATGGGACGGGCGAACGCATCTTGTTCGCCGATCCGCCGCAGACCAACACCTCGCTCAGCGGGGAGGTTCGCCTCACGCACAGCATTCTCGACGGGCCGCGACTGCACGTCATTCACTTGAGCCTCCGTGAACGGGACGCGCATCGTGAGTTCGGGGGTTCGGCACTCATCGACTTCGGGCCAGGGCGGATCGGCGAAAGCCTTGAGGTGGCCAAGCCGACCTCGTTCGACTTTGGCGAGCTCAGTCACCAGCACCTGACCCAGACGACCTACGGCATTGCCTATGACGGACGCTGGAAGAACGTTGGTGAAATCAGTTTCAGCATCTCCAAGGCCAATTATCGCAAGACGACCGACATTCCGGGTGCCGGCTCCGTCGTCGCCGTGTCCAACCCATGGCTCTACAACGGAACCGCCGCGGCGAACCTGACCAGCGCGGTCACCGTTTATGCCGGATATGCGCGCGGTCTCGAGGAAAGCGGGGTCGCGCCGCCGAACGCCGCGAACCGCAACGCGCCGCTTCCGACGATCATCACCAGCCAGAAGGACGCCGGGGTTCGCTTGCTCGTCAGCGGAATGAAAGTCGTCGGCGGCGTGTTCGACCTCGTCCGGCCCTATTTCGGTTTCGATTCCGCGAACGTCTTCAAGCAGGTCGGAACCGTCGAAAGCCGCGGTGCGGAATTTTCCGTGTCCGGCAGTCTTACGCCCCGGCTCAATCTCGTCGCCGGCGGTGTGTTCATCGATGGCAAGGTGACCCGCGAAGCCGGCGTTCAGGGAGTGGTTGGGGCTAAGCCGGTCGGCCTCTCACCGCATCAGCTGAGCCTCAACGCGAACTGGAAAACGCCGTTCAGGGGACTGGAGCTAGATACAACAATGATCGACCGTGCGCGCGCACCCGGGACGACCGACAATCTCGTCTATGTACCGGCCAAGTGGCGCATGGATTTTGGCGGGCATTACCATTTCAAACTCGCCAGACGGGATGCGACCTTCCGGCTTCAGTTGTTCAACATCACCGGGAAGACCGGCTATAGCGTGGCGGGTTCAGGGGTTTACGGCGAAAATCCCGGCCGCTCCGTGCAGGGCTATCTGACCGTCGACCTTTAGTCGTCGTCCTGCAGCCGCAGCGCGACCTCGCTCATGAGCCGCGCGTCGTCGCCGTCCGCCAGCCATTCGGCCTCCCCGGCAATGGCCGCGAGAACGTCGGACAAGGGCTCCATCTCGGCCTTGGCGTAATTGCCGAGGACGTACGGCGTGACGAGATCCTTCCGCCCCGGACCCGGGTGACCAATGCCGATCCGCACCCGGCGGAAATCGGGGCCGAGCGCAGCGTCGATCGAGCGCAGGCCGTTATGGCCGGCGGTGCCGCCACCCTGCTTCACCTTGACCTTGAAGGGCGCAAGGTCGAGCTCGTCGTGGAAGACGGTCAGCGCGTCCATACCGAGCTTGTAGAAACGGAGTGCCTGCTGAACCGCGTCGCCGCTGTCGTTCATGAAGGTCTGCGGTTTCAGGAGCAGGACTCGCTGCCGCCCGATGCGCCCTTCGGCAATCAGGCTGCGGAATTTCTTCGACCATGGCGAAAAGCCGTGCGCCTCGGCGAGGACATCGGCGGCCATGAAGCCGACATTGTGCCGCTGCAGCGAGTATTTCGCGCCAGGATTCCCAAGGCCGACCCACAATTGCATCTATTCCCCTCCCCTGCAGGGGAGGGGCAGGGGTGGGGCTTGTCAAGCGCAGAGCCCCACAAGAACCCCACCCCTCGTTCCCTTCCCCTAAGGAGAGGGGAAGCAGTAGCTTACTCGCTGGCTTCTTCGCCCTCGCCAGGTGCGCCCTCTTCGCCTTCGACGGTCGGCACTTCGCCCGCGGCCGCGGTCTCTTCCTCTTCGGCCTTCATCGCAGACGGCGCGACAATGGTCGCGATGGTGAAGTCCTCGTCGGTGTTCGCCGGAACGACGCCGTTCGGAAGCTTGACCTGACTTATGTGGACCGAATCGCCGATCTCCAGCCCGTCGAGCGGGATATGGATCTCGTTCGGGATGCTGGCTGCGTCGCAGACGATCTCCAGCTCGTGGATGACGGCGTTCAGCACGCCGCCGCGCTTGAGGCCAGGCGACGCTTCTTCGTTGTCGAAGCGCACCGGCACGTTCACGTGCACCTTGGTGTGCTCGCCGATCCTAAGGAAATCGACGTGAATCGGCCGGCTAGAGACCGGGTGAAAATCAATCGCTTTCGGCAATGTGCGGTGCGGCTTGCCCTCGAAATCGATCATGATGACCGAGTTCATGAAGTGCCCCGTCGAAAGCATTTTCGACAGGAGCTTCTCCTCGACATGGATAGAGAGTGCTTCTTTCTTTTCGCCGTAAACTACGGCGGGTACCCGGCCATCGCGGCGCAGTGCACGGGAGGCTCCCTTGCCAGCCCGGTCGCGCGCCTCGGCGGGCAGCGTTAGCTGGTCGCTCATTTGGCTATGCTCCGTTTCTTGAATAACCCGCCACGCCTCCAGGGATGACCATGGCCGGGAGCGCGCGCTCCTAAGGGACGGCGTTCAGAAAAGCAAGGATCGCGGGCTCTTCAGTAGACGCGCTGCGAGGGGATCCCGCGCTGGGCCAGCTGCGCAAGCAAGCTGTCGGGCCCGGCGAGATGACCGGCGCCGACCGCGACAAAGACTGTGCCAGGGGACTGCATCCGAGCCCTGATCCAGTCGGCCCAGCGCTGGTTCCGCTCGGTGAACATCATGCGGTAGGTATCGGGCGACGCCTGCTGGAGCTGGGCGAGCATGTGCACGAACACGCTCTGGTCGCCGCGCTTCCAAGCATTTTGCATGTCCCCCATTGCCTTGGACAGGCCATCGATCGAAGCGTTTGCGACCGCTTGGCCGGCATGCGGCGGCAGGGCCGCGGCGGCACTTGCGGGGATATGATTGAACATGTCGATTTGCAGCTGAAGCGTCTCGAGACCTTCGACCGGCTTGCCTTCGCCCTCGGCCACGTGCCGCAGCACCATGTCGGCGCCATTGGCGACCTGCATTCCCTGCGCCTTGCCGGCATTGATCGCGAGACGGGTGGTGGCGAGAAACGATGCCGAGGGCGTCACCGATGGAGCGCGAAGCGGAGGCGTGAACTTGCTCGGCTGCGGCCCCTCCGGAACAAGCGTTTCGAGTACCAGTTCGTCCGATTGCTCGAATGCATTCCTGACCTGCTTGTCGAACCATTGCGAGCGCCCGTCGAGCGCATGGAAAGTACCGAAAATGTAGACGGTGGTGTCGGCGTCACGGACGACGAACATCGCGGGTTGGTCCGCGGGCGCGGTGGCGACCGTGCCAGCAGGCGGTGCGGCGGCAAGCGCGGCAGCGACTAGCAAATTGACCATCCATCACCCTCCCGAGGCGAATGGCGCTGGATGGAGAGACGCGGAAAAGATGAGGGCGGTTCGAGCCCGCCGTTCGATCATTTCACGCATCAGACCCCCAGCCCGATACCCTGCTAGGATGGTCACCAACTCGTTAACAAATGTCTAGCGGAATCGGGTGAAAGGTGAACATTTATCGGTGGATAGGAGGGTATTTTGTTGCGCATCCGTAACTATTGGAGGCGCCTGACCTTGTACCCGTCGCGTTTCAGCAACTCGAGCACCGACGAGCTTCCGGCGAGGTGGCCTGCGCCGACCGCGACCATGATCGTCCCAGGCTGTGCCATGCGCTGTTCGATCCACTTGGCCCAATTGGCATTCCGCTGAACCAGGAGCGCCTGCTTGAGCTCCGGCGAGTCCCGAAATTCCTTGTTGAAGGTGGCGCCGATCGCCTTGACGTCGCCGCGGCCCCAGGGGCCGAGCATCTGCGCGAACTCCTTGCTGGCCATCGCCGAAGGTTCGATCGCACCTTCGAGTAGCGCGCGTTGCGCGTTTTCCGGCAGCCGGTCGAAATAGCCGAATTGTTCGACGTTGCTCTCCAGTTCGCCGATCGGCTTGTTGGCGGAGAGGAATTGTTGCCGGAGGATCTCCTCCGGGCCGTGCGAGCCCTTCAGGCCCATTTCCCGGAACTGGACGCCAAGCAAGCTGATCGCGGCCAGCCAGGTGTCCATCTGGTCGAGCACTTTTTCGGGAACGCCGCTCTTGGCGATCGCGGCTCGCAGCAGCGGCCGCTTTGAGGGCGGCACCCGCTGCGCGAGCGGGGGCAAGCCTTTACCGAACCCGAGCTGGAGCTCGGCGTTTCTGATCGATTGCAGGTCTTGCTGGTTGACGATCGTCTCCACCACCAGTTGCTGCGAGTTTGCGACTGCCTGGTCGAACGCCGAGGTTCGCCAATGCAGGTCGTCGGGGAGTAGATGGATCGTGCCGAACAGATAGACGGTCGTGTCTGGGTCCGACACTTGCCAGAGCGCCGGGCGCGCGGGCTGGGGCGCCTTGGCATTGGCATCACTCGCGCCAAACGCGAACAGCGCGGCGAAGGGCGCAACAAGGCGCTTGAGAAGCTTGGTCATCATTGGCTCCAGTTGGGGGTTGGCCATTGTCGGCGCAACCTTGCGGATTGCTGAAGCGGCCGCCAAAGCAACGCGAACATTATTAAACGGGGCCTATCGCTTGAGCCTGAGCTTCCAGGACCTGATCCTCACGCTCCACCACTATTGGGGCGCGCAAGGCTGCGTGATTCTGCAGCCTTATGACATGGAGATGGGGGCGGGGACCTTCCATCCGGCGACCCTGCTTCGTTCGCTCGGGCCTGATCCGTGGCGGGCGGCTTATGTGCAGCCGTGCCGCCGACCGACCGACGGCCGCTATGGAGAAAACCCGAACCGTCTTGGCCATTACTATCAGTATCAGGTGGTGCTGAAGCCGAGCCCGGATGATCTCCAGGACCTGTACCTCGGCAGCCTGCCCGAAATCGGCATAGATCCGCTCAAGCACGACATCCGATTCGTCGAGGACGATTGGGAAAGCCCGACGCTCGGCGCTTGGGGTCTAGGCTGGGAAGTCTGGTGCGACGGGATGGAGGTCACCCAGTTCACTTATTTCCAGCAGGTCGGCGGGTTCGAATGTCGGCCGGTCACCGGCGAGCTGACTTACGGGCTCGAGCGGCTCGCGATGTACATCCAGGGCGTCGACAATGTGTTCGACCTCAGGTTCAACGATGCCGGTGTGACTTACGGCGACGTGTTCCTCGAGAATGAGCGCGAAGCCTCCGAATATAATTTCGAGGTCGCGAATACGGACCGGCTGTTCCAGGCCTTCCGCGAGGCCGTCGCCGAATGCGAATTGTGCATCGAGCGCAAGCTGCCGATCCCCGCTTACGAGCAGGCGATCAAGGCCAGCCACATGTTCAATTTGCTGCAGGCGCGCGGCGTGATCAGCGTCGCCGAGCGGCAAGCTTATATCGGCCGCGTCCGCGATCTTTCGAAGGCCGCCTGCGGCGCATGGCTGGAGCGGACCGCCTGATGGCCGACTTCCTGCTCGAGCTCCTGTCGGAAGAAATCCCGGCGCGGATGCAGGCGAAGGCGCGCAATGATCTCGCGCGGCTGTTCGCCGAGTGCACGGCCGAGGCTGGGCTGAAGACGGGGTCGATCGACACTTTCTCGACGCCGCGGCGGCTCGTGCTCATCGCCCGGGACGTCGCTGAAGCAACGGGAGCGAGCCGCGAGGAATTGAAGGGCCCGCGCAGCTCGGCCCCGCCGCAGGCGCTCGAGGGTTTCCTGCGCAAGACGGGTCTTTCCAAGGACCAGCTCGAGGAGCGCGAGGGAGTCTATTTCGCAATGATCGAGCGCACAGGGCGCCCGGCTTCCGAGATCCTCGCCGACACCGTCCGCCGCATTGTCGCTGAACTTTCTTGGCCGAAATCAATGCGTTGGGGGGGCGGTGACCTGCGCTGGGTGCGGCCGCTGCACGGCATCGTCGCGATCCTCGGCGACGAGATTGTGCCGGTCGAGATCGGCGGCGTCTCTTCCGGCGCCTCTACGGTTGGTCACCGCTTCCACCATCCAGGCGAGATCACGATCGGCGGAGCGTCCGACTATGTCGAGAAGTTGCGCGCCTGCCATGTCATCGTCGACCAAGAGGAGCGGGAACGCATCGTCCGCGAAGGCGCCGCGGCGGCGGCGAAAGAAGCTGGTCTCACCCTGCTTCACGACGAGGGATTGGTGGTCGAAAATGCCGGGCTGACCGAATGGCCGGTACCGCTGTTCGGCCGGTTCGACCCCGAATTCCTCGACGTCCCGCGCGAGGTGATCGTCCTCACCATGCGCACCAACCAGAAATACTTTGCCTGCACCAATGACGAGGGGCTGCTCGCCCCGGCGTTCGTATGCATCGCCAATATCGCGGCGAACGATGGTGGCGGGGCGATCGCCCAGGGAAATGCGCGGGTGCTTGCGGCGCGGCTCGCTGATGCCCGCTTCTTCTGGGAGCAGGACCTCAAAATCCCGCTCGAGGAGCAAGTGAAGAAGCTCGACGGAATCGTCTTCCACGAGAAGCTCGGGACCGTCGCCGACAAGGTCGAACGCGTCGCCAAGCTTGCCCGCTGGCTGGCCGAACAGGACATCGTCAAAGCTGACGCCGATCAGGTCGAGCGCGCCGCGCGTCTCTCCAAGGCTGATCTCGTCAGCGGAATGGTCGGCGAATTCCCCGAACTCCAGGGTGTGATTGGCGGCTATCTCGCCAAGGCGCAGGGCGAGCCGCAAGCGGTCGCGGACGCAATCCGCGATCATTACAAGCCCGTCGGGCAGGGCGACGATGTCCCGACCGCGCCTGTGACGGTGGCCGTGGCGCTCGCGGACAAGATGGACAGTCTCGTCGGCTTCTTTCAATTCGACGAAAAGCCGACCGGATCGAAAGATCCGTTCGCCCTGCGGCGTGCGGCGCTCGGGATTTTGAGCTTGATCATCGAAAATCAGCTTCGCGTCTCGATGCGCGATCTCATCACCGCCGCGGCCCACAAAGGCGGAGCGAACGCCGGTCGCGACATTGCCGGCTTCCTCATCGAACGGCTCAAGATTCAGCAGCGCGAGGCTGGCGTCCGCCACGACATGATCGATGCCGTAGTGGCTGTGGAAACCGGCGGCGACAATGTGCGCATGGTCTTGCGAGTGAATGCTTTGCAAAGCTTTGTGGCCACCGAGGACGGGACTAATTTGCTCGTCGCCTACAAGAGGGCGGCCAACATCCTGAAGAGGGAGAATTGGACCGGACAGGTGCTGACTTCGCCCGGGTCCCAGGGCATTCCGCAGACCGGCGAGGAGGACCCGCTGGTGCTGGTCGATGATCCGATCGTCGGCGAAGCGGTCGCCGAAATGGCGTCAGGACAGGCGGGTGCCGATTTGCCGCAGGAGCGGGCACTGATCGCCGCTATCGAGCACGCCGAACCGAAAGCGTCCGCCGCCATCGACGCAGAAGACTTCACCGCCGCCATGACCGCGCTCGCGTCGCTGCGGAAACCGATCGACGACTTCTTCGATCATGTCACCGTCAACGATCCCGATCCGGCCAAGCGCGAGCGGCGGTTGAACCTGCTGATGCGCTTCCGCGATGCGGTGAACCGGGTCGCCGATTTCTCGAAGATCGAGGGGTAGGATTGCGTCGCCCCGGACTTGATCCGGGGCCTGCCTGCCTGGTGTCGTTGGAAGAAAGGCGAGTCCCGGCTCAAGGCCGGGATGACGAATTAGAGCGGCCGGTCGTCGGGCGGGTTCTTCACCGCGGCTCCGCGAAGGCTGTCGCGCTCGCGCCAGTCCTTCTCCTGGTCTGCCCAATGTTTCTCGCGCTCGGCGTGGGTCTTTTCGAGCTCGCGCCGCCGCTCGAACTCGTTGTTGTACCGCTCGCGCCATTTACGCCGGCCGCCGGCGGTCAGGAAGATGCCGATCAGCAGGCCCAAGACAAATATCAGAGCGTAGATGATGAGGACGTTCGTGTCGGTCGTAAAGCTCATGTCGCATCCCCAACGAATATGGTTATGCGGCGACTACGCCTGAGCGAGCCGCCGCGTTCCCATTTCCGCCGATTAGGCGGGAGCGATTACTTGCCGTGGATGAAGCTGTCGTTGATCGAGCAGCTGGCCGGGCCAAGGATGACCACGAACAGCGTCGGCAGAATGAACAGGATCAACGGGATGGTCATGATCGCTGGCAGCCGGGCCGCTTTCTCCTCCGCGCGCATCATGCGCTGGTGGCGGAATTCGGCCGACAACACCCGCAGCGCGCTAGCGAGCGGGGTACCGTATTTCTCGGTCTGGATCATGGTCGTGACAACGCCGCGCACCGCCTCGAGGTCGACGCGGTCGGCGAGGTTCTCGAAGGCGCTACGGCGTTCGTTGAGAAAGCCCAATTCAATGGCCGTCAGCCCGAACTCGTCGCCGAGTTCGGGATAGGCCTTACCCAGCTCGCGAGCGACGCGCCCGAAGGCGGCGTCGACGGTGAGGCCAGCCTCGGCGCAGATGACCAGGAGGTCGAGTGCGTCGGGCAGGCCCTTGCGAATCGCGTTGCTGCGCTTCTTGACCTTGTTCGAAAGCCAGACGTCGGGCGCCTTGTAGCTGCCGACCAAGACGCCGGCGACGGTCGCGTAGCGGCGGATCGCGCCCCACTCCGGCCAATGGTTGAGGAGGTAAATCAAGACCACCGCCGTCAGCCCCAGCACGACCGGGAGCACAAAGCGGGCAAGGATGATGAAGAAGGCCAGGTCCTTGGTCCGGATGCCGGCCTGCATCAGGCGCTGCTGCGCTTTCTTGACCTGGTCATCCTGAAGCATCTGGAACTGCCCCAGGAGCTGACGAACATTGTCCGCCGCCTGGTTGCGGTTGGTCAGCTTCTTGCGCTTGTTGGTCGAGGCAACGATGCCTGCCTTGAGCTGCTCGCGGCGCTCATTCAGCGCCTTCACGCGCCGAGCCATGGGATCCTTGACCGTCGTCGCGGCATAGATGGCGAGCATCACCGCCATGGTCGCGACTGCGCTCAGGATCGTCGCGATCCAGATGATGTCGAACCCAAGGATGTGTGGGCCGCTAGAGGGCGCCGAAACCTGCATGAAGATCCCTCAGCCTCCCTAAATCTCGAAGTTGACCATTTTGGCCATGATCAGGACACCGATGCCCATCCAGATCATGCCGCCGACGCCGGCGACCATCAGCCGCTGGTCCGTGAAAAAGCCGGCCATGTAGTGCGGGTTGACCATCATCACGAGGCCGAACACCACGAACGGCAGCGAGCCGACGATGTAGGCAGAAGCCTTCGATTCCGAGCTCATCGCGCGGATCTTCAGCTTCATCTGGGCGCGCTTGCGCAGCACGTCGGCGAGGTTCGACAGCGTCTCGGCGAGATTGCCGCCGGTCTCGCGTTGGATCGCCAGCGTGATCACGAAGAACTGGAACTCCGCGGTGCCGAGCCGGTCCGCGGTATCCTGAAGTGCCGCTTCCATGGTGCGGCCGATTTTCATCTTGTCGGACACCATGCGGAACTCGATCCCGACCGGCCCGCGAATTTCGCTGGCGACGATGCCGAGTGTTTCGGTGATCGGAAGACCCGAACGAAGGCCCCGGACCATCAGCTCGATCGCGTCGGGGAAGTTTGTGTTGAACTTGTTGATCCGCCGCTTGATCATCTTGCCGATGAAGAAGTGAGGGCCGCCGACGCCGCAAAACAGCCCCAGCATCAGCGACAGGATGATCGGCGCGCCGCGCACCATCAGGAGGAAGGTGACGAACGAGAAGATCCCAATGCAGATCAGCGCATATTTTCCAAGGGTGATGTTCTTGCCGGTCTGCTCGAGCCGGGTGCGCAACAGTGCCGGCTTCGGGATCAGGGTCGATGCATAGCCTTCCAGCTTGCTTCCGCGCTCGGCGAACAGCCTGCGGATCTGCGCCTGCGCATTACCCGTAAGCACGTCACCGTGGCGCTCCTTGATGAGCTCCATCCTGCGCTTCAGGCTCCTGCCGGCCGACGGCCCGCGAAATGCCATGAAAACCAGGCCGAGGGCGCCGACACCGCCAATGATGAGTAGCCACAGGAGCATACCAGCCTTCGCCTCTCACTTCTTCCGCGCAGCCACCCGAAGGGCGACCGCGAGAACCATTCTTAAGCGGCCTTGTCTTTCGGCTTGGCCAGCATCGACTTCAGGTTGCCGACCAGCGACGACTTGCCGGCGCTGCCGCTCGATGCCTCAGGCGCCGAGCCTTCTTCGCTGGCATGGTTGAGGACCATGCCGGAAAGCGAATTGAACGGCGCAGAGACCTTCCCGCCGGCGACTTCCGCCATCGGCTTGCCGAGCTTGGCCGCCTGGGCGGCGACCTTGGCGTCGAACGGGAAGACGACATCGACGTTGCGCTCGATCGATTGCTCGAAGTCCTTGCGGCTGATTTCCAGCGCACCACCCGAGGGCACGCCGTTGGCAACGACGATGACCTTGGTTTGCGGCGCGTTGGACTTGAGCCAGGCGAGGATGCGAATTGTGTCGCGCGTGCCGGCCAGCGTCAGCTCGGCCACCACGACCGCGACATGCGCGTCGTGCACCAGGTGCGGATACTGGATCAGCATGTGGCGCGGCAGGTCGAGCACGGTCGACTCAAAGGCGTTCCGCATCTCTTCCTGAAGCTGGAAGAAAGCGGTGCCGTCGGTGACCAGCGGCTGATTGATGGGGGCTTCGGCCGACAGGACTGAGAGCCGCTCGTTCGCGCGAACCATCGCGCGCTCGATGAACAGTCCATCGATGCGGCTCGGGTTCTCGATCGCGTCGGTCAGGCCGCGGCCCGGCTCGAGATCGAGGGCAAGCGCGCCCGTGCCGAAATGCACGTCGAGGTCGAGCAAAGCGGTCGAACGCCGCGCTTTCTCGCCAAACATCCACGCGAGCGAAGTCGCGATCGTCGAAGCGCCGACGCCGCCGCGGACGCCGATCACGGCGGCCATGACGTGCGGCTTGTCAGCCTGGGCTTCACCGCGTGGGCCGGACAAGATCATCTGCGCATGCGAGAAGGTGTCGCGCAGCTGGTCCACCGTGAACGGCTTCAGCAGATAATCATGGATGCCGCTGGCGACGAGGTCGCGATAGAGGCGGACGTCGTTCACGGTGCCGGCCGCAATCACGATCGTGCCCGGCTCGCACACTTCGGCGAGCGCGTTGATGTCGTTCAGCGGATCGGCGGATTCGCTTAGATCCACGAACAGGATGTTCGGGCTTGCGGAGACCGACAGCGACTGGACCGCATTGCGCAGTCCGCCCTTGTTGACCTTTTCCGGCGACCAGCCGTGCTCGACCGCGACCGGACGCAGCATGTCGGCCGTTGCGTCGTCGCAGACGAAGGCGGTGAACGGATCGCGCAAACCGGCGCGGGCCTGGAACGGAGCGTTCATTACTTGCCTCCCTTAGGCGTGACGTCCTGAAGGCCTTTCGTACCGCTCGGCGGCGTGCTCCGGTACAGCTCGACGGCGCGCGAGGCGGTCAAGGTATCCGTAACGCCCGTGCCTTCGCGGCCGTGGAGCAGATCTTCGGGATTGGCGATCATCGCGGCGAGGTTGCTGTTTACCGAGCAGCCGTAGTTCGACATCGAATGATTGGCGAAGTCGGGCGCCGACGGGCGGCTCCAGTTCGGGCAGTTCGGAACTTCGGCGCGGCGGCGCGCCACGACCACGCGGACCGCGCCGGGCTGGACCATTCCGGCCGTCGCTGGAGCGCCCGAGGTGACGAGCATGCCGAAGCGGCCGGCTATGGACGCGACCTGGACCCGAGCGGCGGGCGCATAGCCGCCGTCGACATAGACCGTGTCACCGTAGCTGAGGCCAAGACCTTGAAACCAGCCACTGAGACGGTCGGCCTCGCCCGGCGCAAGAGCTCCACCTGGAGCGGCCGCGTCGAAGACATAGTCGGCGGTCGTGACGACCGGGACATTGACCGACGCGAGGCCGCGGTCGGGCTGGTCCGCTGTGGCACAGCCGGCCAGTGCGGAGCTCAGAGCGAGGAGGACGAATTTCGAACGCATGGTTGCATCCTTCACGATGAAGCGGCGGCTCACAACTTGAACCCCGGTGCGGCGACTGGGCCACCGGCAACGGGAACGGCAACGCGAGCAGCCGGAGGCTGGGCCGCGGCTGGTCCGCTGACGCCAGTGAACGTTTGTCCACCAAGGATCATTTGCGCGTCATTTGGCGCACGGTAGCCCTGCGTCGGATCGGCCAGCTGACCGGATACCGGACGCACGAGATAGGGCGTAACGATGATGACCAGCTCGGTCTCGTTGCGCTGATAGCTCGTCGAGCGGAACAGCGCCCCGAGGATCGGCAGGTCGCCGAGGAACGGTGCCTTCTGGATGCTGTTGTTGTTGCGGTTCTGAAGCAGCCCGGCAAGCATGAACGACTGGCCGGAGCCGAGTTCCACCGTCGTCTCCGCACGGCGCGTCGTCAGCGCCGGCACGACAAAGCCGTTGAGCGTGACCGAGCCGGCACTGCTAAGCTCGCTGACTTCCGGGCGAACACGCATCGAGATCCGACCGTCGGCAAGCACGATCGGCGTGAACGCCAGGCCGACGCCATACTGCTTGTATTCGATGGTGACGGCGCCGATCGCCTGGCTGACCGGGATCGGGAACTCGCCGCCGGCGAGGAAGCTCGCGGTCTCACCGGACAAAGCGGTCAGCGTCGGCTCGGCCAACGTGGTCACGAAGCCGTCGTTCTGCATCAGGTCGAGCGTTCCGAGTAGATCGGTGCCGAAGATGTGTCCGAACAGGCCGAGCGTGGTGCCGCCGACGATATTGTTGAACTTGACGATGCTCTGTCCAGGAAAGGCGCCGCTGGCAGGATCGATCGAGCCGCCGAGCCTTCCGGTGATCGGATCGATAGTACCTGGCTGCGTGGTGATCGAGCCCGGGTTGCCCTGTCCGATTCCAAAGAGCGTCGAGCCGCTGCCCCTGTTGAGCAGGTTGACGCCGACCTTTTTCAGCATTGAGCGGTTGATCTCGGCGATGCGGACTTTCAGCATCACCTGCAACGGCGTCGCCGAGCGAAGCCGCGAGATGACCTGCGTGCCATCCCCGACATAGGCCTGCGTGAGGCGAGTGGCCTCGGCCACGTCATCCGGATTGGCGACGGTGCCGGTCAGCAGCACGAGATTGTTCATCGGCGTCGCCTGGATGCTCGCCTCTGGCATCGCCAGGTGAAGCATTTCGCCGACCGAACTCAGGTTGGTGCCGACGCGGACGTTCGCCGCATAGACGACGCGACCACCCTTGCTGGTCGCATAAATGGTCGTCTCGCCAGCGCCCTTGCCGAACACATAGAGCTGCGTCGACGAGCGCACCTGGACGTCCGCGATCGTGTCGTTGGCGACGAATACGTCGCTCATCGGCTCCGACAGACGAACCAAGGTACCGGTATTCTTGCTCAACGTGAGCGTTTCGGCCGGCTTGGCTGAGGTCGGCTGGGCAATCGCCGGCGCCGCGGCGCTTACGGTGCCCAGGGCAATGGCCAGGGCGGCCAGTGCGGTGCCGAGGCGAGCCCGGCGATTAATGGCTTGATACTTCATGTTAGCGAGCTCCCACCGGAACAACGGTGACTGTATTGCCGCGAGCGATGCGCACGACCGGCCCCGAAGGAACGCCAGCCGCAGCACCCACCGCCTGACCGAGACCCTTCATAGCCTGCGCCATCTTGTCGCCGCTGTTGGGTGACGCCGGGACGGTGCGGCGCTGAAAGCGCGACACGTCGCCGCCGGTCGAGAACGTCGTGTTGCTGTCGATCGGACGGTTGGCCATGGCGAGCAGCATCTGCTTCTCGTCAGCCGGGTTGGCGCCGGCGGGCACCTTGATGTCGCCGGATGCAACCGCCCGCTCGAGGTCCGACGTATTGTCGGCGATCGAGCGCAGCGACAGCGATAGCGTGCCGAGGCTTTGCGCAACCGCGACCTTCTCGGCGATGCGCGGAGTGACTTCGAGCGTGACGTTGGAGAAGGTCTTGACCTCGGTCTTGCCATCGTCGTTCTTTTCGCTGACGCGCTGGTCAGTGGCGAGCACGCGCAGATTGCGGATGATCGTTTCGGAGACTTTGAGGGCCGGGCCTTCGCCGCCGCCGCTGACGGTCTGGGTCAGCACCATGTCGACATGGTCGCCAGGAAAGACGAAACCAGCGACGCTCGAGGCAGCGTTCACAGGAACGGTGATGGCGCGCATGCCGGGGCTGAGCGCCGCGGCGAGGAAGCCGCGATCCTGCGGGCCAACGAGCGAGCCGCGAGTGACCGGCTGGCCGGCGGTGATCTGATACCGAACGACGGTGCCCATCAGTCTCTTGGGATCGCCGTCGGCCTGGCCCTCGACGTAATAGGCGCTCTGCATGAGCTCCTTCGGCCAAGGCTGTAAGGTGAAGCTATCAGCGTCGATGATCGTGCCGACGGGCAGCGCCTTCTTCGCGACGAGCACCTTTGGCCCAACAGGGACCGTCTGCGCAGCAGCTTGCTGCGAGCCGGCACCGGCGAACATGTTCTTGGCCATGACCGCGGTGATGACCGCGACGACCAGCGCTCCAACGAGCAGCGCGAGCTTCTTCACATCCATGGCGAGATCGCCTCCCCCAAACGGGCCACTTGAACAGCCTCACACATCAGGCAAATTGGTTAAGAAAGCGTTGGCTGAGAATCGTCAGCGCCCCAAAAGCGATGGCGACTCCGTACGGAATTTCGGGACGGCCCTCGCGCTTCTGCGCATGGTGCCAGGCTACAATTCCGAGCGTCAGAACGCCTCCGGCGACCGACATCAGAACCAGGAACTTTATTGTGCCCGCGGGCGAGAACCACAACGCCAGGGCAGCGGCGAGCTTGACGTCGCCACCTCCCATCATCCCCGCGAAAAAGGCAATCGCCAGCAGCACGAACACGATCGCCCCCGCCGCCAGCTGGATCGCCATCCCCGGCCAGGGATTGAGCGCAATCGACAGCCAATAAAGCGGGGCACCCGCGGCCACAGCCGCGTTGAGCCGGTTGGAAATGGTGAAAGTCCGCACGTCAATAACCGCCGCCACGACCAGAATCGCGGCGAGCGCCAACAGCAGCAGATCGGTAAACTCCCCATTCAACATGATGCCACCCCTAGACGGCGCGGCTTTCCAATTCGTAACCAGCGCGGGAAATGAGCGACTTTGACGTCATCATCATCGGCGGCGGGATCGCCGGAGCGAGCCTTGGGGCGGAGATCGCAGCCAAGCGCCGAACACTGATCATCGAGGCCGAGGATCAGTGCGGCTATCACACCACCGGTCGCTCGGCGGCTTTCTGGTTAGCGCATTACGGCGGCCCGGCGGTGATGCCGTTGACGCTCGCCTCGGGGCCATTGCTGGAGCAAGGTTGGCCTACAGGCGAGCGGTCGTGGCTCCGTACGCGCGGGGGTATCACGATCGCTCGAACTTATATGGACTTGCGGGACGCGCTCAGCATGAACTCGCGCGCAGCACCGCTTACCGAAATCAAGCGCGCGGAGCTCGAGAGGCGGATTCCCGGCCTTCGGGCTGGCTGGGATTATGGGGTGCTCGACCCAAGCTGCGCTGACATCGACGTCGCCGGTCTTCACCAGGCCTGCCTCGCGCAGTTCCGCCGCGACGGCGGAAAGACCTTGTGCTCGGCGCAGCTGCGCTCGGCGCATCGTTGGGGCGATCAATGGGTCGTCGAAGCCGGGGCCGATCGGTTCACCGCAACCGACCTCGTCAATGCAGCGGGCGCCTGGGCGGACGAGGTCGCGGCGCGCTGCGGAGCGAGGCCGCTCGGCATCAGGCCCTTCCGCCGGACTATAACCCAGTTGCGAATCGGTAAGATGGGCCTGCGCGACCTGCCCTTGATCAACGACGCGCTCGAACGCTTTTACTTCAAGGGCGAAGCGGACAATCGCGTTTGGGTCAGCCCGCATGATGAAACCGCGAGCGAGCCCTGCGACGCAGCCGCCGAGGAGATCGACGTCGCGACGGCGATCGACCGCTTCGAATCTGTCGTGGACTGGCCGGTGGAGGCCGTCGAACGCAGCTGGGCGGGCTTGAGAAGCTTCGCGCGCGACAGGGTCCCTGTTTTTGGATTCGATTCGGCACCGGGATTGTTCTGGTGCGCGGGGCAGGGCGGCTTCGGCATTCAGACCGCGCCGGCTGCAGCGAAACTCTGTGCGGCGCTGTTGCTTGGCGAAGATCCAGCCGATTCGCTGCCTCGGGTGAAGGCCGCGGCCTTTTCGCCGCGCCGCTTTGATGAGGGTTCAAAATAAAATGGGGAGGCGCGGGCACGCACCTCCCCTCACCAACCGTCCAACAGGGGAACGAGAGAGTCGGTGACGCGGATCATTTAGCACCGGAAATACCTTATCGAAAGTGAACTCACGTTCATCGGCAATTATAAGCGATGGTGGCGCCGCTGTTCGTCGGCGGCGGCGCAGGCCAGCGCGTCGACGCGGTCATTCTCCGGATGGCCGCTGTGCCCTTTGACCCACTGCCACTCGATCCGGTGTGGGGCGGACG
>JAZKBB010000025.1:6250-42812 GCA_040388865.1 Pseudomonadota bacterium | reverse complement strand
AGCTCTTGCCACAGCTCGGCATTCTTGACCGGCTTCTTGTCGGAAGTCCGCCAGCCGTTGCGCTGCCAGTTGTGCACCCAGCGCGTGATCCCGTCGCGGACGTAGATGCTGTCGGTGTGCAGCGTCACCCGGCACGGCCGCTTCAGCGCCTCGAGACCTTTGATCGCGGCCATCAATTCCATGCGGTTGTTGGTCGTGAGCGGCTCGCCGCCCGCGAGCTCGCGCTCCTTGGAGCCCATGCGCAGCAGAACGCCCCAGCCTCCCGGCCCCGGGTTGCCACGGCACGCCCCGTCGGTGAACAGGTCGACTTCAGGCAGCTCGGTCAGGGAGCAGCTCGCGCGGCAGCTTGAAAACCATGCGTTCAGGCGAATGGTCGGCCACCTCCTCGGTGACCTCGAAGCGGGAACGTAGCGCGTCCAGCACCTCGCGCACCAGGACCTCAGGGGCAGATGCGCCCGCGGTCAGGCCCACGGTGGTGGGCTGACCGAGCCACTCCCAGTCGATGTCGGCCGCGCGCTCGATGAGCCGAGCCGGCACACCCAACCGTTCGGCGACCTCGGCGAGCCGCAGCGAATTGCTGCTGTTGGGTGCGCCAATCACGAGCAGCCGGTCGCACTCGGCTGCGATGGCCTTGACCGCGGCCTGACGGTTCGAGGTCGCATAACAAATGTCCTCGCTGCGCGGTGCCCGGATCGCCGGAAAACGCACCTTGAGCGACTCGACAACCTGCGCCGTGTCGTCGACCGACAACGTCGTTTGAGTGAGGAAGGCAAGCCTCGCTCCGTCCGGGACGCTTACCGTCTCGGCATCCTCGACCGTCTCGATCAGCGCGATCGAACCGGGTGGCACCTGTCCGAAAGTACCAATCACCTCGGGGTGCCCGGCATGGCCGATGAACAGAATGTAGTGGTCGTCCTCGATCAGCCGCTCCGCCTGGCGGTGAACCTTGGAGACGAGGGGGCACGTGGCGTCGACATAGGTCAGGCTGCGGCTTTCGGCTGCGGCGGGCACGGATTTCGGGACGCCATGTGCCGAAAAAACAACGGGCCGGTCATCGCGCACCTCGTCGAGTTCGTCGACGAAAACCGCGCCGAGCTCGCGCAGGCGGTCGACGACGTAGCGGTTGTGGACGATTTCGTGGCGCACATAGACGGGCGCTCCGAACCGCTCGAGTGCAAGCTCAACAATCTGAATCGCACGGTCTACGCCGGCGCAGAAACCACGCGGCGCGGCGATCAGGACGCGCAGGGGAGGCAGTGAGCTTTCGGGTTCATTCACGGTGCAGGCCATGTAAGCCATCGCTTGCAGCCATAGAAGGGCCTTCCTATGACGCTGCCTGCCAATGATGCCCAGTTAAGGACATTCTCCAAGTGAAGCTTCGCACCACCGCACTTCTTGCCCTGACGCTGCTCGCCGGCTGCCGCCAGAGCGGCGATATCACTGACGAGAATGGTGGCGGCATCTACGCCGTGCGCAGCGACTGCCCGATCGCGGGGATTCCGACCGGTACCGGCGACATCACTACGTTCAACCCCCAGAACAGCACCGATTCGGCAGCCATCGACGTCACTGCGGCGATGACCAAGCTCCGCGCTTATTGCCAGGATGCCGGCAATGACGTGGTTTCGACGGTGACATTCACCGTCACCGGCTTGCGCCGCGATGCCGGCCCGGCGCGTCAGGTCGTGCTGCCCTATTTCGACGTTGCGCTGCGCGGCGGCAATGTGGTCGCCGCCAAGCAGGTCGGCGCCGTCGCGTTGAACTTCCCGGCTGGCAGCCAGCACGCCACTACCAGCGCTCGCGCTACCGTCCGCGTCAATCGCGGCGCGGCGGCCCTCCCCGAGAACGTCCGGCAGATCCTGACCCGCCCACGCAAATCCGGGGAAGTCGACGCGGCGATCGATCCGCTGGCCGAGCCCGGTGTGCGCGCGGCCGTCGCCAACGCGACGTTCGAGCATCTCGTCGGCTTTCAGCTCACACAGGACCAGCTGAAGTATAACGCGACGCGTTAGATTCTCGCGCCCGGGCGCGTTGACTTCAACACACTCGCCAGCCAAGGCACCCGCGTCGCCGGAAGCGCAAGTTTTCGGAACGGCCGCGCGGGAGAGACCGTCCGCAAGGACGGCGCCGAAGGAGCAACCGCCCCCGGAATCTCTCAGGCATCGAGGACCGCGCGCGCCTGACAGTCTGGAAAGAGCCCCGGCCACGCCGGGGCCGCCGAAGGGGCAAAGCTCTCAGGCGCTAAAGACAGACGGGGGCGGCCGGCACGGCTCGTCATTCGAGTCTTGTCCGTCGCACCCAATGCCGGAGCGCGTCGATGAGCAGTGAAGTCCTCGCAAACGACAATCTCGACAAGCTTCCGCTCGATGCCTGGCATCGTGAGTGTAATGCGCGGATGGTGCCGTTCGCCGGCTACGAAATGCCCGTCCAGTATGAAGGCATCATCGCCGAGCATCTGTGGACGCGCGAGAATGCAGGGCTGTTCGACGTCAGCCACATGGGTCAGCTCCTCATCCACGGTCAGGCGGTCGACGTCGCTCTTGAGACTTTGATGCCTGGAGACTTCCAGGGCGCGGCCGACATGAAACCCAAATATTCGCTGCTCCTCGACGACGACGGCGGGATCATCGACGATCTAATGGCGACGCGTCGCGGCGACGATTTCTATGTGGTCGTCAACGGCGCGACGAAACACGGCGACATCGCGGTGATGCAGAGCCGGCTGCCCGGCAGCGTCGTGGTCGACTACATGAAGGAGCAGGCATTGCTCGCCCTTCAGGGGCCGAGGGCGGCCGAGGTGCTCGAAACGCTGATCCCCGGTGTTGGCCAACTGAGCTTCATGCAGGGCGCGGCCTTCCACTGGCAGGGCCGCTGCCTGTGGATCAGCCGCTCGGGCTACACCGGCGAGGACGGGTTCGAGATTTCGGTTCCCGCGATTGCGGCCTCTGCACTCGCCGACGCGATCTGCGCGCATGATCTGGCCAAACCGATCGGCCTCGGCGCACGCGATTCGCTACGTTTGGAGGCTGGGCTGCCGCTCTACGGTCACGACCTTGACCTCAAAACGACGCCGGTGATGGCGGACCTCACCTTCGCGATCAACAAGCGCCGCCGCGCCGAAGGCGGCTTTCCCGGCGCGATGCGCATCCTCGCCGAGCTACAGAACGGTCCGGTCGAGAAACGCGTCGGTTTCGACGTCGATGGCCGCCAGCCCGTGCGGGAAGGCGCACTGATCCTCGACGGCGAAGGCAATGAGGTTGGAAAGATCACTAGCGGCGGTTTCTCGCCGTCGCTGCAGCGTCCGATCGCCATGGGCTATGTCGCAACCCACCTCGCTGAGCCCGGAACGGCGTTGAAACTCGAGCAGCGCGGCAAGCTGTTCGACGCGCGCGTCGCGCCGATGCCGTTCGTTCCGCACCGCTATCACCGCAAGGGAGCCGCCTGATGCCAGTCTATTTCACCAAGGAGCATGAATGGGTCCGGGTCGACGGCGAAACCGCGACCGTCGGCATTTCCAATCATGCGCAGGAACAATTGGGCGACATCGTTTTTGCCGAAGTGCCCGAGGCGGGGCGCCGCGTCTCAAAAGGCCAGGAAGCGGCTGTAGTCGAATCGGTCAAGGCGGCGTCGGACGTCTACGCGCCGGTTTCGGGCGAGGTGATCGAAGGCAATCCCGCACTCGCGGACGATCCTTCGCTGATCAATAGCGATCCCGAGGGGCAGGGCTGGTTTTTCAAATTGAAGCTCGACAATCCGGCAGAGCTCGACGGGCTGATGGACGAGGGCGCCTACCGCAATTTCGTGGCGTCGATTTGAGCAAGCCCGCTGCCTCGACCAGTAAGTGGGATGCCGCCGATTATGCCAAGGTCGGCGCGTTCGTCGCCGAGCTTGGAGGGGCTGCGCTCGACCTGCTCGATCCGCAGCCTGGTGAACGCATTCTCGATGTCGGTTGCGGCGAAGGCACGTTGACCAGGAAGATCATCGAGCGCGGGGCGACCGTGCTTGGGATCGACAATTCGCCGGAAATGATCGCGGCGGCCCGCGCCAACGGCGTCGACGCCGTCCAGCTCGCCGCCGAGGATATGCAATTCTTCGCCGAGTTCGATGCGGCTTTCTCAAACGCCACGCTCCATTGGGTCCCGCACAAGGAGCAGGCGGCGCGCGCGATCTTCCGCGCACTGAAGCCAGGCGGCCGCTTTGCCGGGGAGTTTGGCGGCGAAGGGAATATTGCCCGTCTGCGTGAGGCGCTCGACACCGAGTTGCTGATCCGCGGCTACGTGCCGCCGGTGGAATCTGGAAATTGGTATCCTTCGCCCGAAGAGTTCGCCGCAATCTATGAAGCGGCGGGTTTTGCGGAGATCGACGCCCGGCTGATCGAACGGCCGACTCCACTTGACCACGGCATCGACAAGTGGGTCACCACGTTCCGCAAGGGCTGGCTCAACCGCGCCGGCGTTCCCGAAGCGGAGCGCGCCGAGATCGGCGACGCGGTCGCCGGGCGCTTCGGTTCGAACGTCGCCGATTACGTCCGCCTTCGCTTCATCATGAGGAAGCCAGCCTGATGCGTTATTTGCCGCTGAGCGATGCCGACCGCAGCGAGATGCTGCGCGTGGTCGGCGCCAGCTCGATCGACGATCTGTTCCGCGACGTTCCCGAGGACGCGAGGCTGACGGGCCCAATCCACGGCCTTCCGCCGCATGCCTCGGAATTGGCGGTCGAACGCCACATGACTGCCCTGTCGCGCAAGAACATGGTCGCGGGCGACGTACCCTTCTTCCTCGGCTGCGGCGCGTACCGGCACCACGTGCCCGCGAGCGTCGATCACATCATCCAGCGCGGCGAGTTCCTGACCAGCTACACGCCCTACCAGCCCGAGATCGCCCAGGGCACGCTGCAGATGATGTTCGAGTTTCAGACGCAGGTCGCGCGGCTGTTCGGCTGCGAGGTGGCGAACGCGTCGATGTACGATGGCTCGACGGCGATGTGGGAAGCGATTTCGATGGCGCACCGCATCACTCGAAAGAGCAAGACGATCATCTCCTCGGGCGTTCACCCGCATTACGTCAGCGTCGCCAAAACAATGGCGAAGTTCACCGAGGACGAGCTTCAGACGTCGCTGCCTGAGCTCAACGGCGGGACCGATTCTGAACGCCTGATCGCCGGTATCGACGAGCAAACGAGCGCCGTCGTCGTGCAATATCCCGACATCCTCGGCCGGATCACCGACCTGGCGCCGATCGCCGAGGCGGCGCACGCTGCCGGCGCGCTGCTAGTCGCCGTCGTCACCGAGCCTGTCGCGCTCGGCCTCATCAAGCCGCCGGGCGAGATGGGCGCCGACATCGTGGTCGGCGAGGGCCAGTCGATCGGCGTTGGGCTGCAGTTCGGTGGACCCTATGTCGGATTGTTCGCCTGCCGCGAGAAACATGTCCGTCAAATGCCAGGGCGTCTGGCCGGCGAAACCGTCGACGCCGAAGGCAAGCGCGGCTTCGTCCTCACCCTCTCGACCCGCGAGCAGCACATCCGCCGGGAGAAAGCGACGTCGAACATCTGCACCAGCTCGGTGCTGTGCGCCCTGGCCTTTACGGCGCACCTGACCTTGCTCGGCGAGAAGGGACTGCGGCAGCTTGCTTCCTTGAATCACGCGCGCGCGTGCGAGGCGACCGAGCGGCTGTCGGCGATCCCCGGCGTGGAATTGGTCAACAACAGCTTCTTCAATGAGTTCACGCTCAAGCTGCCGGTCGAAGCGCGTCCGGCGGTTCATGCGATGGTCGAGAAGGGAGTGCTTGGCGGCGTCTCGCTTGGGCGGCTTTATCCAGGGGCCGAAGCCCTCAGGCATGGGTTGGTGATCGCCGTGACCGAGACTGTGACCGATGAGGACATTACCGCGTTCGAAGCGGCGCTGAAGGAGGTGTGCGCGTGACCGCCAATCCTTCAGGCTGGCGCCCGACCACACCCACGAACGAGCGTGGCGAGGCTGAGACCGTCACCGGCAATCGCGCGCTGATGCTCGAAGAGCTGTTGATCTTCGAAATGGACGGCGCCGAGACGACCGGTGTCGATTTCGCCGAGCTCCCAGCACGCACGACCCGACTTGGCAGTCTCGAGCGTTCGCGGCCGATCGGGCTTCCCGGCCTCAGCGAACCCGAGATGGTCCGCCATTATACGCGCCTGTCGCGCCAGAATTATGCGATCGATCTTGGGCTGTTTCCGCTGGGGTCATGCACGATGAAGCACAACCCGCGCCTCAACGAGAAGGTCGCACGGATGCCGGGCTTTGCCGACGTGCATCCTTTGCAACCGCAGGAGACGGTCCAAGGTGCGCTGCAGGTGATCAACGAGCTCGCTTTCTGGCTGCTCGACCTCACTGGAATGTACGGCGTGGCGATGAGCCCCAAGGCCGGCGCTCACGGCGAGCTGTGCGGGCTGTTGTGCATCCGCGCGGCCCTCGAAGCTCGGGGCGACAAACGCGAAGTGGTGCTGGTTCCGGAGAGCGCCCACGGCACCAATCCCGCGACCGCGGCCTTCGCCGGTTATCGCGTCGAGAATATCCCGGCGAATTCCGCAGGGCGCGTCGACCTCGCGGCCCTGAAATCACGCCTTGGGGCCGACGTCGCGGCAGTGATGATCACCAACCCCAACACCTGCGGCCTCTTCGAGCCCGAGATGAAAGCGATCAGCGACGCGGTCCATACCGCTGGCGCCTTCGTCTATTGCGACGGCGCCAACTTCAACGCGATCGTCGGCAAGGTGCGCCCCGGCGACCTCGGCATCGATGCGATGCACATCAACCTCCATAAGACCTTCTCGACCCCGCACGGCGGCGGTGGGCCGGGCTCGGGGCCGGTGGTGCTATCGGAAGCGCTCGCGCCATACGGACCGCTGCCGTTTGTCGCGAAATATCGCGACGGAAGCTTCAAGATCGTCGAGGAGGAGAGTGCGGGTGAGGAGCATCCCAACGCTTTCGGCCGCATGGTCGCGTTCCATGGGCAGATGGGGATGTTCACCCGCGCCCTCGCGTATATCCTCAGCCATGGCGCTGACGGTCTCAAGCAGGTCGCCGAGGATTCAGTGCTCAACGCCAATTACATCCTGCGCAGCCTCGAAGACGTGCTCGATGCGCCCTTCGGGAAGAGCGGCCCGTGCATGCACGAGGCGATCTTCTCAGATCGCGGCTTCGAGGCCGGACTGAGCACCATCGATCTCGCCAAGGCGTTGATCGACGAGGGCTTCCACCCGATGACGATGTATTTCCCGCTGGTTGTCCACGGGGCGATGCTGATCGAGCCGACCGAGACTGAATCGAAGGCGAGCCTCGACCAGTTTATCATGGCCGTCCGCTCGATCGCGCAACGAGCCAGGGCTGGTGATCAGTCGCTGAAGGCCGCGCCCATCTACGCGCCGCGCCGTCGCCTCGACGAGACCCTTGCCGCGCGCAAGCCGGTGCTGACATACAAGGAGTCGGAGCCGGCTGAGGCCGCCGAGTAGGGCTTTGAGGGGGAGTTCGAATGCAGGCACACCCAGCGCAGCAGACCTGGATCAGTTACGCGATCACCATTGGCATAGTTGTGATCGTCATGGCGTTGCGGTTTCGCAGCATGGGGAAAATGCGGCCACTCAAGCTTGGTAGCTTATGGGTCGTCCCCACGATGTACGTCGTTGTCGCCGCACTGATGTTCATCGGACTTCCACCAACCGGCTGGGTCGCCATAGCATCAGCGGTTGGATTGCTGATCGGGGCAGCCGTTGGCTGGCAGCGCGGCAAGATGATGCACATCCATGTCGATCCGGAAACGCACGCGCTCAATCAGAAGGCATCGCCCGCCGCGATGTTTTTCCTCATCGCACTGATTGTGGTGAGAGCGGGCGCCCGCACCGTTCTCGGGCAGACGGGCGGTGTAAGCCCGGCAATGCTGACGGATCCCCTGATCATGTTCGCGGTCGGCATGTTTTCGGTGCAGCGGGTGGAGATGTACCTTCGCGCCAAGCGCCTGCTTGAGGAGGCGCGCGGCCGCACCTGATGGTTGACCAGCCGCGCTTCTATGAAATGCCTGGCGACGGAACGCGGCGTTCGGCGCCCGCGGCGTTGCGCAATCGAGAGCTGATCGCGGAAGTCCTCGCGGAATGGCTGCCCGTACGCGGTTTGGTCCTGGAGATCGCCAGTGGCACGGGCGAGCACGCGGTGCATTTCGCGGAACGATTTCCCTCGCTCGACTGGCAACCGAGCGACATTCACGGTGACGCGCTGGCGTCGATCGCCGCCTGGCGCGAAACGGCGGCGTTACCCAACCTTCGCGCGCCGCTGAGGGTCGACGCCGCATTGTCCGACTGGCCGATGGATCGCGCTGATGCGGTTCTTAGCATTAACATGGTCCACATCAGCCCGTGGACCTCGGCGCTCGGCCTGCTCGACGGTGCTGCGAGGTTGCTAAGCGCTGGGGCGCCGCTGATCCTCTACGGGCCGTGGCTCAAGCAGGACATCGACACCGCGCCGAGCAATGCCGACTTCGATGCGGATCTCAGGCGCCGCGACCCGGCCTGGGGTCTTCGCCGCGTTGAGGACTTCGCGGCAGCAGCGGAACCGCGCGGTTTTTCGCTCGTGGAAGCGCGTCCGATGCCGGCCAACAATTTGATGATGCTGTGGACAAAGACCTAGCTAGTCAGGTGACCGCGCAGCGGTTGGCGAAGCGTTGCTGCTGGCGAAGGAAGTCCATTAGTTCATTTACCGCGAGCACGCGGTTGAAACCGATTCCGTACCGCTCGCCTTCCTTCCATTTGACTAGCCCGGCAATCGGGCCGAGGCCGGCGAGGCTTACGATGACGTCGGTATCCGCGCGAAGGCGCGGATCTCCCTCAACGCACATGCCCCCCTGGGAAATGTTGAGCGTTCGGGTGCGATAGATATCGGCATCCTCGCGGACCCAGGCAGTGCAGCCTAACTCAATGCGCGGCATCCGCGGCTGCGGCCCGTTTGCGGACGTGGTCAGCAAAGCGACGACATCGATCGGCTGGTCGAACTCGATGCCGACGAGCCCGTCCTCGATCCAGCGGGCGATACCGCTGACCGCCTCACCATGTTTGAGCTCGACAGAGACCGCGCTGCCAGTGGCCACCGGGGAATAGGGCCTGATCAACATCCCGCCAGCGGACACATTGCGGACAAGACATAGCTCGCGCCGGCCATCGATGAGCAGCGCGCCGACCCGCAATAGCTTAAGGTAGCGATCACCATTCCGGCGGTCCGGACGTCCGGGCGCATCCTGAGACAAGGAATAGACGGTGCGCTCGACTTGGTGTTTCAACAGGGGCTCCGATCACCGGTACGCAAGATACAGCCAACCCGCTCGGCCTGCGCCGCCCGGTCCCACTAAGGCTTTGGAATATCAGCGAAGGCTTACCGGATTCTTTCAGTGCGCACCGATTTGGCGGTTTGCTGTTCCACCGACGCGGGCGTAATGATTACTCTTAGGGGAGACCTTTCATGGTCCGGCGTTCGACCGTCCTTGCAGCGGCGTTGATGTGCGGTTCTGCACTGAATGCCCAAAACGCCACGCGAGCCGATGATGTCGCGGGCGTTTCGAAGATCGACAGTACGACCCAGTCCCAGGACGTCCGTTTTCGCGATGCCCGCGGGGATCGCATGACGGTGCCGGTCCGGCTTGGCGGAAGCGGTCCCTACCAGTTCCTTGTCGATACGGGCGCGGATCGCAGTGCGGTTTCGAGCGTGATCGCTTCGCGGCTCGGTCTGGCGCCTGCCGCGCGCGCCGTGCTGCACAGCAGTACTGGGGCTACGACGGTTTCGACTGCAAGAATCCCGAGCCTCGAATTCACCCGGCCGGCGCAGAAGTTGATCGAAGCGGCGGTGCTGGAGAGTTCCAACATGGGTGCCGACGGGATCGTCGGTGCTGACGTGCTTCGTTCGCAGCGCGTCCAGTTCGATTTCGAAAACAGGACCATGACGATCGTTCCGTCAGAGACTCCGGACTTCCGCGATGAGCCCGGCACCATTGTCGTCGAAGCCCGGCGAAAGAATGGCCGCTTGATCCTGGTCGATGCCGTGGCCAACGACCAGACCGTCACCGTGGTGCTCGACACCGGCTCGGAGATCTGTGTCGGCAATGAAGCATTGCGCCGGCGGCTTCAGGGCCACAATCTGGTCGACGCACAGCAGGTCGTTCAGCTCCAGTCGGTCACCGGCGGCATGATCTCTGGCGATTATATGTTTGTCCGAAAACTCCGGATCAGCGGCATCACGCTCGAAAATCTCGCCGTCGTGTTTGTCGACACGCACACCTTCAAACAGCTCAAGCTCGACAAGACTCCGGCGCTGCTCCTCGGGATGAACGCGTTTCGGGCGTTCAAGAAAGTGTCGATCGATTTCGCCAATCGGCAGTTCCGGGTGGTGGTGCCGGAGCATAGCGAGATCGAGACGCGCGTCGCGATGAGACGCCTCCGGCAACCCTAGGCGAGTTCGAGTTCCGCTTTAGCGAATCCCTCGATCGGCCTTTTCATATAGGCGGGCGGCCGAATGCCCTGCAGCTCCAGCAAGGTCGGTGCGATTCTGGTCGTGGAGATGGGCTCGGCGGCCTCGCTTCCAGTGCGTGGCGACCGTGGGTCGTACGCGAGAAATATACCCTCGGGGATATGATAAGCAGCGGCGCCGACCTCATCCTCGATCGGCACGTTGGCGATCCCAGCCTCTTCCGGCGCGACGGACCGGTTGCCGATCGTGACGGTGAGCTCTTCGTCGGTAATGTTGGACAAACCCAGCACGAATTCGATTCCGTGGGCGTCGAGCCGCCGGTGGTCGATCGGGTAACCGGCAACCTTCACCCGCGCGAGCCCGGCGATGCAGGCATCGGCCGCGGCTTCGTCGTCGAATGCCAGCGTATAGGTCGGTTCCATGGTCCGGCGTCGGTGCCAGCCACCTTCGATGCCGATCGCGCGGAGGAACTTCGTCATGTCGCGGAGGAGCACCTCGGTGCTGACCTGCCGCGCGGCTTCATCGACGGCGGCCTGGCCCATGCTGCTTGCCACCAGCACGATAGTGTCCGGGTTGCGCTCGGCGAAGGCGAGGAGGTCCGCCAGCATCTGGTCGGCCTCGCCCATCACATAATCGACTTCACCGGCGAAGCGCTTGACCCACTCTGGGCTCCACTTCGTCGCCGAATAATCGCCGGTGAAGGTCGCGGGCCAATATCTGTGCATGGAGGAGGCGACGTGGTTAGTGAAGAAGAAGGCCGCATCGGGCTTCTTCGCCTGCAGCTGCGCGAGGAACAGGTCGAACGCCAGCAGCGACTGAATCGTGCGACGCCGGGCGGTGCGATGCCGCCAGATCCGTTCCGACGCGACCTGCCGCGCGATCTTCGCCATCGTCGTTGGCCGGATGCCAGCGGGCAATGAGCGCAGCAGGAATGACAGCGCCTGCTTGACCGGCAGCTCGCCCGACACGTTGCGTCCTGAACGGTCGACCATGTGCAGGTTGAACTGCTGGAACGCGGCAAGCTCGGCCGGTTTCGCTTCTGGCCCCGCGGCGAAGGTGTCCGGCACGTAGAAATCGTAAGAGCCGAGATCCGTCGGAAGAGGGTAGGTGTGGAGCGACCCGAATATGCCGACCTTGCGTCCCGCCGCGGCAAGGATGCTCCACACCGGTGGGAATTTCCGGTCGACGGCGCTTACGTCCTGTCCGAGCGCCGCGATTCCATGCTCAGCGGACGAGACTCCGCGATGCAGCGTTGGCCAGGTGATCCACGGCGACAAATGACCCTGATCGGGGGTGATAGTCGTCCCATGGCGACCCTTCTCGAGCATTTTGGCGAACGCCGAGCCTGGATGACGATCAGCGAAATGACGGACGACGCGAAGGGGCACCTCGTTCAGTTCAAAAAGGACGAAGCGTCGACGTTCGGTCATTCACTCACCTCCGCCTGCAGACGGATCCTGCTCCGGAGAATCCAGCCATAATGGCGATCATCTCGTACACCGCCTCGCGCCCATCGGGCAACGACGAGCGCGATTGGCAGGCTGCCCCTCCAATTCGGCGATACTTCCGCTATTGCATACACATGTGCGGGATCGCCGGGATAATCAGTGCAAAGGGTTTAGACCCCGGTCTGCTTGAGCGCATGACCAACGCCGTCGCTCATCGCGGTCCGGACGACGCGGGTTTGTGGATCGACGCCGAAACGCGGGTCGGCCTTGGTCACCGCCGGCTGGCGATCGTCGACCTGTCGCCCGCGGGACACCAGCCGATGTTGTCGGCCGACGATCGCTTCGTTCTGACGTTCAACGGCGAAATCTATAATCACGCCGATCTCCGCGCCGAGCTCGAGGCTGCTGGGGCAGTGCCTGAGGGTGGTTGGCGCGGCCATTCCGACCACGAGGTGTTCCTTCAGGGGATCGTTACCTGGGGCCTGATGGAAACCCTGCGCCGAAGCGCTGGCATGTTCGCCTTCGCTTTGTGGGACCGCCGCGACCGGACCCTCAGACTGGTCCGGGACCGCTTCGGTGAGAAGCCGCTTTATTACGGTTGGGTCGGGCGTGATCTCGTGTTCGGTTCGGAGCTAAAGGCGCTTCGGGCGCACCCCGACTTCGAGCGGAGGATCGATCGCCGGGCGCTGCGCCTGCTCGCCTCGCGAACCTATATCCCGGCGCCGCTGTCGATCTACGAGGGTGTGTTCAAGCTGCCCCCGGCGAGCGTTCTCACCATCCATGCCGATGCCGCGGGGACGCCGCTCCGCGAACCGCCTTGCGAAGGGCGCATCGGCAGCATCAGTCTCGAACACTATTGGTCCTACGGCGACGTGGTCCGCGCCGGGCTCGAACGACCGATCGCCGACGAAGCCGACGCGCTCGACGAGCTCGAGCGCACCCTCGCTACGGCAATCACCGGCCAGTCGATGGCAGACGTCCCGGTCGGCACCTTCCTCTCGGGCGGCGTCGACAGCTCGACGATCTGCGCACTCTACCAGAAATATTCGAGCGTTCCGGTCCGCACCTTTTCGATCGGTTTCGAGGAGGCCGGTTTCAACGAGGCCGAGGACGCCAAGCGGGTCGCCGCACATCTCGGAACCGTTCATCACGAACGTTATGTCACCGTCCGCGAGGCGCGCGAGGTCATTCCACTCCTCCCGCAGATGTACGACGAGCCGTTCGCCGATTCGTCGCAGATCCCCACGCACCTCGTCAGCCGCTTCGCGCGCGAACAGGTGACCGTTGCACTGACGGGCGACGGCGGGGACGAACTGTTCGCCGGCTATAACCGGCACTTCGCGGCGCCGCGCCTGTGGCAGCAACTCCAGCGCATTCCCCAGCCGCTGCGGGCGACAGGTTTGCCGCTCAGCCGCTTGCCGTCGCGCCTGTGGAGCGATGTCGCGCGCTTTCTACCGGGGCCGCACCAGCCGCACCTTGGCGGAAAGATTCAGAAGGGGCTGCGGGTCGCCGCATCCGCCGCCAACTTCGACGATGTCTATCTGAGCTTCCTCGACGAATGGAGCCACGAGCACTCGCCCGTGATCGGCGGCGAGGATGTCGACCTCGGTTTCGATCTCGATCTCGGGGTCGAGGCACCGGCAGCCGTGCGCATGATGTATTGCGACGCGGTCAGCTATCTGCCCGACGACATTCTGGCGAAGGTCGACCGCGCGTCGATGGCCGTCGCGCTCGAAACCCGCGTGCCATTCCTCGATCATCGCGTCGCCGAGCTCGCCGCGCGGATCCCGCTCGATCTCAAGATCAAGCAGGGGCGCGGCAAGCATGTCGTGCGAAAGCTGCTCTATGGTCTGGTCCCGCCCGAGCTCATCGACCGGCCCAAGGCGGGGTTCGGAGTGCCGGTGGGGAAATGGATCAAGGGTCCGTTACGCGGCTGGGCGGAAGACTTGCTCGACCGCAATCTGATCCACAGTCAAGGCTGGTTCGACGCCGACACCGTCCAGCGGCGCTGGCGGCAGCATTTGTCGGGGCAGCGCGATTCAACGCCCGCGCTGTGGGCGATCCTCATGTTTCAAAGCTGGCTGGCCTCCGAGCGTCAGGACGTTTCCGCAGCACATGCTGGTGGCTTCGAGTCGCCCCCGGCAAGGGTGCTAACCGCTTGAACCTAAATGCCTCCCCTTCGAGCTGCTTGCGACTGCTGCGCTAATGCAACACACGAGAGTAATTTGTTATCAAAGTGGTGGCATGAAACTTCTGAATGGACTAAGTGTTTCGCAGAATTGCGGGGTTATTTCCGCCGTACCGGAGGAATGATATGATCGGTCGTCGCTTAAGCGGTGTTTTCGGTGCTGTCGTCGCGAGTTCGCTGATGCTGAGCTCAACAGCGGCGGTTGCAGCCGCGCCCGCGCCGGCCCAACTCGATCCGTGGGCGGTCCTGACCGCGATGAGCGGCGGCGCTCCAGCAGCCGCAATGTGCGGCTCCAGCGCGGCTACCGCGACTGCCGGCACTGCTGCGGCAACAGCCCAGGGTCCGGGTGGATGCGTCCTCCCCGTCGTCGATGCTCCGCCGCCCGTGCCTGTCGCGGAAGCGGTTCCTCCGCCGGAGGTTGCTACCGGTGGTGGGGGGATCAGTCCCTTGTTCTTCGCTCTGGCAGCGATCGCGGTAGGCGCCGGGATCTACCTCCTGGTGAGCGGCAACGGGCATGCCAATAGCCCCGCCTGATTAGCGGGAACTGATTGATCGTTACGGTGTTCACCCCTCAGGGTTCCTCTGAGGGGTGTCTCATTATGAACAAAGCACGTCTGGTTCGGGCCGTGGCCGGTCTCACCATTGCCTTTTCCGGAACCGCATTCGCGCAAGGCTGGGTTCCGGCCACTGAAGTGATCGGGCAACCGATCCAGGTCACCACCAACGGTGTGACCGATACCGTGACCCTCAGCCCAGGGGGTCAGGCGACGATCACGTCGCCCGGCGGAAGAGTGGTCAATGCCGCGTGGACGGCGGCCAATGGTCAGTTATGCCTCGTCAACGGCCCTGCGCAGGAATGCGTGCCTTATGCGGGCCCGTTCCAGGCAGGCACTCCTATGGCCCTGACGAGCACTTGCGGGGCAAGCGAGACCTGGCTCGCCGCGTCGACCAACGCACCGCCGCCGCCTCCCAGTGCCGGACAGAGGGGCGAGCGCGGCCGCTAAAGCCGATTGCTTCCTCACGACACTATTTCGCGGCCATGCTTTCCGGCGTGGCCGCGAAGCGTTGGTGCAGCGCCTCGAGCGAAGGGTCGTGCGTCAGATCGAGGTGTAGCGGGCTGATCGAAATATAGCCGTCAGCAACGGCTTCCAGATCGGTTGAGTGACCCGGCGTCTGAACCATTGGGCCCAGGCCGAACCAGTAATAATCGTAGCCGCGTGGGTCGGTGCGCTGGACGATCCTTAGCCGTCCGTAATCGCGCAGACCCTGGCGGCAGACCCGAATGCCCTTGACCTCGTCCGGCGGCATCGCGGGGAAATTTACGTTGATCAACGTGCGCGGTTCGGTCGCGAAATCGAGCAGCGGCCCGAGTACGCGCGCCGTCCACGCCTCGGCGGCGGCGAACGGGACGGTGTCGCCCATGCCTTCGCGCGAATAGGCCTGGCTGAGCGCGATCGAGCGAACCCCGGCGAGCGCCCCCTCCATCGCAGCCGAGACCGTGCCCGAATAAGTGACGTCCTCGGCCAGGTTTGCGCCGCGGTTGATGCCGGAGAGGATCACGTCGGGCGGCGAATCCTTCATGACGTGCGCCAGTGCCAGCATCACCGCGTCGGTCGGCGTGCCCGTAACCGAGAAGCGGCGCTCGCCGTGGCGCCTCAAGCGGACGGGGGTCGTCAGGGTCAGCGAGTGGCCTGCTCCCGATTGCTCCTCGGAGGGTGCGACGATCCAAATGTCATCAGTGAACTGGCTGACGACGGTCTCCAGAAGCTTCAGCCCGCGCGCGTTCACGCCGTCGTCGTTGGTGATCAGGACCCGCATTCCGGCTGCTATGGGCGACGAGTGAAAATGCCGCAACCGCCCTCTTTTTATCCCGTCCTGCGCGCGGGAGGGGGCAGGGGGAGGGAGAAAAATGCGCCATATTCGCAACAGCTTGGCGATTTGTTCACTTGGTGCATGTCAGTGCTTGTTAACAGTTTTGCGCCTAACTATAGCGCGGATGGGGATGGCAGGCTTGACTGGGTAAGTCCCGGTAAAGTCAGTCCAAATCGCCTCCGGCTGCACCGGTGGCCCGGCCGCAGCAGGTGGCGGCGTATGGGACGTTCGTGGTTAGGGAAACCGCGGGCATGTGCGGGGAGGACATCAATGGCGACCGCTTTAGTCGACCTTTATGGCGGCAAAGACTTCGAACCATTCGACAGGATTATTCTTGCGGAGGACTATCGTCCGTCGGAACGCGAAGAGTTCATGTGCGGAAAGCAGCGCGCTTACTTCCTCAGGAAGCTCAAGGCCTGGAAAGAAGCGATCATCGAAGAATCGCGTGCGACGATGGCGCAGCTCCAGGTCGATTCACTGCGTGAGCCGGACCTTGCCGACCGCGCCTCGAGCGAGACCGACTGGTCGATCGAGCTTCGCACCCGTGATCGCCAGCGCAAGCTGATCGCCAAGATCGATTGCGCGGTCCGCCGCCTTTACGAGGGCGAATATGGCTATTGCGAAGTGACCGGCGAACCGATTTCGCTCGGCCGCCTCGAAGCCCGTCCGATCGCGACCATGACGCTGGAAGCGCAGGAGCGCCACGAGCGTGTCGAACGGGTGTCCCGCGACGATTGAGTAAGCGCCGGCGCGCTTCAGTGAGTTGAGCGCCCCCCGTCACTACGGTTCTCAATATTTTGAGCTGTCCTACAGGCCAGCCGATGCGATAACTGGATCGCTCCCGCTCGAGGAGCGTCTGCGAAAATGCCTGGCAAACGCGAATCTAACAATAAGCGCGTACGGTACTCGTCCGCTTCCCTCGCGGGTACCGGCTTCCCTCGTGCGCGCGCGTTGGGCTCTGAATTTTGTGAACTTTTGGCTGCTACGACGCCGGGTGCAGGCCCCGGCAAAATCGCTTTCGTCACTACGAACATTCGCGAACATTCGGGCGCGGGGTGCGAACGTCCGTTGCGCCGCTTGCAGGCGCCTATCCGCCGCACATGAAAAAGGCCGCCTCAGTGTGTGAGGTGGCCGGTCATTTCGTCTTTAAGTCGGAGTTTCTCTTTCTTGAGGCGGTGGAGAAGGTCTTCGTCGGGGTGGGTTCGGTGCTCTTCTTCCTCGATGAGAGCGTGAAGAGCCTGGTGCTTCGACTCGAGTTCCTCGACCATTGCCTTGTCCATTGGCGGCGTTCCTTTCAGTCAGCGTGTCACCAAGGGGTAATAAAACACGAAAAGCTGCTTTTGTCTTGACCCTTCTAACGCTTCGCCCGCTCCCCGGTGCTGCTCGCCGTGAACATCCTACTGTTCCGGCGTCAGTGCGGATGGGCTAAACCCGCCGCAAATGAACGACGACGATCCGGTCCAGGTGCTTGCCATGCTCAGGGACGAGCATCGGAAACTGGATGAGCGAATCCAGCTGCTTACCTCCGAGCCGACCGGCGATCAGCTCGAGCTCGCGCGGCTGAAGCGGCAGAAGCTGATGCTCAAGGACGAGATCCAGCGGCTGATGGATTCGAGCGTTCCGGACATCATCGCCTGAGGTTGGATATCCGTCCCGATGGGGGACATGGCGGTCGCTCCGCGTGACAGGCGACAGCACCAGGCGTTTGCAGCAGCAATGAACGGTGGCAATCTGACTGTGATGGACGAATCGGACATGCCGCAAATGCAGGCGCGGATCACGTCGCGCTTGATCGACTCGCTTTACACCGAGGCGATGCTGCTCGCCGACGAGGCGCGGTCTTATTTCGACGAGGCCGGGCGCGACGAGCGGTCGACACTCGAGCCCTTTGCCCGCGTCGGCTTCGCCTGTGAATCGCTGAAGGTCACTACGCGGATCATGCATATCGTCGCGTGGCTGCTCACGCAGCGCGCTGTCGAATCGGGCGAGATTCCGGGTCGAGACGGTCGTCGGCCCGAACGTCGCCTCGGCCACGCGCAGGATACGGATGCTCTTGTCCTGGCTGCGCTTCCGCCATCGGCGCAGCGGCTGATCGGCGCCAGCTCCGATCTTTATGCGCGGGTGAAGCGGCTCGATGAAGGCAGGCTCGAGGCCGACGTCCCCCAGAGCCCTGCGCGGGCGCTGATGGGCCGGCTCGAGCGTGGACTCGGCGGGCAGAGCGGCTAACAGGCGGCCAATGCGGCCGTTCACCTTCAATCCCGGACCGCGGCTTCTCGCCGGACCTGACCAGGCGACCGCACTCGCCGACAAACTTCCGCCCGGTCCATGCTTGTTCGTCACTGATCGGGATCTGGTCCGGCTCGGACTAACCAGCGCCTACCGCGAGGCGATCGGCAACGGCCGTGAACTCGTCGTCTTCGATTCGGTCGAAGCCGACCCGTCGAAAGAGACTTTACTGGCGGCGACCGAGGCCGGCCGCGCGGCTGGCGTGACTTCGGTTGTCGGTTTCGGCGGTGGCAGCCCGATGGATGTCGCGAAGCTCTCGGCTTACCTCCTGGGTTCGGGTGATGATCTCAACGAGATCTGGGGCGTGAATATCGCCCAAGGGCAACGCCTCCCGCTGGCGCTTGTCCCTACCACCGGGGGTACCGGGTCTGAGGCGACGCCAATTTCGGTGATCACCTGCGAGGGCGGCGTCAAGCTCGCGGTCAATTCGCCGCCGCTGATCGCCGACTGGGCCGTGCTCGACGCGACACTGACCTTGGGTCTTCCGAGCCGCGTCACCGCCGCGACCGGCATCGATGCGATGGTCCATGCGGTCGAGGCCTACACCTCGGAGCGGCTCAAGAACCCACTCTCCGATGCGTTGGCACGCGAGGCGTTGCGGCTGCTCAGCGCCAACCTGCTGACCGCGATCGAGCGGCCGGACGATCTCGATGCGCGTTCGGCGATGCTGCTCGGCGCCCACCTCGCCGGACTCGCTTTTTCCAACGCACCCGTGGCGGGCGTCCACGCGCTCGCTTACCCGCTTGGCGGGCTGCATCATTTGCCGCACGGGCTCACCAACGCGCTCATGCTGCGTCACGTGCTCGGCCATAACCTCGAGGCGGCGCGGGAGCTTTATGCCGAGCTTGCCGAAGTAATCGACCCGGACTGCGCGGGGCAGGGGAGTCAGGCCCGCGCCGCATTGCTGATCGAACGGCTCGACGACCTTGCCCGACGCAGCGGGCTGCCGCTCCGCCTCCGCGATCACGGCATTGCGTTCGACGAATGCCCGCTGCTCGGTAAGGAAGCGATGCGGCAAACGCGGCTGCTGGTGAACAATCCGTGCGAAATCACGGAGAGTGACGCCCAACGCCTCTATGAGGCCGCCTGGTGAGCCGTGAAGCGCCGGCGTCACGCTCGGCGTTCAAGGCCTGGCGGAAGTTCACCACCCGCTGGGGCGACAATGACGCCTATGGGCACGTCAACAACACGATCTTCTACCAATGGTTTGATAGCGCGGTGAATGCCTGGCTGGTGGAGGAGGGCCTGCTCGACATCGCCGCCGGCGACCCGATAGCGCTCGTGGTCCGAACACACTGTATTTATTTCTACCCGCTCGAATTCCCGCAGAATGTCGAGGTTGGGCTCGCAGTCTCGGAGCTCCGCCGGTCGAGCGTCCGCTACCGCATCGGCGTGTTTGGCGAGGGCGCCGATAAGCCGGCGGCGCAGGGCGAGTTCGTTCATGTGCTGGTCGAGCGATCGTCGCGGCGCCCCGTCGAGGTTCCCGATAAATGGCGCAGCGCGCTGGAGTCGATCAGCTAGCGCAGATCCGTGCCTTCGCCGCAGCATATTGCTCGGCGAGCCGGTCGATGTAGTCGCCTGCAGGCCGAACCCGATCGACGGCGCCGATCCCCTGGCCGGACCCCCAGATGTCCTTCCATGCCTTGGACTTGGATGATCCGCCCGATCCGAACTTCATCGTATCCAGGTTTCCAGCGTCGAGGTTGTCCGGGTCTAATCCGGCACTGGCGATCGACGAGCGCAGATAATTGCCGTGAACGCCGGTGAAGAGATCGGAATAGACGATGTCCGCCGCGCCGCTCTCGACGATCGATTGCTTATAATCGTCGGAAGCATTCGCCTCCGCCGTGGCGATGAATGGCGAGCCGACGTAGGCAAGGTCCGCTCCCGCTGCTTGTGCCGCAAGCACGGCTCCACCGGTGGCGATAGCGCCCGACAGGATCAGCGGCCCGTCGAACCATTGCCGGATTTCCTGGACCAGCGCGAAAGGCGACCAGCGCCCGGCGTGCCCCCCGGCACCCGCCGCGACGGCGATGATCCCGTCGGCACCTTTCTCGATCGCCTTCCGCGCAAAGCGATCGTCGATCACGTCGTGGAGTGTGATCCCGCCCCAAGAATGGACTGCCTCGTTGAGCTCGATCCGAGCCCCGAGCGAGGTGATGACGATCGGCACCTTCCACTTGGCGCAGACCTGCATGTCATGCTCGAAACGGTCGTTGGAGCGATGGACGATCTGGTTGACCGCGTAAGGCGCCGCCGGTCGCTCCGAATGGTCGCGGTTCCAGGCGGCGAGCGCTTCGGTGATTTCGTGCAGCCACTCGTCAAGTTGCTCGGCAGGCCGGGCGTTCAGCGACGGGAAGCTGCCGACGATACCGCTAGTGCACTGGGCGATGACCAGCTTCGGATTCGACACGATGAACAGAGGCGAGCCGATCACAGGGATTCTCAGTCCCTGAAGGATCGGTGGCAAGCTCATTTGATGCCGAGGTAGTCGCGGTACCACTTCACGAACCGCGGCACGCCCTCGTCGATACTGGTCCTCGGTTGAAACCCGTGATCGCGTTCGATTGCGCTGATGTCGGCGAAAGTCTCGCGCACGTCGCCGATCTGCATCGGCTTGGGATCGAGCAACGCCTTGCGTCCCGTCTCCTGCTCCAGCAGCTGGACAACGCGCATCAAGTCCTCGCTGCGGTTGTTCCCAATATTATAAATCGCATGTGGGCTGGTGCTGCCGCCGGCCTTCGCTTCTCTATCATCGGCTGGAGGGCCGTCGAGGCAGGCGATGACGCCGGACACAATGTCGTCGATGTAGGTGAAGTCCCGGCGCATCTCGCCGCCATTGAACAAGGGCAGGGGTTCGCCGGCGTAAAGCGCCTTGACGAAGATCCACATCGCCATGTCCGGCCGGCCCCACGGCCCATAAACGGTGAAAAAACGCAGGCCGGTCAGCGGCAGGCGATAAAGGCTGGCGTAGCTTTCGCTTAGAAGCTCGTCGGCCTTCTTGGTTGCTGCATAGAGCGACAGCGGGTGATCGACGCGGTCTTCGACGCGGAACGGCAAGCTCTTGTTGGACCCGTACACCGACGACGAGGAGGCGTAGACCATGTGCCGGGCTTGGCGATGCCGCGCGAGCTCGAGCATGTTACAATGGCCGACCAGGTTCGAGCGGACGTAAGCCTGCGGGTTTTCGATGCTGTAGCGGACGCCCGCCTGCGCTCCCAAATGGACGATGCCGTCGATATCGATGGTGTCCGTCACGCTTTTCAACGCCTCGGCATCCGCGAAATCGACCTTCTCGAAGCGGAAGCGATTGCCGAACTGCTGCTGGAGGTTCTTCAGCCGCGCTTGCTTCAGCTTCGGGTCGTAATAATCATTGAGGCTGTCGATCCCGAAGACATCGTCGCCGCGCTCGAGCAGGGCGCGCGATGTCGCCGCTCCGATAAACCCAGCAGCCCCCGTGACCAGAACAGACATGGCCGTTTCTTACGGGCTGCGGTCCGGAGTGCAATGGCCCTGCAGGTAACCGAATGATCCGTAATTAGGAGGGTGCCCGCCGCTAGGGCGAGCACAATGGCGCCGGCTTCGCCGCCGTGTTCGTGTCGCCTGGGAGCGTCTGACACACCGGCGTGCCCCGCAGCAGCGTGTCGCCGCCGATTGACTGATAGGTGGTGACGAGGTTTTGCGCCGCGGTGAGCTTGGTTTGCACCATGCTCTGCTGCGCTGAATAATAGGATCGCTGGGCAACGAGCACCGTCAGGAATGGATCGATGCCCTCGCGATAGCGTGCTTCGGTCAGGGTGTAATTGTCGGCGGCGGCAGCCTGGTCGCGCTGTCGCGCGGCGATTTCGTCGTTCATCGTTCCGCGGCGGGCGAGCGCATCCGCGACATCACGGAAAGCCGACTGGATCGTGTGCTGGTAGGTCGCGACGGCGGCATTCCGCTGCGCCTGGCTCAGCCGTACGTTGGCGTGCCCGGCGCCCGATTGGAAGATGGTGTAGGTCGCGTCCGCACCTGCGCTCCAGCCGAAGGCGCCGCCGGTAAACAGCTTGAGCAGCGCGCTGCTGGCAAAGCCGAGGAGGCCGGTCAGCGTGATGCGTGGGAACAAAGCGGCGCGCGCGGCACCGATCTGGGCATTCGCCGCGCGCAGCTCATATTCGGCCTGGATGACGTCGGGGCGGCGAAGCAGCACATAGGAATCGAGGCCTGCGGGCACCGGTGTAATCGTCCCGAAGGCTTCGTCGATCGTGCCTGCAAGCAATTTGGGGTCGATCGGCGCGCCAACCAGCAGCTGCAAAGCGTTGACGTCCTGCGCGAGCGCGGTGCGCTGCCGCGCGAGATCGGCCTGCGCGCTGGCGAGAATCTGCTCGGCCTGATCGAGATCGGTGCGCGGCGCAACTCCGCCCTGAAGCCGGATCTGCGTCAGCTGAACACTCTTCTGTGCGCTCGCCGCCGTCTGCTCGGCGATCAGGCGGAGACTGGAATCCGAGGCATAGTCGAGCCATGCAGTGGCGATATTCGCGACTAAGGTGAGACGCGTCGCGCGAGCTCCGGCCTCGGTCGACAAATAACGTTCGAGCTGGACGTGAGTCAGCGAACGCACCCGCCCGAACAGGTCGAGTTCGAAACTGGGCACCTGCAGCCCCGCATTGTAATCCGCCGTAACGCCGCCCGACTTGTCGCCGCTGACCGTCACACCGGCGCCGGCGTTGACGGTCGGTAGCAGTTGGGCTCGCTGGATGTGATATTGCTCGCGCGCCGCGGCGATATTCGATGCCGCAACCATCAGGTCGCGGTTGTTGGCTAGCGCTTCGCCGATCAGCGTCTGCAGCCGCGCGTTGGTGAAGACTTGCTGATAAGTCAGGATCGGCAACCCAGCCTCTGCCTGCGCGAGATAGGCGTCGCCGACGGGCCACGACGCCGGGATCGCCGGATTGGGCCGCACATATTTCGGCTCCATCGTTGTGCACGCGCTCGCCAGCAGGGCGAGCAGGGACGCAGCCCGCCTCACGTCCGCGCTTCCCCCCGTTCGCGGAATCGCTCGCGAATTATCTTGATGCCGTCGCGAACGCCTCGGCGAACCAGGACGTAGAACAAAGGGATGTAGAAAATGGCGAGGATCGTCGCAGTCATCATCCCGCCGATCACCGCCGTTCCGATGGCGATTCGCCCGTTGGCTCCGGGGCCTGTCGCAACCGCGAGCGGGAACACGCCGAAGATGAATGCGAAGCTGGTCATGAGGATGGGGCGAAGACGGATTCGGGCAGCCTCGATCGCGGCATCGATGACGCGCTTGCCTTCCTTCTCCGCGCGCTCGGCGAATTCGTTCATCAGGATCGCGTTCTTGGACGTGAGACCCATCGTCGTCAGCAAGCCGATCTGGAGGAACACATCGTTCTCAAGGCCGCGCAGGGTGACGAACAGGATCGCGCCAACCAACCCCAACGGAACGACGAGTAGGACCGCCAAGGGGATCGACCAGCTCTCGTAAAGGGCTGCGAGGCACAGAAAGATCACGATCAGCGACACGGTATAAAGCAATGGTGCCTGCCCGGTCGCCAAGCGTTCCTGATAGGACGCGCCCGACCAGGCGACGCTGACGCCCGGGATCTGGTTCGCAAGTTTTTCGATCTCGGCCATGGCTTGGCCCGAACTCTTGCCGGGGGCTGGCTGCCCATCGAGTTCATAGGAAGAATAGCCTTCGAAGCGATCGACGCTCACTGGTGCCACGGTCCAGCTGTTGGTCGAGAAGGATGAAAACGGCACCATCTGGCTCTGGTTGTTGCGAACGAACCAACTGCCGATGTCCGACGGCTCGGATCGGTATCGGGCATCGCCCTGAACGTAGACCCGTTTCACGCGGCCGCGGTCGATGAAGTCGTTGACGTAGCGCCCCCCCCAGGCCGTCGATAGCGTCGAGTTCACATCGGAGGAGTTGAGGCCAAGCGCGGCAAGCCGCTGCTGATCGATATTGACCTTCAGGCTCGAAACGTCCGGCAGCTCAGCAAGGCGAACCTGGCTGAGCAACGGATCCGCGGCGGCTGCCGCAAGCAATCGGTCGCGAACTGCGGCGAACTGTTCACGGCTGAGGCCTCCGGTATTCTGGAGCTCCATCGTGAAACCGCTTGCCTGGCCGAGACCGCGGATGGCTCCCGGAATCAGGGCGAAGACCTGCGCGTCCCGCAATCCGCGAAAGGCGCCCGAGGCGCGCTCAACGATGGCTCCGGCGCTGTTCTTCGCTCCCTTCCGCTCACCGAACGGCGCGAGGTTCACGAACCCCTGGCCCGTGTTCTGGCCGGATGCGCCGCCGCCTCCTCCGCCCGTCACCGCGAAGAGAACGGCTACGTTCTTCTTGTCGGGCCCGTGCAAGAAGTAATTCTCGACCGCGCGTTCGACTTCTTGGGTTCGCCCGGCTGTCGCGCCAGCCGGAAGGCGGAACTGGACGGACGCATTGCCCTGGTCTTCACTCGGAATGAAGCCGGTCGGAAGACTCCGGAATAGCACGTAAAGCAACACGCAAACGCCGACGTAGACGACGAGGAAAAGCCATTTGCGGTCCACCACTCGACCGACGTTACCGACGTACCAGTTGATGCTCCGCTCGAAGGCATGATTGAACTTTTGGCGTCCCTTCTCGATGCCGTGGGCGAGGCCCGGGGCCTTTCGGCCAAGCCAGGTTTCCTCGACGTTGCCATGTTGGCGCCTCAGCACGTTTGCCGCGAGCGCCGGACTGAACGTGATTGCGAGGAGCACGGACAGCGCCATCGCCGAGACGATCGTCGCCGAGAACTGGCGGTAGATGACTCCCGTCGATCCGCCGAAAAAAATCATCGGCAGGAAAACCGCCGAGAGGACCAGGGCAATTGCGATCAGCGCTACCTGGATCTGGCCCATCGAGACGATGGTCGCTTCCTTGACCGTGAGTTCGGGCTGTTCTTCCAGAATTCGTTCAACATTCTCGACGACTACGATGGCGTCGTCGACCAGCAGTCCCACCGCGAGGACTAGTCCAAACAGCGTCAGCGTATTGATCGAAAAACCAAGGATGTAGAGCATCCCGAAGGTGCCAAGCAGCACGACCGGAATGGCGATCCCCGGGATCAGGGTGGCTCGCCAGCTCTGCAGAAAGACGAACATTACGAGGATGACCAGGAGCATCGCTTCGGCCAGCGTTTTCACGACCTCGATGACCGAAAGCCGGATGAAGTCCGAGCTGTCGTTGGCATAGGCAATCCGATAGCCAGGAGCCAGGCGCGGCATGGCCTTCGTCATGTATGCCTTGACCAGTCTCGACGTGCTCAGCGCGTTCGCGCCCGGATCGAGGTAGATGCCGATGCCGGCACCGGGATGTCCGTTGATCCGGATCGTGGCGGAATAATTGTCGGCGCCAAGTTCAACCCGCGCGACGTCGGAGAGCAGGACTTGCGCTCCGTTTGGATTGGCCTTGAGGATGATGTTCCGGAACTGCTCCGGGGTTTGCAGCCGCGATTGCGCGGTTACCGTGGCGTTGAGCATCTGGCCTTGCGGCTGCGGCATTCCGCCAACCTCGCCTGCCGCGACATCGACATTCTGGTTCTGGATGGCGGTGACGACGTCGGCAGGCATGAGCTGATAGCTCTGCAGCTTGTTGGGATCGATCCAGATGCGCATCGCATATTGCGATCCGAACACGTTGACGTCGCCGACGCCTGAAATGCGGGACAGGTCGTCCTGGACGTTGGTTGCAAGCCAGTCGGAAACGTCGACGTTGGTGGACTTGTTGGTCGAGTCATAGACCCCGACGATCATCAGGAAGTCCGGTGAGCCCTTGGTTACCGTCACGCCTTGCTGCTGAACGACCTGCGGCAAGCGCGCGATCGCGGACTGGACCTTATTCTGGACCTGCACCTGGGCGATGTCCGGCGAGACCGTCTTGTCGAACACTGCCGAGATCGAAACAGAGCCGCGGGAACTCGATGACGAGCTGAAGTAAAGAAGGCCGTCGAGCCCCGTCAGTGTCTGTTCGATAACCTGTGTGACGCTGCTCTCAAGCGTTGATGCCGACGCGCCTGGATAGCTGGCGCGAATGTTGATCTGGGTGGGCGCGACATCAGGATATTGGGCGACTGGAAGGGCGAAGATCGCGCCGATGCCGCCGAACATGATGATGATCGCAAGGACCCACGCGAAGATCGGCCGTTCGATAAAGATGCGGGACATGGTCTAATCAGCCGCGGCGGTTACGACTGCCGGCACCGGCTTTCATTGCGCCGGGCGGGGGTGCCTGCACCTTCTGCGGTGCGCTTGCCGGTACCGGCTTGATCTGGGCACCGTCTTTGACGTTCGCGAGACCTTGAGTGATCACTTTCTCACCGGGCGCGAGTCCCTGCGTCACGACCCAGTTAGGGCCGATCGTTTGCGTGGTAACGACGGTGCGCTGCACCGCACGATTGCCGGGTCCGACGACGAACAAGGTTGCATTACCCTGTGGATCGCGGCTGACCGCCTGCTGCGGGACGAGGATCGCACCGGTCTGGATCGCCTGGGCAAATTGCGCGGTGACGAACATACCGGGGAGCAGAATGCCTTGAGGATTGGCGAAGCGCGCTCGCAGGGTGACGGTGCCGGTCCCCTGATCGACGATCACCTGGCTGAACTCGACCGTCCCGGTGTATCCGTAATCCGAACCGTCTGGCAGCTTCAGGCGGACCTGAGCGGCGGTCGGTATGGCGCCGCCATTCGCGAGCGCCTGGCGCAGATTCAACAGGTCGGCCGCCGATTCCTGAATGTCGACAAAAACGGGGTCGAGGCGGGTGATTGTCGCAAGGGCTTGAGCCTGGTCGGCGGTGACAAGTGCTCCCTCGGTGACGCTGGACAGGCCAATTCGGCCCGTGATCGGCGCCGGCACCCGGGTGAAGCGCATGTTGACCTGCGCCGCGCGCAGCGTCGCACTATTCTGTGCGATTGCAGCATCGGCTTGACGGGCCTGGGCGACCGCGTCCGTATAATCCTGTTGGGCGATCGCCTGCATTTTGGCGAGCGGTGCGTAGCGGTTGGCCTTGGTCCGTGCAGCGACGGCGCTCGCCCGCGCGCTTTGTAAATTGGCCGCGGCCTGCGCCTGCTGGGCGGCATAGATGCTCGGGTCGATCTGATAGAGCGTCTGTCCCTGACGAACTATCGAACCTTCCTGGAACAGCCGGCGCTGGATCACGCCAGATACCTGCGGCCTCACGTCCGAGACCTGGAAAGCCGCGACGCGGCCGGGTAGTTCCTGCTGAAGTGGTGCGCTGCCCTGCTGGACCACGACGAAGCCGACCCTGGCGGGACCACCCGGTCCACCGCGTCCACCGCGGCCGCCCCCTCCGCCACTCGAATTTTGCCCACTACCACCGCACGCCGGGAGCAGCAGGATGGCAGCGAGCAACAGCCCGGAGCGCCGGAAAATCGTGCGGGAATGATTCACAAAGGCGGCCAATTTCGATTGTTGGAACGGAATGCAAGTCCTGGCCGCCTGTGACGCAGGAACATGAACATTGGCGAGCCGCTAGGTTAACTTTCGTCAGCGCAATCGGTTCATTCGACGAACCGGCAGCCGCAGCCGACGACGGGCGGCCAGGTTTGCGAGCGGGTTCCCCGGGATCGTTCCACTTTCGTGACCGGAAAGCCACAGCTCTAGTGAAACCCGCAGAAGTCAGCATGCGCTCAAGATTGACTTGGCTCACGCGAAAGAGTTTCATCCACGCCAAAGAGCCAAACGGCCATGTGAAAATGTAACCGGTTACATCGGTACCACTGGGGAGAACGCGCGTGACGACATTTTCCAGCAAGCGTCAGCTTGCAATCCGCCTTGCCCATTTGGGGACTTCCGTTGCGGCGATCGCGGTGGCTAGCTCGGTGGTCGTGCCCACGGCTGCTTTGGCGCAGTCGAATACGTCGACATTGCGTGGACACGCCGCGCCTGGGGTCGAAGTGGTTGCTAGTGATGTTGCCACCGGAGTGGTGCGCCGAGCGACGGCAGGCGCAGACGGCAATTACGTCATCGCCGGTCTCCCAACTGGAACCTATCATGTGACCGCCGGCGGAAGGGCGGCCGATGTCGTCGTTCCGGTTGCGTCCGAGCAGGTTCAGAACTTCGATACGCCTACTGCGACGCGTGCAGGAGCCATCGTCGTGACCGGCAGGCGGCCTACGGTTGACACGCACTCATCGCAGGTCAACCAGTACGTCAGCCTTCACGACATCGCCTCGCTCCCGCAGACCACCCGCAACTTCCTCGAATTCGCGGATACGGTCCCTGGTATGCAGTTCAACGTCGCTGGAACAACCCACAATACGTCATTGCGCGGCGGCGCTCAGCTCGACTCAGCGGTCAATCTCTACATCGACGGCGTGAGTCAGAAAGATTATGTTGGCAGCGGCGGCGGCACCGGCGGAAGCGGCTCGGGGTTCACCGGCAGCGGCGGCAATGGTGGCAACGGCGATCCGGGCAACCCATTCCCACAATTGGCGGTTGCCGAATACAAAGTCGTCAGCTCCAACTACACCGCCGAATATGGCGATGCGTCGAGTGCGATCATCATCGCTCAGACGAAGTCAGGCACCAACCGTTTCCAGGGCGAAGCGTTCGGCACCTACACCAATGAGCATCTGCGCGCGTCCCTACCCGGTGAAACCGTGAAGAAGCATCAGCCGAGCAAGGAATATGGTGCCGCCATCGGCGGCCCGATCGTCAAGGACGTCGCGCACTTCTTCTTCACCTGGGAACACAAGAGCCTGGCGGACTACACCACCGTCTTCCCGAGCGGGAACGTACCAGCGTCGGCGATCGCGTTGTTGCCGACGGACATTTCGAGTCAGTTGAATGTCTCGGTGACCAACCCATTCACGGAAAACCTCTACTTCGGCAAAATCGACCTCGAGCCGACTCAAAATGATCGGGTGGAAGTCACCGGCAATCTGCGGCTCGAAACCAACTTTACTGGCAGCGGCGGCCAGAACGCGCAGTCAACCGAGGTGCCCTACAAGAACAACGTGAAGCGCTACGACGGGCGCTGGCAGCACAACGGCACTGACTGGTTCAACGCCGTCCGCGTCTCGTACCAGGATGCTTTGTCCGCGGCGCAGACGACCACGGCATCGCCGCAATTCGACTATTTTTACTTCCCGAACCCGCCGGCGCCGCCCTTGGGCAACCAGAACAGAGCGTCGATCATCAACGTCGGCGGACCCGGAGCGGGTGTCGGAGTGGTCAACCGGCAAAAGGGCTGGACCATCGCCGACGACGTGACCTTCACCAATCTGCATTTGGCCGGCGATCACACGCTCAAGTTCGGTGCGAGCTATGGCTCCATCAACCTGACCACGCAGAACGCCAGCGCCGACGTCGGCAACGCCACCTACTTCTTCGCTGTGACGCCGACCGGGGTTGCTCCCACCCCCTTCGAGATTCAGTATCCGAACCTGACCGCGGGCTTTAACACCGCGCGCGTCACCACTACGGACAAGCAATATACCGCGTATGTTCAGGACAATTGGGACGTCAATCGCCACCTTACGGTCAATCTCGGCCTGCGCTGGGATCGCGAGGAAGTTCCCGCATACCTGAACTATGTCACTCCGGCCAACGTGGTCGCGGCGATCAATGGCCCCTATTGCATCGCCACCTCGCCCCAGCCGTGCACCACAACTCAGACCTATGCGTCAGTGCTGAACACGAATGCGCCAGGGGCCCCGGCGATTAATATCGCCGATTACATCAGCACCGGCAGTAATCGTAAGGCGCCGAACCACTTCTCGCCGCGGCTCGGCTTCTCTTATGACGTCCATGGCGACAATAGGCTGGTCCTCTTCGGGGGCTATGCGCGCGCATACAACCGCAACCTGTTCAGCACGCTGGCGCTGGAAACGACCAAGATCGCGCTCAACGGCAATCCGCAGATCTATTTCCCATCTCAGCAAACGCCGGGCGATTTGGGCCAATGTTTGACCAGTGCGGACGTCGGTACGGGTCACTGCTATGCTTGGAATCCCAATTATCTGACGCCGGGGGGCTTGGCCGGGTTCCAGACGAACTCAAATTCCCACGAGGTCGACTTGATGAATAACAACATCAAGACGCCTTACTCGGATCAATTCAGCCTCGGCATCCGCAGCCGCCTCGGCGAGTGGAACACGCAGGCTACCGTATCCTATGTCGCCAGCTACAACGGGATCTACGGCCATTGGGGCGCGCGCTACCAAAACGGCCAATTCTATCAAAACGGCGCCCAGTGGGGGGCGCAAGGCGTGCCGGGCGTGGGTACCTTGATCCTCTGGGATAATGGCTTCAAGGACCGCGACCTGCAGATCGCTTTGGGGGCGCAGAAGCCCTACACGAAGCAGTCCGGATGGAGCGCGACCGTGGCGTACACATTCTCCGCGGCAGAGCAGAACAATGCTTACGCCTATGGCGCCGCAGGGAATATGTACCTGTTCGACTACCCGATAGCGGCAGACTACCCGACGCTGAGATCGAGCGCGGTGCCGCGGCATCGGCTGGTGCTAACCGGCACTCTCGATCTTCCGTGGGATATGCAACTCGGCGCGAAGCTTGCACTGGCGACATCGGTACCGACGACAGTGATCTACAGTTGCGGCAGTGCTGTGCCCGGCTGCAATCCCTACAATTCGATCGGTGGCGGAATCGGGGGCGTTGTCAGCCTGACCCCGCACGATTTCCTCGGCTATAAAGATCTCGACCTTCAGCTGACCAAGAATTTCACGTTCTTCAACCTCTTCAGTGCTTATGGTCGCGTCGACGTGATCAACGTTTTCAACTGGAAGAATTACGACCCGGGTGCGATCCAGAACATCTCTGTTAACGGGGTGCCGGTCTCGGCGCATTACAACCCGAACGGAGGAATTGTCGGAGCGCCATTCACGGTCAGGCTTTCCGCGGGCGTCAGGTTCGGTGATAGGCCTCGGCCGACAGCTCCCGTGGCGGAAGTGCCGCCGCCACCGCCGCCTCCTCCCCCTCCACCCCCGGTAGTTGAAGCGCCGCCTCCGCCACCGCCGCCTCCACCACCGCCTCCGGCTCCGGCTCCGGAGCGTGGGTAAGAGGACTGATCGAAGCTGAGATTGGGAGGGGCGGCGCGAAGGTGCCGCCCCTTTCATTTTTGGTCCGGGATTGTTTATCGCATGAGCATGACGCGCAGGAACACGGAAAGCCGCATACGGTCGATCGCCATCATCGGCGGCGGAACGGCGGGGTGGATGTGCGCCGCGGCCATTACAAAGTCGTTCGGCCGCAACATCGACGTCGTCCTGGTGGAATCGGAAGAGATCGGCACGATTGGCGTGGGCGAAGCGACCGTTCCGCACCTATCGGCTTTCAATCGATTGCTGGAGATCGACGAAGCGGAATTCGTTCGCCAGACCCAAGGGTCGTTCAAACTCGGGATCCAGTTCAACGATTGGGGGAAAATCGGGGATAGCTACATTCACGGCTTCGGCACGATCGGCCGCGACCTCGGACTCATGCCTTTTCATCAGTACTGGTTGAAAGCCCGCGCCGAAGGCCACGCCAAGGACATCGGCCATTATTCGCTCAACACGATCGCTGCGCCGGAGGGGAAGTTCATGACGCCCCCTATGGACGCGCCGCTCAATTCTCCGTTGGCTGAAATCGCCTACGCCTATCATTTCGACGCCGGCCTCTATGCGGCCTTCTTGCGCAAGCGCGCCGAGGCTCAGGGCGCCAAGCGGATCGAGGGGAAGGTTGTTACCGTTAATCAGAACGCGGAGAGCGGCTTCGTCGAAAGCGTTCAGCTGGAGAATGGCACGCTCATCAGTGCAGACCTGTTCCTCGACTGCAGCGGCTTTCGAGCGCTGCTCATCGAAGGCACGCTCCACGCCGGGTTCGAGGATTGGACGCATTGGCTCCCGGTCGATCGGGCTTTGGTCGCGCCCTGCGAAAAGGTGGGCCCGCCGACTCCCTACACCCGCTCCACCGCGCATCTGGCGGGATGGCAGTTTCGAATTCCGCTGCAACACCGGACCGGGAACGGCCATGTTTATAGCAGTCAGTTCAGCAGCGAAGACGAGGCCGCGGACATCCTGCTCAAGACACTTGATGGTAAACCACTAGGCGATCCCAAGCTGTTGAAATTCACCACCGGCAAACGTCGCAAGCTGTGGGACAAGAACGTGATCGCGATCGGCCTTTCCGGGGGATTTCTCGAGCCGCTGGAATCGACGGCAATCTACCTGGTCCAGTCAGGTATCAATCGCCTGATGAATCTGTTTCCGGACGCCAATTGCGATGTCGTTCTGCAAGACGTTTATAACGAGCAGTCGACGTTCGAATACGAGCGGATCCGCGATTTCCTCATCCTGCACTACCACGCGACGGAACGCGACGACACGGAGTTCTGGAATTACGTCAGGACGATGAGCGTTCCCGACAGTCTAAGATCGCATATGGATTTGTTCGCGTCCAACGGGCAGTTTTTCCGGAATGGCGAGGAATTGTTCGGGCTTACCAGCTGGGTCCAGGTGATGCTGGGTCAGGGCATTTACCCGCGTAGCTATCATCCCGCAGTCGATTGGGTCGCCAATCAAGATATGCTCGCGTTGGTAGATCACGTCGAAAAAGTGCTCGAGGCGAACGTGCAATTGATGCCGCAGCACGAAGCTTTCATCCAACGCTGTTGCTCGGCGAACGTCCCCCAGTTCCAGGTCGCGGCCGCCCATAAATTCTAATCTCGGTCGGGAAACTCCGGTGAAGGCTCAACTGCAACGTGTCGGCATTAGCCAGAGTCCGGTGGTGATCATCGACGAGTTCAGCGGCATAGCGGAGGAGATCGCGCGCACCGGCGAGGGGCTCGCGCCGTTTCCGCCGAGCGGAGGCTATTACCCGGGCGTTCGCCGCATGATTAGTGAGCCGGACGGACAAGCTTATTCCTATGTGCTGAAAACATGCGAACAAGCGGCTCCGTTCATCGGAGGCGCATTCGACGTGCAAAACTTCCGCCTGAGGGATGCGAGCTTCTCGATGGTAACCAGGTCTCCGGATCAGCTTCACGCTACTCAGCGCGTGCCGCACTTCGACTCATCCGAGCAGAACCTGTTCGCGCTGCTCCATTATCTGCGGGTTCCCGCCGGAACCGGAACTGCCTTTTACCGTCATCGATCCACCGGCATCGAACGCGTAACCGAGGAGAATCGCCTTCGTTTCCTCACGGTCTCGGGAGGCGAGCTGGAGGCGCTTGCTGACGATTCCGGATACATCAACGATTCTGATCCGTTTTTCGAACAGATTGGCAGAGTCGATGCAGTGGCGGATCGGATGATCATCTATAACGGCAACCTGCTTCACTCCGGGATCATACCGCCAGGCATGCCGCTGAGCGCCGATCCGCGTCAGGGGCGCCTGACGGCGAACCTGTTCATCATCGGCGGTGAATCGGCATGATCCGACGGCGCGATGCCTTGCTTATGCTTGGCGGTCTGGCGCTAACCGGCGGGGCTGGAGCACAGCGACACACCTACGCCAACCCGGTCGACATCGATTACCGCTACAATTTCGAACAGATCAACGAGGGCGTTTCCTACCGCACCGGAGCCGATCCCGCGATCGTCAATCACAAGGGAACCTACTATCTTTTCATGACGCTTGCCGACGGATATTGGCGGTCGACCAATCTCATCGACTGGCAATTCGTCACGCCCTCGCGCTGGCCGATGCAGAGCATGGTTGCGCCCGCGGCCTGGTCGGACGGCACGCGTATCATCATCCAGCCCGCAATGATGGAGCCGGGCTCTATCCTGTCGACCACAGACCCCGACAGCGGAAAGCTCGACTTCTGGGTGCGGCGCATGCCCGAGCTTCCGGGATCAGTGAACAAAGACCCGGCGCTGATGAAGCCTGGCGAAGTGCCGCCCGGTCCTTGGGACCCGGCTTTGTTCAAGGACGATGACGGACAGTGGTATCTGTACTGGGGCTCGTCGAACGTCTTTCCCATGTACGGGCAGAAGATCGCTTTCGAAGACGGAAAGCTGATCTACCAGACGCATCCGGCTCCGATGCTGTCGCTTCATCCGGACGTGCACGGGTGGGAGCGTTTCGGCGAGGACCATTGCGCCTGCTGGCAGCCCGGCAAGCCCAGCCCGTCCTACATGGAGGGCGCATGGATGACGAAGGTGGGCGGCCGCTATTATCTTCAATACGGCGCGCCGGGGACGGAGTTCAACGTCTACGGCAACGGCGTCTACACCTCCGACAAGCCGCTCGGGCCATTCACTTACGCTCCTTACAATCCTGTTGCTTACCGGCCCGGCGGCTTCGCGGAGGGCGCCGGGCATGGTTCGACGTTCCAGGACAATGCCGGCAATTGGTGGAACACGGGAACGAGCTGGATTGGCTACAATTGGGGAATGGAACGCCGTATCGTCATTCACCCGGCGAAATTCTACCCTGACGGTCAGATGGCGGTGTCGACGCGCTTCGGCGATTTCCCGCACTTCGTTCCGGCCACCAAAGTCGACAATCCCGACAGCCTGTTCACGGGCTGGATGCTGCTGTCGTATCGCAAGCCCGTCGTGGCTTCGTCGACCCGCGCCGGCTTCGGGACAGCGGCGCTCAGCGACGAAGACCCTCGCACCTTCTGGGTCGCGGCGGCAAATACAACCGGCCAGACCCTGACGATGGATTTGGGAGCGCCGAAGATCGTTCGCGCCGTCCAAGTCGATTTTGCCGACTATCAATCAGGCCGTTTTGCGGATGCCCCCAACATTTACACCGAGTTCGTCTTGCAGGCCTCCGCCGATGGCCAGCATTGGCAGGAGATCGCGCGGACGGAGCCGCCGCGTCGTGATCGGCCCAATGCGTATTTCGAGTTGGCGCAGCCGGTCCGCGCGCGCTTCATCCGCTACGTTCATGAACATGTCGGCGCGGCCAACCTCGCGGTCGCCGAGATCCGCGTTTTCGGCAATGCCGATGGGCCTGCGCCAGCCGCTCCGACCGCGGTCGGAGCGCTCCGCCACTCCGATCAGCGCGATGCAACCATCCGGTGGACGAGAGGCCCGATCGCTTGACGCTGACCCACCAGCTGTGGGCGGACGAGTTCGGTAACGGCGCTACCGTCGAAAAGGAACTTCGCTCCCTCAACGTGGGCGTGCCTTATTATGTGGCGATCGAATCCTTCAACGAGAGCGGCGTCTCTCGCCTCAGCCGAGTTCTGCCGATCCGCTAGCAAGCCAGCCACCGGTGAATCCGGCGCGCTGGAGCCCACGCCTGATCGCCGGCACGCGCCGCATGTACCGCCAGATGAAATCGTCACGATGGTTGGCGGCCTGCAGCAGGATCGGACCCTGATCGATTCCCAGATAATCCTTGGCCATCCAGCCGTTCGTTGAGTCTACCGAACCGGTCTCCACCTTGAGTCCGCTGTAGGTGAAGCTCGGGTTGAAGGAGTCCTTGAAGCCGTAGCGATCGAACAACGTCGGCCATTTGAGCATCGCTTCCGCACACGGCAGCACGATCTCGGGCGCGAAGGGCAGGGAGCCGAGCGCGGCGGTAGGTGCTATCGTTCCATCGTCGCGTCCTTCGGGCTCCGTCAGCGGTCCGCGCGCTGAGTAGCCAAAGAATTGCCGCGTCTCGCCGTTATACTTCAGCTGGAAGTCGCCCGGGCCGTCGCACGCCGTCAAACCCCAAAGCTTCTTCGAATACCCGCGCCAGTGCATTTGATTGGCACTGCACCACGCCCAGTTTGCATAGGTCGCGCGCCGGCTGTTCTCAAAGTAATCAAACCCGGTCTTGCGCATCACGGCGTCGCGGATGTCGCGGAAGTCGATCCAGATGTGGCTGTATTGATGCCCGAACAATGGCGCGAAGCCGATATGCCGCGTCGGCCCGTCGCCGCGCCAGAAGTCGGCGTAACGGGAGGTCCACTGGTCCCACAGATCTGGTGGGCCCGGGTGGGTCGGTGAGCCGAGAGCGAGGATGTTTACGAACATCCCTTCGTTGAAGCCGACCCAGTTGGCGGGGATCAGACCCTCGCCCGGGTGCCACCCCATCGACACCGCGGCGCGACCGTCGCTGCGGAAGAAATTCCAGTCGGCCCGCTCATAAAGCTTCCCGGACAGGTCGCGGATCTCGCGTTCGCCGGCACCCTCGCGGTCGAAATATTGTCCAGCGAACAGCATGCCCATGAGCAGGATGGTCGTATCGACGCTGGACAGTTCGACGTCGCGGAAGCGCTCGCCCGTGTCCATGTCGAGGAAATGATAGAAGAAACCCTTGTACCCAGCGACACCGGTGCGGTCGGGACCCTG
>JAZKBB010000025.1:2165-6231 GCA_040388865.1 Pseudomonadota bacterium | reverse complement strand
AGCGTGGTCAGCGTGCGGTCGCGGGCATCAGCGCGGCTACACCACCCGCGTTCGACTCCGACCGCGTAGGCGCCGAGCGCATAGCCGACCGCCGCGATGCTCGAGAAGCTCGGCGTCGGCCAGCGGTCGGGAACGAGGCCGTTCTTCCGGTTTGCGGTTTCCCAGAACCATTGGAAGGTGCGCTTCTCGATTTCGGCATAGAAGTCGGGCAGCGACCGGGAAGCCGCCGGGGCAGCGGCGGCCCAACGCGGCAGACCGGCACCCGCGACGAGCACGGACGCTCCTTGGAGAAGGGCTCGGCGACCAACCCGCATCAGCCATTCGCTTTCGGGTCTGTGGTTGCGCGGATCACGAGCTCGGGTGCGTGGAGCTCGTCCCCGCCACCGTCCTCAATCAGCCCGTCTACCAGCCGCTGCAGCGCGCGCTCGCCGAGCTCGGCGATGCGCACCCGGACAGTGGTGATGCCGATATGCCTGGCAAGCGGGATGTCGTCGAAGCCGACAATTGCGACGTCCTCCGGAACCCGCACGCCCGCCGCGCGCAACGTCTCCAGCGCTCCGATTGCCATATTGTCATTGGCCGCAAAGACGGCATCGAAGCGCGCTCCTTCAGTCATCAGCTGGCGGATGGCGGCCTCGCCCGATTCCATTTCGAAATCGCCGGCGACAACGCGACCGTGGAGGCGCTGGGCGGCGACGGCGGCGAGAAAGGCGACCTCACGCTCCTGCGCGTCGATATTCTCGGAAGGGCCGGCGATGTGGACCAGGCGCTTGCGGCCGAGCGCTGCAAGATGATCCACTACCGCGCGAACTCCGGCGGCATTGTCGAGGTGGATCGCCGGGAACTGGCCGCTACCGTCACGCGTGTTGATGAGGATTGAGGGTAGCCCCCTGGGAAGCGCGGCGGATAACTCGTCCACCCCGAGGTGGGGGGCCATCACGATCAGGCCATCGACGCGACCGCGCATCGCGCGGAGCGCGTTCGCTGCCTGCGCTCCGCCGGCGTGGAGATTGGACAGCAGCAACAGATAGCCGCGGCGGCTAGCTTCGCGATCCATGCCGCGCACGATTTCGGAGAAGAACTCGCCGTGCAGGTCGGGAAGCACGACGCCGATCGCATTGTTGCGTGAAAGGCTGAGGCTGCGTGCGCCGGCATGAGGCACATAGCCAAGCTCGGTGACGGCGGCGGTGATCCGCTCGCGCGCCAGCTCGCTCACATTCTCAAATCCGTTGAGCGCTCGCGATACCGTCGCAACCGACAGTTGCGCGCGCCTCGCTACGTCACGGATGGTCGCTTCGGCCATTCCATTCCTTATCGGCGGCAATCGACGAAAAAGTCACGCCGCGGGTAATTGCTTTCGCTTGGGCGCTGGCTCATGTAACCGGTTACATAGAACGTCAAGGCGTCGCTTGAGCGCGGTGTCGAGAGCGGTTGGAGGGATGGTAATGCTGGACATGCGTATCTCCAGGCGCGCTGCGATGCTGGGCAGCGGGGCGGTTGTTGCATGGCTTTCAAGTCCGGCGCGCGCGCTCCTGCGCGCCGCGGGCGAGACCCAGACTCCAGCGCTAGTCAACCAACTGATCGGTCGGATGACTCTGGAGGAAAAAGCCGGGCAGCTACAGCTGATGGCCTCGGCCTGGGGTGGCGGAGCGGCGCTCGCGCTCAATCCTCCTCAAGGAAATTCGGATTTCCCCAAGCAGGTCGAGGAAGCACGCCAAGGCCAGCTCACCGGCGTGTTCAACGGCAACGGCGCGACGATGGCGCGAATTCTCCAGACCGCCGCTGTCAAAGAGTCGCGGTTGAAGATTCCGTTGATCTTCGCCGCCGATATCATCCACGGTCACCGCACCATCTTTCCCGTGCCGTTAGCCGAAGTCGCAAGCTTCGAGCCTGATCTCGCCCGCCGCACGGCCCAGGCCGCGGCGTTCGAGGCCGCCGGAGCCGGGATCGACTGGACGTTCTCGCCGATGGTCGACGTCGCTCGCGACCAGCGCTGGGGCAGGGGTGTCGAGGGCGGCGGTGAAGACGTGTTGCTCGGCCGCTTGTTCGCCGCGGCGCGCGTGCAAGGCTTCCAGGGCGGCGACCTTAGATCGACCGACCACCTGCTCTCCTGCATCAAGCACTTCGCGGCTTATGGCGCAGCCGAGTCGGGGCTCGACTATAATATCGTCGACATGTCCGAAGGGCGGCTCCGCGAGATCTATCTCCAGCCTTACAAGTCTGGCTTCGATGCGGGCGCGCTGTCCGCGATGGCATCGTTCAATGAGATCAACGGCGTCCCTTCGACCGGCAATCACTGGCTCATGACGGATCTTCTGCGGGGCGAGTGGGGCTTCAAGGGATTTGTCGTCTCCGATTACACGGGCGATGAGGAAATGATCGCTGCCGGTTTTGCGAAGGACGGCCGCGATGCGGCCCGGATCGCCTTCCTCGCCGGCGTCGACATGAGCATGCAGAGCGGGCTCTATCGACAGCACCTCCCCGAACTCGTGCGCAACGGTGCGGTACCGCACGCGAAACTCGATGAATCCGTTCGCCGGGTGCTGACTCTAAAAGCGATGTTGGGTTTGTTCGATGATCCATTTCGTCGGATCGACGTCAAGCGCGAGACGGCGCGGTCGATGCTCCCGCAGACGCGCGCGCTGGCGCGGGAAGCGGGCCGCAAAGCGATCGTTCTCCTGAAGAATGAAGGCGACCTGCTTCCGCTGCCGCGATCGGGCCGTAAGATCGCGCTGATTGGACCATTCGCGGCCGGCGCCCATGACCTTGTTGGCCCGTGGGTTGTCTATGGCGACGATGCAAAGGCGGTCGATCTTGCCGTCGGCATTCAAGGGGCGCTCGCCAACCAGAATTTGCTGATCGTTGCGCAAGGTTCCGGCGTCGAGGCTCCGCTGCCCGGCGGTATCGAGCGGGCCGTCGCAGCCGCCCGCCAGGCGGACGTGGTCATTCTCGCGATTGGCGAAGATTCCGGCATGTCCGGCGAAGCCCAGTCGCGGACCGAAATCGTGGTTCCCGAACCGCAGCAGCAGCTCGCAGAAGCGGTCGCCGCAGTCGGCAAGCCGGTCATCATCGTGCTCAAGCATGGTCGCGCGCTCGCGCTGCGGGGCGCGGTTGCCAATGCGCAAGCAATCCTCGCGACGTGGTTCCTCGGCACCGAGACCGGCAATGCGATCGCCGACGTGCTGTTCGGAGCGTACAGCCCATCGGGGCGCCTGCCGGCAAGCTTCCCGCGCGCATCGGGGCAGGAGCCTTATTATTACGCGCACAAGAGCACCGGCCGTCCCAATCCGCCGGGAGACCTCCAGCCCTACAAGGCCCATTTCCGCGGGATTCCGAACAGCGCGCTCTACCCGTTCGGGCATGGGCTCACTTACGGCAAAATCGATTATGCCGGCTTCAGCCAGAGCGCGACGGCGCTGCCGATGCACGGCACGATCGAAGTGGCCGCGACGGTCAGCAACCGCGGAACGCGCGCAGCCGAAGAAGTCGTTCAGCTGTACACGCACGATCGCACTGCAAGCGTCACTCAGCCGGTCCGTGAGCTGAAGGCCTTCCGCAAGGTCGCGCTCGCGCCCGGGCAATCGGAGGTCGTGCGCTTCACCCTCCGCGCGGCGGATCTGAGTTTTTACGGCCGTGATGCGAAACGGAAAGTCGAACCCGGCACTTTCGACGTCTGGATTGCACCCTCAGCCGAGAGTGACGGGGTCCGCGGAGCCTTCGACCTCACCGCCTAACCGGCGGCGCTCGCGGCCGAGCGGGTTGAACGCCATTGCGACGCACGACAAAGCGAGACAGATCAGCGGAACGAACGCGATCGTATCGCGCATCCGCTCTAGCGTGGGGCCGGTCTGGCGAACGTTCGCCACATAGCCAGCCGACGCGAAACTCCAGCCTAGGATCGCGGTCGCGATACCGATCGCGATCCGTTGAAGCAGCGCCGCCATTCCGAACACCGCACCCTCCACGTGCAGGCCGGTCGTCTGCTCGCCATATTCGATGGTATTCGGCAGCATCGCCCAAAAGACGAAATTGAGTCCGACGCTCATCACCTGCATGCCGATCAGGA
>JAZKBB010000025.1:0-2155 GCA_040388865.1 Pseudomonadota bacterium | reverse complement strand
GCATCGTCGGCGCACCTTCGAAACGGACCGTGCTGAAGATGACGAGCCCGGCCATGCCCAGGCCGGCCGCGATCAACCACAAGGCGCGCAGCCCGACGTAGCGTCCGAGCAGCATCCACAGCGGAATAGCGACCCCGCTCACCAGGCCCATCGAAGCGAGCGCGAGCTGCCCCGCATCGGGATTGTTGAGCAGATATTTGAAATAATAGAGCACCGATTTGCTGAGGATGGTGATGGCGACGATCATCGCCATCGTCGCCGCATTCAACGCAACAAAGCTGCGGTTACGCGCGAGGCTCAAGACTATGTGCTTGAGATCACGCGGCTGCGGGCGGTGGGGCTGGCTCGAGTCGCTATAGGTCGCTCCGACGAGCACAAGGATCGCCGTGGCGATGCACGCGAACAGCGCCGCAGCGCCGAAATATGCCTCCGCCGCGCTCGAACCAGTCAGCCAATGCCCAACCGGCACAGTGCACAGCGCGACGAACACCGCCGCGGCCGTGCCGAATAGCATCCGCAACCCGGCCACGAAGGCGCGATCACCTGGATCGGTGCTGACTCGTGCGGTCATCGCGAGATAGGGCACGTTCACGCCCGCATACGCCGTGCGGAAGAGCAAATGCGCTCCAAACACCCAGGCGATCGCCCAGCTGCCTTTTGCGATGGGCGGCATATAGGTTAGCACGAACGTCAGTCCCAACGGCACCGCGCCCGCTACCAACAGTGGCCCGTAGCGGAAGCGGTCGTGCTTGCGGTCGACCAGGATGCCGGCGGCGAAGTTGGCGATTCCGTCCCAAACCGATGCGATCATGTAGGTGGTGGCGGCAACGCCGATCGGCAGGTTCAGGGCATCCGTATAATAGAACAGCAGGAAGAGCATGATGCTCTGCCAGAACAAGTTGAATGCGAAGTCGCCAAAGGCGAACAACAGCATTCGCGGTTTGGATGGGCGGCCCGACATTTCAACCTTGATTTTTCAGGAAGCATAAACGGAATTATTTGATAAAGTAGACGTCCGCAGCCGGGGGGCTGCGCTTGGATTAACCTGGGTGGGGGGAGAGAAGCCACTGGAGTAGCAATTGAATATCCAGGCCCCCCGCGATTTTATCGATCGCCGCCAGCTCGTCAGCGCGCTTCGGGCGTTGCGCCGTGGCGATTTTACAGTGCGCCTCCCCGAAGAGGTCGATGGCGTCGATGGCGAAATCGCCAGCATCTTCAACGAGGTAGTCTCCCTCAACGAGGAAATGACCCAGGAGTTCGAACGGCTTTCGAAGGTCGTCGGCAAGGAAGGCAAGATCACCCAGCGCGGGCGCGTCAAGAATGCGCGCGGGGGCTGGGAGACGGCGATCCGCTCGGTCAACGAGCTGATCGAAGACATGGTCCAGCCGACCGCCGAAGTCTCGCGCGTCATCGGCGCGGTCGCGAAGGGCGATCTTTCCCAAAGCATGACCGTTGAGATCGACGGCCGACCGCTGCGCGGCGAATTCCTGCGTATCGGCCGGGTCGTCAACACGATGGTCGATCAGCTCAACGGCTTCGCATCGGAGGTGACTCGCGTGGCGCGCGAGGTCGGCACCGAGGGCAAGCTCGGTGGTCAAGCCCGAGTGAAAGGCGTCGCCGGCACGTGGAAGGACCTGACCGACAACGTCAACGCGATGGCAACCAACCTCACGGGGCAGGTCCGCAACATCGCCGAGGTCACCACCGCCGTGGCTCGCGGCGACTTGTCCAAGAAAATCACGGTCGAGGTGAAGGGCGAAATCCTCGAGCTCAAGAACACCATCAACACCATGGTCGATCAGCTCAACGGTTTTGCATCGGAAGTGACGCGCGTTGCGCGCGAAGTCGGTACCGAAGGCAAACTCGGCGGCCAGGCGCGCGTCGAAGGCGTCGCCGGCACCTGGAAGGATCTCACCGACAACGTCAATCTGATGGCCGACAATCTGACCGGTCAGGTGCGTAACATCGCCGAAGTGACCACCGCCGTCGCGAAGGGCGACTTGTCGAAAAAGATCACGGTCGACGTCAAAGGCGAAATCCTCGAGCTCAAGAATACGATCAACACGATGGTCGATCAGCTGAACGGCTTCGCGTCGGAAGTCACCCGCGTTGCGCGCGAAGTCGGCACGGAGGGCAAGCTCGGCGGGCAGGCGCA
>JAZKBB010000024.1:66500-70484 GCA_040388865.1 Pseudomonadota bacterium | reverse complement strand
CCGCGCGCCCGTAGCTCAGCTGGATAGAGCACCAGACTACGAATCTGGGGGCCGGAGGTTCGAATCCTTCCGGGCGCGCCATTTTTCCCTTAGTGCCGTCGCGATGCGGCACCTCGCTTTCGTCTCGATCCTTGCGCTCGCCGCCTGCTCCACGCCCGGCGGCCCCTACCCGTCGCTTCAGCCCCGCGCGGCGGAAGCAATCGACCCGCGCTTGCCGGTGGTGCGTCCGGTCAACGATCGGCCTGTTACCGCGGCACTCGCCGAGCGGCTGTCGGCGCTGGTTGTCGCAGGACGCAGCGGCGACGCCGCCTTTGACGCGGCCGCATCACAGGCGGAGCACCTCGCGGCATCGGCTGGAGCGCCGCAGAGCGAAGGCTGGATCGCCGCGCAGGAAGCGCTGACCGCCGCCATCGCCGCACGCAAGCCGACCGCAACCGCGCTCGGCGACATCGACGCGCTCGCCGCGAGCGCGCTCCAAAGCCAGGGCGGCCTTGCCCCAAACGATCTGGCGGCGATCAAGCGAGCGCAGGAGGAAGTCGGAGATCTCGATGCGCGACAAGCGGCGCGCATCGACGCTGTCCAGAAGAGACTGGGGCTCTAACCGGCGATCAGCCGCGCCGCGTCGAGCGCGTGATAGGTCAGCACGCCGGTGGCGCCTGCGCGTTTGAAGGCGATCAGCGTCTCGACGATCAGCGCGTCACGGTCGCCCGCCCCAGCCGCCGCGGCATGCTCGATCATCGCATATTCGCCGCTCACCTGGTACGCGAAGGTCGGTACTCCAAAAGCGTCTTTCACCCGCGTGATGACGTCGAGATAGGGCAATCCGGGCTTCACCATCACGAAATCGGCGCCCTCGGCGAGGTCTAGCTCGACCTCCCGCAACGCCTCGTCGATGTTGGCCGGGTCCATTTGGTAGCCGCGCTTGTCGCCCTTCAACCGGCCCAATGACCCCACTGCCTCCCGGAACGGGCCGTAGAAGGTTGACGCATATTTGGCGGCATAGGCCATGATTGCGACATTCTGGTGGCCTTCGCGTTCGAGTGCCTCGCGGATCGCGGCGACCCGGCCATCCATCATGTCCGACGGCGCGACGATGTCGGCGCCCGCGGCCGCCTGGACCAGCGCCTGCTCAACGAGAATCGAGACGGTGTCGTCGTTGATGACGTTGCCGGCGACGTCGACCAGGCCGTCGTGGCCGTGCGCGGTATACGGATCGAGCGCGACGTCGGTGAGAACCCCGATCTCGGGCACCGCGTCCTTGATTGCGCGGATCGCGCGGCAGATCAAATTGTCGCTGTTGAGCGCTTCCTCGGCGCGCTCGGTGCGCAACGGCTCCGGCGTGTTAGGGAACAGCGCGATGCACGGAATGCCGAGCGCGGCCGCCTCTTTCGCCTTCGTAGCGATTCGGTCGACGCTCCAGCGGCTGACGCCCGGAAGCGCGCCGATCGGCTCCTCGCAATCACGGCCCTCGCAAATGAACAGCGGCCAGATGAAGTCGCTCGGGTGAAGGCGGTTCTCGGCCAGCATCGCGCGCATCCACGGGCTCGATCGCCCGCGGCGCATGCGCAGGTAAGGGAAGGAAGCGGACATGCGGCCCCTCTATCGTCATTCCCGCGAAAGCGGGAACCTAGTTTTTGTCTTTCTAGCTGGGTCCCCGCTTTCGCGGGGATGACGACCGACACTTATCCAGCCGGGTTGAGCGCCCCACCGGGCTCGCGCGTTGCTTCCGCCTCCTCGCGCAACTCGTCGTCGCACGGCCGCTCTTGCGCGGTCATCCGCGCCTTCTTCCAGCTGCCGTTGAGATAATAAGCGGCGGCAAGCACGAGGTTGATCGCCGACGTCACGGGGAAGCTGGTCCAGATCGCGTCGGCGCCAAGCCATCCATAGGCTCCAAGGATGTAGCCAAAGCGGACCGGCACCATGCCGACTGCAAGGATGATCAGCGGCGCCCACACCGCTCCGTTCGCCCGCACGGTCGCGAACAGCACCATCATCACGCCGAACAGCAGGAAGTTCCAGCTCGCGAGCAGGTGGATGTGCCGGGCTATGGGTAGCGCCGGGCTGCCCGGCCCCATGAACAGCGCGAGCACGGTGCGGTCGGCGAGCGTCAGCACAACGATCAGCACGCCGGTGATCAGCAGCGACTGAAGGATGCCGACCTGGGTGACTTTGCCGACGCGTTCCCATTTGCCCGCTCCGATATTCTGCGAGACCATTGCGCTGACAGCCGCGCCGAGCGCCATCGCCGGCATCTGGATATAGGTCCACAGCTGCATCGCGACGCCGAACGCGGCGGTGGTGTCCACGCCCTCCCGATTGACCATCCCGACCAGCGCCAGCGCCGACATCGAAATGACGATCATCTGGATGCCCATCGGCAAGCCCTTGATCAGCAAGGTCTTGAGGATCGCGGGGCTGGGAATGAGGTAGCGAAGCTCACGCCCGCGCAGCCGCAGCGGCAAATCCTTGGCGTAGAGGTAGATGAACAGGCCGATGAGGCTGACGTAATTGCCGACCAGCGTCGACATCGCCGACCCCGCGATCCCCATTCGGGGAATTGGGCCGATGCCGCGGATGAAGAAGGGGTTGAGCCCGCTGTCGAGGACGACGGCGACCATCATGAACCACAAGGGCGTCAGGCTGTCGCCCGATCCGCGCAACGCCATCATCAGCAGGGTGAGGAGCAGCAATGCGGGAAGAGCGAGGAAGATGACGCGCAGGTAAGCGAGCGCGAGCGGCGCGGCATCGCCCGGCGTGCCCAACAGATGCAGGATCGCCGGAGCGAGGTAGTAGCCGGCAATCGCGATGAGGACGGTGATCACGGCAAAGCCGCCGCTCGCTGTGCCGAACACGCGCCGCGCCTCGTCGACATTACCCCGGCCCCACGCCTGACCGATGAGGATGGTCGAGGCCATGCCGAACCCGAACACGAACGCGGTTAGCAGGAACATCACCATGTTGGCGTTCGATGTCGCGGCGAGTGCGCCCTCGCCGATGAGCCGGCCGACCCAGATCGCGTTGATGGTGCCGTTCAGCGACTGGAGGATCGAGGACGCGAGCGTCGGCAGCGCGAACGCGAGCAGGGTCTTGGCGATCGGCCCTTCGGTGAGGTTGCCGCGGCCCGATCTGCGTTGTGCTGCTGCGTCTGCCATTCCATCCTTCCGTCACCCCCGACTTGATCGGGGGCCTGCCTTCCTATCCGCCATTTCGAAGAAAGGCGGGTCCCGGCTCAAGGCCGGGATGACGCGAGGGGAAACTACCCCAGCCGCTCCAACGCCGCGCGGAGGCGTTCGGCCTCGGCGGCCTTGGCCTCATGGTCTGCGCGCGCTTTCTCGACCGCCTCGGGCTTGGCACGCTCGGTGAAATTCGGGTTGGCGAGCCGCTGCGCGAGGCTGTCACGTTCCTTTTCGGCAGCCTCGGCAGCTTTCGAGAGGCGCGCCTTCTCGGCGCCAACGTCTATGACACCTTGAAGCGGAATTCGGAACGTCACTCCGTTGAGAATAAACGTAGCGCTCTCTTGGAGTGGCGCGTCCGAGACGTCGAATTTCGACACACGTGCCAGGCGCTTGGTTGCGGTTGCATTTTCATCAATCACCCGCATCGCCTCACTAAGGAGCGGGCCATCTCCTGATAATTGAAGTTCGACGTGCGCACCCGGTGGAACATTGAGTTCGGTTCGGGTCGACCTCGTGAGGTCCACAATATTGATGACGTAATTTAGATCGTCGCGGGCCCGGCGATCAACTTGCGCCTGCGGCTCCGGCCACTTGGCGACGATGAGCTCGTACGGCCGCTCGCCCATCGCCTGCCACAATTCCTCGGTGATGAACGGCATCAGCGGATGGAGCATCACCAAAATCTGGTCGAAGGCCCAGGCGGCGACGCGCCGGGTTTCCCCGTTCGCGTCACCCACTTCCGTTGGGGCTGAGCTTGTCGAAGCCCTGCCCTTCTCTTCAGCGGAAGAACCTAAGGACAGTCCTTCGA
>JAZKBB010000024.1:17418-66490 GCA_040388865.1 Pseudomonadota bacterium | reverse complement strand
CTTCGACGGGCTCAGGACGAACGGTTGTGGGGGCAAGTTCGCCTTTGATCAGCTCGACGTACCAGTCGCAGAACGTGCCCCAGACGAAATGGTAGATGGCGTCGGCCATCTCGTCGTAGCGCAGCTCGTCGAACGCGCGGTCGAGCTTGGTCAGCGTCTCGACCACCTCGCCGATGATCCAGCGATTGACCGGAAGCTCGGCTGCAGGCGCGGCGATGCTGTCGCTCGCCCCGACCCCATTCATCTGCAGGAAGCGCGCCGCGTTCCAAAGCTTGGTCGCGAAGTTGCGGTAGCCCTCGACCCTTTTCTCATCGAGCTTGATGTCGCGGCCCTGACTTTCCATCGCCGCCAGCGTGAAGCGCAGCGCGTCGGCGCCGTATTTGTCGATCAGGCCGAGCGGGTCGACGGTGTTGCCCTTGGACTTGGACATCTTCGCGCCAGCCGCGTCGCGGACCAGGCCGTGGAGGTAGAGCGTCTTCCACGGCGCCTCGCCCATGAACTCGATGCCCTGCATCGCCATCCGCGCGTCCCAGAAGAACAATATGTCGAAACCCGAGATGAGCACGTCGTTGGGGTAATGGCGGTGAAGGTCCTCGGTCTCCTCGGGCCAGCCGAGCGTGGCGAACGGCCACAGCGCCGATGAGAACCAAGTGTCGAGGACGTCTGGGTCTTGCGAAAGTCCGACATACTTCTTTCCATTCGGACCGGTCATCGCCATTGGGACGAACCCCATTCCAGGTACATCTTCTGCGATATGGAGTTCGTACTCGCCCCCATAGTAATTTTCGGCTTGGAGCAGCGCTTCGGCTTGGTCGGTTGCGACGAACGCGACTAGTGGACTTCCTTGCGAAGGAGCCGATCCATACGGTTCACTCAGATTCCCGTCTGTCAGACGTGGCCCGTACCAAGCTGGAATCCGATGGCCCCACCACAATTGCCGCGACACGCACCAGGGCTGGATGTTTTCGAGCCAATTGAACCAGGTCTTGGCCCAGGTCTCCGGCACGATCCTGATGTCGCCGTTCTTCACCGCCTGGAGCGCGGGAAGCGCCAGCTTGGCCGCATCGACGTACCATTGGTCGGTGAGCCACGGTTCGATCGTCACCCCGGAGCGGTCGCCGAAAGGCGTCGGAATCACGCGGTCCTCGACCCGGACCAAAGCGCCTTCGTCATCCAGCATCGGGATGATCGCCTTCCGCGCATCCTCTCGCGTCAGTCCGAGGAGGTCAGCCGGAATGAGCCCGTCCTGCGTCTGCACGACATGGGCGGTGCCGTCGAACATGTTGAGCATATCGCGCGCGGCAAATCCCGCCCGCTTGCCGACCTCAAAATCGTTGAAATCATGCCCCGGCGTGATCTTGACCGCGCCCGAGCCGAGCTCCGGATCGGCATGCTCGTCGGCGATAATCGGGATCAACCGGCCGGTGATCGGATGCCTGATCTGCTTGCCGATCAGCGCCTTGTACCGCTCGTCGTCGGGATGAACCGCGACCGCCATGTCGGCGAGCATCGTCTCGGGACGCGTGGTCGCGACCTGAATCGCGCCCGATCCGTCCGCGAGCGGATAGCTGAGGGTGTAGAACTTGCCCTGGACGTCGCGGGTCTCGACCTCGAGGTCGCTGATCGCGGTCTGGAACTTGGGGTCCCAGTTCACCAGGCGCTTGTCGCGATAAATCAGCCCGCGCTTGTGCAGCTCGACGAAGGTGTAAGTGACGGCGCGCTGGTAGCGCTCGTCCATGGTGAAGCGCTCGTGCGCCCAGTCGCAGCTCGCGCCGAGACGGCGGAGCTGGCGCGTGATCGCCCCGCCCGACTGGCCTTTCCATTCCCAAACATGCTCGAGGAACGCCTCGCGGCCGATCTCGGCGCGCTTGACGCCCTGGCTCTCGAGATTGCGCTCGACGACCATTTGCGTCGCGATTCCGGCATGGTCGGTGCCGACCACCCACAACGCGTCCTTGCCCAGCATCCGCTCGCGGCGCGTGAGGACGTCCTGAAGCGTGATGTCGAGCGCGTGGCCGATGTGCAGGCTACCCGTGACGTTGGGCGGCGGCATGACGATGGTCCACGGCTGGGCTTCGCCGCGATCGGGGCGGAACAACCCTTTGGACTCCCAATGCGCGTACCAGCGATCCTCGATCGCCTTGGGTTCGAAGGTCTTGGGAAGCTCGCTCATTGCTTAGGCGCGACTAGCGAGGGCGTCGCGCGACGACAACCGCTCATCCTGAGTAGGGGCTGAGTAAGCGAAGCGCATCGAAGACCCGTATCGAAGGACGGTCCTTCGATACGCCGTTTCCCCCGGATCAAGTCCGGGGTCAACGGCTACTCAGGATGAGCGGTTGATCGCTACTCCCCGCGCTCCGGCTTTGGTGACCCTGCCGAAGTCGCTTGCGGCGCCTGACCGCCGATGTAGCGCGTCGTCCAGCCGAAGAACTCGTCATACCATTGCACGGAGTTCTTGGGCTTCAGCACCCAGTGGTTCTCGTCGGGGTAGATCAACAGCCGCGACGGGATGCCGCGACGCTGAAGCGCCGTGAACGCCGCAATCCCCTGCGTGTAGGGAATGCGGAAGTCCTTCTCGCTGGTCACGACCAGCTGCGGCGTCTTCCAGCTTGTGACGTAATTGACCGGGTTCCACTTCTCGAACTCACCGGGCGCCTCGTAATAGGGATGCCCGCCATGCTCCCATTCGTCGAACCACAGTTCCTCGGTTTCGTAGGCCATGGCGCGCGCGTCGAACACGCCGTCATGCTGGATGATGCACTTGAAGCGGTCGGGCCAATTCCCCTCGATCCAGTTCATCATGTAACCGCCGTATGAGCCGCCGGCGGCGCAGGCATTGGCGCCGTCGAGCTGCGGATCGTGCGCGGTCGCATAAGCGAGCCCGAGCTTCAGGTCCTGCAGCGGCCAGCCACCCCAATTTTGGTGGATCGCGTCGGTGAAGGCCTGGCCGTAACCGGTGCTGCCGTGGAAATCGACGCTGACGACGCCGTAGCCGGGCGAGGAAAACAGGCGCGGGTTCCAGCGGTACGACCAGCTGTTGCTGAACGAGCCCTGCGGTCCGCCATGGACCAGCAGCAGCACCGGAACCTTCGCGGTTGCGCCTGCAGGCTTCAGCTCCCAACCCCAGACGCGGTCGTTGTTGGCGCCGGTGAAGCTGAACTTTTGAAGTGTGACCGGATCGAGCTGCGCGAGCAGCTGTCGGTTGACGTCGGTCAGGCGGGAGGCGTGACCCCCGGCGTCGAGCCGATAGAGATCGTCGGGCGCCATGATGCTGTTCATGGTCGCGAGTGCGCCCCCGGTTGGCAGCGCGTGGACGTTTCCGAACGTGCCGTCGCCGGTCAGGCGCGTGATGTTGCCGGTCGCGGCGTCGACCCGGAACACCGGCCCTTCCAGCGTATCCTCGGCGGTGACGAGCAGGCTCCTGCCGTCCTTGGCCCATTCGATCGAGCCGACCGAACGGTCCCAACTTTGGGTCAGCGGGCGGACGGTGCCGCTGGCGAGGTCGCGCAGCATCAGCACCTGGCGGTCGGCTTCGTAGCCCGGCCGCGCCATGGCGACATAGGCCAGGGTCCGGCCATCGGGCGAAACCACCGGAAGATTGTCGGTCGCCTTGTTCGCGACGGTCAGGTTGACCGGGGCGGCTGAACCGTCGCTCGGTGTTGCGAAGATGTCGAGGTTCGTCGACAAGGGCTCGATCCGGCCCGCCTCCCGCAGCGCGAAATATACGGTGCGGCCGTCGGGTGAGAAGGCGATCTCCTCGCCGCCGCCGAACGGTTTTGACGGCGTGTCGCCAACCAAATTGCCTTCGATCGGTACGCCGGCTCCGGCGAGCTTCCCGGCCACCACGGGGAAGGTGAACAGGCGCGATTTGACGCCCGGCTCGGCCCAGGTGTCCCAGTGGCGGATGAACAGCTGGTCGAAGGTGCGGCCTGATCCGGTCTTCGGCTTCGGGGGTAGGCCGGCGCAATTGAGGTCGGCGCAGCGCAGATCGCGGTCGGCCCATACGACCAGGCGGTCACCCGACGGCGCGAGCTTGAACCCGCCAACATCGCCGGCGAACTTGCTGACCCGCACGGCCGCGCTACCGGGCCGCTTGCGGAACAGCTGGTCATGGTCGCCGACCGCCATCAGGAACCACAGCGAGCCATCGGGACCGAACACGGCGTCATGGCCCTTTGTCGCGCCCGCGACCGGTTGAGGCCCAGCGCCCGGTTTCGTCAGATCGAGCGTGTACAACATGTTGTTGCGCTTGTTCTTGCTCCAGTCAGTGGTCGAGATCGTGAACACGGCTGTTCGCCCGTCCGGCGACACCTCCGGCGCGCCGATGCGGTGCATCGAGTGCATATCGGTCGCGGTCATCGGCCGGGCATAGGCTGGGGAGACCGCAAGCGCGGCGGCTGCGGCGGCGAGGAGGAACTTGGTGTGGGTCATGCCGCAGGCGTAGCAAACCCGCGGCGCGCTGCAAGAACTACAGTGGCCGCCCGGTAATTCGCGAGATCTCGCGCTTCACATGCTCGTCGACCATGTGCGGCAGATGCTCGTCGAGCCATTGCTTGAGCATCGGCCGCAGCATCTCGCGAATGATGTCTTCGAGCGGATTGATTGCCGAAGCCGGAGGAGTGGTCGCGGCGACGGTCTGGAGCGCCTCAAGCCTTTGGCGGCTCTGGCCGGCGACCTCTTCATCCACCAGCGGCGGGCCAAGGTCCATCGGCGTTAGTGGCTGGTCGAGTTCAAGTACGTCGTCGTCGGCGGTGGAACTCTCCTCCGGCAACGGTTCGTCCTCTTGCCGATCGATCGGCTCCGCAGCGGTGCGCAAATCCTTCTCCTCCGCGATCACTTTCTTGATCGACGCGAGGATGTCTTCCATCGAAGGTTCGCGGCCCGGCGACTGCATAAGGCCGCTCTACATTTATTGCGGCGCCGGAGTCACGCCCCCGTGGCAACCGGCCACGCTAGGGGACCCTGGGCGGGGGCGGCGGCAGGATCGGGCCAGCGGGCTGCGCCGTCACTTCCGGCGGGGACGGCGGCGACGCATCGATCCGCGCCGAGTCGATCTGCGGCGTGACGATTGGATTGGCCGGCATCTCCTGTGGAGAGACGGTCCGCGTTGCGACGGTCGGATGACGCGGGTCGCTGGCCCAGTCGTTCCAGTTGTTCGCGACGTGGCGATAATTGCCGAGTGGATCATACAGCGGCCCGCCGTCGAGCCCGAGGTCCTGGGCCTGCGCCTGGCCCATGGCATTCAGAAGCTGGAAGCCATCGACATAGGCGTCGCGTTTGGCAGTCACCAAGGCGACCTGCGACTGCAGCAGCTCCTGCTCGGCATTCAGCACTTCGATGATCGTCCGAGTCCCGACGCTCTGCTCGGCACGGTTGCCCTCAAGCGCCAACTCGTTGGCCTGGACCGCAACGGTGTTGGCCTGGATGGCATTCTGAGCAGCGGCGTAATTCGCAAAGGCGGCGCGCGCTGCCTGGACGACGGCACGTTCGGTGCCGACTACCTGCTCCAGCGCCTGGCCCTGTTGAGCCTGTGCCTGGCGGATGCGCGCTGCCGGGAGACCGCCCTGGAAAATCGGCAACGTTGCGCCGAGACCGACCGACGTCGCGGTGCCGCTGCGCGGAAAGCCGGGGAGATTGGTCCCGAGATTCTGCGCATAATCCCCGCTTGCTTGAGCCGAGAGCGTTGGCAGCCGGCTCGCACGGGCGACACTCACGTCGTATCCACTGGCGACTGCCTGCCGGCTCGTCGCGATAAGGTCGGGGTTGTTGGCGAGCGCGATTCGAACCGCCTCGTCCTCGCTGGTGGGCAAGGGAGGAAGCGGCGGCGGCGGGGCGAGCTGGCCCGGCGCATGACCGATCACCTGGCGGTACGTGGCCTCGCTCGCGGCGAGTCGGCCCTCGGCCGTCGCAAGGTCGGAGCGTCCAAGCTGAAGCCGCGCTTCGGACTGCGCGACATCGGTGCGGGTAAGATCGCCGATCTTGAAACGATCCGTGGTCGCCTCGAGGTTGGTCTGCAGCACCTTCACATTGTTCTGGTTCAGTTCGACGATTGCGCGGTCGCGGATCACATCCATGTACGCGGAGACGGCCTGGGTGAAGACGTCGCCCTCCACAGCGCGCAGCGTCGCCCTCCCGGCCTCGACCCGGGATTCGGCGGCGCGCACCGAATTCTTGACGGCGCCACCGCTGTACAACGGGACGCTGACCTGCGCTCCGGCAGTCAGGGTCGGCCCCTTCCCGCCCTGGATCAGCAATCCGCTCTGGGTGATGGTTCGATTGAGGCTCACATCCGTCGTCACCCTCGGCCGACCCGCAGCCTTGGCGATCGCCACGTTGGCATCGGTCGCCTTCAGGGCTTCGCGCTGACCGGTCAGGGTTGGGTTGGTGCCGTAGGCCGAGACCAGCGCGTCGCGCAGCGTGTCAGCGCCGGCGGTGCCGGCCAAGAGCGCCGCAATCAGCGACCCGGTGATAATTCTCGAAAGCAAGATGCCGTCCCTTCGACTATCAGAACGTGAAGGCCCGCGGCCTTTGGAATCCCGGTAGCGCGGGAACGCCCGCGTCACCGGCTGAAAGAGTGCCGAACGCTTCGCCAGCCTTGCGTCCAATCGTCAGCCGCGTGACGCCTCGGTCGACGATTGCCGTGCCGAGCCGCCCGCCATCGGCGAGCTGAGCGATCAGCGCGTCGGGAATATACTCGACTGCCCCGTCGATCAGGATCTGGTCATAGGGCGCCGTGCTTGCAAGGCCGCCTTCGAGTGGGCCTTCGACGATTTCGATTCCATGCTGGCGCGCGGCACTGGCGAGTTCGGGATCGCTTTCGAGGCCCACGACGTCGAGCCCCATCGCTCCCAGGATCGCGGCGGAATAGCCGGTACCGGCCCCGACCACGAGCGCACGCTGGCCGGCCAGGGGCATCATCTGGGTCAGCAGCTGCCCGAGCACCGCCGGCGGCGCGAGGTAGCGGCCCGGGCCGATGGGAATGGCGCGGTCGACATAAGCCAGAGGGCGCGAGCTGCTCGGGACGTAATCTTCGCGGGGAATACGCCGCATCGCCTCGAGCACAGCTCGATCGGTGACGCCCTGCGGGCGCAGCTGGCTTTCAACCATCGCTTCGCGGACGGCGGCAAAATCCGGGATGGGGCGCTGGACCGTCATGACTGTTCTATGCCAATAATACACCTGGAGATCAAGCTGGCTCTTATCGGCAGGCGCGCCCGACGCCAACCGCCATTCATCGAAACGACCGCTGGCGACGGCGGGGGGTTGACCGGCGGCGGACGCCCGCGCCAAAGCGCGTCCTTCTCCCCGGCCCGATGGCGGAGTGGTTACGCAGAGGACTGCAAATCCTTGCACGCCGGTTCGATTCCGGCTCGGGCCTCCAAATTCCCAGGGAAGCGCAAGCCCCGGTCGGCCGCATAAAGACGGTCGAGCAACGCCGCGGTCTGTAGCAATCCCTGCGTGCTTCCAGCGAATTGCTCTCCTGCCGACAATTTCCTCACCCATTCCGCCGCCGCGCGACCGCCCCAATCATCCGGCGGCGAAGTGAGCCGGTGATGACGGCGCCGCGAATTCGGGCGATCACCACCAGGTCGCGTAGAGCGCGACCAGCACGAGGAGAACGCCGAGGGCGCCGATGTTGAAGCCGGCACTCGTCTTGTAGCGCACATTGCTCGTGTCGATCGTGTCGGAGCCGAGCCGCTGCGGCGTCGCGAGCGAGACGATGACGCACAGCAACGCCGAGACCAGGAACACCACGCCCATGCGGTTGATGAACGGCGTCAGGTAATCATTTACGCCTTGCGGCAGGACCGCCGCCGGAAGCGTGTATTTCATGATCGTCGACAGTCCGACCGAGGTCACCGCAGCGACGATTGCGCCGGCTTCGTTGGCGCGCTTCCAGAACAAGCCGAGCAGGAAGATCACGCAAATCCCGGGCGTAAAGAAGCCGGTGAATTCCTGAATGAACTGAAACGCCTGTTCGGAGCTCCCGACCAACGGCCGCGCCGCGATGATTGCGATGATGATCGCTGTCACGGCGGTAATCCGGCCAACCAGCACGAGGTGCTTTTCCTCGCCCGCACTTTCGCCGCTGTCGTCCTCGGCGCGGGTGCGCTCACGGCGTTGCTTGGCATAGACGTCGAGCGTGAAGATGGTCGCGATCGAATTGATCTTGGACGCCGTCGACGCGATGATCGCCGCGACGAGCGCCGAGAACACCAGGCCCAAGAGTCCCGGCGGAAGCAATCGCATCATCGTCGGATAAGCCTGGTCGGGCTTCGGCAAGCCGGGTGCCAGAACTACCGCGGCAATCCCGGGAAGGACGATGATCAATGGCATCAGCAGCTTCAAGAACGCAGCAAAGATCACGCCGCGCTGCGCCTCGTCGAGGTTCTTGGCGGCGAGTGCGCGCTGAATGATATACTGGTTGAAGCCCCAATAGCTGATGTTCGCGATCCACATGCCGCCGATCAGCACGCTCAGGCCCGGCAGATCGATGTAATGTGGGTCGCCTTTCTGCAGGATCATGTGGAAGTGGTCGGGCGCGTTGGCGATCAGCTTGTGGAAGCCCGCGAATAGGTCCCCGCCGCCGATCTGCGTCAGCGTCAGATATGCGACGACCAGTCCACCAAGCACGAGCAACGTCACCTGCACGATGTCGGTCAGCGCAACCGCCTTGAGGCCGCCGCGGATCTGGTAGAGCAAGGCGAACGCGCCGAGGATCACCAGCGCGTAATTCTGGTCGATGCCCGCGACCTTGTTCACGGCGATCGAGCCGAGCCAGATGATGGAGGTGAGGTTCACGAACACGTAAAGCGCGAGCCAGAAGATCGCCATCAACGTGCGGATCAGGCCGCCGTACCGCCGCTCGAGGAACTGCGGCATTGTGTAGATGTGGTTCTTAAGAAAGATCGGCAGGAAGAACTTGCCGACGATCAGCAAGGTCACCGCCGCCATCCATTCGTACGACGCGATGGCGAGCCCGATCGCATAACCTGAGCCGGACATGCCGACGATCTGCTCGGCGGAAATGTTCGCCGCGATCAGCGACGCACCGATCGCCCACCACGGCAGGTTCTTCGACGCCAGGAAATAGTCCGACGTGTCCTTTTCGTGACCCGCTTTCTCGCGCGACACCCATTGCGCGAGGCTGAAGATGCCGATCGCGTAAATGATCACGACAATGGCGTCGATCGTCGAAAGGCTCATTCAGGCTGCCCCCTTTTTGGAATGTTGCTAGCGGCGAAAAACGCGGAAGCTGTGCGGCAGGACCGTGGTCGTCTCGGCCGCCGCTCCCCGCCGAAGGATGCGCACATTCGCCATATCGCCGCGGTAATTCTCGACGATGAAGGCGCCATTATCGTAGGTGAACAGCGCGACGTGGTCCGGCGCATCGATGCTGACCGGCGCGTCGCCGAACAGATAGGCCTTGATCCGCGTCAGCATTGGCTGCGGCAGCTTGTAAAGGTCGCCGAAATTCTCCGGCATGGTCCAAAGATAGAGCGTGCCCTTCGAATAATGGTTCATCAGGACCATCGGGAAGCCCTTCGCCGCGGCGACCCCACGGATAATCGGCCAGCTGTCGTTGGTGTAAAACCGCACTTCGGGGAACAGCACCGGAGCCGATTTCCCCGGCTCCTTGAGCTCGGTCCCCTTGCCCGCGCCGAATCCGTCGAAATAGCGGTCGATGGCAATGGTATGGCCGGTCGTGTGCCATTCTGCGAGCTGCTCAAAGCCTTGTCCTGAGCCTGTCGAAAGGCCGCGGCCCTGCATCGCCTCGAGGAAACCCGATGTGACGATCACATTGGCCCCGCCGCGCAGACTGGCGTCGATCTTGGCGATGATCGCCGGGTCGCTTGCCGCGGACTGGGTCAGCAGGATGGTATGGGCATTGGCCGGATAGTCGGGATAGAGCTCGATCGGGACACCGAGATTGCCGATGTAGTTGTGGAGGAAGTCCTCACCCGTCGCGTGCGGCGGCCGGTAGCTCGCAATTCCCGTCGGATTACCGACGCCGCTGAGCGCAGCATCGGCAAGGTGCAACGCCTCGTTGGCAGCGCTAGCCCAGCCGCCACTCCCTGCTGGCCAGCGGAAACTTGTCGCCTGCTTCGCCCACGGCCGTTCGCCCGCCGAGGCCGGTGCGGCCTCCGCCATCGGGTGCCAATTGAACAGCATCTGCTCCGGAGCCCTGGCGAACAGGCCGTCCCACAATTGCTCGGCATAACGGTCGATCGACCGCGTATCGAACGTGTCCGCCCACACGCCGAGGTTCGCGCCCGGCCGGACGTTCGAGAGATAGCGGTAGATTTGATAGCTCTCATATTGCTGCAGCAGCTGATCAGTGATTTCCGGATCGCGAGTCTCGGTGCCGGTGTAGATCTCATCGTGGGCTGCTCGGCGAGATCGTAGCCGAGACCATGAAAATGCTCGTACCAATTGGGATATTTGATGATCACCCGGACCCGCGGGTTCTCCTGCTTCGCCGGGCGCAGCACCAGGTCGCGGCTCGCCTCGCGCATCTTGTCGACGCGATAGTCGGTCCAGCTTCTATTGCCCTTAGCGGCAATGTCGGCGTCGCTTTTCGAGGTGTAGAAGAAGAAGTCGTCGAGGATCACTTCGTCGAAGTGACGCGCGATCAACCGCACCGCGCGCTCGCATTCGGCGCGGTCGGCTGGGTTCTCATAATCGAACGTCCCGAACTGCCCGCCCGAGCCGCCGGCGGCGAGCGTCACTCCGCCGGAAGTCTCGATGCCCTTGGCGTGGAACTCGCGCTTCACCGTCTCCAGTTCGGCGTCGCTCGCCGTCACGCGGTCGCGATACCCCTCGATATAGACCTTATCGAACTGGAGCTGCGACGAGACGCGGGCGAAATCCTTGGCGAAGGTCGCCGGGTCGGCGAGCCGCTTCGTGTCGGCGACGGTGATGTAGATTGCGACGCGGAAGTTCTTATACGCCCCCGCCTGAACGGTCTGCGACGTCCCTACCAAACACAGGAACGCCAGGACGCCGAGAATCCGCCGCATCGATTTCCCCCTCGCTGTTAGCGTTACCATAAACACCCAAACAGCTGGAGCAAGTGAGCGCGGCAGGTCCAGTGCTTCACGCCAAGAGGTCGGTGATCGCTCGCCTGAACCGCGTAACCGCCTCGTTATCGAGGTTGGCCTTTGCGGTCCGCTGTGCGGCAGGAAGGTGCGCCAGAGGATCGCCGGCCGTCGCGAACACCCAGTGATCGTACATATGCTTCCATGCAGCACGATGCTCTGGCGGCATGTCACGGTACAATTCGAAGGTCGCGCGAAGCAAAGCGCCGTAAGGATGCGCTGCGGCGATCTCGTCTCCATACCACCAGAAATTCACGAGCATATTGAGGGGTTCGAGGGACTTCACTCCGTGCCACCAAAGGTACGGGATGTAGATCGCATCGCCTGGACCCAATTCAGTCCACTGCGCCACCGCCAAGGCTTCGCGAAAGCGCGGGTAGCGCTCAAGGTCTGGCTCGTCATGCGAGACCAGGCTGATCGGAAGACCGGCCGGCGTAACGTCGAACGGACCGATGTAGAGGTTGCCAACCTGGTCCGGCGGGAAAAGCGTGAAGCGGCGTCTGCCGGCAACCACAAAGGCGAGGTTGTCCGCGGCGTCAAAGTGAGGCGAGACGGTCGCTGCGTTGCCTATCCAAAGGTGCGGCAAGTCCTCCGGCGGCACCAGGTCGGTGCAATTCTCGCGCTCGAGTCCCGGAAATTGTGCGACGTTGAGTCCGCCGATGAAGACGCCTGGGGGAAGTGCCTCGTCTTCGAGCTTGAGCAAGCCCCTTAGAACGTTGGGCAGCTTCTCAAGCGAATTGCGATGGTTCAGCTCCTTCGCATCGTCCTTGTAGACCATTCGGCCGCGTTCTTCCGGCGGCACTATCGTGGTCATCACCAACTCGCCGCTGTCCAGGCCGATCAAATAATCGACGAACTCCCGCGGAGACGCGTTGAAGTGCCTGACGAGCGGCCATTCCTTGCCGAGCCCGCGAAGCACCGCGGGCTGCCCAAGCGGCACAATGTCTTCGCGGAATCTTGCAGCATCGACCGCAGTCCATTCGCGAATAGGCAAGGGGCCCGACGATGCCTCACCCGAGGTGGGATTTGAACTTGCCTTCGTCATGCTGGCTGCAAGCGTGCCCTAGCGCACGCAGCAGGGCAATGCCGTCGCGATAGCGAGAACGCCCTCAGTGCCGCGGAATCAGCGCCTTTAGAATTGGCTCGATCCACTGCTGCTTGGGCATGTCCCACACCACGAAATCGCCTTCGAACTGCCAATAGGCCCAGCCGAAGCCGTCGCGTTCGGCTTCGCTGCGAACCGCATCGATGTACGCGACGCGCAGGTCGAGCGGGGTCCCGCTCTTATCGTAGGCGCCGAACTCGCCGAGAAGGATCGGGCGGTGATTGGCGGCGGACCACGCGGCAACCTTGTCGAAATCGGCGCGCAGGGCGGCGCGGTCCTCAGCGCTGCCCCATGTATTGCCATGCTGGTGCATGACGAAGTCGCCCGCCCAGGTCGCCCCCTGATGGGTGAACTTGAACGGTTCGTAATAGTGGAAGGTGACGAGAAGGTCGCGGTCCGGCGGAAGCTTCAGCAGCGGAAGGTCGGCGAGGCTGTTCCAGTGCGTTGGGCCCACGACGACGATCCGGCTCGGATTGGAGCGGCGAACATTCGCCAGCAGCTGCGCGAACATCTGGTTCCACACGTCACCGCTCAGCTTGTCGTGCGGTTCATTGAGCAGCTCAAAGGCCACATTGCGGGGCGCTTTGGAGAAGCGCGGCGCGACCTGCTGCCAGAAAGCCGACAAGCGCGTCCGGCAAGCATCGACGTCGGTCGAGCAGATGTTGAAATCATGCTCATCGATGATCACACCGAGACCCGCTGCCCGGGCATGGCGCACCACGTCGTCGAGCTTGGCGAGCCATTGCGGCTCCAGCCGGTTTTGGCCGTCCATGTGCTTGAACGCCTGCAGGTTGAGACGAACGTAATCGAACCCCGCGTTGCGGATCTCGGTAAAGTGCCGCCATTCGAATCGGCGCTTGCCGCTAGTCGTCCAATAGGGATCGTACCCAAGAACGTTGACGCCGCGATGGAATGGCTGGCTGGCCTGATCAAGCGCAGCGGGCGCAGCTTTGGCCGCGGACGCCGGAGCCGGTGAAAGCATGGCCATGACTGCGATGAGTGCCGCGAGTTTACTTATACGCAGTGGACCAGACAGCATTTTCGAACCTCACGTCGGCGGAATGATAGCGCTATCATTCATAGGTCCGTCAAGCTTGCCTTATGCCCGGCCGTAACCAAAAGGTGAGATCGTGATCCGAGTTGGTCTTGTCGGCTACGGCCTCGCCGGTTCCACTTTCCACGAGCCGTTGATCCGCGCTTGCGGCGGGCTCGAACTGGCCGCGGCCCTCACCTCACGCGATCACCCGCGGCGCATCGGCAGCTTCGAAGACCTGCTGGAGAGATCGGATCTGGTTGTCATCGCCTCGCCGAATCAACATCACTTTCCGCAAGCGAAGGCCGCGCTCGAACAGGGCAAGCACGTGGTCGTCGACAAGCCGTTCACGGTGTCTCTCGACGAGGCCGACGAGCTTATCGCGCTCGCCGATCGGCAGCAGCGCGTCCTCACCGTCTTCCATAACCGCCGCTGGGACGGGGATTTCCAGACCGTCAGGCGCAGCCTGCCGGAGCTGGGCGAGGTGCTGCTCTACGAGGCCAACTGGGATCGCTTCCGGCCGTCGATCAAGCACGGCTGGCGGGAAGTCCCGGAACGCGGCGCTGGAATCCTGAATGATCTCGGTCCCCACCTAATCGATCAGGCGCTGCAACTGTTCGGTATGCCCGAGGCGATTGCCGCAGATGTGGTTGCTCAGCGGGACGGCGCGGTGGTCGACGACTATTTTGACGTAACGCTCGAATATGGTCGCCTACGGGCCTGCCTGCGTTGTTCGACGTTGATGGCTGATCCGCGGCCGCGCTTCGCGCTGCATGGTACGCAAGGCTCTTACGTCAAATTCGGCCTCGATCCTCAGGAGGCTCAGCTCAAGGCGGGCATGGGCCCGGGCGAAGCGGGCTTCGGCGTCGATCAGTGTCACGGCGTCCGCACGCTACCCGGCGGCAAGCCCGAGGCGGTGCCGACGGAGCGCGGCCGCTACCTCGCCTTTTACGAGGCGGTCGCGGCGGCCGTCCTAGACGGCGCGCCGGTTCCCGTGGATCCGCGCGATGCTCGCGCCGGCCTCTTACTTATCGAGCTCGCGCGCCGTGCTTCCGATGAGGGGCGGCGGCTGGCCGTCCCGGACGCCAGTTCGAAGGTAAAGTGACGCCCGCCAAAACCACGGTCGTCTTGCTGCGCAAATCACGCGACGATGCTCCGAGCATCAGCCTGTATCTCCCCGGCGCAATACGCCAAGCGTGGGCAGCTTCATCGAATGTCGCAAGCAGGCGCGGATCGACCTCGACGTCCACCGACTTCGATGCGCCCGGTGCAAGCTCGACCTTGTCGAAGGCGACGAGCCGCTTCGGCGCTTCCCAGCCGCCCGCGACCGGCGAGGCGTAGACCTGCCCCACGGCCATTCCGGCGCGTCGGCCGGTGTTGCGCAAAGTGAAATGCACCCTGACACGTCCGCCTGCGCCTCGGACGGCGCTGATCGGGCCATAGCCGAATGTCGTGTACGAGAGCCCGTGGCCGAACGGGAACAATGGCTCGATCTTGTTCGCGTCGATCCATTTGTATCCGACGGCGGCCCCCTCGGAATAGGGCAGCGCGAACTCGTCCATTTCGGAGTTCGACCCTGGCCTCGCGGGACGCGGAAGCTGCGCCTCGGAAGCATAGAAGGTGATCGGCAGGCGGCCCGACGGATTGACGCGCCCGGCCAGCAGGTTGGCAATCGCTTTCCCGCCGGCGCGTCCGGGATACCAGGCCTCAAGGATCACCGGCACGCGCGGTGCCCAGGGCATCGCCACGCCCGCATTGGTTTCGAGCACGACGGCGGTGCGCGGGTTCGCGGCGGCCACCGCGTCGATCAGCGCGTCCTGGTTACCGTCGAGCTTCATCGGAACGTCGATGGACTCGCTCGACCACTGAGTGGCGAAGACGATCGCGAGGTCGGCGCCTTTTGCCGCAGCTGCCGCGGCGCCTGGATCGCTACCGTCGACGAAGCTGATCCGCGCCTTTGGCGCGAGCCGCCTCAGTTCCTCCACCGGCGACGACGCATAATACATCACGGGTCCCGGCCAGCCGGTTGGCTCGAGCCCTGGCACCGCGTTGCCGCCGCGCGGGTAAACCAATGACGAACCGCTTCCCGCGAGCACGCCCTTGTCCGCATGTCCGCCGACGACGACGATGTTCCTCGCATTGGCGGCGAGCGGAAGGAGCTTGCCCTCGTTCTTGAGCAGGACGATGCCCTGCTCCTCGTCGGCCTGGCTGACGGCTTCATTGGCGGCGAAATTGATCCGGCCGTCGGGGGACACGGGGTGATCGACTGCCCCGGTCGAGAACATCGCGTAGAGCACGCGCCGCGCCATGTCGTCGAGCCGCGTTTGGGGCACGCGGCCAGCGGCGATAGCCGCCTTCAGCGGCAGGCCGAAATATTGTTGGTCGTCAAACGGCCAGCCCGACTGCTGGTCCAGTCCATTGAGCGCTGCCTTGACCGTACTATGAACCGCGCCCCAGTCGCTCATTACATAACCGTGAAAGCCGAAATCGCCTTTCAGCACGCGGTTCAGAAGCCAGTCGTTCTCGCAGGCGAAGTCGCCATTGACCTTGTTGTAAGAGCACATGACCGAGCCGGGATCGCCGCGCTCGATCGCGAACTGGAAGGCCAGCAGGTCCGACATTCGCGCGGCCGCCGCGTCGATCTGCGCATCATGGCCCTTGCGGCCGGTTTCGAGGTCGTTGAGGGCGTAATGCTTGGTCGTCGAGATGATGTGGTTCGACTGGATTCCGGCGATCTCCGAGCCGACGATGGTGCCGGCGAGCAGCGGGTCCTCTCCACCATATTCGAAGTTGCGCCCGTTGCGCGGATCACGCTCGAGGTCGACACCGCCCGCCAGCATCACATTAAAACCGGACGCGCGCGCTTCGGAGCCGATCATCCTTCCGCCTTCGAAGCCGATCTTGGGGTTCCAGGTCGCAGCAGTCGCAAGTCCAGACGGAAGCGCGGTGCGTTCACGCTTATCGGTGGATGCCCCCTGAGTCGCGACGCCCTCGCCCGCGTCGGTTTGCCACTGCGGCGGAATGCCGAGCCGCTCGATGCCGGGCACGAAGCCGGCTGATCCATAGCGCACCCCGGCGGGTGGATGCTTGCCCTGCCAGTCCGTCGCAAAATAACCGAGCACAAGCTGCAGCTTCTCGTCCTCGGTCATCGCCTTCACGGTGAGGCTGGATCGCTGGTTCGGAGTCAGCGCCGAGTTCAGCCACGGCCTGTCGGTGGCCGGCTTCGCCGCGACGACTGCGGCGGTTGAGCAAAGTGCAACTAGCAGCATCAGGCGAATACGTCGGCTCATCGTTTTCTCTCTCCCCTGTTCCGCGCTCGGAACGCCGCGGACGTGCTTGACAGTAGCCGCACCAAACGCCGATTGGTAGCGCTACCACAATCGAGTCAGGTGCAACTCGCCACTTATGCAATTTACTGCTGCGATGCTGCCTGTCGATCATGGCAATGCAATCCTAGCCGGGCGGCTGTTGCTCAACGACGGACCGACTCCGGTCGTGATCCGCGGTGGGATGGTGCTGGACGTGTCCGGCACGGCCCCGACGATTGCTGACCTGATGGACCTGCCCGAACCGGCCAAGGTTTCGGGCGAAGAGCTTTTCACGGTCGAAGCGCTGGCTGGCTTTCCGGAGGAGCGGTTCCTCGCCCCGGTCGACCTGCAGGCGGTCAAGGCGGCCGGAGTAACGTTCGCCATCTCCGCCATCGAGCGGGTCATCGAGGAGCGCGCGCGAGGCGACTTCCGCCGGGCCGCAGAAATCCGGGACAAGCTCGAGCAGCGGATCGGCGGAGCAATTCGCTCTGTGGTGCCCGGCAGCGAGGGGGCTGCGAAGCTCAAGGAAGCGCTGATCGAGGATGGGCTGTGGTCGCAATATCTCGAGGTGGCGATCGGGCCCGATGCCGAGATCTTCACCAAGACCGCGCCTCTCGCGAGCGTCGGCTGGGGCGCCGAGATCGGCGTGCGGTCCGATTCCACCTGGAACAACCCGGAGCCCGAAGTCGTACTGGTCATCAACCACAAGGGCGAGATCCGCGGGGCGACGCTCGGCAACGATGTGAACCTTCGAGACTTCGAAGGACGAAGTGCGTTGCTTCTAGGCAAGGCGAAGGACAATAACGCGTCCTGCGCGATCGGGCCGTTCATCCGCCTGTTCGATGATCTGTTCACGCTCGACGACGTTCGCTCCGCCATTGTCGAGCTAGAGATCACCGGGACCGACGGCTTCAAGCTTCGAGGCCAGAGCCGGATGAGCGAAATCAGCCGCGATCCGGAAGAACTCGTGCGCCAGGCAATGAGCGAACATCACTATCCCGACGGGTTCGTGTTGTTCCTCGGCACCCTGTTCGCGCCGACCCAGGACCGCGATGAGCCCGGCCGCGGCTTCACCCACAAGGTTGGCGACCAAGTCCGAATATCGGCGCCGAAACTTGGGACGTTGGCGAACATCGTCACCACGTCGCGCGACGCGCCGGCGTGGACCTTCGGGACCAGGGCGCTAATGCACAATCTCGCGCGGCGGGGGCTGCTGGCGGGGGCGACGGAGAACGCCTGATGCTCGACACTCTCAGCCATCTCATCAACGGCGAGAAGATCGGAGGCGACGCCTCCGGCGAGAGCCTTAATCCTTCGAACCTCGACGACGTCGTCGCGCGCTATCCCAAGGGTGGAGCGGCGGATGTGGACCGCGCGGTCGAAGCTGCGCGTGCGGCCTTCCCCGGCTGGTCGGAGGCGTCGCCGGAAGTGCGCTCCGACGTGCTCGACAGGGCCGGGTCACTGATCATGAGCCGCGCCAAGGAACTGGGCAGCTTGCTGTCGCGCGAAGAAGGCAAAACCCTTCCCGAAGGTACCGGCGAAGTGATGCGCGCGGCGCGGATCTGCAAGTATTTCGCAGGCGAGGCGCTACGGCGGCACGGACAGACGTTGGAATCCACCCGGCCCGGAATCGACGTCGAGACCTACCGCGAACCCGTCGGCGTGTTTGGCCTGATCACGCCATGGAACTTCCCGATCGCGATCCCTGCCTGGAAGAGCGCCCCTGCCCTCGCCTTCGGCAACACGGTTGTACTGAAGCCGGCCACTCCGACGCCCGCGATCGCTCACGCGTTCGGCGAAATCCTGATCGAAGCCGGTGCGCCTGCGGGAGTGTTCAACCTTGTCATCGGCGAGGGCGATGTTGGGCGGGCGATTGTCGGCCACGAAGGCATCGACGGAATTTCGTTCACCGGCTCGCAGTCGGTCCGCGCGTCGGTTGCCGAAGGCGCCGCGAAGCGCCAGGCGCGGGTTCAGCTCGAAATGGGCGGCAAGAACCCCCTAGTCGTGCTCGATGATGCCGATATCGATCGCGCCGTCATGTGCGCGATCGACGGTGCGTTTTACGGCACGGGCCAGCGCTGCACAGCATCGTCGCGGATCATCGTGACCGAAGGCATCCACGACCGTTTTGTCGAGGCGCTCGCCGAGAAGACACGGTCGCTGCGCGTCGGCGACGCGCTTGACCCGCAGACGCAGATCGGCCCCGCCGTCAGCGAAGAGCAGCTGGAGCAAAATTTGCGCTATGTCGCGATTGCGCGGGATGAGGGTGGGAAGATTCTCACCGGCGGTGAGCGGCTCACGCTCGACAAGCGCGGCTGGTACATGTCGCCAACCGTAATCGCCGACACCCAGCCCGCGCAGCGCATCAACTGCGAGGAAGTGTTCGGCCCGGTCGCAAGCACCGTGAAGGTGCGCGACTATGAGGAAGCGTTGGAGATCGCCAATCGGGGGCAGTTCGGTCTTTCGGCCGGCATCGTAACCGGTTCACTGAAGCACGCACGGCATTTCCGGCGCAACGTGCGTGCCGGGATGGTCATGATCAATCTGCCGACGGCGGGGGTCGACTATCACGTGCCGTTCGGCGGTACGCGCAAGTCGAGCTACGGAGCGCGCGAGCAAGGGTTCGCCGCGGTCGAATTCTATACGCAGACCAAAACCGCCTACATCTGGAGCTAACGACTTGCCCGACGCGTCTTCCCAACGTGCGATCTACCCGAGCCTCAAGGGCAAGAGAGTCCTGGTCACCGGTGGGGGATCCGGCATCGGAGCGGGAATTGTCGAGGCGTTCGCGAGCCAGGGTTGCGACGTCATTTTCATCGACATCAATGGCTCGGACTCGGAGGAGCTCGCAGGGCGCGTCGGCGCCAGGTTTCTGAAGACCGATCTCAAGAACATTCCAGCGATCCGCGCCACGATCGATGGGCTTATCGCCGAGGGCGCCGCGATCGACGTCCTGGTGAACAACGCCGCGAACGACGATCGCCACAGCGTCGACGACATCACCGAGGAATATTGGAACGACCGCCTCGACGTAAACCTGAAGCACCAGTTTTTCTGCGCCCAGGCCGTCGCTCCGGGAATGCGAGCCAAGGGCGGGGGTGCCATCATCAACTTGGGGTCGATCAGCTGGCATCTCGCGTTACCCGGGTTGGTTCTTTACGAGACGTGCAAGGCCGCGATCGAAGGGCTGACCCGCGCTCTCGCGCGCGAACTCGGCGGCGATAATATCCGCGTGAACTGCATCGTTCCCGGAAACGTGCGCACGCCCCGCCAAATGAAATGGTACACGCCTGAAGGCGAGGCCGAGATCGTTAATGCGCAATGTCTCTCCGGGCGGCTGGTGCCCGAAGACATTGCCGCCTTCGCTCTATTCCTCGCTTCGGACGATGCGCGGCTCATTACCGGCCATGAATATTTCGTCGATGCCGGCTGGCGCTGAACAAGACGGGACTGTGATGTTTGCTCACGTAGTTCTGATCTTCGCTAGCCTATTTGCTTCTGCGGCCATGGCGACGCCGACAATCGATCCGCAGTTCGGAACCCACGCGGTGATTCAGCGCGGCAAGCCGGTTGTCCTCAGCGGCACCGCCGCGCCGGGCGAGCATATCGCCGTGAGCTTTGCCGGAGAGACGAGCCAAGCTGTCGCAGACCGTGCCGGCACCTGGCGCACGACCTTCGCGCCCCATAGCGCAGGCGGCCCTTACAAGATTGAGGTCGGCGGGCCGGGGGGCGCAAGCGCGACGTCCGACGATGTGATGGTCGGCGATGTCTGGCTCTGCTCGGGCCAGTCGAACATGGAATATCCGCTGCGCCGCGCGCTCAATAGCGACAGCGAATTGCAGAATGCCAACGATGCAGAGCTGCGCCTCTTCAAGGTGGCGCAGCAGGTTGCGGACGACCCGCAGGCGCATTTCGCGAAACCGCCGCAGTGGCAGGTGACGTCGCCGGATTCTGCCAAGGATTTCTCCGCCGCCTGTTATTTCATGACGCGCGACCTGCGCACATCTCAGCACGTGCCGATCGGCGCCATCGACGACACATGGGGCGCAACTCCGATCCGCCAGTGGATGGACGAAGCTTCTGTCCGCGCCGGCGGCGAAAGTGCGATGGCGGATCTGGTGCGGCTTCATCGCACCAATCCCTCCGAGTCTTTGCGCCAGTTCGATGTAGCCTGGGTGAAGTGGTGGGACAGCCAAGCGGGCACCCCGCCTGGCCAGGAGCCGTGGCACGCCAGCGACCGGCTATCGTGGCAGCCGGTGCCGCAAATCAGCTATTGGGATGCCTGGGGCCCGGAGTGGAAGAACCACGTGGGCGCAGCCTGGTTTCGGCGCCGCTTCACGCTGACCGCAGCGCAGGCGGCGCATGGCGCAAACCTCTCGCTAGGCGTGTTCGACGACATGGACCAGACGTGGGTGAATGGCGTGCCCGTCGGCGGCACCAGCGACTGGGCGGCGCAACGCGTCTATCCGATCCCGCCAGGCCTGCTCCATGCCGGCAACAATGAGATCGTCATCTACGTTCTCAACACATATGGCCCGGGCGGGTTCGCCGGACCGGCCGACAAGGTGCACCTCGACTTCAATGGGAGCCCTGCCCTGCTGCTCGGAGACGAATGGCAATATTCGCGCGTCGATAAAGCAATCGCGAACAGTCCGATGCCGCCCTGGACCGGCGTCGCGAGCGTTTCGAAAATCTACGACGCGATGGTCGCTCCGCTGGGGCCGCTCGGGCTCAAGGGCGTCGCCTGGTACCAGGGCGAAGCGGACGTCGGCGTTCCCGGGTACGACCGGCGCCTAGCCGCGTGGATGGCGGATTGGCGAACACAGTTCCGCGCTCCTGACCTGCCGTTCCTGATCGTCGGCCTCGCCGGTTGGGGCAGGCCGACGTCAAAGCCGGTCGAGAGCGGCTGGGCGGCGCTGATCAACGAGCAGCGGATCGGGGCCGAGCGGGACCCGCATGCAGCACTAATCAGCGCAATCGATCTTGGCGTCCCCACCGACATTCATCCCCCGAACAAACAGGAGGTAGGGAGGCGTCTCGCACTTGCTGCGCGAAAGATCGCTTATGGCGACCCGGCTGGGATCGTCGCGGCGTTGCCCGTTGCCGCCACGCGCCGCGGCGACGTGATAATCGTCACCTTCACCAAGCCGCTGCAGATGCTGAGCGGTAGCTCTGCAATCGCGTTCGAGCTCTGCGGAGTGGGACCCGGCACCTGCCGCTACGCCGATGCTCAAGTCCGCGGCAACGCTGTCGAGCTAAGAGGTGACGGTCAGCCGGTCGAGAAGGTGCGCTACGCCTGGGCGGACTATCCCATCGTCAACCTTTATGACGAAGACCTCCTACCGGTGCCGGTGTTCGAATTGCCGGTTCAGTGATTGTGCCGCGGAATCTTCGCTGACGTGCCGCGATATTTGACCGCGAACTCGAGCACGCCACCGCTGGATAGCTGCCCCGTCCTTTCGCGGTAAAGTTCCTCCCATGGAGTATTGCTTTCCGGCACGGCGGGCGGCGCTTCAGCATTGCGCCGTGCGATCTCGTCATCGTCGACCAGCGCGTCGCAGGTGCCGGCATTGAGGTCGATGCGGATCATGTCGCCGGTCCGCAGCCACACGAGGCCGCCGCCAGCCGCGCTTTCCGGGGAGGCGTTGAGGATCGAGGGGCTGTCCGACGTTCCCGATTGGCGCCCGTCGCCAAGCGTCGGCAGACTTTGGATGCCACGCTGAAGGAGCGCATCGGGCGGCTGCATGTTGACCACCTCGGCCGACCCTGGCCAGCCGAGCACGCCCGAACCGCGGATCACGAGGATACAATTCTCGTCGATATCGAGCGACGGATCGTTGATCCGGTGATGGTAATCGTCGGAACCGTCGAAGACGATCGCGCGCCCATCAAAAACACCCTCGCTTCCGGGTCGCGACAAGTAGCGCTGGCGGAACTCGTCGCCGATGACGCTCGTTTTCATGATCGCGAAGTCGAACAAATTGCCGCGCAGCACGAGGAAACCGGCGCGCTCCTTGAGAGGTGCTGAAAACGGATAGACCACCTCCCGGTCCGTTGCTTCGCGACCGTCGAGATTCTCCGCCTGCGTCTTTCCAGTGCAGGTCAACGCCGACCCGTCGAGCTTGCCCGCCTCGAGCAGCTCCCACATCACCGCCGGCACGCCCCCGGCGCGGTGGAAACGCTCGCTCAAATATTCGCCCGCCGGCTGCATGTTGACGAGAAGCGGGATGTCGTAGCCGTGCTCCATCCAGTCGCTGGTACCGAGCTCAACTCCGGCATGCCGCGCTATCGCCACGATGTGCGGCTGCGCATTGGTCGATCCGCCGATCGCAGCATTGAGGCGGATCGCGTTGAGAAACGCTTCGCGCGTCAGGATTTTCGACGGACGCAGGTCCTCATAGGTCATGTCGACGATGCGTTTGCCGGTCTCGTAAGCCATGTGCGCTCGCTCGCGGTACGGCGCCGGGATCATCGCCTGCCCCGGCAGCGACATGCCAAGCGCCTCGCTGATCGAGTTCATCGTCGAGGCTGTGCCCATCGTGTTGCAATGACCGAGCGAAGGCGCGGAATCGCTTGCTCGGCGGATGAATTCTTCCTCGTCGATCTCCCCCGCGCCGAACAGGCGCCGCGAACGCCAGATGATTGTTCCCGAACCGACCAGTTCGCCGTCATGCCAGCCGTCGAGCATGGGTCCGCCGTTCAGCGTGATGGCCGGAATATCGACCGTCGCGGCAGCCATGATCGAAGCCGGTGTGGTTTTGTCGCAGCCGGTTGTCAGCACAACTGCGTCGATGGGATATCCATTGAGGATCTCGACGAGCCCCAGGTAGGCGAGGTTGCGGTCAAGCGCTGCCGTCGGGCGCCGGCAATTCTCGAAGATCGGGTGCATCGGGAATTCCATTGGAATTCCCCCCGCGTCCCTAATGCCCGCTTTCACCCGCTCAACGAGCTTCACATGCACGCGGTTGCATGGGACGAGGTCGGAGCCGGATTGGGAGATGCCGATGATCGGTTTCCCGCAGCGCAGCTCCTCGCGCGTGAATGCGTCGTTCAAAAAGCGCTCGAGGTAGAGAGCCGCCATGTCCGGCCGCCCCGGAGCATCGAACCATTCGCGCGAGCGGAACGGTGAAGCGGGGACTCGCGCGGTCATTCGACCGCAGCCGCTTTCTGTCGAGCCGGTGCACCGGTGGACTCTCGAATGATGAGCTCATGCTCGAGCACGCAATCGGAAGCTGCCGGCGCTGCGCCACGGCGGCGGCCACGAAGGCTGGTGAGCAATAGCTCCATCGCCGCGGCCGCCATTTCCGATACCGGTTGGCGAATGGTCGTCAACTCGGGCCACACAGCTGTCGCGACGGGGGTGTCGTCAAAGCCAACAACGCTAAGGTCGCCGGGAATCGCGAGTCCGCGCCGGTGCGCGACGCTGATTGCCGCAGCCGCCATGTCGTCATTGCTCGCGAAGATCGCGGTCGGGGGGTTCGGACGGTCAAGCAGCCGCTCGGCGGCGGTCAGGCCCGACCGAAACGTGAAATAGCCTTGTTCGACGGGCATTTCCTCGATCGATAGCCCGGCTGCTGCGATTGCCGCGCCAAAGCCGCGCTCCCGGTCCTGCGTCGCAATATGGCCCGGATAGCCTCTGATCAGGCCGATGCGGCGATGGCCGAGCGAAATAAGGTGCTCGGTGATTTCGGCGGCAGCCTTGAAATCGTCCATCCGGACATTGAGCACGTTGGGATGAACTTGACCCATCGCGACGGTGACGACGGGAATTTCCTCGCGCGCGAGCTCGCTCAGGATCGCGCCTGATTCGGACAACGGCGGCGGCAATACGACCCCCTCCACGTTCGCGCTTGCGAGGTGACGGGCAGCTTCGCGCTGGCTCGCGCCGTCATCGGAGCATGGCTCGATGACCAGATGCACGCCGGCCGCGCGCGAAGCTTCGAGCGCGCCGACGAGGAACAAGCTTAGATAGGCGGCACTCGGATTCGAATAGAGCATGCCGATATGGGTGGCATCGCCGGCGGCAAGAGTGCGCGCAGCGGTATTTGGCGAATAGCGCAGCTCCTTGATCGCTTCGAGCACGCTCCGCCGAGTCTCTTCCCGGACGTTCTTTTCCTTGTTGATGACGCGAGAGACGGTCATCGCGGAGACGCTTGCGACGCGCGCAACGTCCTCGATTGTGACGCTTCCGCGGCTTCGACGGCTCGCCTTGGGTGAAGTTCCCATGATGGGGCGTCTATCACCCGCAAACAGCATTGCAACCGACACACCGCCGGTTATGGTAGCGCTATCATGCGAGGCATGAGGAGCGGGATGACTTCAAAACTTTACGCCACCGCGTTGTTCGTGCTCGCAGCATCGATCTCTTCCGCACGAGCCGAAACGTCCACTGCGATCTATAAGGATGCGCACCAGCCCGTAGAGAAACGCGTCGACGACCTCCTGGGCCGCATGACTCTCGACGAGAAAGTCGCGCAGCTCGAGACGATTTGGGAGCAGAAAGGCAAGGTCGACGCGCCGAACGGCTCCTTCTCGCCTGAACTCGCCTCGAAGAACTTTCCGGACGGGATCGGCGGCTTCGCCCGGCCATCCGATTATCGCGGAGTGACTCACTCAAACGGCGCCGCGGGTGCTTCTGGCGAGACCGTGAACCGAGACGCGCAACAGACTGCGGAGTTCGTCAATGCGGCGCAGCATTGGGCGGTAGAGCATACGCGTCTCGGAATTCCGATTCTCATGCACGAAGAGTCGCTGCACGGTTATGTCGCTCGCGGAGCGACCAGCTTCCCTCAGGCCATTGCGCTCGCAAGCACATGGGACCCTGAGCTTGTAAGCCGTGTATTCTCGGTCGCGGCCCGCGAGGCGCGCGCGCGCGGCGCGACGCTCGTGCTCGCCCCTGTCGTGGACGTCGCCCGCGATCCGCGCTGGGGCCGGATTGAGGAGACATACGGCGAAGACCCGTATCTCGTGACGCAAATGGGGCTGGCCGCGGTGCGCGGATTCCAAGGACCGGCGCTCCCGCTTCCGCCCGACAAGGTTTTTGTCACGCTGAAGCATTTCACCGGCCACGGCTGGCCCGAGAACGGCACCAATGTCGGGCCCGCACATCTCGGTGAACGCGAGCTTCGCGAGATTTTCTTTCCGCCGTTCGAAGCCGCCGTGAAGACGTATCCGATCCGATCTGTCATGGCCTCCTACAATGAGATCGACGGCATCCCGAGCCATGCAAACAACTGGCTGCTCAACCGCGTGCTGCGCGGCGAGTGGGGTTACCAGGGCGCCGTAGTCAGCGACTATTACGGCATTCGCGAGCTGGTCACGCGGCACCACCTTTACGACAATGTGACGGACGCGGCGGAGCGGGCGATCAAATCAGGCGTGGACGTCGAGACCCCCGATCCGGGGGGCTATGCGCATCTTCCCGAGCTTGTGCGCAATGGACGCGTGCCGATGGCGCTGATCGATGAAGCCGTGCGGCGGGTGCTGAAGCTGAAGTTCGAAGCGGGGCTGTTCGAGAACCCCTACCCGGACGCGGCCACAGCCCAGGCGAAGACAGCGACGCCGGACGCAATCGCCCTCGCCCGAGACGCGGCGGCCAAGGCCATGATCCTGCTGAAGAACGATCACGGCCTGCTCCCGCTGGACTCAAGCAGGATCCATCGCATTGCCGTGCTCGGCACCCATGCCAAGGACACTCCGATCGGCGGCTACAGCGATGTGCCTCGGCATGTTGTCAGCGTTCTTGAAGGGGTCCAGGACGCCGGTCGGGGCAAGTTCGCCGTAGACTACAGCGAAGGCGTCCGCCTGACGCAGACGCGGTGCTGGTCGTGCGACGAGGTCAAGCTCGTCCCCGCCGCCGTGAACCGCAAGCTAATCGCCGCCGCCGTGCAGACCGCGAAGAAGGCCGATGTCGTCGTGATGGTGCTCGGCGGCAACGAACAGACTAGCCGCGAAGCATGGGCAGAGACTCATCTTGGCGATCGCTCGTCGCTCGACCTTGTGGGGCAGCAAGAGGACCTCGCAAGGGCGATTTTAGCGCTGCACAAGCCGACGGTCGTCATCCTGCTCAACGGCCGCCCGCTGTCGGTCAACTATCTCGCGGAAAATGCTCCCGCGCTGCTGGAAGGCTGGTACCTCGGCCAGGAGACTGGCCATGCGGTTGCCGACGTGCTGTTCGGGAAGGTGAATCCGGGCGGGAAGCTTCCGGTGACGATCCCCCGTTCCGTCGGTCAACTGCCCGTCTTCTACGATCACAAGCCGACCGCGCGGCGCGGATATTTGTTCGGGACGACCCAGCCGCTCTACCCGTTCGGCTTCGGCCTCAGCTACACAACATTCGACGTCTCCGCCCCGCGCGTGCTGACGCCGGCAATCACGGCAAACCAGTCCGCGCGCGTTGCGGTCGACGTGGCCAACACCGGGAGCCGCGTCGGTGATGAAGTTGTCCAGCTGTACATCCACGACGACGTGGCATCGGTGACCCGGCCAGTCATCGAGCTCAAGCGCTTCCAGCGAGTCGCGCTTAAGGCGGGCGAGCGGCGGACGATCACCTTTGAGCTTGCGCCCGACGATCTGGCGCTGTGGAATCCCGACATGAAGAAGGTGGTCGAGCCCGGTACCTTCACTATCTACGCGGGTCCGAATTCGATCGATCTCAAGAGCGCGAAACTGACCGTCACCGGCTGAGCTTTAGATGCTCCGCGACTAGTGCACCGACCGGGCATGGGCTCGGCCCCGTTCGTAAGCGCTCGCCAGGTCGTGGGCGGCGCGTCCGCTCTCAACGTCCTGGCCGACCTCCCACACCATGACCCCGGCACCCCATGCGGCCGCGAGCTCCGCCTTTCGCTCCAGCGCCGGCAAGCCATTGTACGTGATGTAGCTACATCCGCCACAGAGCTGACCGACGACGTCTTTGTTCAGCTGCGCATCGCCAAACTGCGAGGATATCTCCTGCAGGCTCCAGCCATCATGGAAAGTCCCAAAGCCACGGCCGTAGAAGGGAACGCCAAGCGCAAGTTTGCTCGCCGGCACACCCTTGCCGATCCACAAAGCAAGGTCCGCCACCGCCTGCGAATAGGACGAATGCTCGCCCCCAGGCGTGCCCCAGGTCGGACCGACCTGGTCGTACGACATGATCCCGATTAGATCGAAATAGGCAAGCGACCCATCAGGCACCATCCTGCCCGGGGAGGAGCCTGTCGCGGCAGTAAGTATTTTCGATTGTGCGTGCAGCGCCGTTGCGAGTTCGCGCACGAACGGCGTGTAATTGCCGGCCGCATCGATGCCGGCCATCAACTCCCCTTCCAAATCGATGTCGAGCCCGTCCAAATCATACCGGTCGACAAGACCGACCAGGTTCGCGACCAGCTTCCGCCGGGCCCCGGGCTGCAGCAACTGCTCCCAATCTCCGCCGCACGCTGGAATCACTGCTCCGCCGAGCGAGGCCACGATTTTCGCACCGGAGCGATGTGCCCGCGCAACGAGTGCGCGCAGCTGACCATCGGAGACCATGACATCGCTTCTGCCGTGCACCGCGGGCGCACAGGCGAGACCGCCGGGAGCGAGCACGTCGCCGGACGGCGTCGGATTGACGAAGGCGAGGTCGAGTTGGGTGTATCGCGCCAGCCCTTGCTGCTGCATTTCATCGTCCAATCCCTTGAACGCAGCGATGTAACCGACGACGGTCCCCCGCTCCTTCGCCTGCGTTGGGGAAATCGGCAAAAGGGCGGCTAGGAAGAACAGGACAAGTGAACGCATATCGGCAGCCTAGCGGCTCTCCCGTGCGGGGCAAACGGTCCGCAATTGACCCTTGCCCGGGCGCGTGACACCACTGCTAAATCCTGGAGGGGGCCCGGTTTCATGCATCGTCGCCTGATCGCGTTCTTGATCGCTTCTGCTGCCGCCTCGCCGTCCTTTGCCGCCTCTCAAAAAGCGCTCGATTCGCTAGCGCGTGATATGGGCATCCGGGTCGCAATCCTCGATAATCATCCCGCGCATTGCCCCGGACAAGCCGATGGCTGCTTCCTCTCGGACCTCCAATTGACCATGCCCGGCAATCTCGCGCCCGATCTGGCAAGCGGCGATTTCAAGCTCTTCTTCAGTTCGGTGAATCCGGTCATAGAAAGCGACAGCGACGCCTTCACCGTGCGGCTCATCAACGGCGATCTCCATGTGCTCGAGCCGCGCCCGGGCGCGATGCTGCAACCCGCCAAGACCTATACCGTGAAGCTCTGGTCCAAGGGCCACTTCTTCTCGGCCTATTACGTCATCCCCAACATGTTCCTCGTTTCGGGCAATCTCGTGCCGAGGGTGATTGCTGCTACGCGCCCGGCGACCGATCCCGAAAGCGGGCTCGAAGTCCTACCATTCGTTGCGCCGATGACCGACGAGGCGCGGCTTGCGACCCAGGCGCCGGGCGATTTGACGCGCTGGCAGACACCGCAGCGCGCCTTCGATCTGTATGCGTCCCGGAACGCGGCGGCGCCCGCGGACCTCGCGATCATCCCCACACCCGCCCTCGTGAAGAAGCTGCCCGGAGCAGCGGTGAACCTGGTGCATGGCGTTCGGCTGAATCTGTCGGGCGTGCAGCAAACCGCAATTGACAGCGCGATCCGCGACCTTGCCGCGGCAGGCGTCCGCGCAGGCGCTCGAGGCGCCGAGCTGCGTGTCCGCGTGTTGCCAGCTTTGCGTCTGAAACCGGAAGCATACCGGCTAGTGGCCAACAACGACCGCATCGACATTTCCGCCTCGGACGCCGCGGGCGCGCGCTATGCGTTGGAGTCGCTCGCGCAGGAGGTTGCGCACGAGCACGGCTCCCTCCGACCGATCGAAATCGAAGACGCGCCGCGCTTCGACTTTCGCGGGCTCCACATCGATCTGGCGCGCAACTTCCACAGCAAGGCCGAAGTGCTCAAAGTCGTCGAGCAGATGGGCCGCTATAAGCTCAACGAACTGCACCTGCACCTCGGCGACGACGAAGGATGGCGGCTGCAGATTGCACGCTTGCCCGAGCTGACCGAGGTCGGCGGGTACCGCTGTTACGACCCAACCGAGACCCGCTGCCTCCTTCCCCAGCTCGGAGCCGGTCCCGACCGCAACACCCCTGTCAACGGCTTCCTCACCGCCACCGATTACATCGAAATCGTCAAAGCGGCGAAGGCACGCGGCATCGATGTGATCCCATCCTTCGACATGCCCGGTCACTCACGCGCGGCCATCCGCTCGATGGAAACGCGCTACCGGCACTTGATCGCCTTGGGCCGCAAGAGCGAAGCCGAGGAGTTCCGCCTCGTCGAACCCGGTGACACGACGCAATACCGAAGCGTGCAGAACTACAGCGACAACACGCTCAACGTCTGCCTGCCGAGCACCTATCGTTTCATCAACGCGGTGATCGACGCCCTCGCGGCGCTGCACAAGGCGGCGGGCGTGCCGCTCAAGACCTACCATATGGGCGGCGATGAGACTGCCGGCGCCTGGTCCGGATCGCCGGCGTGCAAGGCGCTGATGGCGACGAGCGGAATGAAGCTCGATCAGCTCGGCCCGATGTTCATCGAGCGCATGTCGAACATGGTCGCACGAAAGGGCATTACGGTTGCCGGCTGGAGCGACGGGCTCGATCATGTCGACCCCGCAAAAATGCCCCGCAGCGTCCAGTCGGACATTTGGGGCGACCTGTTTACCGCGGCGTCCGCCGAAGCGCACCGCACCGCGAATCTCGGCTGGAAGACCGTCGTGGCCGTCCCGAACGTCCTCTATTTCGATGTGCCCTACGCGCCCAACCTGCTCGAGCGCGGTTACGATTGGCCGACGCGCGGCACCGACACCTTCAAGGTGTTCAGCTTCCTCCCGCAGAACCTGCCGGCGAACGCATCGGTGATGAAGGACATCCAGAGCAAGAGCGTAACCACCACGGATCCGGTACCGCTGCAGCCGGGCCGTTCCTACGAGGGCGCGCAAGCGAACCTTTGGAGCGAGACGCTGCGCCGGGATTCACTGGTCGATTACATGCTCTTTCCCCGGCTGCTCGCTTTTGCCGAGCGCGCCTGGCACGCCGCAGCGTGGGAAACTGCCTACAAGCCCGGAGCGTCTTTTTCGTATGGTGACGGCAAGGTCGACGTCGCCGCATTGAAGAGCGACTGGAACCGCTTCGCCGCAGCCATGCCCGACCATCTGCGGCAGCTTGAGCGCGCCGGCATCTTCTATCGCCTCGCGCCGCCCGGAGCCCGTATCGTCAACGGCGTGCTTGAGGCGAACAGCGAATTCGCCGGCTACCCGATCGAATATCGCCCGACCGGAGGTCAGTGGGTTCGCTACCGAGGCGCCGTGCCGGTCAGCGGCACGGTGGAGCTGCGTACGCGTTCGTACGACGGCCATAGGACGAGCCGAACCGTCACGGTGACGGCGAACTAGGCTGGCTGGAGCGAAGCGGCGGCGCTTTCGGCGGTCGGCCGGTCGAGCAAGACGTGAACAAGGCCGCCGGGCGACCGCGTCACGGCACGCGCGCCGAGCGCCTTCAGCGCCGCGTCGTTGAGCTTGTCGGGATCGGCGAGACTGACAATTAGCCGTGTAGCGCGCTGCCGGACTTCCTCGACGTTCGCTGCGCCGCCGAGCGCTCGCGACCAGCGCTCGTCACGAACAGCGCCCTTTGCGCGCAGGCTCGCGCGGATTTCGCCCGCGACCTGGTCGGCGATAGGCCCGAGCACGACCTGAAGCGCATTGCCGCCCGGCCGGACGACGCCCTTGGCCCCAAGCGCCCTCAATTGCGTCTCGTCGATCGCCGCGAGATCGTTCAGCGTGAGCCGCAACCGCGTCATGCACGCATCGACCGTCGCCAGATTTGCTGTGCCGCCAAGCGCGAGGACGAAATCTCCGCCGCGGGTTCCCGGAGCAGGGTCGCGCAAGGCAACGACCTCGCCTGCATCGCGGCCGGGCGTCTTCAGATCGAAACGCAGGATGCACCAGCGGAAGGAGAAATAATAAGCCGCGAAATAGGCCAGCCCGATCGGCAATAGGAGCAGCGGGCGCGTCGCGATTCCGTACCCGAGCAAATAATCGAACAGCCCTGCGGAGAAGCCGAAGCCGAGCTTCACGCCGGCCAGGTTCATGATCACCATGGAGAGGCCGGTCAGCACCGCGTGCAGCAGGTAAAGAGCAGGCGCCAGGAACATGAAGCTAAACTCGATTGGTTCGGTGACGCCGGTCAGGAATGACGTCAACGCAAGCGAGATGAGCATGCCGGCAACGGCTTTGCGCCGTTCCGGAAGCGCGGTGTGGTACATGGCGAGGCAGGCGGCCGGGAGCCCGAACATCATGATCGGGAAAAAACCCGCCATGAACCCGCCCGCGGTCGGGTCTCCCGCGAAGAAGCGCTTGAGGTCGCCCGTGGTGCCGTGGAAATCGCCGATGATGAACCAGGCGATGTTGTTGATGATGTGGTGCAGCCCGGTGACGATCAGGATGCGGTTGAGGAAACCGTAAGCGAACAGCCCGAAATTCCCGGAGGCAACGACCCAGTGGCTGAGCTGGTCGATGCCGGTCTCGAGATAAGGATCGCCAAGACCGAACGTGACGGCGCCGAGCAGCCCGACCGCGCCGGCGGCAATGGGGACAAACCGCCGGCCACCGAAGAAAGCGAGATAGTCGGGCAGCTTGATGTCGCTGAACCGATTGTAGAGCATCCCTGCAGCGAGCCCCGATAAGATCCCCGCGGGAACACCAAGCTTGTCGAGCTGCTTTGCCTTCCATGCGGCAACGGCGAGGTCGCGGGCAGCTTGATCGGTGAATCCGGCCGCGGCGTCGGGCGTGACCTGGAGGAGCGCCTTTGCGCCCTCGGTCAACACGAGAAAGCAGACCGCCCCCGCAAGACCTGCGGCACCGTGGTTCTCGCGCGCAAGACCGACCGCCACGCCGATTCCGAACAGCAGCCCCAAATGCGAGAAGATCGCGTCCCCTGCCGCCGCGATAAACGGCACGTTGAGCAGGTCCGCTTGCCCGAGGCGAAGCAGAAGCCCGGCAATCGGAAGCACCGCGATCGGCAGCATCAGCGCGCGGCCGAGCGGCTGCAGCTTGTCTACCCGAAGCTGGATCATTGGGTTTCTCCCTCGACGGAGCGGTTCAACAATTCGGATGCGAGCGCTCGCACCTCAACGGCGGATTCGGCCTTGAGCGCGCGCTCGGCCAGCGATCGGCAATCCGCCGCCGACACCTGCCGGATAGCACTTCGAACCACAGGCAAGGCTGCCGGAACGCCCGACAGCTCACGAATACCGAGTCCCACCAGGATGAGCGCGCCCAGCGGTTCCGACGCGAGATTACCGCACAGGCTCACCGGTATATTCGATCGCTCGCTGGCTTCCACGGTCATGGCGATCAGGCGCAGCACGGCGGGGTGCAGGGCATCGATCGACGCGGCGAGCAGCGGATTGGTCCGGTCCATCGCAAGCGCATATTGCGCAAGATCGTTCGAACCGATCGACAGGAAGTCGGCCTCGGCGGCGAGGCGATCGGCGATGAGCGCGGCAGCGGGTGTTTCGATCATGATTCCAAGGGTGACCTGCTCACCTGGGTCGGCGAGGCGCTCTCGGACCGAACGCAACTCCGCCACCGATGAGACCATCGGGATCATTACCTTGATGGCTTCGCCCTTCACGGCGGCGATGGCGCGCAACTGCTTGTCGATCAGCTCGGGGCTGAACAGTCCGGTACGGATCCCCCTGGCGCCAAGTGCCGGGTTCTGCTCATGGGGAAAGCGGATGTACGGAACCGGCTTGTCGCCGCCGATGTCCAGCGTTCGAATTGTCAGCGGCCTGCCGCCGAGCGCATCCGCAATGGCCTGGTAGCTCGCCCGCTGCTCTTCTTCCGAGGGTGCAGCGGCGCGATCAAAGAACAGGAACTCGGTGCGCAGGAGCCCGCATCCTTCCGCGCCCGCAGCCAGCGCCGGCTCCACGTCGGCGAGGCCGCCAAGGTTCGCGAGCAATCGTACCCGCACTCCATCACGGGTGACGCAATCACCTGCCTCGCCAGCGAGCTGCGTCGCGACAGCGATCGCCCGCGCCTGGGCCTTCTCATCGGGCTCGATCACCAGCACACCCGACGTTGCATCGAGAAGCACGCGCGCACCCTCCGCCACGCGCGACAATTCGGGTCCCATCGCCACGAGCGTCGGAATCCCGAACGATGCCGCGATCAACGCCATGTGCGACGTCGCTCCGCCGCCACTGGTCGCGAGGCCGCACAGCCGCTCACGAGGAAGCGACATCAGTTCGGACGGCAACAGCTCGTCGGCGATGAGGATTGCCCGCTCGGGAAGCTCGGCAACCGAGCCCCCTTCACCAAGAATCGCCGCCACCACCTGCGCGCAAATATCGTCGAGATCCGCAACGCGCTCGCGGAGCAGGCGATTGTCGCTTGCTCGCAATTCATCGGCCGCCGCCGATGTTGCGAGCTGCCACGCCCGCGCGGCGCTCCGGCCATGCTCGATTTCTTGAAGCGCGGCGGCGTTGATCTCCTCGTCCTCGAGCAAGCCAATATGCGCCCGCGCAATTCCCGCTGCGGCGCCGCTCATTTCACCGCTGAGCGCATCGAGCCGGCTACGGACAATCGCCAGCGCTTGGGCCAATCGGGAGCGCTCCTCCTCGACGCCCTTTCCGTCTTCCGGCGTGTTGCGAACCTGCCGCCGCCAGTGAACCGCGGTGCCGAGCGCGACGCCGGGGAGCGCGCAAACGCCGGCGATTTCATTGGCTGCGAGCGCCCTCGCGGGCGCCGCGACCGGCGCTGATCGCTCGGTGTCCTCGCCCTTCCCAATCAGCGCGGCGAGCGCTTCCAATCCGTCTCGCCCAGCCTCTCCAGTAGCCGTCAGCCGAACGCGGTCTCCCTTCTTTGCATTGAGCGCCATGATTGCAACGGGACTGCGCGCGTTCGCGCTCTTCGTCCCGAGGCTGATCGTGATGTCACCCGAATGGCGCTTGGCCGAGTCTAAGATCCGAGCCGCGGGACGCGCATGGAGGCCATGGGCGAAGCCGACCGTCGCCTCCAAGGTCTGGACCTCGCCCTCGGCCTCCGCAGAAGGCCGGGCCGATTGCGCTTTGCGCTCAATTGAGCCGATCGGCTGACCTCGCTCCACCAGCCGGTCGAGAGCGTCGCACACCAATTGGAATTCGTCAGAATTGGTGAGCACGAGCGGCGTCAACAGGCTCTTCGCTTCCACGCCGACGAGATCCATGTCGAAGCTGATGAGCAAATCGCCGGCAGCGACGTGATCGCCATCGGCCACGTGGGCCTCGAAGCCGCGGCCCTGAAGCGCAACCGTCTCCAGCCCGATGTGGATCAGAAGCTCCGCGCCCTCGTCCGTTCGTAGCGTCACGGAATGGCGCGTCGGCGCAACCAGCAGCACCTGGGCCGCGCACGGAGCCACCAGCGTTCCTTCGATCGGATCGATCGCAAATCCGACGCCCATCATTTCTTCGGAAAAGACCGGATCGGGCACGTCGCGGACGCTCACCAGCCAGCCTGCGACCGGTGCCGCAAGGGGTACTCGGCTCATTAACAAACGCCCGCGCGACGAGCCCAAAGAAACTTTGCCATTGTGCGAGCATCCGGCACATCGTTAGCTGACGTCAATAGTGATGCCCGACCCAACTGAACCGCGCGCGGCGCAAACCACCCGGATGTTCCGGGAAGCTGCCGAAGCTGCGGAGGTTGTCGCTCGGCAGGAACGCGCCGCCGCGGGGCTGGAGCGCATCGGCGCCGCCCTCCGGTCGCTCTCGCCCCGCGTCGTGATCACCTGCGCCCGCGGTAGCTCGGATCACGCCGCGACCTTTGCCAAATATGCGATCGAGACGCGCGTCGGTGTGCCCGTCGCATCGGCCGCGCCGTCGGTCGCTTCGGTCTACGGTGCTTCGCTCCGCGCAGAAGGAGCGGTTTGCATTGTCATATCGCAGTCGGGCCGGAGCCCGGACCTGCTCGCAACCGTTTCCGGCCTGAAGGCTGCCGGCGCCTGGGTGCTTGCGCTCGTCAATGACACCGATTCTCCCATCTGCGATCTTGCCGATGAGGTCTTCGACCTCGCCGCTGGGCCGGAACTCAGTGTCGCTGCGACCAAATCGTTCATCGGATCACTTGCCGCCATCGCGCGCGTAGTCGCGGCGTGGGCCGGCGATGGCGAGCTCGACCGGGAACTCGAGCGGCTTCCCGCGTTTCTGGCCAAGGCATGGGAGCTCGACTGGTCGCCGCTGATTCCGGGCCTTGCCGCCGCCACCGATTGCTACGTCCTCGGCCGCGGCATGGGGTTCGCGATTGCGCAGGAGGCGGCGCTCAAGCTCAAGGAAACGTCGCAGCTGCATGCCGAAGCGTTCAGCACGGCGGAGCTTCGCCACGGCCCGATGGCACTCGTCCGCGGCGGCTTCCCTGCGCTCCTGTTCAGCCAGTCCGACAAAACCGAGGGCAATGTCGAGGACACGGCTGCGGCTCTCGTTGGGCGCGGTGCGAACGTTTTTGTCGCCGGTGCCGAAGCAGCCGGCGCAGCATCGCTCCCGACAATTCGTTCGGGACCGCTGCTCCAACCGATCCTCCAGATCCAGTCTTTCTATCGCGCCGCCAATGCGCTCGCCGTTGCCCGCGGGCTCGATCCCGACCGACCGCCTCACCTGGCCAAGGTCACAGAGACGCGCTGATGGCTCAGGCACTCGTCAACGGACCGATGCTCATCGGCGGCAAGCTCGTGTCGGACCTGGCGCTGATCGTTGACGATGGCCGCATCGCCTCCATCCTGCCCCAGGACGAAGTCCCCGCCGGCGCCGAACTTTACGATCTCCAGGGCAATACGCTCGTCCCCGGTTTCATCGACACGCAAGTGAATGGCGGCGGCGATCGCCTATTCAACGACGACCCCAGCGTGGAGACGATCGCCGCGATCGGCAGCGCCCACCGGCGCTTCGGGACGACGGGATTTTTGCCGACGCTCATTAGCGACGATGCCGGAAAGATTGCGGCCGCCCTCGACGCCACGCGAATGGCCATTGCCGCCGGCGTGCCGGGCGTACTCGGCGTCCACATCGAAGGCCCATTCCTGAACCCCGACAAGAAAGGCATTCACGACGCCACCAAGCTCCGCCCGATCAGCGATTCCGATATTGAGCTTATGACTAGTGGGAGCGGCGGCAAGACCGTCGTGACGCTGGCGCCCGAGTCGGTACCTGCCGATGCGATCCGTCGTCTCGTCAGTGCTGGCGTCATCGTCTGCGCCGGGCACACGCAGGCGAGCGCCGACCAGATGGCCGAGGCGCTCCGCAACGGCCTTCGCGGCTTTACCCATCTGTTCAACGCGATGTCCCAGCTCGGCGCTCGCGAGCCCGGCGTCGTTGGCGCGGCGCTTTACGATGAGGACAGCTGGTGCGGGATCATCGTCGACGGCCATCATGTCGACCCGCGCGTCCTCAAGATCGCGCTCCGGGCGAGTCCTCACCGCCGCTTCATGTTGGTCAGCGACGCCATGCCGAGCGTCGGCGGCCGCAAGTCGTTCATGCTCAACGGCGAGGAGATTTCCGCCATCGGCGGCAAATGCGTCAACGCGAATGGGACGCTCGCCGGGTCGGACCTCGACATGGTGACAGCCGTGCGAAACGCCACGACGATGCTCGGGCTTACGCTGGCCGATGCCGTGGCCCTGGCCGCAGCCAATCCGGCAGCGTTCCTCGGACTGGATCATGAGCTGGGGCAGATCGCGCCTGGCTACCGCGCGAACCTCGTTCTGCTCGACGCCGGTCTCAACGTCGTCGAAAGCTGGATCCACGGCCAGCGCGCCGGAGCGCTCTAGGCGCAGATGTTGTTGAGGACGGTGGAATGGTCGGGCGCACTCGGCAAGGTTACGCCTTTCTCCTGTGCCCGCTTCCAATCGACAGGAGGCGGGGAAAGCGAGAGGTTTGTGTAGGCCGCATAGGCCGGGTCGCGCTCAGCCTCGGCCAACGAAATTAGGCGAAACCCCGCGTTGCGATAGAGCCGGATCACCTGCGGCATCATGTGTGCGCTCATCGCGCTGACATGCATCAGCAAGACATAAGGAATGTCGCGGCCATAAAGCGCGTGCGCCGTCCGACGGGCAACGAGAACATTGTCACGCGCCGATTGGAGATAGAGCGTCTCCAGCTGGCGAAGGGCCTCTTTGTTTCCCTTTGAGCTGCAACGCGCCCAGGCTGGCGTGAAGGCCCAGTCGGAAAACCCCATAGTCACCGCCGCGACGCGATAGCCGTGCTTTGCCAGTACCTGCCGGGCCGCAACTCGCTGCGTCTCGTCCTTTCCTTCATCGAGGAAGGGGTAGCGGAACCAGCGCCAGTCGCTGCTCCCGCCGAGCTTTCCCAGCACCGGCTCGTTTTTCGTCAGCTCAGCTTCGAATTCCGCGCGCGTCAGCCCGCTGAGATGCGGGTGCGACCAGGTGTGATTGCCGAGAGTAAACCCTGCTGCGCTCCACTCGCGAAGCGCCTCCATTGTGTCCGCGTCCTTCACATTGGCGGCGTTTACAAAGGTGGTCGTCGGCACATGGCGCCTCTTAAGTGCGGCGATCATCTGCCGATTGACGTCGAGCGGTGTCAGTCCCGGGGGGTAGGGCGCGTGGACCGGAAGGTCGTCGATCGTAATTGCGATTTCTGGCCGGGGGGCGGCTCCGCACAGCACCAGCAGCGCGAGGCTCGCGAATGGCCGCTTCATTGAGCCTCGATCGCCGATGACGCGCTCCAGATGTCGATGCCGCCATCGGTCGCAAGCCGGTCGATCCGCGCCAGCTCGTCCGGGGTGAAGTCGAGATTGCGGAGCGACCCGAGCGAATCCTCGAGCTGCCCCACCGTGCGCGCGCCGATCAGCGCCGAGGTGACGCGCGGGTCGCGGAGCACCCAGGCGATCGCCATCTGCGCCAGCGTCTGGCCTCGCTGCTCGGCAAGCTGGTTGAGCGTGCGGATGCGCTCGAGGTTGTCCGGACTGAGGAAATCCTTCGAAAAGGACTCGTTCTTCGCCGCTCGCGCATCTTCGGGAACGCCGCCCAGATATTTGTTCGTCAGCATGCCCTGGGCGAGCGGCGAGAAAGCGATGCAGCCCACTCCAAGCTCCTCCAGGGTATCGAGCAGCCCATGCTCGATCCAGCGGTTGAGGATCGAATAGGACGGCTGATGGATCAGCAAGGGAACGCCCTCCGCTCGAAGCAGCTCGCATGCCCTCCGGGTCAGCTCCGGCGAGTAGGATGAAATGCCGACGTACAGCGCCTTTCCCTGGCGGTGCGCCTGGGCGAGCGCGCCCATCGTCTCCTCCAGCGGCGTCGTCGGATCGACCCGATGCGAATAGAAGATGTCGACATAGTCCAGCCCCATTCGCCTGAGGCTCTGGTCTAGGCTCGCGAGCAGATACTTGCGCGATCCGCCGTCGCCGTACGGGCCCGGCCACATGTCGTAACCGGCCTTGGTCGAGATGATTAGCTCGTCGCGAAACGGGCGGAAATCGGCGGTCATCCAGCGCCCGAAATTCTCCTCCGCGGAACCGTACGGCGGTCCGTAATTGTTCGCGAGGTCGAAATGCGTGACGCCGAGATCGAATGCGCGGCGGAGGATTGCTCGGCCGGTCTCGAACACGTCGGCACCGCCGAAATTTTGCCACAGCCCGAGCGAGACCAGCGGAAGCTCCAGCCCGCTCCGGCCGCAGCGGCGATAGGCCATGCGGCCGTCGTAGCGGGCCGATTCAGGACGATATTGCTCGGCAATCATGGGCGAAGCCCCTCGTTATTGCTGCCGCCGCTCGAGCTGGAGCAGGACGACGTCGTTCGTGCGCATGGGAATCTGAACAGCGTAGGTGCCCGTTGCAGGGATAGCGACGGCCCGTCTCACCTCCGGCACATCTCGCGTCAGGCGCTGCAATGAAGCGACCTGTCTCGCGGTGAGCTTAACCGGCGACCTCATCTCCAGATAGGCCGTTTGCGGATCGTTGTGGCGGAAGCCCGTGCGTCGAATGGTGAGCGCGTATCGTCCAGGTCGCAGATGTTTGAAAGTGAACCGCGCCGAGCGCGAGGCGATCGAGGGCTGCACCCGCGTATAGAAGGGCCGGTCGCTGACATCCTGCTTCGGCTGGGTCCAGTCCCAGACGAGCGCGTTTACCCACCTGCCATCAGTTGCCGCGAACGTCTGGCCATCGCCAGTCGGAATCTCATTGCCGCGAAGCGCGTGGAGATATTTGTAGGCAAACCAGGCGGGCTTGCGGATGCCATCGACGTTCATGAGACCGAAGCCGCCGTGGAACGGGTTCGGCGGCGGCCCGGATTCGTAAAAGATGTCGGTGTACGTCCAATAGCTCATGCCCTGCAGATTGCCCTTCGCGCCCTTGAGCTTGGTCAAAATCCACGGCGCGCTGATGTAGCTGTCGTGCACCGGATCGCGCGGCGTGTAGCTCGTGCTCCATTCGGTGAAATAGAGAGGGAGGTTCGGGTATTTCGAGCTCTGGATTTGCGCCCGAACGTTGCGGATATCGCTGACGATCGAGTTCGGGTTGGCTGACAATTTGGTGTCCGACTGTCCGTGCTCGTCGAGGAAGCCGCCATCGACCCCGTAACTATGCGTGGTCACGAAATCGACTGGCGCACCGCTCGCGGCGACGTGATCGAGGAACTCCGGCACCCATGCGGCGCCTGCCGTGGAAGGCCCGCCGACGCGAAGCTTCGGATCGACGGCCTTCAACGTGCGCGCCGTCAGGTCGTAAAGGGAGAAATAGGCGGCCTGGTCCGCCTTCTCCCAAAAGCCGTCCAGGTTGGGCTCGTTCCACACCTCGAAGTACCAGTTCCGGACTTCGGCGCGGCCGTAGCGCGCCTCGAGATGGCGAACGAATGCGTCGACCAGATTGGCCCACATGTCGGGCCGCGGGTGCGACGTATTCCCGTGCCACCAAAAGATGCTGTTTTTGGAGGTCTTGAGCGCGTCGGGCGTGAAGCCCAGCTCCACAAACGGTCGGACGTGGCGCGCGAGCAGCGCGTCGTAGAGCTTGTCGATGCCGCTCCAGTCATAGCTGGGTGTGCCGTTGACCAGCTTCACGGTTCCAAGAACGTCGTGGAAGATCGCGTGGAACCTTAGGTAGCGGAAGCCGAGTTCGTCGACGGTGGTCTTGAGCTGCGCCTCAGCGTCCGGACGGACTAACGTCCCCGGATAGTCCGAACCGACGGACAGGTCGAAAAAGCGATCGAGCGGCCGCGTCGCCTGCGCAACATCGATGGTAATCCGGCGCGGCGGTGCCGCGGCCGCCTGGGCCGAAAAAGCCGCGGCGGCAGCGAGAACGCTGGTTCGCAGCAGCTTACGCATGTGTCTTTGCAGCCGCAAAAGAAGAGGCCATTGCGCCGCGCAGCGGCTTGGGCCGGAAGTTCACATCGTAGGGCGTGCCCCTTTTCAGCGTCTTGTCCGCGCGCGGATCGAAGCTGTCGAGCCAGCTGTAGCGATCGCACATTCCCCAGCACAGCACGTCACCGAGCTGCGGATAGCTCAGCATCAGGTCGAGATAAGCGCGGCCGTAATCGGCCACCATCCGATCTCGCGCCGGGATGACGGTCGGTGCCATGCGGTCATTCACGTCGAACTCGGTAATCAGCAGCTTGTAGCCCATGCCGACGACCTCATCGATGAAGCGCCGCCACGGCCCTTCGGACTCGCGCACGATTTCCGCGACGGAGGACTTCTTGAGCAAGCGGATATGCGACTGGACGCCTAGCGCATCGACCGGCGTACCGCGCTTGCGGAAGCCCTCGAGAAGCTTGAGCACGCCCGCCGCGTGCGTCTGGTCCTCGCCCGTCCGCTCCCAGCTCATGTAGTCGTTGTAGACCAACTGCGCGTGCGGAGCGGCGTCGCGCGCCGTGTAGAACATCAGGTCGAGGAAGGCCTCGCCGCCAAGCGCACGAGTGACGTTGGTGTCGCGTATTTGGCCGGTCTCCGGCTGCACCGCCTCGTTGACCACGTCATAGGAGTAAATGCGCTTGCCATAGCGGCCGCAGACAGTTCGGACGTGATCGACGAGTAGCTTCTCCGCCTCGGAGGCGGAACCGAACTGCGTCTCGGCGAGCCACTTTGGATACCATTTCGTCGGCGTCCAAAAGAGCGTGTGTCCGCGCAGCTTGAACCGATAGCGCGCGGCGTAATCCGCGATCGCATCGAACGCGCGGAAATCGAACGTTCGCGGATTGCGTCGAACCCACTGCCATTTCAGCTGGTTCTCCGGCACCAGCAGTTCACATTCGCGCTCGAGCAGCGCCGCATAGCGCGGATTGGTAAAGCTGCCTGCGTCGGCGCCTCCTGGAGCCCAGGCCACGGCCGATCCAAAGCGCCGGCCGCTGGTGCGCGCAACCGCGTCGAGCGAGTTCGGAGGAACAATGCGAGCTGCGAGCGGCCGAGCAGCGGCAGCGGTTGCGAACACGGCGGCTCCGCCGGCGAGCGCGTCACGGCGCGTGAGTTCCAATCGCCTCTCCTATGGTAGCGCTACCAATGCTAGGCTCGCGCCCGTGCTGTCAACGATTCCTCTTCGCTTGCTGATCGCCGCGCTCGCGCTAGTCGCGGCGACTGCCGCTTCGGCCGAAGATGGATACGACCTGTGGCTCCGCTACCGTCCCGTCGAGGGCCAGTGGCGCGCGGCTTATGCTTCGCGAGCGACCGCTGTCGTCGAAACCAAGCACTCTCCGACGCTCGAGGCAGCAGCGAGCGAATTGCGCCGTGGAATTGGAGGTCTCCTTGGCACTGCTCCGCAAGGGCGGCTCGTCGACGGCGCAATCGTCCTGGCGCGGTCGCGCGTGGCTGGGGCAAACGACGACGGCTATTGCCTCAAGAGCACGCGCATCGGCGGACATCGCGTCACCCTCATTCGCGCCAGGCGTGACATCGGAGTGCTTTACGGCGCCTTCGCGGTTCTCCGACTGATGCAGACGCGTGCTCTGCCGTCTCGTCTTGATGTCTGCGACGCGCCGACGATCCCGCTGCGCATGCTCGACCATTGGGACAATCTCGATGGCACCGTCGAGCGAGGATACGCCGGCCCCTCACTGTGGAATTGGGCGCAGCTCCCGGCAATCGATCCGCGCTTGATCGACTATGCGCGGGCAAACGCCTCGGTCGGCATCAACGGCGTCGTCCTCAACAACGTCAACGCCGATGCACGGATCCTCACCCCCGAATATCTGCGCAAGGTTGCGGCCATCGCCGATGCGTGGCGGCCCTACGGCATCCGCATTTACCTCTCGGCGCGCTTTTCGGCGCCGATAGAGCTTGGCCATCTCCCAACCGCCGACCCGCTCGACCCGCGCGTTCGAGGCTGGTGGCGGGCCAAGGCTGACGAGATCTACCGGGTGGTTCCGGATTTCGGTGGCTTTCTCGTGAAGGCCAATTCGGAAGGCCAACCCGGCCCGCAAACCTACGGCCGAACCCACGCGGACGGGGCCAACATGCTGGCGGATGCGCTCGCGCCGCATCACGGTACTGTGATCTGGCGCGCCTTCGTCTACTCAGCCGGCGGGGATGACCGGGCCAAGCAGGCCTACGACGAGTTCAAGCCGCTCGGTGGCAAGTTCGCTGACAACGTCATCGTTCAGATCAAGAACGGGCCCGTCGACTTCCAGCCGCGCGAGCCCTTCCACCCGCTATTCGGCCAAATGAGACGCACCCACTTGTCGCTCGAGGCGCAGGTCACGCGTGAATATCTGGGGCAGAAGGCCGGCGTCGTCTACCTGGGCCCGATGTGGTCGGAGGTCCTCCGCGCCGATACCTGCGCGCCGCGGTGCGGTGCCCCCGTTTCGTCGACGATTTCTGCAATGGCCGGAGTCTCGAACGTCGGCGGCGACCGCAACTGGACCGGCAGCGATTTCGACCAGGCGAATTGGTACGCATTCGGTCGCCTGGCGTGGAACCCACGGCTATCGGCGCGGCAGATCGCCGATGAATGGGCGCGGATGACGTGGGGTAATGATCCAAAGCTGGTTCAGCCAATCGTCGCGATGATGATGAACTCACGGCAGGCGATAGTCGATTACATGACTCCGCTCGGCCTCGCCCATCAGATGGCGAGCGATCATCATTACGGCCCTGGTCCGTGGGTCAGCAATCAGCCCGCGCCGCTGTGGAACCCGACGTATTACAATCGTGCGGACGCTGAGGGCATCGGCTTCGATCGTACTTCGACCGGCAGCAATGCCGTCGCCCAATATACACCGGAGGTCGGCCGCTGCTTCGCCGATTTGCACTGCGTTTCCGACGATGATCTCCTCTGGTTCCACCATCTGCCCTGGACCTACGGCATGCGCTCGGGCCAGACGTTATGGGACGCGCTCGTCCGCCGATACGATCGCGGCGTCGCGCAAGTCGCGGCAATGAACCGAACCTGGGCTTCGCTCGCACCAACGGTCGACATGCAACGCCATTCGGCAACTGCGGCGAAGCTCCAGCGTCAGCTCATCGAAGCGAAATGGTGGCGCGATGCATCGATCGCTTACTGGCAGAGCGTATCTCATCTGTCGTTGCCGCCTGGAAGCAGCGCCCCGCGCCACGACCTTCCGTGGTATAAGGCGATTCACTTCGACACGGTCCCTGGCTTCCTTGCACCAGGGACCGGTCGGCAACTGTCGTGCGTTCCACCGTCAGGAGGTCCCCCATGCGCGCTTTGATGCTGATTGCCGCCACGGCCATGATCACAAGCTGCTCTAATCCGCCGGTGACGCCGGGGGCCGGCGCTGGCGCAGTAGAATTGCTCGCGGGGCGCATTGCCGGTCCCCCGCAGGCATGCATTTCGACCAACACGGCAGAGAACATTCACGCCCTCAATGCGCAGACTCTCGCCTATGGCTACGGTCGCACGATTTACGTCAATCGCCTCAAGGCGCCCTGCCCGGCTATCGGCGAGACGAACACGATTATTGTCGAGGCCGCGACCGGCAACCAATATTGCCGCGGCGACCGCGTCCGCGGGCGCGAGCCGGGAGCGATCATCGCCGGGCCGTCCTGCAACCTCCAGGACTGGGTTCCGTACCGCCAGCCCTGATCGCACCCTTTCAAAGCACCGCCGAAACGTCTTAGTGACCGGCCATGGCCGAAGAGGGAGCAATCAAACGCATCGTCGTCGTCGGTGGCGGAACCGCCGGCTGGATGACCGCGGCGGCGCTCTCACGTTTCCTCGGCGGCAGCGGCCGCCGCATCGTCCTCATCGAATCGGAGGCGATTGGCACCGTCGGGGTGGGCGAAGGAACGATCCCGCCGATTCTCGAATTCAATCTCCAGCTCGGGCTCGATGAGGCAGAGTTCCTGCGTGAGACGCACGCCACCTATAAACTCGGGATCGAATTCGTCGACTGGACCCGCAAGGGCGAACGCTACTTCCACCAGTTCGGCCAGATCGGCCGGCCGCTCAACGGTGTACCCTTCTACCAGCTGTGGTTGGCGAACCGATCCAATGCTTCGGTCGGCGCGCTCGCCGGATATTCGATGTCCGCAGTTGCCGCGGCCGATCATCGCTTTAGTCATCCGTCCCCCGATCCGGCGGACCCGCTGTCGCAACTCGCCTACGCATTTCATTTCGACGCGAGCGCCTACGGACAGTTTCTGCGCCGATATGCCGAGGCGCACGGGGCGGAACGTATCGAGGGCAAGATTATCGGGACGGAGCAGGACGGAGAAAGCGGCTTCATCACCGCAGTCCGGCTCGAAGATGACCGCCGAGTGCGCGGCGATCTGTTCATCGACTGCTCGGGCTTTCGCAGCCTGCTGCTGGGACAACAGCTGGAAGTGCCGTTCGAAGACTGGTCGCATTGGCTCCCATGCGATCGGGCCGTGACGGTGGGTTCAGAGCGCACGACCCCCCTGTTGCCGTACACGCGCTCAACGGCACACAGCGCTGGGTGGCAGTGGCGCATCCCGCTCCAGCACCGGACCGGTAACGGCCACGTCTATTGCAGCGCATCCATGGATGACGACGAGGCCGAGCGAATCCTCGTTAGTACACTCGACGCGCCGGCAATCGCCGAACCCCGGCGGCTCCGATTCACGGCAGGCCGACGAACGAAATCATGGGAAGCGAACGTGGTCGCGATCGGGCTTTCATCGGGCTTCCTTGAGCCGCTGGAGTCGACCAGCATCCACCTGATCCAGCACGGCATACAGAAGTTGCTCGGGCTGTTCCCAAGCCGCGGCATCAGCCCTGTCGAGCGCGCCGAATACAACCGGCATATGGTCAACAGTTACGAGCCGGTGCGCGACTTCATTATCTTTCATTATCTAGCCAACAATAGGGAGGAGCCGTTCTGGCGCCAGGTGCGCTCGATGAACTTGCCGGATACCCTCCGACACAAGATCGAGCTGTTCCGCGAGCACGGGCATGTGTTCCGTTACGACGACGAACTGTTCGACATCCCCAGCTGGGCTGCGGTGATGCTCGGACAGGGTATCATTCCGGCCGCGTGCGATCCGCTGGCGACGGCACTCCCGGAGGCTGACGTGCTGCGCGCGATGGCCGAGCTCAAGCGCGCTTATGAGAGCGCCGCCAAGCGCCTCCCCCTGGCGAGCGAATTCATCGAACGGCGGATCGCCGCCGTTCAGTGAATTGTGGCGACCGCCGGCTCGTCGCGCAGATGCACGCTGGCCCGTCGAGCTGAAATGGCGAACAGGCAAAGGACTGCGTAGCAGATCGCCGGCACGATAAGCGCCGCATGGTAGCTCGTGAATTCGGAGACCTTACCGACCAGCAGCGGGATTAGCGCGCCGCCGACAATGGCCGTGCACAACAGGCCAGAGGTCGCTTCGGCGCTTGCCGATGACCGCTCGAGCGTGATCGTGAATATGACCGGGAACATGATCGAGTTGAACAGGCCGATGGAAAGCGCGACGAACCCACCGGACACGCCCCCAACGCCAGCGACGTACAGGCACATCGCACAAGCGATGGCGGTGAATGTCGCCAGAAGCTTCGGCGCTTCGAACCGCGCCAGCAACAGCGATCCAAGTGCACGGCCCACCATCGCCCCGCCCCAGTAGAAGCCTACGGCCTTGCCCGCCTCTTCAACGGAGACGCCATGGACGCCGTCGCTGCCCATCGCTGCGCCTAGCAGCGGCACGTGGAAAGGCGTGTCGGAAAGACCCCAGATGGCATTATCGTTGAGGAACGCGGTCATTTGCGTGCCGATCGCGACTTCAGCGCCGACGTAGAGGAAGATCGCTGCGCCGCCGAACATCGCCCAGCGCGAGCTCAGCGCATCGCTGATCAGCGTCCCGATGCCCTGGCCGGTGCTGCGCGATTCCTCGCCGACCGCCGAGCTCACGGTCCGGCGCGACAGGAACATGAAAATTGTCAGGACAGCAATGATTCCACACAGCCACAGATAAGCCGTGTTGATGCCCCCCAGCGCGGCGGCGCGCACGGCGGGCGTGATCACCGTTCCCTCCTTCACTTCCACTCCCTTGAGGAACAGGTGCGCGCCGAGGATTGGTGCAATGAAGGTCGCAAGGGAATTGAAGGTTTGGCTGAATGTCAGCCGGAAGTGGCTGTACCGTGGGTCGCCCAAAGCAGCGACCAGGGGGTTGGCGGCCACCTGAAGAATCGTGATTCCGCTAGCGAGGACGAAAAGGCCGACGAGCACTAGTGGAAACACCGCGACATTCGCCGCTACAAGGATGATCACGCAGCCCACGATCATCGTCACCAGCGCCATCACGATCGAGGACATCGCCTTGGTGCGCGACAGCAGCGCTGCCGCCGGGAAGGAAATCAAGCCGTAAGCAATGAAGAAGGCGAAAGCGATGAACTGCGCTTCGAACCGACTCAGGGTAAAAATGCCCTTCACAGCCGCGACGAGGGGATCGTTGAGGGCCGTAATGAAGCCCCACGCGAAGAACAGGCAGGTGACGATAATGAAGGCGCCGGTAACGCCGGCCCTGGTCCTTTGCTGCACGCGCAATCCCCTTCGAATAGGCGCCGCAGACTGGCAGCGAAAAAGGGGTCGCACAAGCAGCGCCGTTAGCGCTAACTCTCGCTCATGTTCAGACTGTTTTCGGGCGTGATATCCGCTTTCGCTTTGCTCGGCTCCGCGCTCGCGGTTGCGCAGGTCGTTCCGGTCAATGGAGGCGCGATCCACGGGTCGACCTGGAACGGCAGCTTCCTTTTTCGCGGTATCCCCTTCGCCGCGCCGCCCGTCGACGATCTTCGCTGGAGGCCCCCGCAACCCGTGATCGCGTGGAAGGGAGTTCGTGAGGCAACCGCGCAGCCAGCGTCCTGCGTTCAAAACGACCAGGGCTGGAACTATTCCGACTATGCCATCGGAAAGGAGGACTGCCTCACGCTCGACGTGCGGACGCCCTCGATGAGCGGCAAGTCGCCCGTGCTCGTGTGGATCCATGGCGGGAGCAATCGCGCCGGCGGTCCCAATGACATCGTCCTCTCCGACGTCGGAAAGCAGGTAGTGATCGTCGGTGTCCGCTATCGTCTCGGCATCTTCGGTTTCCTGTCGCACCCGGCGCTTACGGCCGAGCAGGGCGCGTCGGGCAATTACGGGATCATGGACCAGCTCGCGGCTCTTCGCTGGGTCCATGACAACATCGCGAAGTTCGGCGGCGATCCGAACAATGTCACCATCGCCGGCGAGTCGGCGGGATCGCAGGACGTGAGCCTGCTGCTCGCCGCCCCGGCCGCGCGCGGGCTGTTCGAAAAGGCGATCATGGAAAGCGGGACTCCAGGCTTCGGCATGACGTTCCGGTCGCTCAAGGACGCCGAGCGGCTCGGCATCCAGGCTGACGATTTGGTCAAGGCTGGCGGAAGCATCGCGACGATGCGCAAAATGTCCGTTCCGGCGCTCCTCGCCGTCGATCTCAAGCTCCACGATTACGGTGCCGGATCCGATTCCGCCGTGTGGCTGCGGACCACCGTCGACGGCAAGGTGTTCCCGAACGATCCGCGTGCGCTGCTCGAGCAGGCTCCGCCCCGGCCGGTGATCGTCGGCACCAATAAGATCGAGTTCGGCGCCGATCGCCAGCATCGGGATGAAGAGATCGCGGCCGCCTTTGGAACCAATGCCGAAGCGGCCCGCGCTTATTATCATGCCGACGAGCCGAACCCGCCAAGCGATCCGCGCCTCGGCAGCCTCGATGAACAGATCGGCACCGACGCCGCCTTCCGCTGCCCCGCCGAGCATCTCGCGCAGCTTCTCGCGGGCAACGGCGCTCCGGTCTGGCGCTATGAGTTCGACGCGGCGCCGAACGGCGGGAAGACCTCGCACGCGGCCGAGATCGGTTATGCATTCGGCGATTTGAGCTTCGCTCCCGGGCTATCGCTAAAGCCTTATTGGCTCGATTTCATCCGGACAGGCGATCCCAACGGGGCCCGACTTCCGAACTGGCCCAAATTCACCACGCAGAAAAAACAGCACGTTCTGTTCGACGCAAAGGGCGTGACCGTTGAAGGGCCGCTTCGCCCGCAACTCTGCGCGATGGATGACCGCTTGTGAGGTTCGACCGCCGAGACCTGTTCCGTGCGCTGGTCGCGGCGCCGGCGA